>JAISZG010000073.1 GCA_031269355.1 Oscillospiraceae bacterium | reverse complement strand
CACCCGCGCCGCTCAGGTCGATCTTCACCGGTGCCCTATCCTGCGCGGACGTAAAAGCCTTATTAGTTTCCGTTTCTATCGTCAAGATTATCCGTTTACACAGTTCACGAGACACTCCCTGCGAAATGCACAATTTTTTACCTATTCTCTCTCCGCTCACGTGATAAACACATTCCAACAAATATCGTTTCTAAGCCGCATATCGTCAATCACCAGTTCCCGTATCTGTTTATGCAACCTACTTAGTTGCCAGTCACGTTCTTTAATTCTCGTCGCTTCCCGCTCGAACTTTGCTGCGGATTCCATAACAGTACGGATTGCGTATGCCGCCGCGCCCAACTCGTGTGCCGCGACATGGGCAACCACAGCTGCTTGCCCTGCTGAGAGAGCCGCCATCCTTGCCGCTTCGGACACACCTTTTATCCCCCTTGCAGCATTCTGTGCCGCCCCCGCAAGTTCCTTTGACGCACTCATCTTGATTTCGCCATTCACCCAAGCGCGGGTCGCTTCAATGGCGCGGCGAGGTCGGTCGTCGTTTGGGCAGGAGTCCTCAAAAATATGCAGGACATGTTCGGCGCAATCAGCCGCCCAAAGCGCCAGCAGGCGGTGGTCGTCGTCCGTCAATACGCCACCTCTGCAGAGGGTGATGAATCGCTTATCGCGGATTGTTGGCAGTATCATATGCCACACCTCCAGCAAGTCCCGCCGAGCGGGCAGCCGTCGCACAAAGGCTTCTTCCGGCAATGCTCTTTTGCGTTTATCACAATGAGGGCGTGGAAATTATTGTAGACTCCCGCGCTCTGTGGCAAGTTTCCCTCAAAATATGCCTTGACCGCTTCGTAGCCTTTGCCTGTTTCAATCGGATACCGACCGCAGAGCCGGGCTGTGTAAGCGTCCACCACGAAAGTCATGAATCCGAAAGCATAGAGCAGTATCGAATCGGCGGTTTCCTGTCCGACGCCTTTTGTAGTAAGCAGTTCGGTTCTCAGCTTGGCGAGCGGTTCTCTTTGCAAGGTCGGCGCATCATAGCCGTACCCTGCGTACCAAGCCGTGACCGCTTTGAGGCAACCTGCCTTCTGGTTGAAGAAACCTGCCGGACGGATTATCTCCGTCAATTCCGCAAGGCCAACATTTTCCATAAATTCAGGTGTGAGGTTATCTCCAAAACCTGCGATTGCCTTTTCTACATTGCCCCACGCCGTGTTCTGGGTAAGCACGGCACCGACTATTACCTCGTAGGGCGTCTTCGTCGGCCACCAGTTAAGCTCGCCATAATGTGCGAGGAGCGTTTTGTATATGAATAGCAACTTATCGCCCATTGCGACCTCCTTCTTCTGAATGGTAGAGTGGACGGATTTACTGTTCCTCAAAGTAGTCCGAGTCGATTTTCTTGATACGAATTATGTTGCTTGTTCCCACACCCAAATCGTGCTTAACCATTAATTTTGCAAGCGTTAAGAGATTGTCCCATCGATCGTGGAAATTGATAGAGAAGCGGCACGAGTGACGGCAGTGAGGAGTTAAGCGGCCTTGCCGTTTTTGAGCCGTTCTTGAATGGCAGCGGATAACGCTTTATCCAGCTTTGGGAGTTGCATGAAGCCTTTGACGCGGCGGAAACCGCGCTCAACCTCCATGAAGCCTGCCGCCGCGTGGCGGATCGCCATGGCGCTGTCTGGTACATTGCTTACGCGGCGCGTTACCCTGCGGCAACCGAAATTGGCTGATTCCAAAGGGTTCGTCGTAGAGAACGTCTTATGAAGATACCCCGCTAGCCCCAGCAAATTCACTGTCAGCGTCGCGTCAAGACCTTCCGGCAGACTGTTCGCCGCGCTTGGATACTTCTTCTATAGATATCCGCTTGCCTCGCTTTTGCTAACGCCCTTTGCTTCGGGTGTCAGATAATCCACAGTCCCTTCGAATTTGCGAGTACTTACGCCGCTGAGTATTCGCGCCAGTACAGCTTCTCTTAGAGCCTGCGCAAGAATCTTCGAAACGCGCATCTTGGGCGTCTTTTCCGCCAGCTTGGGTTCAGCGCAGGGGGCGTAGCTACCGACTACGCCTCCCTATGTTTCACGCGTCGCTTCGCTCCTTTGAGAAGGGAAGAAAACTCCTACGGAGTTTTTTTGAGTAAGTGGAAGCTTTGCTACGCTTAAATTGCGATCCCCCTCCCAGCCTCTCCCCCTGTGGATTAGGACGAAGGGCGAAGGAACAAAATCCGCTCCAAGCTGCGCATTTCTCCGATCCTTGCGCAGGCTCTTAGATTCGCAGGCGGCGGTTCGTGTGTTAAACGCATATAGCCGCGATGCCGCTACTATATTACATAAGGAATAATTTGTCTATACGCGCTTAATCCAAATAGATAATATGAGGCATCGTCAATAAGCCATAATAACGTCATATGTATTTGGTTAAAGCGGCGAATCTCTTTTTCCTGCTTGAATCCTGCTATTAGTCGCGCTAAGATGCAATTGGAATAGTTGAAGTGCGATTTCGGTTATTGAAATCAAGGAGTTGAGCGCAGCAATGAAGGCATCAGAGGCAATTGTCAAGATCATGGAGCTTGAAGGCATCGACACCGCGTACGGCATACCCGGCGCTGGTATCAACGGGCTGTACAAGTATTTAGGGAGATCCGGTATCAGGCATTTCTGCCACCGCCATGAGGAAGCGTGCGTACACGCGGCGGGCGGTCATTTTCGGGCGAGCGGCAGAATGGCGGCGGCAATCTGTACATCGGGACCCGGCGCGACTAATTTTGTAACAGGAATTTACAGCTGCAATATAGACAGCATTCCCGTTATAGCAATCACTGGACAAGCGGTTACCGCGCAGCTCGGCAAGGATGCGTTTCAATGCGTGGATATCGCGAGGATATGCGCGCCTATAGCCAAGAAAACATACCAGATCACCCGTGCGGGCGACGTGATTTCCACCTTTTCCGACGCTTTCCGCACGGCGCGGGAAGACAAGCCCGGCCCGGTGGTGATCGATTTGCCGCTGGATATTCAAAACAGCGATATCGATTTCGACCCGTCGTCCTACAAACCGCAAAGTTTTGAAAAACCGGAGCCGAACGCGGCTGATATCGCCGCCGCGATAGAAATGATCAACGCCGCGCAAAACCCCGTGCTGCTTATGGGCGGCGGCGTGGTTCTGGCGGAAGCCGCGTCCGAATGCGTGCGGCTGGCGGAAACGCTTAATATGCCTGTGATCACCACCTACATGGCAAAGGGCGGCATTCCTGAGGAGCACCCGCTGAACGCCGGGCATGCCGGTATTCAGGTGGGACAACCCATCGGCAACAAAGTATTTTTGGATTCCGACCTCGTGCTTGGTATCGGCTGCCGCTTTACCGATAGGCATACCGGCGCTGTCGACGTGTATAAGGGCGATCGGAAGTTCATCCACATAAATATAGAAAAAAGCGAGATCGGCAAGATTATCCCCGCCGACCTTGGCATTGTGGCGGATGCGAAAAAAGCGATCCTGGCGCTTTTGAAGGAAGCCGACGCGCGCGGAAAAAAGAGCCGCCATAAGGACGTCGCCGACCTGCCCAAACTGCGCGAAGAGCTTGCCCGCAAAACAGATTACAACGTCGCGCCGATCAACCCGCACAGAGTTTTCGCTGAATTGAACAGCTTTTTTGGCGACGATGCAATCTTCACCACCGGCTGCGGTATCACGCAGATATGGTCCGGCCAGCTTCAGAGGGTGAATTCGCCCAGGATGTACCTGCCCTCCGGAGGAGCCGGCTGCCTTGGATACGATATACCCGCCGCGTTTGGCGCGGCTGTTGCGACCGGCAAGCGCGCGGTTGCGGTAATGGGAGATTTTGGATTCACCTTCCACGTTCAGGAGCTGGCGGTATGCGCAAAGAATAAGGTTCCGGTCATAGTGATTGTCGTCAACAACGCCTATCTGGGGTTGATACGGCAGAACCAAAAGTACGCGTACGGCTACGAGTGCGACGTTGATATGCCGGAAAACCAGGGTATGATAGATTATGTAAAGGTGGCGGAAGGCTTTGCGTGCTACGGCGAGCGGGTGTTTAATCCCGGGGATATAGCTGCGGCGCTGGATCGCGCGGTGAAGAGCGGGAAACCGGCGGTTATCGATATAGTGTGCGACCCAAACGTGGATTGTTCAATGGGCGCCGCGCTGAACAGCGTGAAGGAATTCGTTTATTGAATATCGCAGGAGGTACCCATGGAACGGCAATTGCTGATACTGCTCGCGCTTAGTCGCCTTAACGCGCTGACCATAGGTCAGCTAAAGCGCTTTCTATTTGATAATGGAATCGCGTCGGCATATGACCCGCTGCCAGCCATAGCGGCGCTGAAGGAAGCTGGGTTGGTAAGGCAGACGCTCGGTCCCCAGGGCCTTCAACTGGCGCTGAACGAGAAGGGCGCGCGATATTTGTCCGCGCATCAAGGCGAACTATCCGAGCAAACGATTGCGGCGGCGGATGCGAAAAGCGCGGCATATGCCGACGCGTTCCGCAAGGAACAGGATTTTCTCGCTCAGTATTCCGAAAAATCAAGCGGGAATGTGCCCGTTTCTCTGTCCATACGCGACGGCGGCAACATCGTAATGAAGGTTAGCATAATCGTGCGCGATACCGCAACAGCCAAGAAAATCTGTGATAATTGGATAAAGAATTCTTCCGACGCATACGGCGGCTTCTGGCAGGCGATCGCCGAGGGCGAACCCGAACCCGGCTTCTGGTCACAGCGCCTTTCTGAAAGGGGTAGACGATCCATATGAAAAACCCTGTATGGAAGTCCGGGCTGCCTTATCCGGATCATGATCGCATGTTATCGCCGGAAGGAATGTCGCGCGTGTTGGCGCACGACGGTAGGGACGACCTTCTGCCGTTTTTAAATGACTGCGCGATAACAGTCTACAAAAATAAACTTTATTTAGCCTGGTATAATTCGACCAATACGGAAATAGGCGGCTCGTCGCTTATTCGCGGACGCTGGTCCGACGACGAGGGGCTTAGCTGGTCGGCTCCCTTCCGCGTGGTGGGAGAAGCCAATTTCGACGAGGAACACTTCGTACCGCCCAGTTTGTTCGTGCACGAGGGCAAGCTGTATGCCGTCGTAACGCGCATGGGACATAACAGCCTTACCGACCAAACCGATTCGCTTGACCTATACGTGATGCGCGATGAAAACGACTGGCGAAAGGTATCCGCGCTGGGAGGCGGCCTGGTGATGACGGCAGCGCCGGTTCTTATGGACAACGGCTGCTATGCCGCCGGGGTGTGGATGTCCAAACGTGACGAAACGCCTTCATTTGCCGCCGTTTTTATCAGCCAGGGTATGGATATTGAAAAGCCGTGGCGCTGCGTCCCGGTATATGACCCGCTGCTGCCTGGCGCGCTCGATCTGCGCTGCGCTGAGATTGGAATTATTGTGGACGGCGCGCAGATCACGGCGTATGTGCGCGACGACATCGGCCATCCGGGCGACCCGTCCGGCGGCGGGCACGCGTATGTATTCGTCAGCTCAGATTATGGGGAGAGCTGGTCGCCGCCAGTTCTTATGGATAACAGGATTGGCAACGCGAAGCTGTACGCCGGCAAGCTGAGCAGCGGCTGTAGGTATGTAATATACAATGACGATCGGGGATTTTTCGACCGCAGCTTGCTGCTGATCGCGGCGACGGAACCAGGCGAGATGGAATACACTAAGGTGTATAAGGTATTTGAGGATGGAATTCCGGAGTTTGGCGGTAGGGGATATCGCTGGTTCTATCCATGCTCCATCGAGTATAAGGGGCGGCTATATATCGCTTGCACTATGGAGGAAGCGGGACATGTTCGAAGCGCGGCGGTAGCGCGGATACCGGTTGAGTCGCTTTAATACTAAACTCCGTTTAAACGGAGTTTAGTATTACTCAAAAAACTCCGCAGGAGTTTTCACCTTACATCAGCGGGCGGATGAGTGTCCGCCCGCTTTGCCTTATATAATATGATGTTTGCGAAGAACGGCGTTAAATGCCGTTGTAAATTTCGGCGATGCTCCACATCGCGCGCGCCGTCGAGCATACCCATATCTCTTTATATGTACAGTTGTTCTGCATAGGCATATAAGGCTCATCGTCATTCTCAAACGTTTCAAAGCCGACGGGCACGGCACCAACAGGCTGACCTGCAAAGCCGCCGTACAGCGGCGGATAATCATACCCCTCTCCATACATAGTGCTGTAAGCGAACGGATTGAAGCCCAGAACGTATTCAAGCTGGCGCGCCGCGATATCAAAAAGAGCCTTGTCGCGCAGACAGCGGGCGACGGTAAATACGTTCTTGGCCTTGCTGAGCAGCGTGGCGTGAAACCCTCTGAACTGATAGGCCACCGGGAAACGCCGCAGATAATGGGAGTCGTTCAGCTTCACGCCGTTCTTTACCTGCGCGTTGAATTCCTCCAGCGTTGGCAGTCCGACCCGGGCGCCTTCATGATATATCTTGGAATAATCCGTATTGCCAATCTCGTATACAGCCGCCGGTAAAATGCCGTAGGGCGCCATAATATCCGCTGTTTCCCGGATATAGTCCGCGTAGGCGTTTACGCACTGGCGCCACAGGCCGCTATCGGAATGCTCGGGTGCGTCGTCAAGTAGCAGCGTAAAACATTTCATATAAAACTGTTCGGTGCTTCGGTGGAAGAAGCCGATAGGCCTGGTTTTAGCGCGATCCTCATAAAAATAACCATGCAGCGGAATGCTGAAATCCAGCCTGCGTTCAAGCTGCTGGCATTGCGACAGCTGCTTGGCGCGCATAGCGGCCGCCTGCAGGAAGCGGTCCTCGCCTGTTACTCTGTAAAGCATCGCCGCAGCGGACGCGGCCAATGCTAAACGCTCCGACATAAGGCTGCCGTCGGCGGAGGAGTCTATCGTCTCTTCCGCAAAAAAGAAATCTTCTACAGCGCATTTCAGGCACCAGCCGGAAAAGATTTTATCCCACTTATAGAACGGTGCCGCATACGCGCACGCGTAAGCGGCGGCATAGTTATGCGAGGCGAAATTCTGAGCATCGCCGGTCATGTCGTCCTTATCTCCGCGATAGTTATTGCTCCATATGCCTTTGATAAGGCTTATGTGGCGGTACCCGTCGCCAAAGCGGGTGCGCATCGCCCAGTTTAATCCCCAGCGCGCTTCCTCAAGAACTCGCTCGCTCAAGTCCGGATGGGCTTTCTTTACGGAAGCGGCCAGGTCGAGCATCGCAACGATTACGTCGCTTGTCTTGTCGATGGATTGTGATACGTCTGCCGCGTCGTGCCAGCCTCCGCACACCGGCAATGTCCGACCATCGGGATGGCGGCAGAACGCGTCCATATGGCATTCGATATGCACGCCAGGCACTTCAAAACCGCATCTCTCCGTGAAAAAGAAATTGAGCGTTTTCCACGCGGCGGAGAGATAGGCGTCGGGTCCGATAGGTAAGGGCTTCGTGCAAACGTCCCCCGCCGAAAGAACATAAAAGCCCGGCGCGGTGAAATCGGAAAAATCCATCAGCGCAAAGCCGTTTTCTATTTGCCGCACCGTGCCTGTGAACACCGTTTCTCCGCTATTGGCGTTCTTCAACGCGAACGTGTCGGCGGAACAATTCTGCGTTATCGCATGCTTGCGCGCATCGGCGAGGTAGCCGCTGTGGCAGTACGCTATGGCGCCAGCGGGAAGATCGAACCCGCGAGTTTTCTCCGGGTTCACGGTTTCCAGCCGCAAATCATCAACATATAGCGACATCCTGTCGGCTGCGTTCATAGGCGAACCAGGCAGGAAAGTGTATATTGATATACCTGTGACATTGTCGCGGTATATGTCCGGCATCTCCCATATCACCTGCGTCCATTCTTCGGGAACAACGTCGTTATGGTGCGTTCCCTCAAAACGTCCCGGCACAGGCACGATGTGCTCGCCTTCGTTATGCAGCGCGATCAGCACGAATTGGTTGGAGAAACCCGGAGATTCCACCCGCACCCATAGGGAAATTCTGTTATATTCATATAGGTTTTCATGATCAAGCGGAAAGCGGATCCCCGGCTCGGCATAGCGCCGGTTGTTAGGGGGCTTTATCGCGGTGGATGTGGGCATGTCCAGCCGCACGCTGCCCTGTCCCGATACGGAGATCGCCCCGTCCCGGTGCAGCGTTCCGGGACCTCTGACTATGAGTTTATCAAAATTATCATATAAGGACAGCTTGCGTGTTTTCAGCACCGGTTTTTTGCGCCAGCGCTCGAATGCAGACTCTTTCAAATCCGCTTCCATCGGGCGGCGGATATATCGGCTTTCTTTTAGTTGATCCAACAGCTCCTGGTACAACGCTTCCACTCCTTTCGCCAATTCATGGCAGGGGCATACGATATTAAAATCCCTTATACACCTCGGCGATGCTCCACATCACCCGCGCGGTGCTGCAAACCCATAGCTCTTTATAAGTGCAGTTGTTTTGCATAGGCATATACGGCTCGTCGTCGTTTTCAAAGGTCTCAAAACCCACCGGAACCGCGCCGGCCGGCTGTCCAGCGTTGCCGCCTGTAAGCTCCGGATATCCGTAGCCTTCGCCGTACATCGTACTGTACGCAAAGGGATTGAAGCCTAACGCGTATTCGAGCTGGCGCACGCCAATGTCATACAGATTGCGATCGCCAAAATAACGCGCGAGGTTGAAAACGTTCTTCGCCTTGCTGAGCAGCGTTGCGTGGAATCCCCTGAATTGGTAGGACACCGGGAACCGGCGCAGGTAGTGGGTATCGCTGAGCTTGATTCCGTTTAGCACCTGTGCGTTGTATTCCGCGATGGTCGGTCCGCCTATATTCTTTGAGCCTTCATGGGACATCTTGGAATAATCGGTATTTCCAATCTCGTATACCCCGGCGGGCAGTATTCCGTATGGCGCCATTACTTCGGCTGTGGCGCGGATATAATCCGCGTAAGCCTCCGCGCATTGCTTCCACAGCGCCGCGTCCGGATGCATCGGCGCGCATTCCAACAAAAGGATAAAGCCCTTAATAAAATAATGTTCGTAGCTGCGGTGATAAAAGCTTATCGGACGGGCTCTATCGCGATCATCATAAAAATATCCGCGCAGCGGGATGGAGAAGTCGTCGCGCCATTCGAGCTGCTGGCATTGGGCGAGTTGACGGGCTCTGGCGGCGGCGGCGTCCAGGAAGCGCGTTTCGCCGGTCGCCTTGTACAGCATAGCCCCCGACGAGACGGCAGCCGCAATGCGCTCCGCCATCAGGCTGTTGTCGTCCGAGCTTTCAAGCACAGGTTCGGCGAAAAAGAAATCCTCTCCGGCGCATTTAACGCACCAGTCGCTGAACATCTTGTCCTTGGCGTAAAGCGGAGCCGCAGCGGCGCAGGCGTAAGCCGCAGTGTAATTATGAATCGCTGTGTTGCGCGCCTCGCCGGTCATGTCGTCTTTATCGCCGCGAATATTCTTTGTCCACAGGCTTTTTGTCAACGCGACATGTCGGTATCCGTCGCCGAATCGGGTGCGCATCGCCCAGTTCAAGCCCCAGCGGGCTTCCTCCAGCACTCGGTCGCTCAGGTCCGGGCGATCGGCGCGGGTCGCGTCACCCAGTTCCAGCATAGCGACAAGCACATCGCAGGTTTTATCAATCGCCTGCGATAAATCCGCCGCGTCGTGCCAGCCTCCGCAGATCGGTATTGTGCGCCCGTCCGGATGGCGGCAAAACGTATCCATATGGCATTCCGGATGGACGCCGGGCACGTCGAAACCGCATCGCTCCGTAAAGAAGAAATTAAGCGTTTTCCACGCGGCGCCAAGAAACGCGTCCGGCCCGATTGCAAACGGAGGCGTGGATACATCCCCGACGTTAAGCGTATAGAAGCCCGGCTTGTCGAATTGCGTAAAATCCAGCAGCGCAAAGCCGCCGTCCCGCTTTTGCGGTTCTCCGACGAACACCGCTTTGCCGCCGTCCGCTTCGTTTAGCGCGAACGTTGAAGCCGCGCAATGTTGCGCCACCGCTTGCTTTCTCGCGGCGGACGCGTAACCGCTGTGGCAGTAGGCGATCTCTCCGGGAGGAAGATCCCACCCGCGCGTCTTTTCCGGATCGACGACCTCCAGCCTAAGGTCGTCGATAAGCAAGCTCTTGGACTCTTCCGCCGTAACCGGCGAACCGTTCATTCCAGTATGAAATGATATTCCCGTCACGTTGTCGCGATATATGTCAGGTATTTCCCATATCACGTGCGTCCACAGTCCCGGCGGCAGATCGGCCTCGTGGGTTCCCTCAAAGCGTCCCGGCACGGGCATGATGTGCGCTCCCGCGTTGTGCAGGCTTATCGACATGCCGTAAGTGCTAAAGCCGGTAGGCCGTGCGTACGCCCAGAATGAAATACGGTTGAATTCCGTAAGATCGTCGCCGTCCAGCGGCACGATGAAGCCTACTTTGCCGTAGCCACGGTTGTTGGGGGCTATAGTGTGCGTTGAATTCGGGTAATCCAGGCGGATGCTGCCCAGCCCGGAATGAGTGTTTTCCTTGTCGATGCGAAGCGTGCCGATGCCCGTATTACGTATGCGATCGAATCCTTCGGCCAGCGGTATCCTGCGTGTTTTCAGCACCGGCTTTTTACGCCAGCGTTCATAGCCTGAATTCGATTTGTCCACTCGCATCGGGCGGCGGATGAAACGGCTTTCTTCCAATTCTTGCTGCAGCGGTTGATACATGAATTTTCCTCCTTGACTCAGGCGGGTAGGCGTGTCGTTTTCACGTTTACTCATTATCCGACTTGTATAAAAGGCTATAATTTATTATGCCCAGCATCCCGGCGGGCTGTCAATAAAAAAACGAGATATTTAGGTATGAGGGAATCTCATACCTTCGACAGCCGATTCCGCGCGTTTTGGCGCAATACCGTGCTTAACAGTAGGGACGAGCCGCAAAACGCCCCGATATTCGACAATCTGTCCAAATTAAATCCATCTTGGCAAAGCTGGAGTCTTTTTTTATGATATGATCAAAGAAAACGGGTGATGGCCAGCATTTGCCGCAAACGCGGGGAACGGATGGAATATGAACAAAATTATCGTGCAGGGGTATACTGTCCGGGAGACGCTGGGGGACGAGGGGCAAGTCGCCGATACATTCAAGAAAATCGCGGCCATTGGATATCAAGGTATTCAAATGGCTTTGCCAAATACGATGAGCGCTGAAAAATTGAAATCCCTGCTGGACGCGTACGGTTTGATACGCCCGACGGTCAGCAGTGCGACCGACGCGATATTGGCTGATCCCGCCGCCGCGATAGAGGACGCGCGCCTGTTCGACGCCCCTGTGGTGACCGTACCGACGGTGCCGCAGCAGTGGCGCGCCGCTCCCGACGGATTCAAACGATACGCCGACGCCATGAATCGCGCGGGCGCACTGCTAAAAAAAGAGGGCTTACGGTTGGGTTACCACAATCACGCGCTGGAATTCATCAGCTTTGGCGGAACCACAGGGATGGATATACTGTTTAGTGAAACCGACGCGGATAACGTAGAGTTCGTGCTGGACACGCATTGGCTTGCCGCAGGAGGAGTTAATCCGCCGGATTGGATACGCAGGGCTAAAGGACGCATGACGCTCGTGCACTTCAAGGATTATGCGATCGGCCCCGGCGCCGAAAGCATAGGCACGACAATCAAGCAGTTCGCGGAGGTTGGCCAGGGCAATCTCGATTGGTATCAGATTATCAAAGCGTGCCGCGAAACCGGAGTTTGCTGGTTCGCCGTCGAGCAGGACACGTGTCCCGTCGATCCTTTTACAAGCCTAAAAATCAGCTATGACTACCTAAAGCGCATGGGCGTGTAGGCGCTGAGGAGATATCAGATGAAAAAATACGGTGTGGGTGTGGTGGGATGCGGCAATATCTCGCGCACGTACCTATCAAATCTTACCAAAAAGTTCTCCGTGGTGGATGTGGTGGGTATTTCTGATATTTTACCCGAACGAAGCGCCGCAAAGTCCGACGAGTTTGGACTGCACATAATGACCACCAAGGAGATATGCGCGTGCGACGACATTGAAATCGTAGTGAATCTGACGCGCCCTACCGAGCATTACGCGGTCAGCAAGCAGGCGCTTGAAAGCGGCAAGCATGTGTGGAGCGAGAAAATGGCTGCGGTGACGCTGGAGGAGGCCGACGAGCTGGCCGCGCTGGCGCAGTCCAAGGGCTTGATCTACGCCGTGGCTCCCGACACATTCCTGGGCGGCGGCTTGCAAACATGCCGCAATTTGGTGGACGCCGGAATGATCGGCCAACCGGTGACAGCCCACGCGCTGGTCGCCCGCGGGCTTTTCCTTGTGTCTCCCGATCCCGACAACAAACGCATGACGCTCAGCCCAGGCGGGGGCATTCCGTTCGACATGGGCGGTTACTATCTTACAGCGCTCACTACGATCCTTGGACCGGTTAGGCGCGCGGCGGGCGCCGCGCGCGTGGGTCCGCGCAGCTATCAGAACGTTCAGCACCCGAATTTTGGCGAGCTTGCGCAGCTGAAAACACCCACGTGTATGGTGGGCGTGCTGGAGTTTGAAAGCGGAGTGCTTGGCACTGTGACCACCTCGGCCGACAGCTTCATGGAAACATGCCAGCTGGAGATATTTGGCACCGAGGGTACGCTGCTGCTGCCGGATCCAAATCGCTTTGGCGGCCCCGTGCGGTTAATCCGCCGCAACTATTCTAGCTTGACGCCCTACGAAATTCCGCTGACTCACGGCTATTCCGACGGATGCAGCCGAGGTATCGGCGTGGCGGATATGGCGTGGGCGCTTCAGAACGGGCGGTTGCATCGGGCGGTTATGGGCAATCACGTATTTGAAATTGTGCACGGCATTTGGCGTTCGGGCGACAGCGGACAGTTTACAAACCTGCGTCCCGGAGGGCAGCGGCCCGCCCCGCTGCCCTCCGGACATATCGAAGCGTCCGTTATGGAAGCGGCGCTTGCTTTGTAGCCGCTGCGTACTTTAGCCGCGCGAACCGCTATCCGAACAGGAGGATAACTATAATGCTTGAATATAAAATCGAGAACGGCAAAGTGCTGCTGGGCGAGCAGGCCATACCCGTTGCGTGGAAAGGCGACGTGCTTGTCGCGGGCGGCGGACCCGGCGGTTTGGGAGCGGCGTTCCTAGCGCATCGCAACGGGTTGAACGTGCTGCTGATCGAGGAGCTTGGTTTTCTGGGCGGCATGGCTTCCTACGGCTGCGGCATGCCGCTTGGAGGCGCGTATCCCGCTTACCGCACCAACGGCGGTTTTGCGGAAGAGATAATGGACGCCGTGCGAAACGCCGGAAAGGACGCCGCCGACGTGCGGGTTATGGGGCAGTTCAGCTATTGGTTCTTCCACGATTCCGAATATTTTAAATCGTTCATCGCAAAGAAGGTAGTTGACGAAAAGCTGCCGGTGCGCCTGCATACAACCTTTTGCGACGTGCTGATGGACGGTCCAAACCGCGTCGTCGGCGTGGTGGTGGAATCAAAATCCGGACGCCAGGCGCTGCTGGCAAAAACGTTCATAGATGCCACGGGAGACGCCGACCTATGCGCGCGCGCCGGGGCGCAATTTGAAAAGGGAGCCGATGCGGACGGCGCCATGATGGCGACGACGGTGGTGTTTTCGCTGGCGAACGTGGATACCGACAAAGCGTTTAAATATAAAGAAACTGATCCGCGTTTTGAAAAGGCGCTGGCTCAAGCGGAGAAGGACGGCCTTTTTGTCCACCCGCACGACAAGCTGGGCAACTTTGTAACGGTGCTTCGCAAGGGCACTATCTTCTGCAATTCGGTACGGGTGCGCGATATAGATGGCACGAGCGTGGAAGATCTCACCCGGGCCGAGCTTGAGTCGAGAGTGCGCATACTGCAGCAGTTGGAATTTATGCGCCGCTACATACCCGGTTGCGAGGACTGCTATCTGGGAAGCACCGGCGACAGGCTGGGCGTGCGCGAGACGCGGCGCATCATAGGCGAGGATAGGCTGACCGTGAAGGATGTGGAGGAAAACCGCAAGCGTCCGGATGTTGGAGTTATCCGCAGCGCCGGTCCCTACGATAACGCTTCCCGTGGAAAGGATCCCAGCTATCACGAACTAAACAAAATCGACGAATACGATTGGTATCATATGCCGTATGGCAGCTTTATTCCCAAAGGGCTTGACAATGTCGCCATAGCAGGCCGCACGTTCTGCTGCGATTATCTGGCGCTCACCGGCGCGAGGGGTATCGCATTGATGATGTGTATCGGCGAGGCGACCGGCACGGCGGCCGCGTATGCTATAAACCGCGGCGTTCCCTTCCGAGACGTGGACGTGGCATGGCTTCAAAATAAATTGCGGCAGCAAGGCTGCAATATCGATAATTGACAGGAGGCACGCCAAGGCATGTCAATGAAGATAAGCATTATCGGAGCCGGCAGCTCCTACACTCCCGAGTTGTTCGAGCGCCTGGCTCAGATGCGGTCGCAGCTTCCCGTAACGGATATAACGCTGATGGATATCGACTCGTACAGGCTTGGCGCGGTCAAGGCGTTCTGCGAGCGGTTTGCGCGTCATCTGGGTATGGACGTGCGCATCGGCAGCACAACCGATTTGGATGAAGCCGTTTCAGGCTCTACATTCGTGAACACTCAAATCCGCGTGGGCGGCAACGCCTGCCGCGTGAACGACGAGAAAATTCCGCTGTCGATGGGATTGCTGGGCCAGGAAACCACGGGTGCGGGCGGGTTTATGAAAGCGCTGCGCACAATCCCCGCAATGCTTAAAATCGCGGACTCCATCGAAAAGAACGCGCCGGATGCATGGATGATCAACTATACCAACCCGACCGGCATAGTATCCCAGGCGATCCATGATAACACCCAAATAAAATGCGCCGCGCTGTGCTACGGCGGAGTGCGCGCCGCAGACCGAGCTGCCGCCGCGCTTGGCGTGGACGCAAAAGATGTGCAGTATGACATTTTTGGTTTGAATCATTGCAATTTCGCGTATAACTTTCGCGTGCGCGGACGCGCGCTGACGGAAGAGGAACTATATAAAGTCGCCGAAAACGTAAGCGAGGTGGCGGTCGATCTTACCAGTAGGCTTAAGGCGGTGCCAAGCGGATATACGCAGTACTATTATCATCGCCAAAAGAAGGTTGAGGCGCTTTTCGCGCAGAATAAGACCCGTGGCGAAACGGTGCTGGAATTGGAGAAGGAAATCTATGCGGATTTCCTGAATTCCTCGTTCGATCAAAAGCCGCCGTCGCTGAAAAAGCGGGGCGGCGGCGGTTATGCGGCAGTGGCTCTTAGCGTTATGGACGCTATATATAACAATCGCGATACATGGCACGTTATCAATGTGCCAAACAACGGCGTGTTTCGTTTCCTTCCGGATAGCGCGGTTATGGAAACCGCAGTGCTGGTTAACGCCAACGGATTGAAACCAATTACCGTATCAATGCCGCCGCCTAAAGCGGTATGGGGGCTCGTGTCCATGGTGAAGAATTATGAAATGCTCACAGCTGAAGCGGCTGTCACCGGCGATCGCGACACCGCCGTGCTGGCGCTGACGCACCATCCGCTGATATGCGACTACGACCTTGCCAGCGAACTGTTCGGGAAAATGCTTGAGGCGAATCGCGCGTATCTTCCCCAGTTCAAATAATTGTATGAACCGTCATATTGCGCAGACGGAGACGAGGTGAATAACATGCCTTTGATACTGGGGGTCGACCTGGGCGGCACGAAAACCCACGTAATCGCCGCAGATCACCTTGGCAATATTCTGGGATTCGGCGACGACAAGGATTGGGATTATGTTGATACGGATAGGCGGATGCGCAAAATACTGCGCATCCGCCATACCGTCGCGAAGGTCGTCAACGCAGCGGGACTGGAGCTAACCGATTTTGAACGAGTATCGGCAAGCTGCTCCGGGGCGGACTGGGCGTTCGAATACCCGATTGGAGTGCGCCAGCTTCGCGAATCGCTGGGTATCGAGATGATTTCATATTATAACGATTGCATAGGCGCGTTGCGTGGCGGCACCGAGATGCTTGGGCGTGATTGCGCTGTGATTTGCCTTGGAACGGGTGGTAACTGCTCGGTATTCAATCGCGAGGGACAGGATTTTCAATACGCGTATTATTTCAAGGATCAACACCAGGGCGGCGGCGCGATCGGACGATTTATCGCCGACACGGTGGTGGACGCCAGCGTGGGTCTGGCTCCTGAAACCGCGCTCACCGGGCTGTTGCTGCAAGCCACCGGATGCGCCACAGCTGAGGAATTCCATATGATGCGCACGACCGGACGCACTGAATACGAAGCGCCCACTCCTCCCGTATACAAGAATTTCGCTCCGCTGCTTTTCGAGGCGATACGGATGGGCGACGCGGTAGCCACTGCTTATCTGGAGCTGTTTAGCAAGGAGTTGGCGCATTACGTTGTGGTAGGAGCGCGCAAACTGGGAATGGAAAAGCGCGATATAACGGTGGTGATGTCCGGCGGTGTGTGCAAGAGCGATTCGCTGATGACGGAGACTATCGAAAAATATCTGCGACTTGAATTGCCCGGCGCGCACTGCATCGACGCGCTGTTTGAACCGGTGGTGGGCGCTTTGCTGCTGGAGTACGATAAGCTGTATCCCGAAGGGGTGCCGCCTGCGGTGATGGCGACGCTTGAGCGCGGATGCGCTGAGCGCGAACTCTTTCGCAAGGTGGCTATTACTAGAATTGCGTAAAAGCCCTGCGGCGCAAGCCATGCGCAGAGCTTTTTTTATTATATTTTTATATAATAATTATTATATAATATGCGACAATGATCTCGGAAGGCCAAAATAAGCTCGCGCTTCCGCTGCCGACGCCACATCCCGGCCAAACTCGCGCGCCAGGCGGATCGCGCGTTCTACCAGCTGGGCGTTTGAGCTTGCAAGAACGCCTTTTTTATAGTAAATATTATCTTCGAACCCGACGCGCACATGGCCGCCCAGCAGCATCGACGCGGCCATAATGGGAATATGATGCCTCCCTATGCCAAACGCCGACCATGTGGCGCCTGTGGGCAGCTGTCTTATTAAATAGATAAGATTTTCGATAGAGGCGGGTATGCCGCCGGCCGCGCCCATAACAAATTGAACGTGAAGCGGCTGAGTAAACAATCCTTTTTTTACCAGATGCATCGCGTTGTCCAGCATTCCGGTATCAAAAATTTCCACTTCCGGCATGATGCCGTTATCCCTCATAACAATAGACAGCTTTTCTAAAAAGTGAGGATGATTAATAAATAATTCATTGTATGCCCAGTTCATGCTGCCGCAATCAAGCGAGGCGATATCTGGCTTTAGCAGCGGCAGGTGCGCCATTCTAATATCGTCCGCCGCGTTTATATCCCCGGAACTGGTAAGGTTTAGTACGATGTCGCATTTCCGGCGGATCATGCCTACGGTTTCGGAAAACTTTTCAGTGGACATTGTGGGATTGCCGGCGTCGTCCCTCACGTGGATGTGCGCTACCGCAGCGCCGGCCAGCCAGCTATCATATACCGCCTCTGCAATCTCGGCGGGCGTAACGGGCAAGGCGGGATTATCCTTTTTGCCCGCGCCCTCTCCGGTTGGCGCAACCGTAATAATCAGCTTATCCATATTTTCTCCATTATATATTATTATTTCGCCGCTTTCAGCAATATTCGCGCGTCCGCCGTCATCACTCCGTGCTCATATACAATCATGGGATTGATATCAAGCTCGGCGATTTCGGGATGGGCATCGGCCAAGCCGCCAATCTTTACTAGTATCGACGCCATGGCGTTTATGTCCAGCGGCGGTTTGCCGCGATAGCCTTTAAAAAGCTCGCTGCATTTGAGCGCTTCTATCATCTCCATGGCCTCGTCCTTGTCCAGCGGCAGCAGCCCGAACGACACGTCCCGCGTCAGTTCCACCATCACACCGCCCAGTCCGAACATCACCGCCGTACCAAACTGCGCGTCCCGCACCATGCCAACCACGCACTCAAGCCCCGGCGGAAGCTGCTCGACAATCAGCATTCCGTCGACTTTAGGCGATTCCGGGCAGCCTTTCTGGACCGACGCCATTATCCCGTCCCATGCATCTTTAACCTGCTCGGCGCTTTCAAGCCCAAGCCGTACGCCGCCGACATCGGACTTATGCAAAATCTGCCTGGACACAACTTTCATCGCCACCGGGAAACCAATTTCAGCGGCGGCGCTAACCGCCGTATCGGCATATCTGGCAAAAATATGCTGCGGCACCGGAATGCCGTATTCCGTCAGCAATTGCAGAGCTTCATGTTCGAGCAAACTGCGGCGGTCCTTTGGGATTTCCGTCTCTATATTATGCATCATATTATTTATCATATTACCATCTTTCTCTCTCGCCGTGCCGCAGCGAGGCGCAACCGCACCAACGCGCCGATCGCTTTAACCGCACGCTCCGGAGTTGGATATACCGCTATACCGTTTTGATGCATCAGCGCCGTTTCGCGCAGCTGCACGTCGCCGCCGCCCAAAAAGCTAACCACCACCGGCATGGATGCGACGCTCAGCTGGCGCTGTATAACTTTGCAAGCGCCCGCGATTGGGTCGCCGAAGATAGCAAGTATCACATCAAATTCGCTATTGCCGCCCAGAGCGTCAAACGCAGCCTCGTAGCGGCTGGCGGTGGCGTCGCCGGTTAGATCAAGCGGATTTGCGAGCACGCACTGAGACGGCAGCGCTTGTCCCAGTCGAGCTATCGTCTCGCCGCTGATGGCGCGGATGTCCAGACCGGCTTCGTCCGCAGCGTCGGCGGAAAGTATTCCCGCGCCGCCGCTGCTGGAGATGATGAGCACGCGCGGCCCCATAGGCGTTTTGGATAGCGCCGCAGCTTTGCAGAAATCATAGAATTCCGTAAGATCGTCCGCGCGAATGATTCCGTATTTCCGGCAAAAAGCCGTGAACAGCCGATCGTTTCCCGCGATTGAACTCGTATGCGACGCCACCGCGCGCATTCCCTTTTCTGTGCGCCCAGGTTTCAGCGCTACCACCGGCTTTATTCGCGCCGCTCTGGTTATAGCGGGGATAAACCGCTCCGGATCGCCTATTCCCTCGATATTCAGAGCGATAACCTTCGTATGCGGATCGCTAACGAAAAAGTCGATGAAATCAGCCTCGTCTATATCCGACTTGTTGCCCAGCGCGGCAAAACAAGAGACCCCTATGCCGTCCCGTTCGGCCAGCAATTCGATCTCCGCCCCTATGGTGCCGCTTTGGGATACTATACCGATTGCGCCCGGGCTTTTCACCAACGGCCAGGTGGCGCACATGCGGTTCGCGGTATAGTTTACCCCCTGGCAATTGGGGCCGATCACCCGCATGCCATATGCCTTCGCCGCGTCCGTAAGCTCGACCGCCCTGTCGTAATTTCCGATTTCGCCAAATCCACCGCTGATAATTATAGCGCCTTTCGCGCCCTTTGCCCCGGCCTGCCGCAGCACGGAGGCAGCGTGCGCTGCCGGCACGCATACCACCACAAGGTCGAGTTCGCCCGGTATATCGGCGACGCTTGGTATGCAGGGCAGCCCCAGGATAATCTGTTCTTTCAGATTTACAGGATAAAGCGCGCCCGCGTACCCGCCCTGAATCAAGTTGTTCAATATTACATATCCCATTTTTTCCGGGTTTGCCGATGCGCCGACCACTGCGATCGAGCGCGCTAGCAGTATATCCGCCAATGTATGCATAAAATATCCTCCGGCCTGATTACAAAGGTTCCTCTATCACGCTGAAAAAGCCTGTGCTCTCAATGGTTTCCAGCAGTTCGGCGATAGACCGCCGGTCGAACTTTTTTAGAATATTGGAAACGTGGGTTTTCATAGTCGTCATTTCAATAAAGCGAACCTTCGCAACCTCCTGCTGCTTCATACCGCTGTGCAGCAGCTTTAGTATCTCAAGCTCCGACGCAGTCAGTTTCAGCACGGCTTTCATTACATACGCCAGATTTTCCTGTGCGTTTTTCAGCTGCATGAATTCCGCACGCAGGTATGCTGCGGCCTGCGGGTGAATGAACGCCTTGTTTTGGTGCGCGCGCATTATCGTATCAATCAGATCGTGCATGGAAACGCCCTTTATGATGTAGTCGGTGACGCCAAACTGGAACGCCTTGAATACGTGGTAGCTGGTGTTGTGCTTGGTGTGGATGATAACCTTAACAGACGGGTTCATTTTTACGATTTCTTTCGCCGCGAAAAGTCCGGCCAGCTTCGACTCCATCTCGATATCCATCACAACGACATCCGGCGGAGCGCCGGCGACGGCGGCCACCGCTTCGTATCCGTTGTGCGCGACACCCGCAAGCGACAGGCGAGCGTCGTCGCCTATCTCGCGCATCACTCTCTTGACAGTGCCTTCGTCATCGTCTACAATAAGCACTCGGATCTGATCTGTTTCCATAATAGCCTCACATACCGGCGCAGTGCGTTTATGTACGTTAAGTCTTTCGATATTATAGCCAACCCGTGCGGATCTGACCAGAGCCACGGCACGTTTGCAGGTCGTACAAAACATCATACTTGTTTGTTTCTGAAATTTGTGCAATGAAAATTAGTGCTGCTATTTTGCCTGAAAAATATCCTAAATTTTAGTCATATTAACGTTATTCGGCGTCAAATTGGCAGAAATTATATGCGCATTTTAAATATATTCATCCTTTACAGCCGCGACCCCTTTATATAGAATAGTAGCGAAAGTGATAATGCTATTTGGATAATAAGGAGGGTCAATTTGGGAACGATGCTTCGGGATATGTACCAATATTACCTTGGCCAGCCTGCCTGCATGAAGCGCATTCTGAACGAACGCAAAACGCTCTTCAGCGCATTCGGTCGTTTTTTTGCCGATAGAAAGCCCGCGCGTATATATCTTATAGGCAGCGGCTCCAGCTTGAACGCATGCCGCGCCGCTCAAGCGTTTATGGAGTATGTGCTCGGAATAGAAGTAACGGTGGGCGCGCCCAGCAATCCGCCGACAATCCGCGCCGAGCGGCCGATGATCCTGGCGGTTTCCCAGGGGGGTAAATCGACAAATACCGTGGCCTATCTTAACGCTCAGCGGGATAAAAGCTACCCGGTCGTCGCGTTCACCGCAGAGCTTGACGTGCCAGTCGCGAAGGCCGCCGACCTGGCGGTGGATATAGGTGTGGGCATCGAGACGGTAGGCCCAAAAACACAAGGCTATACGGGCACCGTGCTGGCGCTTTATCTGTGCGCGCTCGAAGGCGCGCTGCAGGCTGGAATCATCGGCGAAACTCGCTACGACTGCGAAATCGCGCTGCTGGATGAAACAATAGGATACGGCGAGGAGAACATTGCCCGATGCGGCGCTTTCTATAAAAAGCACATGCAGTCGCTGAAGCAGGCGAGGCGCTATCTGTTCGTAGGCAAAGGTTGCGCGGGCGCGGTTGGCGACGAGGACGCGCTTAAAGTTCTGGAGACGCTGTGCTATCCCGGCTCCGGATACGAGTTTGAGGAGTATCTGCACGGCCCTGCCTGCTGCACAGACGAAGGCACGGCGCTGTTCCTGTTCTATTCCGACGACGCGGACGGCTCTCGAATGCGCAAGCTTGCGGATATCACCTCAAAAGCGACGCCCAACTGCTTTATAATCGACAAAACCGACAGCGTGTCGGGCGGCGACGTACTCAACCTGAAGGCGTCCGACAGCAAATACGCGTCGCCCTTTTGCGATATATTCCCAGGCCAGTTGATATCGGCGCTGCTCACCCAGGAATTAAGGCGCGAACGCCACCCGGCGGTACGGGAGATCTTCTCCGACATGGAGACCAAGGTGAAGGCGACATCACCCGCTGTGCCAGAAAAGGGGTAACCCATGGACTATGTCATTGGTATAGACGGGGGTTCCACAAAGTGCCTGCTCAAGGCTAAAACGCTTGATGGACGTACGATTGCCACGCTTACCGGCGAGACCACAAACCACAGCATCGTGGGCAAGCAGGTTGCGCAGAGGCGCATATCGAGGCTTATATCCTCGCTTATCAAATCGTTCGATGGAAGTATGGAGGACTGCCGCTGCATAGTGGTCGGCGCCGCCGGCATCGATTCGCCTCAGGATAGCCTTATCGTCGAAACCTTCTACGACGCGCTGCAGTTCCGCTGCTCCATCTTCTGCATGAACGACGGGATAATGGCTTTGTATGCCGCCACGAAGGGCGTGGGGGTGCTCGCGATATCCGGCACTGGTTCCATTGTGGTAGGACGCAACGCGAAGGGCAAGGTAACGAGGTCCGGCGGCTATTCGATAACCATAAACGGCGACGAAGGCTCCAGCCGCTGGATGTCTGTGATGGCGCTGAATCATATGTCCAAGTGGGTTGACGAGAGCGTACCGAAAACCCCGCTCGTTCGCAAGATGATAGAACATTTTCACGGCTTTGACGCCGACAAGCTGATCCAGTGCTCAACGGCGCTTTACCGGCGTCCCATCAATCCGGAGTTGGCTCTGCTGGTGTACGACGCCGCCAAGGAAGGCGATCAGGCCGCCGTTTCCATAATCAAGCGGGGCGCGGAGGAATTGTTCAAGGTCGCCCAAACGGTAACAAGAAAGTTGGATTTCAATAAGGAAGACGGCTTTCTCTCCGGGATGTGGGGCAGCGTGTTTGTGAACAACGAGTTTTTTACCGACGAATACCGGAAACTGTTCACCGATCAGTATCCCAACGCCAAGATGATATTCCCCAGCGGCGACGCGGCCGACGGAGCGGCGGCTATGGCGCTGGATTACCTAAACGGCAGTATCGACTTTATCGACGATCTGTAATTCGGAAAGGGGACGCCCCCGCTTTTGAGGGCCTGTGGAAGAATGGACAGACAGGAATTGGCGGTTTTGCTGGCGGTGGATAAGCTGGTTTCGCCGACGCCTTCCCAGATTTTCCGTTTTTTGTTCGACAGTGGATTGGAGAGGGAATTCGATTCGCCAAGGACGCTGTCGAGACTTCGGGAGGACGGCTTGTTGGAGCAGGGCGTATCCACGGGCATCACATACAGCCTAACAGAAGGCGGTCTGCGGCGCCTGAAGGAAGGCTTAGTCCGAGCATCCGCCGATATACAGCGTCAGTATGAAGCCGCCGCCAATGATTACCGCGTTGTATTCGAGCGGGAAAAAGATTATATAGCGTTATATACCGAACAATCCAACGGCATATTCCCGATGTTCCTATCCATCCGCCGCAAGGATAAGATTCTGATGCAGGTGAACATAATCGTACAGAACGAGGCCTCCGCTAAAGCGATAGCCAAGGCGTGGACGGATCGCGCGAACGGTACGTACGACGCCGTATGGGATAGCATCGCCCATGGGCTCGATCTCCAGAAACCTGAATTCAGCTAGGCGAAGGTGAGAACTGCAATGCCGGAACTTAAAACATGCTCCTTCGTATGGGCGGCGGATATACCCTATCCCGAGGAAAGCGCCATCTTGCCACCTGCGGGCATGCGGCATATCATCGCCCACGACGGTCGCAAGGATATCCTGCCCTTCCTGCTGGATGTCTCGCTCGCGCATCACGGCGGTCGGCTGTACGCCGCGTGGTATAATTCTACCGACGCCGAGATCTGCGGCACCTCGCTCATCCGGGGCGTTTATTCCGAGGACGGGGGCGATAGCTGGAGCGAACCGTTTGTTCTCGCAGGAAGCTTTAGCAATGTGGGACGCCACTGCGTGCCGGTAAACTTTTTTCCTTGCGGCGACGATCTGTATGCCCTTGTAACGGAGATGAGCGGCAGGAATATGACCACCGCACTAAAACTGTACAAGCGCCAGCCGGGCGGCGAAGAAGTTTGGACGCAAATATCGCAAGTTGCCGACGGCTTCATCACCAACACCAATCCGATAAAGATGGATAACGGGAACTGGATTGTGGGCGGGTGGACGCCAAGGAAGAACGAAACCCCGGCATTCCCGGTGGCTCTGATAAGCCAGGGAGATGACATAGCCGCCCCGTGGCGCTGCCGGTTTTTGTACGATCCCCTGAACCCGGACGGAGTGCGCATCCGGTGTCCTGAAATCACGCTGCACGCGCAGAGCGGGAATATAGTGGCTTATGTTCGCAACGGCAACGGCGACGGTCCGGCCTATATCTATGAAAGCGTCGATTATGGAAGTAGCTGGAGTGAACCTGCGCTGTCGCCTATGCCTATCGCGGGTTCCAAAATGTGCGCGGGAATACTCGCGGACGGCAGGCGCTATCTGGTTTACAACGCCGAGCGGGGCAACTTCGTACGGACGCTGCTGTGTATCGCGGTGGCGGAACCGGGAAGCAGGGTGTTCAGCAAGGTATACCGCCTGTTTGAGGGCGGCGACGCGGCTTTGGGCGGACGGGGGCGCACGTGGTTCTATCCGGCCAAATGCGAGTTCGGAGGCTATCTGTACATCGGATGTACGCTTCAGGAAGCGGACAATGTGCGCAGCGCCGTAATCGCGAAGGTGCCGTTGGCATCGTTGTAATAACATTTATAACAAGGGGTGGATGTGTGAATGAAAACCGCTCACGCCGCACAGGTCACGGTCAGTCGCCGCCATACCAGCCTGTGGGCGGCTATTTGGAAAAACCGCATCGTTTACACCCTGCTGATCCCCGGCCTGGTATGGTATGTTATTTTCGCTTACGGACCGATGGGCGGGTTGGTATTGGCGTTCAAGAGATACAGGGCGAACCTGGGTATCTGGGGAAGCCCCTGGATAGGTATGCAAAATTTTCAGTATGTATTCGTTGACGCGGCCTTCTATAAATCGGTTATAAAAACTCTGACGATCAATATCGGGCGAATGGTATTTCAGTTTCCGATGCCAATTATTCTGGCGCTTCTGTTAAACGAGATGCGATTTACCAAACTGAAGCGAAGTATCCAAACCGTGCTTACGTTCCCGCATTTTTTGTCCTGGGTCGTGGTCGCGAGTATCATAATCAACCTATTGGCTTATAACGGACTTGTCAATAATATTATCAAGCTGTTTACCGGAGGCACTATATTCAACTTCCTTGGCAATACTCAGGTTTTTATACCGATGCTATACGTAACCGAGGTATGGAAGAACGCCGGATGGAGCGCGATCGTATATCTTGCGGCGATTTCAGGCATCAATACCGACCAGTACGAGGCCGCAGAAATCGACGGCGCCAGCCGATTCCAAAAGCTATTCAGCATAACGCTGCCCAATATCACACCTACAATAATAGTTATGTTCATACTGGCGATGGGCGGCCTTATGTCTACCGGATTTGATCAAGTTTTCAATCTGTCGAATCCCGCTGTCCGCGATGTGGCTGAAACGCTCGATATGTATATCTACCGCATCACCTTCCTCAGCCCGCCGAACTTCGCCTTTTCAACGGCGGTCAGCCTGTTCCGCTCGATAGTGAATATGGTTCTGCTTCTGCTGGCCGACAGGGGAGCCAAGATGATGGGCAGCGACGGCCTTCTAGGCTGAGAAAGGAGACGGAGATAATGGAAGTAATTAACAAGCCGATCAATCGCCGCAGGCTCAATCATGTAAAGGTAAGCGACGTTGTGATCGCGGCGATTCTCATAATTTGGGGATTGGTCGTACTGTTGCCGTTCATCAACGTGGTGATGATTTCGTTCACCACGGAGGCGGAATACGCCTCAACGAAGGTGTTTCTATTTCCTAAAAGGCCCACGCTCGCCTCGTATCAGCAGCTGCTTGCGGATAAGCGGATCGCCACCGGCTACAAGAATACGCTAACCGTATTGCTTATGGGAATCCCGCTTAGTCTGTTCTGCACGGCGTCGTTCGCCTACGGCTCCAGCCGCCCGAATTTCCCGGGACGCAAGTTTTTCTTTTACTTCGTACTGTTCACTATGCTGTTCTCGGGCGGGATCATCCCCATGTATATGCTGATGAAAGAATTGGGGCTGACCAACACGCTCTGGTCGGTGGTGCTGGCAAGCACCGTCAGTACGTTCTATATGATTATAATGAGAAACTTCTTCACGGGACTGCCAGACTCCCTGATCGAGTCTGCAAAGCTGGACGGCGCCGGTGATTGGCTGATACTGTGGCGGATAATACTTCCGCTGTCGATGCCAATCATGGCCACAATTACCCTCTTCTACACTGTTGATCGCTGGAACGAGTGGTACAACGCGATGATATTCCTGCAAAAGGGGAGCCTTCAAACCCTCCAGCTGGTGCTGCGCAGCATAGTGCTGGAATCTCGAGTGGACTCCATTGTGGTAAGCGAGGGTGGCAGCATTATGTACGACAAGCAGAATTTCACGATGGGCTTGAAGACGGCCGCAATCATTATCACCATGTTGCCGGTGATGCTCGTATTCCCGTTTTTACAGAAACATTTTGTTAAGGGCGTGCTGGTGGGCGCGATAAAATCGTAAATCAGCGGGGGAAGTTCCCCGCCGATTATAGGGCGCGGCGCACGCGCTCGAAACAACACACCATTTTAAGGAGGATATTCATGAACAACGCAAAAAGATTTCTGACACTGGCTATTGCGGTTCTGATGATGGTATCGGCGACGGCTGGCGTTGGCGCGATTGCCGAGTCACAGGAAAAGGACTACAGCACCCATTACGTTATTGAATACGCGATCGACACAACGAACCTGGACGTAAACAGCGACGACTTCGCCAAATACTGGAATGAGAAGTTTAACATGGAATACGAGATTATTCCGCTGACCGCCGAAAACAGCGCTGAAATGATCCGTATATGGGTAAGCGCCGGAGACATGCCGGACGTAGTTCGCTATCCGTTCGTTTATTCTGAATACGCGGACTGGGTGGAACAGGAACTGCTAAAGGAACTGCCTGAAGGCTGGCAGGACAAGTGGCCCAACATCGCCCAAAGCCAGGTGGATACCGGCATCGCCGAGCAGCTGGCCGAGCGCGTCGGCGGATACTATGCGCTGGGCCGTCCGATCTATAGCACGAACAAGCCCGTGCCAACGCTGTTCTCGCACATGGGCATGTGGATGCGAGCCGATTGGATCCAGGCCGTAGGCGAAGAAGTAAAAGATTATTATACCATAGACGAGATACTTGAAATCGCGCGTAAGATAAAGGCGCAGGATCCCGGAAACGTGGGAGAGGCGCTAGTTCCCATCGACGTGCCCACAGGCAACTTGCCCGTTCTGTTTATGGCGAACGCGCTGCATGCATGGAGCGTCTCTCAGTTCTATCAAGATGAGAACGGCGTATTCCAATGGGGCATGGGCGATCCTGAAGTATTGGACGGACTGAAGCGCTGGCGCGCCGCGTACGACGAAGGATTGCTGCATCCCGAATTCTACACGCTGCCCGTAGGCCGCGCGAACGAGGCGGATCTTAACACCGCCGGTATCGCCGCTATGAACATCGCCGCCGGAATGGCGACGGTAGGCAGTCGCCAGGCTAACTTTATTCGCCAAAACCTTGGCTTGGAACCCCACGAGGCGCTGACTTACGCGTTTGTGAACGCGGACGACGGCATATACCGCGCCGTCGAGGCAAGCAACTGGGGCGGATGCGATCTTTATTCTCCGACCATCGACGACGATAAGTTTGAACGCTTCCTTGATATGCTCGATTACAGCTGTACCGACGAGGCGCAGTTCATAATCCGCATGGGCTTCGAGGGAGTGGACTGGGAAACGACCGCCGACGGCGAAATCGTAAGCCTGCTTCCTGAAGATATGCAGGTGACGCAGAAATATTTTAGCGTGCAGCCGCTGTATACCGGCATGCTTATAATGCCTGACAACTTCCAGTTGGTAAATCCGACGCTGCCGCAGATATGGCGCGATAAGGCGAAGAACCAGTAGCTGCAGAAAAATTCGATGACCGACGACGAGCACTTCTACAAGATTGATATGGACGTGTACTTCTACGCGTCCGAAGCACGCAACCGCGCGACGTTCCAGTTGGCCGACGAAATGGCCGCTATCGTGCTGAAGGGGCCGGATGTCGAAGCTAATTATCAGACCTGGCTTGCGGAGAAAATGCCGCTGGTGCAGCCGCTGCTGGACGAACTGACCGCGCTTAAGCAGCAATAACCAAACGCTTATAAATTAATCAAATATACAAATGATAAATAATAAAAGCGTGTTGGCGACTGATCGTCGGCGCGCTTTTGTTGTTTATATATCTATAAAACAATAGGCGGAGCGGTGCTCCGCTCCGCCCAAAGCATATTACCCGCCGGTACCTATGCCTGCCTGGGGGAATCCCAAAGTGTGAGCCGCTGTCCGATGCCCTTTTCCAGCGCCGTTTGATATAGCTCATAGCCCCATGCCACGTCGAACACGGACATGCCGCACGCGACAAACAATATGCGCTGGTCGGCGGTGCGGCGGCCTTTCGCTTCGCCCAGCACAATGTCGCCCAAACTGATTGATTTCTCTAGAGCCGGAAGCTTGCCGTCGTCGATTAGCCGGTAGATCGGTCCGCCTATAACGCCGTTGTAGTACTCCTGTTTGTCGCCGGAAGCCACCGCTTCTTCGACGTATGCCTCGTGGAGCTTTATATTATCGTACACGATATCCGAGTTCAACCAAAAGCCGTCGTCTCCCCTGGCAGAACCCGACAGCAGAACGGTAGCGCCCGCTTGCACCCATTCGCCGCGAAATTCCAGCGGCTTTAATCTGGACGCGGCCACCGTGATCACCTGACCAGCGCGCACGGCTTCTTCCAGCGAAGCTGCGGCGCGGCCTTTTATGCCAAAATTTTCCGTAGACCAATCCGCGAATTGCTGCGCCTTATCGGCAAACATGTCATAGCAAACCGCTTCTTTCAGGTTCGGAAGCTGGTATGCTATCGCTTCGAAACAAGCGCGGTTGATGGGCCCGCAGCCAATAACGGTGATGACGCTGGCATCCTGATTTGCCAAATGACGAACAGCCGCCCCTGGCACCGCGCCTGTTCGCGCCGCGCTGATGAGGTTGGCGGACATAAAGCACAGCGGCTCGCCGGTATCCTTGTCGTTCAATATAAGCGTAAGAACCGAGCGGGGAAGCCCCTTTTCAGGATTTGCAGCATTGGAGCCGTACCACTTGTTGCCGCACACATCAAAGCGACCGCCCAAATATGCCGGCATGGCCACAAAGCGCCTGTCAGGTCCGGACGTCGGCATATTTGGGAACGGCGGCTGCTTTGGGAATACGATACCCATGCCATGGCTGTTGTGATTTGAGCCGCCCATCAAATAATCTCCCCGGCTGAGCAGCGCGAACACCTCCTCGGCCACCTGTACGCAGCGCCTGGCGTCCAGCACCCCGGCCTCTATTGTATCAGGCTCCGACATATACAAAAAATCAGTACGTTTGCCCATGTTGTTTCACAGCCTTTCCAATTTAATCGCTACATAATAGCGCGATGACGCGGTCGGATTATCGCCCGGCGCGATGTCCGGTTCGAATGTCTATCAAATTTATCAGCGGTTCGCCCGCCAAATATCGGCGCAGGTTGTCCAGCCAAATTCCGATGATAGACGGGTAAATCTCGCCAAATTCATGTCCGCCTGCGGCGTGCGGCGTTATTAGCGCGCTGCCGATATTCCATAGCCTGTGCTCCGGCGGGAGCGGTTCCGGATCGGTTACGTCAAGCGCGGCGGCGCCCAACGCGCCGCTCTCCAGCGCGTCGCACAGCGCGTCGGTTTCCACGGCAGCGCCTCTGCCAATGTTCAGCAGTATCGCGCCGCGCTTCATCCGCTCGATTCGCGCGCGGTTGAACATTCCAGCGGTCTCCGCGTTGTTGGGCAGGCACAGCGCCACGATATCGAAATTTGGCAGCACGTCGTCCATCCTGTCAGTAGAGTAAACCGCCTCAAGATAGTCCGGTTTATCCGTAGCGACGCGCCGTATCGCGGATACGTTCGCGCTCAGCGCCGCCATCTTTCTCGCGTATTGGCTGCCGATATCCCCAAAGCCTACGACAAGCACGGACGATCGCGCGACGATTCGCACCGGCCCTGCGTTCGCCCACACATGGCTTCGCTGCTGGTCGCGGTATATAGGCAGTTTTTTCATTACCGACAGCGTCGTGCCCACCATATACTCTGAAATCGTAAGGCCGTACGCTCCGGAGCAGCTGCAAAGCGCGGCTCCCTCCGGCATCACGCTGGGCGCGCTGTAAGCGTCGAATCCGGCGGTTTGCAGCTGGAGCCATTCCAGCCGCTCGCACAGCCGTAGCCGTTTAGGGGGAGGGTTGCCCATTATAATGGACGCCAAACGCAGCTGCTCGTCGGTAGGCGCTTCGCGCTCGCAGTACGCGATCTCCATATCCTTCGCCCGCGCGTCCAACGCCGCGCGATATTCGGGGGAAAACGGCATCATGATCACCAAAAGCTTCTTCTTCATCGCAATATGAAACCTCCTGAACGATTCGCTGATATACGCCATAATTGTACAATTTATAAATATCATCTTTCATCGGTTCGACACAAGATGATAAAATCTCATACCTCGTATCCGCAAATACAATTTAAGCGTAACAAGCGGAACCGAAGGCGCAGCGCGGCTAGCTGTAGCGGCTTCAAAGAAACTCCGACGGAGTTTCTTGTCTTATAATAATACCGCCAGCCAAACGTCCGCCCACAAAACGGATCGCAAAACGCCTTAATTATCAGAATTTATCCCTCTCGACAAAATCAATTACATTCAATTATTATATATAATAATAGTGAGGAGCGACCGCGACGCAACTGCGGCGAGCGATGAAAAAAAATGAAGAAAATAAGAAATAGCGATATCCTCCTTTCTCATGGCGATATTGAATCCCGGCGGATTGTGCTAACCCTCGCCGATGAAACGCTAGCGCGGCTGGACGCGTATCACATCATCCGCAGCATAGCCAGCTTGGACGGAGATATATTGCGCGTCGGCAGCCGCAGCTGGGATCTTTCCAAAAAGCGCAACGTATACCTGATCGGGGCGGGAAAAGCTTGCAACGCTATGGCTATGGCGTTCGACGAGATACTGGGTGCCAGGCTCACGCGCGGTATAGCGATTGTAAAGATAAAAGAGCCCTCCGATATGTTTCATCATACGGAAACGTATGTGGGTGGCCATCCGCTTCCCAATGAAACCGGCTACCATGCCAGCCTTGAGATACTGAAGCTAGTCGACGCTTCCGGGCCGGACGACCTGTTTATTGCGGTTATCAGCGGTGGTAGCTCCGCGCTGATGAACTGTCCGGCGGAAGGTATCTCGCTGCAGGATGAGATCGACGCCACCGACGCGCTGCTGAGGACCGGCGCTGGAATATACGAAATCAACGCCGTTCGACGCCACATCTCCAGGATGAACGGCGGCATGCTTGCGAAGAGAATTCAAGCGGTGGGCGCGGAGCTTATAGGCGTGGGAATCAGCGACGGCGTCGGCGGCATTCCGACGTCGAACATCCGCGAACCGTACGCTTCGTATGCCAGCACCCCTATCGGGCCGGATAAAACCACGCTTGACGACGCCCGCCGCGTAATACGCGAATACCATCTTGAACGTCGCCTGCCCAAAAGCGTGACGGATTATCTGGCGAACGCCGATCCGGAACGCGAGACGCCCAAAGCGTTTCCCGGCAACACCTATTTTGTGCTGAACACGGTGCCGGATTCCTGCATATTGGCGCGCAAGCTGGCCAGGGATATGGGGCTGGACTGCCGCATACTCACCAGCTTTCTGGAGGGCGAAAGCAAGGACGCGGGCATGTTTATGGCCTCCGTCGCCAGGCAAATTCAAACCATGGGCGAGCCGCTGAGAACTCCCTGCCTGCTGCTCAGCTGCGGAGAAACCACCACCCGCATAGATGATGACGATGTGATTGAAGGGCATGGCGGCCCTTCGCAGGAGCTGGTAACCGGCTTCGCCATCGCCGCCGCTTCGATACCAGGCGCGTGCATGCTTTCAATCGATACCGAGGGCACCGACGGCACCACCCCGGCGGCCGGCGGCATTACAGACTCCGCTACGCTGGCGGCGGCCCGGGCGAGAGGGTTGGATCTGCGAACAGCGCTGCGCACACACAGCACATACGAGGCGCTGAATGCTCTGGGGGATGCCGTGTATACCGGAAATACCGGAACAAATCTATGCGATTTCAACGTGCTGTACGTACCGGCGCTATCATCCTATCGCTGAAACGGGGAGGGGGGAAACAGGCAATATGACTACAATAGCATCCATACACGCCAGACAGCTCATCGATTGCAAAGGCCGCCCGATGGTTGAGGCGGTGGTGCGCTGCGCGGACGGCAGCGTCGGTCGCGGCGGCGCGCCTACCGGTACGTCCGTTGGAATGCACGAAGCTTTCGTGCTGCGCGACGGCGATCCAGGCGCGTACGCGGGGCTGAGCGTATATAAGGCTATAAAGAATATTGATGAAATCATCGCGCCCGCGCTGATCGGCATGCCCATTGACGATCAGCGGTCGATTGACAAGCGCATGACGGAGCTGGACGGTACGGAAAATAAAAGCCGACTGGGAGGCAACGCGATATACTCCGTTTCAATCGCGTGCCTGCGGGCGGCCGCTTGTCATTCTGGTGTTCCCGTGTATGCCTACCTTGCGGGAGGATCGGCGATCACCCTTCCGATTCCCGGCTATAACATGATAAACGGCGGAAGATACGACGCGCTGACCCAGCCGTTTAACGAGTTTATAATGATGCCGTGGAGAGCGCGTTCAACGGTCGAAGCGGTGGAAATGGGGGTACTGATATTCGATGAACTTGGAAGGGTTCTCGCCAGGCGCTTAGGTCATAAGCCGCATACGGCGGGTTCCTACGGATACGCGGCGCCTTCCGCCGATCCCGCAGAAGTGCTGGGTTTGATGCGACAAGCTGCCGAAAACTGTGGTTATAAAGGCCGCGTAGCGTTTGCGCTGGACTGCGCGTCAAGCGAGATGTACGACGCGGATACGGGCACCTACCTGCTTTACGATCGGCGAGTAAGCGCGGACGAATTGATTGACTGCGCGCGTCGGTTGAGCGACGCGTTCGATTTGGCGTTCATTGAAGATCTGCTGGACGAGAACGATTGGGATGCGTGGGGGAGAGCCGCAGGGAAGCTGAAGCGCACGCTGCTGCTCGGCGACGATCTGATTGTCAGCAACCGCGCGCGGCTGGAGAAGGCGCACGCGATGCGCGCAGTGGATGGATTTATACTCAAGCCAAATCAAGTGGGCACTATCACCGAAGCGTTGGATACATACGGATATGCCGTTGATAATGGGCTTCTGGCGGTGACCTCCGGGCGTTCCGGCGGCGTGGTAGACGATATCGTTATGGATTTGGCCGTTGGGCTGCGGGTAGGATTTATCAAAAATGGAGCGCCGCGTTCAGGCGAGCGCATCGAAAAGCTGAACTTCCTGCTGCGTGCGCAGGACGATAATCCCGGCTGCCGCCTGGCGGACATCAGCGCGACGGTGCGGTTTTTATAAACGGAATTATAAATTATTTGATGAAAGCGAGTTTTAATATTCGCAATTTTATGATATATTAGATGCCATCACCGGCGTCGTCGGACGAGTTTCCGCGTTCGGGCGACGCCCAAATGATGGAGGTTTATCGATGGGCAAAATACGCGCGGCGGCAAATGCCGTAATCACACCCTACAACCAATCAGCAGCCAAGGCGATCACCATTATCGAGCATCTTGCGTCGTGCGATAACGAGCCGCAGAGGCTGCAGGATATCGCGTCGTCGCTCTCGATGAATACCAGCACGGTGTTTCGCTATTTGCAATCGCTGATCGAAACAGATTATGTATGGCAGAACCCCGGCAACGCCAGGTATGCGCTGACTACGCGTATTTGTTCGATCGCGTATCGCGTATCGTCCAACATCCGGCTCTACGATCAAGCACTGCCCATCATGAATAATCTTGCCGCTGCGTTTGAAGAATCCGTGTGCCTCGCCATTGAACAGGATAGAACCGTAGTGTATATCGGCGTGGTGCAAGGGCCTAATCAGATGCTGCGCACAACGCAGTACATCGGAAACCGCGCGCCCATGCACTGTACGGGCGTGGGTAAGCTGCTGCTGCTCAACTATTCCAACGGCGAGCTGGATGCGCTGATTAATGAAAAGGGACTTCCGCGCTTCACGAAAAACACGCTGAGCACGCGGGAGGATCTCATGGCCGAAATTGCGGTAACCCGCCGGCGCGATTACGCGGTCGACGACGAGGAATGCGAGATGGGCGCGCGCTGCATCGCGGTGCCGATACGAGATTATACAAGCAGAATTGTCGCCGCTATCAGCGTGACCGGACCGACGTTTCGTATGGATAGCAAGCTGCAGGAGAATAAACTCTCAACGCTAATGGAGGCGGGCGCGCTGCTTTCGCGTCGGCTGGGATATAACGCGTTCGCAGGCGATAGCGCAACCGTAATCTGAGCGTCGGCGCGCAAGGGCAAGTGCTGAACTCTCAGACATTGCGACGTTCTGCATAATATAAATATTTATAGAAAGAGGTTTATTGGTATGCAAGATTCCATTCATCGCTATTTTAAAGTCGGAACGATTCATTTTATGTCGTTTCCAGAAGTAATGCGCGGAGACGGCGACGTGCTGGGAACGCTGCGGCAGCTGCTTACAGACGATTATTTTGACGCGATCGAGCTGACGTGGATCAGCGACCCAGCAGTACGAGCGCAAGCGGCGCGGATGCTCGACGTAGCCGGCGTAGACGTTTGCTATGGCGCTCAGCCGCGCCTGCTGACCACCGGCCTGAATCCAAACGCGTTGACGGAAAAGGATCGCCTGCAGGCGGAGGCTACGCTGAGAGAAGCGATAGACGAAGCCGAAACGCTCGGGGCCAAGGGCATAGCTTTCCTGGCGGGAAAATATGAATACGCCCATAGGGAAGAGGCGTACTCGCAGCTTCTTAAAACTACGCGCGCGCTATGCTCGCACGCGGCGGATAAAGGCATGTCTGTGGAACTTGAAGTATTTGATTTTGACATCGATCGAAAGGCGCTGATTGGCCCCGCTCCGCTGGCCGCGCGGTTTGCCGCCGATATGCGGCAAGCGCATCCAAATTTTGGATTGATAGCGGATCTTTCTCATTTCCCCCTGACGCGGGAGAGCAGCCGCTTCGTTATCCAAACATTGCGTCCGTATATAACGCATCTGCATTTTGGCTCCGCAGTGGCGGCTAGCCCGTCCATGACGGCCTACGGCGATGCCCATCCGCGCTTCAATTTTCCAAACAGCGCGAACGGCGTAAACGAGCTGCGCGATTATCTGCGCGTGTTGAAGGAGGAAGGTTTCTTCCGTGAAGACGAGCCGCTGGTGCTTTCAATCGAAGTAAAGCCCTGGCAGGATGAGGAAGCGTCGCTGGTGCTCGCCAATACGAAGCGCGTGCTCAACCGCGCGTGGGCGCTGCTGTAAACGATAATCAGTTTTATATAATATATAAATATAACGACAAGGGAAGCGATATGATGAATATAGTGATTCTTGATGGATATACGGAAAATCCTGGCGACCTTAGCTGGGATGCGCTAAAGGCTATTGGGGACGTCGTCGTTTATGATCGAACTCCGCTGACGGATCAAGCGGAGATCGTGCGTAGAATCGGCGGAGCGCAAATCGTACTTACCAACAAAACGCCGCTGAATCGCGAGGTGCTGGAGGCATGCCCCGCGCTTGAATATATAGGCGTGCTGGCAACGGGATATAATATTGTGGATACCGCAGCCGCAAAGGCGCAAGGAATAATCGTTACCAACGTTCCCGCATACGGAACGGAGGCGGTCGCGCAGTTCGCGATTGCGCTGCTGCTGGAGGTTTGCCACCATATAGGGCATCACGACAGGGCGGTTCATTCCGGCAGGTGGACGGAATGTCCGGATTTTTGTTTCTGGGATATGCCGCTGATCGAGCTTTCCGGTAAAACGATAGGGATAGTAGGGTTTGGGAGGATCGGTCGCACAACCGCGCGCATAGCTTCCGCGCTGGGCATGAAGGTTCTCGCGACGGACGAATATCCCGACGACTCGGGCGCCGCGATAGCGGATTATGTGCAGTTGGAAACGCTGCTAGAGCGGTCGGACGTCATAAGCCTCCATTGTCCGCTAACGCCCGCGACGGAAGGGCTGATACGGAAGGAAACCATCGCCAAAATGAAGGATGGCGTCATCCTGATTAATAACGCTCGCGGCCAGCTGATCCGCGAGATTGATCTTTGCGAAGCGCTTGAATCCGGCAAAGTGGCGGCAGCCGGGTTGGACGTTGTGTCCACGGAGCCTATCCGCGCGGACAACCCGCTGCTGCGCGCGAAGAACTGCATAATAACGCCGCATATCTCGTGGGCGTCCAAGGAGAGCCGCGCCAGGCTGATGGAGATCGCCGTGGAAAATGTGCGCGGGTTCATATCAGGAGCTGCTCGGAATGTAGTTAATCCATAGCGTGAACGCGTATGGCAGAATACTAGGGCGTGTTCGAAAAATCTCTCGGTCTGAATGCACTGTCTTTTTATCCATCGCGGCGTCGCGCATTCGATCGACGTAGCTCCACTACGCCTCCCTCATGGCTCCTTGCGCCTCATCAAAATCCAGCACATTCAGCCTCGAGATATTTTTCGAACACGCCCTAAGCTCCGTTCAGACGAGATTCATTATAAGAAGAAGCCCCGCGCAACATTTTTATGTGCGGCATGCATTCGCATATCGCGGACGTTTTTTGAACATAATAAATATTGCCGGAGGTGCGCATGCGATGGACGAGTTGAATAATGGAAACCAACGTGGCGATAGCTATGCTGGAACGGAAACGCGCGCGCCCGCCGCGCTTAGAACGATTCTGATCGCTATGCTGCTCGGGGCGCTTGCCGGAGCGGGCGTCGCGTATATTGCGATAAATACGCGTATCGCGCCAATAGCGCGCTCCGGCGTGGTGACGGTTCAGGTCGCCGCGCCATTGAATATAGCGGAGCCAAACGCCGCGCAATCGCCCACAATCCAATATGTGGCGGAAATCGCGGGGCCAAGCGTATTGGAAGTTACGACGGACATAATGATCACCCATCCATTTTGGGGCAGCTACATCACGGGAGGCGCGGGAAGCGCGGTCGTTCTGTCGGAAGATGGTTATCTTATAACAAATAATCATGTAATCTCGGACGCGTCGGCGATCAAGGTTCGCACGATATATGGAGATTCGTATGAAGCCGTGCTGATTGGAGCAGACGCCGCCAGCGACGTGGCGGTGCTTCGAGTGGACGCGGCGGGTTTGCGTCCCGTTACGTTCGCGGATTCCGATGCCGCGAAGGTGGGGGAATTGGCGATCGCGATAGGAAATCCGCTGGGAACGCTGGGCGGCACGGTAACAGAGGGAATAATCAGCGCCAAGGACCGCGCGATAACGGTAGACGGAGACGCGATGGTGCTGCTTCAAACATCCGCCGCGATAAATCCCGGCAACTCAGGCGGCGGATTATTTAACGGCGCGGGTAATTTGGTGGGGCTGGTCAGCATGAAATCCAGCGGCGACGATATAGAAGGGCTTGGATTTGCGATACCGTCGAATATAGTAAGGCGCATAGCGACGGAGCTTATAGAGCATGGATATGTGACAGGGCGTCCGGCGCTGGGAGTGTCCGTGCAATCGATCACGCGGTGGAACGACCTTATGCGCTTTCAGCTGGACGAACCGGGCATATATGTAATGAACGTGCTGCGCGACAGCCCGATCGATCTGTGGGATCAGATCGTCGCGATAAACGGGATGGAAATACAATCGGAAACGGATGTGAAGGCCGCGATATCTGCCTGCGCGTCAGGAGATACGGCGGAGGTAATCGTTCGCCGCCAGAGCCGGACGTATACGCTTCAGATTACGCTGAGCGAAAAAACTCCTGAAATGACGGATGCGGATATGTATTAAACAATATAAATTATTCATGTGGATGTTGAGCGCCGATCCCGCGTTCGCAGCAAACAATATGTAAAATCTGCAAAGCTTGGCATATGCATTCAAACTATAATTATGCTGTATTTTTTAGTATTTTGCAACTATTGTTTGCATATTCAAAACACAATAATTGCACAAATATAAAAAACCGTTATTCATGGATATTGACAAATTTATTCGTATGCATTATCATGTATGAAAGAAAATAGAGGAGGTTCTTCTATATGCGCAGAACATGGTCAATACTGCTTTGCGTCGCGCTGCTGATCTGCATGATGCCGTCCGTATTCGCGGAAGGCGAAAAAGTGATCACGGTGGCTACGTGGGACGTGACTACGACCGCCTATCTTACCGTGACGAAAGATGCGTTCGAAGCGTCTCATCCCGGAGTGAAGATCGAATATATCGACCTCGCTTCGCAGGATTATAACCAGAAGGTATCGACGATGCTGGCGGGCGGCGACTCCGTGGACGTCGTTCACGTCAAGGAACTGTCCGACGCAGCGAACTGGTCGGAGCAGGGATACATACTGGGGCTTGACGACAAAATCGCCGAAACCGGCTACGACCTTTCCCACTATGCCGGAATGAGCGAATGCTACATCGATAACGAAGGCAAGCAGGTCGCGCTGCCGTACCGTGCGGATTATTGGGTGCTTTTCTACAACAAAGCGCTGTTCGACGCGGCTGGCCTTGAATATCCCACAAACGATTTAACATGGGATCAGTACGCTGAACTAGCCGAAAAGATCACCAGCGGCACAGAGGGACAGGATAAGGTGTACGGCACTCATTACCACACCTGGCTGTCCGCAGTGGCGAACTGGGCAGTATGCGACGGCGTTAATACGCTGGCGGACGGCGAATACAGCGATCTAGCGTACTTCTATAACCTCGTTCTGGATCTGGAAGACAAGGGCGCCGCGATGTCGTTCCCGGATCTTAAGGCGTCCGGACTGCATTATAAGGGCGCGTTCGAGGCCGGTAATGTCGCGATGCTGCCGATGGGCTATTGGTTCGTCGCACAGCTGATTGCGGACAAGGCGTCCGGCGTATTTGATTTTGACTTTGGCTTCGTGTCGGTTCCGCATCTGGAAGGCGTCGCGGCCGGCTCGTCGTTTGGCTCGCCCACAGGCGCGTCGATCAACGCGGCTTCCGACGATCCTGATCTCGCGTGGGAATACATCTCCTGGCTGTGCAGCGAAGAAGGCGCGAAAGCGTTCGCTTCCTGCGGCGCTCGCCCCGCGTTCATCAACGACGCCGTTGCGGAAGTAATGGCCGGAGCCGATGGCTTCCCGTCTGATGAAGCCAGCAAAGCCGCTTTGCAGCCGGTCGCCGTTTCTCTCGAATGGCCGACGGGCGAAAAAGTTTCCGCTATCAAGACGATTGTCAACGAAGAACATACCAATATTATGACCCGCGAATATACGGTCGACGAAGGCATCGCCGCGATGAACGAGCGCGTCGCCGAGGTTCTTGCGGACTGATAACGCTTTTGGGAGGGGACGCGACGCGTCTCCTCCGCGTTTTTTTAATGTCGCCCCATTGTTGAGATTTAACGAATTTTGTTGATTTTATTTGCATATATAAATATTGGAGTTATTTAGGGCGTGTTCGAAAAATCTCTCGGTCTGAATGCACTGTCTTTTTATCCATCTAACGCGGGGCTCTGCCTCGCCGCCCCGAACGAAGCGGGACTTCGTCCCGCACCCTGGCGGAGTCGCGCGCGTAAACCCCCTTCATCCGCCACAGGCGGCGGCGGGTTTACGCGCAGTCGACGTAGCGGAGCTACGCCTCCCTCATGGCTCCTTGTGCCTCATCAAAATCCAGCACATTCAGCCTCGAGATATTTTTCGAACAC
>JAISZG010000059.1 GCA_031269355.1 Oscillospiraceae bacterium | reverse complement strand
CCGGCGCCGCGGCGCGCCGCCCCCGGGCCCCCCCCCCCCCCCCGCCCCCCGGCCCCCCCCCCCCCCCCCCCCCCCCCCCCCCCCCCCCCCCCCCCCCCCCCCCCAGGCGTACATGGCCTGGCGTAAAACTCGTTAGACATACCTTTAAATCCTCCTGATGGCGTTTAATGAAGGCGGAGCGGAAAACAACCGTCCGGTCTACTTCAAACGTATGCGGAGCGATTGATTATGTCACTGGCTTCATAAAATTGGACAGGGCTTTGTTCTTGGCGGGCTTGGCTTATTTGCGGCGCGACCTGCGGGACAGCGGACGAAGAACGACGCTATGTATCATATAATCCGAAAATCGAAGATATATAGAGCAATCGGGACATTGAGCCAGCATACGCCCGATTATCTGACGAATTTGAGCAAATAGCGCTGCTGTTTGACTTTGACTATCTTTGATGTTTGATCTATACTTACGTTGTTCAAAAAACGATGGTCTCGCCGAATAAAAAGGCTCGCCGATTGGCAATATAATACCAACCGCGCGAGCGTCGGCGGACAGCGGTAAATCAAGAATATTAAGGACGACGATAAAGGAGGCATTTGTATGTTCAATATGATACCGTATCGCAGAGCCCATACGCCCAGCCTATTTGACGATCGCTTCTTCCGCAACTTCTTCGACTTTAGCGAAGGCGCCGCGAGCGGCTTTCATGTGGACGTGCGCGATCAGGGCGACAGCTACCTGATGGAGGCGGAACTGCCGGGCATGAAGCAGGAGGATATCGAGCTTACGATCGATAACGATGTGCTCACGGTATCCGCGACGCGCAAGAACGAGCGCCGCGAGGAGAAGGAAAACTATTTGTATATGGAGCGGCGCAACGGTCGGTTCCAGCGCAGCTTCACATTGGACGGCATCGATCAGGAGCATATCGAAGCCGGATATAAGGACGGCATACTTAGCGTTAAGATGCCCAAAACATCCCCCGCTCCTGAGAAGCCGACGCAGCGTAAGATTCAGATACAATAACTTTAATGCTAACAAATCCATGATGGTATGTGATGATAAGCCGCCGCGCTACACCCCTCCGTAGCGCGGCGCATATTTTATGTTGCAATAATATTATATATATTTTATTGATTTACTTTTGCGGAAACGGGTATGATACCAAATCGCTATACACTGGTGGCTGCGCCGCCGCCAATCCATCGAAAGGCAAAGTCTTTTGAATGGGAGGTAGAAACCGCAATCATATAATTATATAGATATCATGAACTATATTTACCTCCGCAAGCACATATTACCCGTATTCGGGCACATGAACCTGCTGCATTTCTCGGCGGATGGCGGCGGTACTTCCTCAATGATCGTAAGGGAATGGCGAACAAGACGCTGCGGGAGTTCAACGCATTCCTTAGGTCGGCCTATTGTGGAAAGAGGAAAGGAATCATAAAGGCCGATTTATTGGTTGGTATAGATATAAAAAGATGCACATTTCCGTGCATCTTAACCATGGCTCCCCAGGTAGGGCTCGAATCTACAACATTTCGGTTAATAGCCGAAAGCGCTGTGTTCTCCTTGAACGCCTGATTCGCGATATTAAACGCTCCGCCAAGGCTGTCAACCGCGTTGACAGTCTTCATAAGCGCGTCGCGCGTCCGAACATCCGCTACGCCAAGCTGCGCAAGCGTCACCGCCGTGTTCGCGCCGGCTTTCTGCATCCCGTTTATTCCGGAGATTATGCTCGTAAAGCCAGCCGCCGGATCGCTTGCCCACAGCGCCTGAAATTCCTTCGCCGTCATGCCCGCGACCTTCGCGTATTCGTCAAGCGCCTCGCCTCCGGAATCCGCCGCTATGTCAATGTCAAGCAGAAACTTCGAAAGCGCCGTTCCGCCCGCCTCGGCTTCCACGCCCACCGAACTAAGCGACGCGGACAGACCAAGGATTTCAGCGTCCGTGAACCCGACCATGCTGCCCGCCGAAGCCAACCGGCTCGCCAGCGCCATGATCTCCGATTCCGACGTCGCGAAGCTGTTGCCAAGCGCAACGATCGCGCTGCCGAATCTGTCAACCTGATCCAAGCTCATCCCGGTTACGTTGGCGAACCTTGCTATCTCCGTCGCGGCTTGCTCCGCTCCCATGTCCGTCGCCGTTCCCAATTGCAGCATAGTGTTCGTGAAAGCGTCAATGCCTTCCATGCCGACGCCCAGCTGTCCGGCAGCCTGCGCGACGTTCGCAATTTCGGTCGCGGCGAAAGGCATCGTGCTGCTCATTTCAACGATGCGTCCCTTCAGCGCCTCTATCTGCTCCGCGCTTCCGTCAACCGTCTTTGTCACGCCGGTGAACGCGCTTTCGAAATCCACCGCCGCCGACACCGATTGCTTCCCCAGGTCGACAAGCGAGCCAGTCAGGTAAGTCGTCATAGCCTTGCCAGCGACGCCAGCCTTGTCCGCCATAACGCTGAGCACGCTTACCGCGTTATCCTTAAGGTTCTGCAGCGCCGCCGAAGCCCTGTCAGCTTCCTGCTTCGCCTTGTCAAGCTCCTGCGTAAACTTCTGCGTATCAGGGCTGGCATTCTTGATAGCCTCGCCCAACGCCTTCCTCGCCTCGGCAAGCCGCTTGTCCGATTCGGCAACGCTTTTTTCCGCAGCCTCAACCTTCTTCGCGTATTCCTCCTGCTCCTTGACAAGTTCGACGAGCGACTTCTTAGCATCATTAAGGCCGCTGGTATTCGCCCGGTACATCAAATCAACAATCAACTGCGCCGTGCTCGACATATTGTTATTTGCTCCTTTTACGCATATAATAAGCATAGGAGGTTTTCGTCGTGAAAGAGTTTTTTGAATCCCTGCGAAGCGGATACAGCTCGCACCCAACCGGAATGCACTATTCCGAACTGGGACATATCAGTGACTTTAATTCTTTTGAGTATGAAGAATACAAACGCAAAATCAATGAATCCTGCTGGAAAGCCTTTTTTGAACGCCCTGTATTCTGGGCCGTTTTGTTCGGCCTCTTCTTCCTGTTCCTCGCCGCCTTCGGCATAGGCATCTATATGTTCATCGCCCCGTAACCCAAGGCGGCGGGGCAGAGCCCCGCGCTAGCAACAGTTTTTGTTTCACGTTCACAAAATCGAAAGCAGTACCGCTTTGCCGACAGTCTCGTCAATCACGCGAGCCGAAGCTTTGCCGGAATTCTTCCCGCCCCCGCGCTTGACGTCCTTCAGCATGTCCTGATACGCCCTGAAGAAAGGCCCTACCTCCCCGGGATAATACGCGTTCATGATCTCGCTTTTCTGGATGCCGTAATGGACGCAGGCGGCGAAGAAACCAGCCCATCCATCAGGGGCGTTCCCTTCGCCTTGTCCGCCAAATCCGCCGTCGCCCTTAAAAAAAAATCAACGCCGTTCAGATTCCACCATGCAAGGAAGATATCCGCCACCCCGTCCAGCCCGATATTCTCGTCCTCAAGTATATCAATCGCCGGAATGCCCGTCAGAATAGATAGTGTTTCCGCAAGCCCCTGCGCGTCCGCGAAAGCGGCGCCCATCACAAGCATACCCAGCTTTTCCCTGTTCGCCAGCAGCGCCGCGGTTTCGCCCGCGCTCATCCCCATAAACACCTGCGACAGCAGTTCCTGCTTCTGCTCTATCAGCCGCTGCATCGCTTCCATAAACGCGCCGAACGCAAGTCTGCGCAGCCTGCGCCCCCGAACCGTAACCACTCGCGGCAAAGGGCTTTCGTAAGCCTCCTGCCCGATATCCCTTTCGACGTGCTTATCATTAGCGCGGGGCTCTGCCCCGCCGCCCCGAACGAGGTGGGGCTGCGTCCCACACCCGCAAGGCGCGAAGCGCCCCGCCCCGCCGCCCCGATTCGCCGATGATTCAGTATACCACGCAAGCTTTCCCTGTAAACTACGCAAACCTCCATTTTTCTATGTTTAAAATTTATTGCGTACTTTCATATAATCCTTTAGCGCGATATATATGTCTTCCACAAGTCTTTGGTGCAGCTCATACATGTAATTTTCGGATATTCTAAGTAACCGCTGAATAAATCCAGAAGAAGTGGTATAATGGAGAAAAAATCAGACGGAGCGGAAGCAAATGCATAAGCAGCAAAGTTTGGCGGATATGGAATACGCGAACCGGAAGCGGCGGACAAAGAAAGACGAATTTCTTGAGATAATGGAAGAAGTGATTGTGTGGGAAGAATGGACCGCACTGGTCGCACCGTATTATCCCAACGGAAAACGTGGACGGCCGCCGCGCGGTGTAGAGGCGATGCTGCGGATGTATTTGCTTGCAAATTGGTTTAATTTGTCTGACGAAGGTGTCGAGGACAGCATATATGACAGTTACGCGTTCCGGAAATTCATGAAAGTGGACTTTATCGGCGAGGAACAAGTGCCGGATGCGACGACGCTGTGCAAATTCCGCAAGCTATTGAACGAAAACGGAATCACAAAAATGATATTCGAAACGACGAAAGTTTTCCTTGAGAAGCACGGGAAAATCATGCATGGCGGAACGATAGTAGACGCGACGATAATCGACGCTCCGACATCGACAAAGAACGAGAAAAAGGAACGCGATCCGGAGATGCACTCGGTAAAGAAGGGAAACGAGTGGTATTTTGGCGAGAGATATCATATCGGAGTGGACGCTGGAACGGGGTACGTGCATTCGATTGAAGTGACGTCCGCGAATACGAGCGAGCGAGACGTAGTGCCGCAGTTGATTCGCGAAGACGACGAAGTGGTGTACGGCGACGCGGGATATACCGGGATGGAAAAACGAGAAGAAATAAAAACGGATTCACACCTGTCCACAATAAACTGGCGAGTTAACAATCGAAATCGGCTGCACTGGAAAAGCAAAGCGCCTGGATTCGACTGGGATCGACATATGGAGTATCAAAAGTCACGGATTCGGAGCAAAGTCGAGTATGTGTTTCTTATAATAAAACGATTATTTGGGTATCAAAAGGTCAGATACCGAGGTCTTGGTAAAAACCGAACCCATGCGTACATCCTGGGAGCCAGTGCCAACATATTCATGGTGGGGCAATCGGGATGGGGCATGGGCGATTGAGATGCATAGAATTCAAATAAAATACAAAAAGTTGAATTTCTATAGCTAATCTTCTCCGCTTTTCATTCAATTCCTGCTCCTTGCTTGGTTGTCCCCTCTTTATTCAGCGGTTACTTAGATGTCGCGCCCCGTATGGGGCGCGTGGATTGAAACGTGGGCATCAAGACCGCCGGGGCAATCAACGCCGCGTCGTGCCCCGTATGGGGCGCGTGGATTGAAACTAAAGCCGACCGAAGCAGAGATAACCGCCGGAAGTCGCGCCCCGTATGGGGCGCGTGGATTGAAACGACGAAGATTTGGTTGAGTTCGCGCGGCACACGAAGGTCGTGCCCCGTATGGGGCGCGTGGATTGAAACGTCCAGCGCGTCCAATTTAGCCGTGTGCAGCTCCGTCGCGCCCCGTATGGGGCGCGTGGATTGAAACGATGCGGACGTGCAGCCTGCCTCCGAACAGGCGCGTCGCGCCCCGTATGGGACGCGTGGATTGAAACTTCCCGACCGCCATTCCACGCACCCGCGCCGCGCCGTCGCGCCCCGTATGGGGCGCGTGGATTGAAACTATTATCCAAACACAACTATTAAGGACTTGAAAGGGTCGTGCCCCGTATGGGGCGCGTGGATTGGAACCAGGATGAACTGCGGTCGCAGGAGACCGAGTACTGTCGTGCCCCGTATGGGGCGCGTGGATTGAAACTTTGACCGGTGACGCCTTATATCCGCCAGGGCAAGTCGCCCCCCGTATGGGGCGCGTGGATTGGCTCAATTCGGAAATTAGCAACCGGAGCAAAATACTACGGAATCATTACTAAGCATTAAAAATTCACAACCGATAGGAATACAATAAACTGGGTATTTATTTGACTAGGGTAAGCGATTGAAATAGAATAATCGTATGAAGGAATATCCAATGACTTTCGACGAGTTCACTACGCGGTTTGCAACGGAGGAGCAATGCAGGGAGTATCTGTACCATCTCCGCTTTCCGAACGGGTTCGTTTGTCCCAAATGTGGCAAGTCGGGAAAGTGTTGGGGAATAGGGAACCTGCTGTATGAGCAGCGATTACAAATTTGAGATTCTTGAGGCTGTTTTTAGCCTCTACAATCGATTTTCGGACGCGTTCAGGTCAAAAACCTCGTCTCGCAAAATTATAATCGATTGTAGGAGATCGAATTATGTCGAATAATTCTAAATTTGGAATTGCTGGATCGAGCGCAGCGATTCCAAATTTGAGAATAAATACTAGCGCGTATCCGAAAAATCTCTCGACCTGAACGCGCTTTATTCTTATCCATCTTTATCCATCGGCATAACTGATGGCCTTCATAACAAATAACAAAGAAAACAAGCGCCGTCTCTCGGACTGCGCTTGTCGTGACGGTTATTGTAGGCGCGCTCTGCCAATCAGTCGATCGTATATGGCAGCAGCGCGACTATGCGCGCGCGCTTTACCGATTCAGCCAACTGGCGCTGATGCTTCGCGCAATTGCCGCTCATTCTGCGCGGCACAATTTTACCCCGTTCGTTCGTAAAACGGCGCAGACGGTTGATATCCTTATAATCAATGAATTCAATTTTATCCACACAAAAGCTACACACCTTGCGGCGCGGCTTGCGCCCGCGCGGTCTGCGTCCACCGCGTTCCCCGCGATCCTCGCTCATAACGTTTCCTCCTTGTCGTTAAAACGCCGATCCATGATTGTTAGAACGGCAGTTCATCCTCATCCATTTCCGCATAACCGGTATATGATTGGTTAGGCGTCGGCGGCTTTGGCGCGCCTGGCGCCGCAGTTGGCGATTGACCATAGTAACCGCTTCCGCCTTCCGCGTTATCACGCGGCGCGTTGTATAGAAACTCTATATCGTCCGCGAACACGTCGGGACTTGTGCGCTGTATGCCATCCTGTCCGGTGAACGTGCTAAGCGTCAGCGACCCGCTTACGCAGACTTTGCGACCCTTTTTCAGATACTGCATAACCAATTCCGCGATCTTGTTCATGCATGTTACTCTGAAAAAATCAACGTCCGGCTGACCTTCCACTTTACGGCGACGATTTACCGCCAAACTAAATGAGCACATATTATTGCCGGATCTGGAAGTGCGCTGTTCCGGATCCCGCGTTAAGTTGCCTATCAATATTATTTTATTCATACGCGACCTCTCGAAATTCCTGGTTCCATTATACTTCGGAAGGTTCGGTTAAGGCGGGTTCGACTGCGGGCGCTTCCTGCTTGGCTTCAACAGGCGCGGGGCTTTCCTCCGACGGCGGCGCTTTTTCCTCGACAGGCGCAGCCGCAGCAGGAATCTCCTCGACTATTGGAGCTGCGGGCGCTGGCTGCACGAACACCGGCGTCTGCCGAACGACCACAGGGCGCGGTTTGACGCTCGTGTGCTTATCTTCCAGCTTAACAACCATCGAACGCATAACCTGATCTGATATGCGCAGGTTCCGCTCGATCTCTCGCGGAACGTCCGGTCCCGCCGTGAAATTTATAAGAACGTAATATCCCTCGTTCTTGAAGTTGATAGGATACGCCAGCCGACGCTTTCCCCATTCGTCGGCCTTATCGATCGTCGCGCCGTTATCCACCAACAGCTTTGTAAAACGATCGATCAGCTCTTTGCGCTCGTTGCCCTCAAGCGCAGGGTCGAGGATGTACATTAGCTCGTACTTGTTCAAAGACAGCTACCTCCTTGCGGCCATAAGGCTCCGCGTCCCGCGCGGAGCAAGGGTGGGCACCAAACACGAATTATACCAGTTTATTTCAGAGTTGACAAGGTTATTTTTTCGAGTGACGGCCATTCCAAATTTGAGATTCTTGATGCTGTTCTTGGCCGCCGCAATCGGTATTCGAACGCATTCACATCTCGTTGAAACAGAATCGATTGCAGACCGTCGAGATTTTTCGCATCTGGAATCGCCGTTCTGATTTCACCACGGGCTTGACAAGCACTCAATTCGCGGGTATACTATTTCGTATCAACCGAGCAGTCGTGGCGGAATTGGCATACGCGCACGTTTGAGGGGCGTGTCCGAGAGGGTACGGGTTCAAGTCCCGTCGACTGCACCAATACACATATTTGATTGCTGGTGCGGAGCTATGCTCCGTACCATTCGGATATGTAGTAGGAGTGGACTTTAATTTATTTAAGTTGATACTGCGGCAATTAAACACGGAGATGTATCAATATCGAAGTGTATATAATGTAGCAGATTCAATATCGCATCCGAAACAATAATATTTATCATGGAAGAATATCGAAACGTTCATAATGATCCGCGCTTAAAATGCGGTGCTCTCTATGGAAAAAACCCTTATTTTGCGACGGTTTGCGGAGGTTCTAAACTAAATATTGTCGGAGTTCTCTCCCCAAGTTCTTTCGGATATCCGAAGTATAACTTGACGGAGTTCTCATACGGAGAGGTATCGAAGTGGTCATAACGGGGCTGACTCGAAATCAGTTTGAGGGAAACCTCACGTGGGTTCGAATCCCACCCTCTCCGCCAAAATTAACTGACAATTTAGATGCCAGTGCCTGAGGCTCGCTTCTTAAGCGAGTTTTTCGCGTCTCGGCGTTTGGTTTTTAGCATTCTAAAAAAACACTGCCTTTGAAGGCATTACCCATTGGGGTAAGAGTTGAACCCTTACAGGATCGGATTTGCCCGAAGCAACCAAAGGCCAAATATAACCTACTACACGCCCATCGTAAATCAAAATCCGGTGGGCGTTTTGCATTGAAGGAGAAATTGACTATGCCAAATTTCAGATTGGGCGGGCGTGAAGTCCGAGAGCTTCTCGCCAAGAGGTATCCGGTTGGCACACGAATAGAATTGGAAAGCCTCTGTAACCGCGAACTCGGAATGCCCAGCGTACTGCGTGGAACGGTATGCGGACACGATGACCAACCCGCGCTTCTAATGTCGTGGGACAACCACGTTTGAAGCAAGGGCATTAGCTATTTTTTAAATGTAGGCAATGCAAACAAACCGCCGTGCGGCAGCCAGAATAAGGGAATGGTCAGCCGGATGTAACAACCCTTGTCGAGTCAGCAGGCAGCGGTTCCTGAATGATGTAGCCTTTGCGACGGGCAACCGCTGTATACGCCAGTCAGGTGACCTACCGCGAGCCGGAGGCATGACCCAGTGGCGACGGAGCAGATACCCGTTTGCGGCGGAGCCATGCCCACCCATAGCGATCAATGATACATTGACCAAGAGAGGAGTCATGGTATAATCATAGTGCTTTTACTTCGCAAGCAGGGTATGGCAACGCGGGAGCGCGACCCAATAGCCATCTTGCAGCATCATATGGAATTTAGCGTTATTAAGCAACCTCGAATAATCTTCGATCTGCTCATCGCCGACATCTCGATTCCAATTTCCCAATTCAGCAGCCATGATTATACCCTCCTTGCTGGCATTCTTCCCAGTATTTGGAGGTTCAATATATGCGTTTATCATTATGTTGTTATATCTTTTAAAAGAACACAAAAAACCCACCTTGGAAAGTAGTTATAGCAAGACGGCTTTGTTTATTACAATACAGCTATAAAAAGACACAGAAAAAGTCGGTAATTAACCGACTGTAATAGTTTTATAATGTTTTTTAAGTCTGATACGCTGGTTGATTTGTCAAGGTGGTTGTGATAGAATATGGATGGTGATAGATAAGATTATCGAGCTAAATAAGCTTGTTGACCGGTAAGGGTGGTCTGGGTATGGAGACTCGAAAATTGCCTATAGGAGCAGACGACTTTAAGTCGCTCATAACCGATGGGTATTATTATATAGATAAGACCTCTTGGATAACCGCCCTGCTCCGAACGCACGGTGTCGTGAATCTGTTTACGCGCCCTCGTAGATTTGGTAAAACGCTCAATATGACGATGCTGAAGGAATTTCTTCAGCTCGATGGTGATGTGTCGTTATTTAATGGGCTAGATATCTCCAAAGAAAAAAAACTGTGCGAAGAACATAAGGGTAAGTATCCTGTGATCTTTCTTACGTTAATGTCTATTGATGCCGCTAGTTTTGATGATGCTTATAAAAAGTTATGCAATTTAATTGCTAATGAATTTTCTCGTTATTCTTATTTACGTGATGATATTATATATATCAGAGACGAGAATGGCGATTCAGTTCCAGAGAAAATTGAGGATAGAGCTTTTCTTCGCATTTTATTAAGCAAAGGAGATAAGGCTGATATTGAAGATAGTCTTAGAATTCTATCATCAGCGTTAAATAGACATTACAATAAGAAGTGTATTGTACTTATAGATGAATATGATGTCCCGCTCGATAAGGCTTTTCGAAATGATTACTATGATCAAATGATCGAAGTTATCAGAGGATTGTTAGGTTCTGTACTCAAAACGAATCCAAACCTCAATTTTGCCGTATTGACTGGAGCGCTCCGAATCTCTAAGGAGAGTATATTCACAGGCCTTAACAACTTCGATGTGAACAGCGTAACCAGTCCGGGATTCGGCGAGTATTTTGGCTTCACCGATGATGAAGTTGCCAAGCTGCTTGCGGATTATGGTTTGCAATCCCGCGCAGAAGATGTAAAGGCTTGGTACGACGGCTACCACATAGGCGGTGTAGATGTATACTGCCCTTGGGATGTTATTAATTATGTAAAGTCTCAAACCATGTCCGCTACTTCCCAGCCAAAGGCTTACTGGGCAAATACAAGCGGGAATGATCTTGTTCGGCGTTTCATCGATAAAGCAGATGCAAGAACTCGTAATGATATTGAGCGTCTAGTTTGCGGTGAATCTGTTGTAAAAAAGGTGAAGGAGGAACTTACCTACCGAGAGATTGATGAGAACATCGATAATCTCTGGAGTGTTCTGTTCATGACCGGTTACCTGACAAGTACAGAAAATGAATTGGATATGTTCAAGCTAATCATTCCAGATCTTGAGATAAAGAAGCTTTTTATCGATGACATATCCACCTGGTTCACTGAAAAGGTCAGGAAACAACCACAACTCGCAGAAGAGTTAAGCGCAGCTTTCTACAGCGGCGATACCGACCGAGCTGAAAAACTACTCAACAGTTTCCTAGTTTCCTCGATAAGCTACCATGATTACGATGGTGAGCTTAACGAAAAGGAAGGATTCTATCATGCGCTTATGCTAGCTTTGTTGACAGCAGGATCGGATTGGGCAGTTTACTCGAACGAAGAATCAGGAGATGGGCGTGCGGATATGCTCATTGAAAGTGCTGATCTGAAGTTGGGTATTGTGATGGAGTTTAAATATGCCGATTCCATCCCAAGCCTGGAAAGTGCATGTACAGACGCAATGGATCAGATTGAAGAAAAGCGGTATGCAACCCGCTTGTGGTTTGATGGGGTAGAGCAGGGATTAGCCTATGGTATAGCCTTTTGCAAAAAAAGGTGTAAAGTAATTGTGAAGAAGCTAACATAGAATTTATACTTTCATAGCTTTTAAAATGTATAAAAAGACTCTCTTATTTTAAGAGCAGGTAAAAAGCAGGTAAGTTAAGACGCTAAAATAGATATGCCATCAATGATGATTGTTTATTATATTGCACATTTTGGGGAGTGTCGCGCAAACTGTGTAAACGAATAATGGTGCTATCCTAAAAAAGTGGACACACTACTGAGCGAAACAGAGAGGGACAATAAAATAGATAAGAAAGGAAAAGATATGGATAAGCGAATAGCTAAGTATGATGAGACGTTCAAGAAGAATCTCGTGTCGCTTCACCAAAATGGCAAGACGCAATCCGAGCTTTGCCGGGAGTACGGCGTGTCAATGTAAGCATTATCCAAATGGGTACGTCTATACGCCCAAGTGAAGCTGGAAGCAGCAATTCCAAATTTAGAATTATTCGACATAATTCGATCTCCTACAATCGATTATAATTTTGCGAGACGAGGTTTTTGACCTGAACGCATACGAAAATCTATTGTAGAGGCTAAAACAGCCTCAAGAATCTCAAATTTGGAATCGCTGCGCTCGATCGCAACGTGCTTGCCAAGCGCGTTAAGTTGTGGTAATATAGCAGGGTTTAAATGGTCTAAAGGTTTAGCTAGCGAAGGCGGAGCGTTTCCGCCCATATACGAGGAGGCATTGCCGATGGGCAAGTTTTGCGAGGTTTGCCATAAAGGTCTTATGCATGGCAATAATGTTAGTCATTCGGTGCGCCGCACCCACCGCGTGTGGGCTCCGAACACCCAGCGCGTTCGCGTACTTGTAGGCGGCACGCCAAAGCATCTGTATGTCTGCACGCGCTGTCTGCGCAGCGGTAAGGTCACTCGAGCGCTATAGTAGGCGGGCGCTCTCTGTCCAAGCGGTTCGAACAGGCGGTGCGCAAGCGTACCGTCTTTTGTTGGTTACCAGATTTTGGATATGAGGCGCGGCCTCGCTTTGTTCGGGGGCGTCGGGGGCGGAGTCCCCGTATAGCTGGAAGGAGTCCCTATGAAAATATGCATCATATATAAAAAATATATTAAATCATTATTCTTATCGCCTGTGTTTAGGTTATGCCTTTTGACATTGTATTTGCTTGCCGCCGCGCTGCCGCAATCGGCGCTGGCGTCGGAATCGACATCGATTGTGCAGCTGCCCATCGACGCGCCTATATACGCGGAGCCATCGTTCGACGCGCAAGTTATAGGCAGCGCGCAGAACGGCATCACTATTAATATATTGGAAATATCCGGCGATTGGGCGCGAATATCCAGCGGGGCGCTGACGGGATATATGCCCCGCAACACTATAGCGACACTCCCGGACGCGGCGGACGGCGAACCATCCGCCGCAATACTTATGAGAATAAACAATGCACAGCAGACCGACCGGCTGCCCCTTCGACTGGTGCCGGACGAAAAAAGCGAGATAATAGCGGCATATTCAAACGGCGTGGTGGTAACGCTGCTGGACGACCCCGAAGAAATCGCGGGGGCGGCGGGGCGCGATATCCAGCCGCAATATGTAAAAGTGCGCGTAGGCGACGAACCCTCCGCGCTTGAGGGATATATGGACGCGGCGTCGCTGGTTCCGGTGGGCGCCGGGAGCGGCTCCGCTTTGTCCGGGGGCGACGGGGGCGACGGGGACGGAGCCGCCGCCCAAAAAGAAGAGCGCGTGGAGCTTCGCACATGCGTGCTGGTAGTAAGCAATACCAGCGCGCTGGATTGGCTGAATCTTCGCGAACAGCCGTCCGCGCTGTCTCGTGCGCTGGGACAATATGGCAACGGCACTCCCGTAGAGGTGCTGGGCGTTATGAGCGATTGGTTCCATGTGCGGGTGGACGGTCAGACAGGGTTTATGATGGCATCATATTTAAGCCATATCAATGATATGTCATTCATTGCAAGCCAGCCGCTTACGCTTGAATCGGGACATGATCCCATAACGATGCAATTAATTGATACGGGCGCGATTAACGCATTCGGGAATAAAACGGGCATACTGCGTATATTGGATGATTATGGTTATGAACGACAAACTATCGCCTTCTCATATGCCGGCGCGCTGCTTGATGAGGATACATTTATTATAGAAGATATAAATTTCGATGAGATTCCTGATTTCCGCGTATGCACGTTAATTCAAGATAATAATCGTTATTACGACTATTGGTTATATTCGCCATCGCTCGTACAGCAGGATGCGGAACGAAGCGGCGATTCGTTCGGTGCGGTGGGGGAGGGTTCCGCGTTATATGAAAAAGCAGGCTCCTACGGCGCTATTGAGGGCAGCCCTATATTCGACGCCGCGTCGAAACGGTTATACTCCGTAATACAAAACGACGATTCGCGGTATACGGAATATACATATGATATAGCGGACGGGGCGCCGCGTCTCATTGAAGCTACTGAAACCGAGCTGCTGTCGGATACGCGCAGGCGCAGAACGCTATGGCAAGTCATCTCCGGCGAGCTGACGCCGATCCGCTCTTGGGACGAGGACGTTCCATAATAAGCGCGTACATGGATATCAGCGCGACTATCAGCGCGGGCAATACGCCGAGCCACATTTCCGGCATGCGTATCAGCGCGCACGCGTAAGCCGCCGCCGCCGCTACTGCCCAAAACTTCTTCGCAGTGCGCCATCCGCATATATTCGCGAATAATCCGGCACACATAAATATTAGGTATGTGCGGCACGCGCGCCACGCCAGCCCCGGAGTTACCGGCGATAAAGTTTTCGCGAGAACGGTTTCGTTTGCCGTATACGCGCGCGCGGCCTCGCTGCCAAGGCTTAGGTGCTCGCGGATTCCGGCCTCCCACCCGCCGATGCGAATCAGCACGCCGATCAATCCGATAACCGCCAAACACGCGCCGAAAAACAGCGGCGGAAACAACCGCTTTCGCGCGGCTTTTCCGGGCGCGGGTCGGCGTATCGGCTTTTCACGAAGCGACGCGGACGTAGACTGCGCGCGATGCATCGACGCGCTAGCTGCGGATGGCGCCGCTGCGGTTGCGCCGGACGCGTAAGGCGCGCGGTAGCTATACGACGGCCTGGCTGCTGATCGATACGAACCGTCGCGCGCCGCAGACGCATACCCATATGAAGCGCTTGAGCGAAGCGCGCGCTCGTTATTTGGTATCGCGGAGGCAATCGGAACCGACGGGGATATGCGACCGTCGTCTCCAACCGCCGCTGCGAGCGTCTCTTGCGGCGCTTGCCCCAACGCCCTTGCGCGTTCCTGCGCTTCCTTGGCCGCCTGCTCCGCGCGGCCAAATTGTATGAACGAAGGTTTATGTTCGTTTTTCATATGGGACGCAGGTTCCGCCCCGGACGCCCCCGAATGAAGCGAAGACGCGCCCCGCCCCCGCTCTAAAGAGTACCGCAGCGATTTTATATTAGACGGGGGCTCTGCCCCCGAATTAAACGGTTCTGCGCCCCGTACCCGCTCGCGGCTCGCGTTCGTTCCGGGACGCTGGCTTCTGCCTTCGCTGTTCATTTATCATCACTCCTGCGGCAAACATTCGATCGTCTCCGCATTGAATGCCTTCCAATATTTACCAATAAATCACATGATTCGCGCAAAAAACCCGAAACCCTCCGAGATTTTTAAAATGTAGTAAAATCGTCACGAATCTAATTCTTCCGTCATATACGATTTACAAACTTTCCTTTAGGACGGTGGCTCCGCGCCCGACGCCCCCGAACAAAGCGGGGAAGCGAGTGCGGCGTGTCGGGGGCGTAGCCGCCCCATCCCATTTGAGATTTTTTCAACGCTTATGTATTTTTCGATAAATCGCCAAGCCTGCCAATGAAATCAGCGCAGTGGCGGCAAAGATTATGATAGCGGAGTTTAAGCGATTCGCGCTTATCGCGCTGCCGCCCCAGGTGGAGGTGATCACCGACGGGATTCGCGCGACGGTGCTGATAATAAGGAACCTGATCATCGAAATCCGTGTGAACGGCGCGGCGTAATTCAGCAGATCCTTCGGCGTGCCCGGAATGAGATACAGCAGAAACAATAGGCTGTGCAATCGGCGCGGGCTATTGAATATAGCCAAGCTTTCGACGCGCTTCCTTGAAAAGAACAGCTCGACGAACCGCCAGCCGAGCGCGCGCGTCAGCGCGAATACGATGCTCGAACCGATAATCGCGCCTGCCAGCGAAAGAAGCATGCCGCCTATCGCGCCAAACGCGGCTCCCGCCGCTATCTCAAGAGGTTCGCCTGGAATGAACGCGAACACCACTTGCGCGACAAACAGCCCTATGAACGAGAACCGCGCCCTCCAACCGTTCGCCTGCGCCCATTCCTTGAATAGCGAAGGATCGCGAGCCCACGCGGTCAATCGTCGGCCAAACAAAAAAGAGATGGCGATAATCGCCGCTAATATAATTATTACGCCGACACGTTCGATCGTCTTGCGCCGCGCGCTTTTTATTGCCTGTTCATTTGATTCGGGGCTTTGTGCTGCTGTGCCGTGCGAATCGGGGCTTTCTCCCGCCCCACGGGCGTTTCCGTTCTCTTCATCCATCATTTTCCAGTATAGGCAAATTTTAGAATAATGCAAGGGGGATTTCAAAAATAAATCGTTCTGCAGTATTATGGCGCGCTGCAGAACGATCGAAAACTATTATGATATATTCGATATTATTTGATCGATATCATTTATTTGATATCATCTGTTCGGTATCATTTGTACGATATCATTTGTACGATATCATTTGTACGATATCATCTGTACGATATCATCTGTACGATATCATCTGTACGATATCATCTGTACGATATCATTTGTACGATATCATTTGTTCGGTATCATTTGATTCGACAGCCTTTCCAGCGTCGCGCGAACCGCAGGCACTGCGGCTACGACCAGGCATATCACAACTTCGATACCCATATACGATCCGTTATATCCAAGCGAATAAATCCATGGATTCATTTCTGGCGGCGCATACTCGGCAAAGAATACGACCCCCGACAGCACGGAGCAGAAAAATCTTGCAAGCGAGCCGACGGCTATACCGACATATAATCCGCTTGAACGCGGAAGTTTACGGAACAATCCAGCCAACGCGAGCGCGCCAAACGCGATAGGGTAATCGAGCAGCATTTGGGTGAAATTTAGGAAATAGAAATCTTGCAGCAGCTGCAGGAAGCCCAGCGCCGCGCCGGCGAGCAGCCCTGGCGCGGTGCCGAAATAGTATGCGTACGCGAGCAGCGGCAGTGCTGACGCGAGCGTTACGCTACCGCCCTGGGGCATTCTGTACATACGTATGCACGAGAGGAGAAACGACAGCGCCACGCAAAGCGCGCCTATGGCGAGCGTCCTAGTAGTCCAGCGGTTTCGATCTCGGGAGAGAGTCAGCACGCCCGCGCCAATCAACGCAAGTGCGATAACGGCGCCCCAAGTGGCCGGTGAGTTTTCGAAAATCTTTTCGAACATGATATCGCCTCCTATACCCTTTGGCGGGGGCACCGCCCCTACGCCCCGAACGAAGCGGGGGTTCGTCCCGCGCCTTATATAACCGGACGCCGCAACGCAAAAAGCTTCCCATAAAAAAATATGGGAAGCTCCGCTATCCGGGTATTGCGCATTTCGCTTCCCTACGGTAGGATTACCTACACAGGTTCCAAGGGTTGGGCGAAAGCCCTCTCAGCCAAAGCGGATATAATCCGCGACGGCGCCCCCAGCGGTATTCGGTTTTACGCACTCTAACATAATTCGCGCAAAATGTCAAGGAGCGACATATGAGCCATTTTTTTGCATACATTGCGCGGATGCGCGATATTCGGCGGTGGAGCCTAATGCGCAATACTATTCCTGAAAACGATCAGGAGCACGCGGCGCAAGCGGCGATATTGGCGCACGCGCTGGCGACGATCGCGAACGAGCGGTACGGAGGCGCCATCAACGCCGACAGAGCCGCGTCGCTTGCGCTGTATCACGACGCGAGCGAGGTGATCACGGGCGATCTCGCTACGCCGATAAAATATTTCAATCCGGATATCGCCGCCGCGTATAAGCAAATCGAACGCATCGCGCAGGATAAATTGATCGGCATGCTTCCGGAGGAGCTGCGCGCGGCGTGGCAGCCGCTGCTCCATCCAAACCACGATAGCGAGGAATGGCGCATTGTAAAGGCGGCGGACTGCCTTTGCGCTTATCTTAAATGCGTTGAGGAATTGAAGGCGGGTAACGGCGAATTCCGAAAGGCTGCGGTCGCCACGCTTAAAAAAGCGCGCTCGCTGAACATGCCTGCGGTCGATCATTTCCTTAATATATTCGCGCCAAGTTTTGGTTTGACGCTCGACGAATTAAATTGATCTGCTCGATCGTCAAATCTTCGCTCGATCTAATATATATCGCGGCTTGAAACTTGAAAATATAATAATCATTACATATTAAAAATATATCAACATAATAAAAAGGAGGGGGATAAAGTGATTGCTGGAAGGTACGACGCGTTACGGGAGCGCGTATTGCAGGCGAATCTTGCGCTTGGGCAAAGTGGGCTGGTAATACTCACATGGGGGAACGTGAGTGAAGCGGATCGGGTGGCGGGTGTGTTTGCGATCAAGCCCAGCGGCGTGCGATACGAGGGCATGAAGTTGGAGGATATTGTAGTGGTATCGCTTGAAACGGGCGAGGTGGTTGAAGGCAGGCGGCGTCCGTCGTCTGACACACCTACGCATTTGCATCTATACAGGGCATGGGAGATGGTGGGCGGCATATGCCACTGCCACAGCACGTACGCGACCGCATATGCGCAGGCGTGCGTACGCCTACCGTGTCTTGGGACGACGCATGCGGATACATTTTACGGTGATGTGCCCGTCACCCGCGCGCTGAAGGCGCAGGAGATTGAGAATGCGTATGAGGATGCGACGGGCGCGGCGATAGTTGACGCGTTCAAGAAGGCTGATCCGCAGGATGTACCGGCGGTATTTGTGCGGCAGCACGGCCCGTTTACGTGGGGTGTGGATGGGATGGAGGCGTTCGAGCACGCGCTTATTCTTGAGGAAACCGCGCATATCGCGCATGTGCAGATATTGTTTGGCGCTTCGCAGACCATGGCGCTGGGTTATCCTAATGAGGGGAAGCTGGATAAAAAGTTATTAGAGAAGCACTATATGCGCAAGCATGGCGCCGCTGCTACTTATGGACAGTGAGGGGATTGGTTCGCTTTTTTGGGGAGGGGGGGGGTGCCCCCCCCCCCTTCGAACCTCCCCTGGGGGTGGGGGATTGGGGGATGGAACGAAGGAGCCTTAGGGTTGGGGAATAGGGGTTTTAGGGGTTCGTGATAGGGGTTGGTTTGTTATTTGGGGGGTCTTCTTTTTCTCCGGGGAAAAAGAAGCAAAAACCCACCGGGAGGGGGGAAAGGGCCCTGCCCTCTCCCCCCTCCCGGACCCTCCCCTCTCTCTCGAAGTCGGTGCCGTGCTCGGGATGTATTTAATGTTGGACTACGGGGAGCTGGAATAGGTTGCTCCTTTCGATAGGCTGGTGCTCTTGTCCCTGAAAGTCCGCGCGCGCCTAAAGGCGCTTACGGACTTCCAAGGTTTATCATGTGGCGGTGGGTTCGGCTGTTTATTATGGCATCTTATAATTGGTTGTGAAACCAAGGTGGCGTGGATGCGGCGCTGTCTTATAATTGGTTGTGAAACCAATGTGGCGTGGATGTGGCGCTGTCTTATAATTGGTTGTGAAACCAAGGTGGCGTGGATGTGGCACCATCATATAATTATTTATAAAGCAATCACGTTAAATATATCAAACATTTATATAGATTACGTTCCCTCTGCGCAACCATCAAGATAATTATTAAGCAACTTATACGAATTCCGTTCCCCGTGCGCAACCAAAAAGATAATTATAAATAACATTATAAACAGGCGAAGCGACCGCCGCATGATAAACCTTGGAAGTCCGTAAGCGCCTTCAGGCGCGCGCGGACTTTCAGGGACAAGAGCACTAGCCCTGTTGAAAGGAGCAACCTATTCCAGCTCCCCGTAGTCCAACATTAAATACATCCCGAGCACGGCACCGACTTCGAGAGAGGGGGGTGGGTCCGGGAGGGGGGAGAGGGCGCGTCGCTTCGCTCCTTTGGGAAGGGAACTGCGGTTCCCCTCCCAACCTCCCCTCGGAGTTGGAACGATGGAAGCGAATTCCGTTCCCCGTGCGCAACCATCAAGATAATTATAAGATGCCATAATAACCAGGCGAAGAGACCGCCGCATGATAAACCTTGGAAGTCCGTAAGCGCCTTTAGGCGCGCGCGGACTTTCAGGGACAAGAGCACTAGCCCTGTCGAAAGGAGCAACCTATTCCAGCTCCCCGTAGTCCAACATTAAATACATCCCGAGCACGGCACCGACTTCGAGAGAGAGGGGTGGGTTCGGGAGGGGGGAGAGGGCAGGGCCCTTTCCCCCCACCCGGTGGGTTTTTGCTTCTTTTTCCCCGGAGAAAAAGAAGAACCCCCCAACTAACAAACCAACCCCTATCACGAACCCCTAACACCCCTATTCCCCAACCCTAAGGCTCCCCCCGTTCCCCCAACCCCCGGGGAGGTTAGGAGGGGGCGCCCCCCCTCCCCCCCCAGCCAGCCCCGCGAAGCGAACCCCAATCAAATATTCATACAAAATAAAAAGGAGGTTCCTTCCCATGCCGCAAAGCCAATTCATCAACCCAGAAACCACGCGCGCAAAGGGCGAACTAACATTCCCAACAATCCCCCTTAATATATACGATACCCCCCTGCCGCAAGCGCGCACGCGCTTCACCAACAATTCACTTATAAATATATTCCACGACATGCGCGTGATCCGCGAATTCGAAACTATGCTCTATTCCGTGCGTACTACCAAAACATATAACGGCGTGGATTATGTATACACCGGTCCCGCACACCTATACACCGGGCAGGAGGCCGCAGCCGTCGGTATGGCTTATACGCTCGACCTCAATGACGCGATATTCGGCTCGCATCGCAGCCACGGCGAAGTGCTCGCGCGCGGATACAGCGCGATCCGCCAGCTGGACGACGATTCGCTAATGAAAATTATGCGCGGCTTCAACAACGGAAAAACACTCGCCGCTATCGAGCGCGGCGCCGTCGGCAACGTAAAAAACCTCGCACAGGATTTTCTACTGTACGGCTTTATGGCGGAATTGTTCGGCAGAGAGAACGGTTTCACAAAAGGACTTGGCAACTCAATGCACGTATTCTTCACGCCGCTGGGAATTTATCCTAATAACGCGATCGTCGGCGGTAGCGCGGGCATCACCGTCGGCGCGGCGCTGTACAAGAAGATAATGCGCGAGAAGGGCATCGTAGTTTGCAACATTGGCGACGGCTCGTTTGGATGCGGCCCCGTATGGGAGGCGCTCAACTACGCGGCAATGGATCAATATACAAAGCTGTGGGACGACGCGCATAAGGGCGGGCTGCCACTTATATTCAACGTGTTCAACAACGGCTACGGCATGGGCGGCCAAACCAGCGGCGAAACGATGGCCTATGGAATATTGGCTCGCGTCGGCGCCGGCATTCGCCAGGATGCGCTGAACGCCGAGCGCGTCGACGGCTATAACCCGCTCGCCGTTATCGACGCGTTCGAACGCAAGCGCAAAGTTCTGGATGAGAAAAAGGGACCCGTATTGCTGGATGTCGTAACATATAGATACGCTGGCCATTCCGCAACAGACGCGTCCTCCTATCGCACAAAGGAGGAGATAGACGCGTGGCAGGCGGTCGATTCCATCAGAGAGTATCGCCACGCGCTAATATCAAACGGAGTTGCTGCGGACGGCGCGCTTGATGAAATCGAACGGGATATCAAGGCCGATATCACCCGCATTATGAAAATCGCCATCAATCCCGATGCGTCGCCGCGCCTCGATTTGGCACGCGACCCCGACGCCGTGCGCCGCTTTATATTCTCGAACGAACGCATCGAGAAGCGCGGATCGGGCGAACCGGAAACGCTGGCGCCGCTCTCCGAAAACAGCCGCGTAAAAAAGCTTGCACAAAAGGAACGATTCGCATATGATAAAGATGGTAAGCCTATAAGCAAACTGAAACAGTTTACGATACGGGATGCGCTGTTCGAGGCGATAATAAATAAATTTTATACTGATCCTGCGCTTATAGCGTTTGGCGAGGATAACCGCGATTGGGGAGGTGCGTTTGGCGTATACGGCGGATTGACGGAATCGCTGCCGTATCACAGATTCTTCAATGCGCCGATAAGCGAAAGCACAATCGTAGCCAGCGCGGTGGGGTATGCTATGATGGGCGGCCGCGCGATACCCGAACTTATGTACTGCGATTTTCTGGGGCGCGCTGGCGATGAGGTGTTCAACCAGCTAGCCAAATGGCAGGCGATGAGCGCGGGCGCGCTGAAGATTCCCGTTGTGCTGCGCGTATCGGTGGGCAGCAAGTACGGCGCGCAGCACGCGCAGGATTGGACCAGCCTGGTAACGCATATACCCGGCCTTAAGGTGTGCTACCCTGTCACCCCGTACGACGCGAAGGGACTGATGAACACTGCGCTGAGCGGCAGCGATCCCGTGGTGTTTTTCGAAAGCCAGAAGTTGTACGATATGGGCGAGCAGTTCCGCGAAGGAGGCGTGCCCGAGGGGTATTATGAGATACCGTTTGGCGAGCCGGACATCAAGCGAGCTGGCAAGGATGTGACTATACTTACGATAGGCGCGTCGCTGTATACGGCGATCGACGCCGCGAAGCTGCTCGACGATTACGCGGTAAGCGCCGAGGTTATCGACGCGCGCAGCTTGGTTCCGTTTAATTATGATTTAGTAATCGAATCGGTAAAGAAGACAGGCAGGATAGCGTTGATATCGGATGCATGCGAGCGGGGGAGCCATTTAAATGATATCGCGCGAAACATTACTGAATTCTGCTTTGGGTATCTGGACGCGCCGCCCGTGGTGGTTGGGGCGCCGAACGTAATAAGCCCGTGTCCGGAGCTGGAGCATTATTATTATCCGCAGCCGAGTTGGTTGTTGTCGGCGATTCATGAAAAGTTGCTGCCGCTGAGGGGGTATACGCCGGAGTTTAATTATCAAACGCTAGAAAAAATCCGACGCGAGAAGCTTGGAGTGTGATGTCGCTTCGCTCTTTTGGGAGGGGGGGGGGCGCCCCCCCACCAAACAACCCCCGGGGATTGGAACGGGGGGAGCCTTAGGGATGGGGAATAGGGGTTTTAGGGGTTCGTGATAGGGGTTGGTTTGTTATTTGGGGGGTTCTTCTTTTTCTCCGGGGAAAAAGAAGCAAAAACCCACC
>JAISZG010000040.1 GCA_031269355.1 Oscillospiraceae bacterium | reverse complement strand
AACTGGATGCTCTTCCCCTTCGCCGTCGGCAACGCAGCGTAGCGTTTTGGAAGCGCTCTGTCAAGACCAAGCCGCCGCTGCGCGGCGGGGACTATAGCGCTCACCATAGGTATAGGGGGACGCGGTCTCTGGCTCCGGAAATATTTTGGCTCGCGCGTCACGTATTTTTGTGTCTACCTTATTGACTATAGTGCAGCTCCCTTTCGATCTATTGCTCCGTCCAGGTAGTTTCTCAGCACATGCGCCCGCCTCAGTTCTACTTGACTCATTGCGATTCTCCGTTCCATACGAGACATTTTCTCGGAATAATCTCAACGAGGCAATATCACAGCACATTCACAGCCGCGTGGCGTCAGGCTTGACTTTAATAACTATATCCGCTATAATTCACAAAAAAATACCACCGGATGGGCGGATGCTTTTGTCCGGAAAGAGAGGACTACATATGCAGAAATATTCAGGTATGCTTATCGCGCTGATACTTGTCATATCTATGTTCGCCGCAGGCATGGCGATAGCCGAAGGCACTCTTACGATGGGTACAAACGCGGAATTTCCGCCGTTCGAATTTGTCGAAGGCGATTCCGTGATAGGCGTGGACGCGGAGATCGCGGCGGAAATCGCAAAGGATTTGGGTCTTGAACTGGTGATTGAGAACATGGCGTTCGATTCGATAATACCGGCGCTGACATCCGGACAGATCGACATAGGCGTCGCCGCGATGACCGTGAAGCCCGAGCGGCTGAACAGCGTCGATTTTTCCGATACGTATTATAACGCGCGCCAGGCGTGCATTGTTCAGGTAGGCGGAAAGGCGCAGGACTCTGAATCTTTGAAAGGCACGACGATCGGCGTGCAAACCGGCACGACGGGCGATTACGCTGCGGAAGAATACTCCGAGGATATCCAGCGCTTCGCTAAAGCTTTGGACGCCGTGCTTGAATTGGCGGGCGGTAAACTGGACGCCGTCATCATCGACGAACCGGTAGCGAAGAATATACTGGCCGCGCTTAATAACCCAAATCTCACGCTGCTGGATACCATTGAGTTTGAAGATGAATTCTACGCTGTGGCGGTGCCGAAAGGCCATCCGGAGCTAGTCGAATCAATCAATAATACTATTGAGCGAATCACGACGGACGGCACGCTTGACGCCATTCTCCTTAAATATTTTCCCGCCGAGGAAGAACCTGCCTCAGAAGAAATCGCTCAACCGTAATACTTTCAAACAACAGAATTCTACGGCGTTTTTACTTGAACCTATTTTGAATGTCGGATCGCGAAATAGCGCGATCCGACTTCCGGTTATATTTTGAGCGCTTGTTCATTCCGCATCGGATAAGCTGAAACTCTGCGGAGTTTTTATGAATCCGATACAGCCAGCTGTGCTGCGCCTTCGACTCCGCTTGCTGCGCTTATACTAAACTCTGTTCAAGCGGAGTTTAGTATTATATGAAAAGGAGCCGTTCCATGATGAACTTATTCGATGCGTGGTGGGCGGCGATACAGGAACGCGCGGTCGCTGGAACGCTTAACTTCTGGGAAAACTTATATAAAGAAATATATTTGAATCTCATAACAGACGGGCGGTATATGAATTATCTGCGCGGACTGCGCGTAACGATAATTGTAAGCATACTCGCAACTATATTCGGATTCACGCTGGGAGCGGCGCTTGCGCTTGCGCGGTTATCGAACGCGCGAATTGGACGCTTTCGGTATCTGTCGTGGATTGCCGGCAAATATATAAATATTATTCGCGGTACGCCTATGCTTCTTCAATTGCTTATAATAAACTTTGGAATATTTGGAAGTATCAAACTTGATAAGATATTCATAGGCGTTATCGCCTGCGGGTTGAACAGCGCGGCGTATATCGCGGAAATAATCCGAGGCGGCATACTGGCCGTGGATCGCGGGCAGGTGGAAGCGGGACGCTCGCTCGGACTTACGCGCGCAATGGCCATGCAGCTTATTATATTTCCGCAAGCAATGAAGGCGGCGCTTCCATCGCTTTGCAATGAGTTTATCACATTGATAAAAGAAACATCAATCCTCGCATATATCGCGCTGACCGAATTGACGAAGGCTGCCGACTACATACGAAGCCGCACATATTCTCCGTTTATGCCGTATATCATATCCGGCTTGATGTATCTTGCTGTCGTCACGGCACTTACAAAAGGCACAAACGCGCTTGAAAGGAGGCTGCGGCAAGGTGATACAAGTGCGCGCGCTGACCAAGTCGTTTGATAAACTGGAAGTGCTTCGCGGAATAAATCAGGATATACAGGAGAAGGAAAAAGTAGTCGTGATCGGCCCGTCGGGCAGCGGCAAATCGACATTCCTGCGCTGCTTGAATTTGCTGGAGCTCCCAACTTCAGGAACCATAACCCTGGAAGGAGACGAAATAACGAGGCCGGGGTTTGATGTGAACATGGTTCGGCGAAAAATGGGAATGGTGTTCCAGCAGTTTAATCTGTTTCCTCATTATACGGTAATAAAAAATATAACGCTAGCGCCGGTGCGATTGGGCTTGGCCACGCGCGATCAGGCGACTTCGGAGGCGCTGGCTTTGCTTGAGCGCGTCGGATTATCCGATAAGGCAAACGCGTATCCTAACCAATTATCAGGCGGCCAAAAGCAGCGCGTCGCGATTGTCCGCGCGCTCGCGATGCATCCAAAGGTGATGCTGTTCGACGAACCGACATCCGCTCTGGATCCGGAAATGGTGGGCGAGGTGCTGTCCGTTATGAAGCAGCTAGCGCTTGAAGGAATGACGATGGTAGTAGTGACGCATGAAATTGGTTTCGCGAGAGAAGCGGCCGATCGCGTACTGTTCATGGACGAGGGCATTATAGTGGAAGAAGGACCGCCCGGCGAGGTGCTGTCGAATCCCAGGAACGCCAGAACTCGCGATTTCCTGAGGAAGGTGTTGTAATACTAAACTCCGTTTAAACGCTTGTCAGATGGCATTTATCCGGTTATAATATGCAAGGGTTTTATCGAATCGGATCGATTTCCGGAAGTTGATAAACGATGAAGGGGTTGGCGATTACATGAAGAAACGCGCGTTTGCGGCGCTTGCGATGGCGGTGCTGTTCACGGTGAGCGGATGCAAACTGATTGAGAAGGATTTATCCGTCGACGCTAAAACAGTAATAGCTGAAGTCGCCGGGCAGCCTATAACCAAAGGCGAAGCCCAGGGCGTGTTTAACGCTACGCTCTCGCAGTATGTATCCCTATATCAGGCGTATGGCATAAGCATAAGCGCCGACGACGAAGCTTTGCAAAGCGACGCGAAACAAGCGGCGCTCGATACGCTCACCGCCCAGCGCGTTAGCGACATACAATTTGAAACGCGCGGACTTAGCCTCGCTGAAGACGAACTGAAAAAAATTCAGACGGATTCAGAGGAATCGTATGAATCCGCGCTGGCGTCGAATATCGAAACGCTGAAACTGTCGAATACGTCGCTGACTGATGAAGCCGCGCGCGCGCAGATAATCGCGGCGCTCGACGCGCAGGGGCTTACCAAAGAATATATACTTGAAATGACGCGCGCTGCGGCGATAGAGGACAAGCTTTACGAAGACGCGGTTAAGAACGTTACGGTTTCAGACGACGAAATTCAAGCCGAATACGATACCCGCGTATTAGGCCAGAAAGACAGCTATGCCGCCGCGCCGACTCAGTTTGGAACAGACCTTACAAACGGCGAGCTGATCGTATACCGCCCCGGCGGATATCGATATGTTAAGAACCTTCTCATCGGCATGCCGGAAGATATCCAAACGCAGATCGACGAGGCGAATGATTCCCTGTACACCAACAGCTACAATCGTATTTCCCTGGAGCAGCAGATAGCGGAATACGGCGACGCCGATGAAGCTACCCAGCAGCTATTCAACGGCTTGCTCGCGGATATCGACGCAAGCGATGCCGAGCAGAACGCGAAGATAGCTGATCTGCGTCGGCAGGGCAAGGAGCAGATACTATCGAAAGCGGAGAACGTGCTTTCGCTGGCAAAAGCGCCTGGCGCGGATTTCGATACGCTGATATCTTCCTACGGTACGGATTCTGGAATGACCGTCGAACCAGCCCAGACAAACGGATATCTTATCTCCGAGGAGACGACCACATACGTCGCTCCGTTCCACGACGCGTCGATGGCGCTTGGCGCGCCCGGAGATATATCCGATTTGGTTGAGACGGATTATGGATATCATATTATATTATTCTCTTCCGAAATTCCGGAAGGAGAGGTTCCCCTTGCCGAGGTAAAGGACGCGCTGGCGAGCGAACTGCTTGACGCAA
>JAISZG010000016.1 GCA_031269355.1 Oscillospiraceae bacterium | reverse complement strand
GGCGGCATCTTCGCGAGTCTTTTTGTCGCTCGCTGCGTCTCGTCCGCTCAACGGGCCTCCAGCCCGCCTCGCTCCCTCGACTTTGCGACCGGCAAAAATCCTTCGCGAATCTGCTACCGTTTAAACGGAGTTTAGTATTAAAAGCGGCGGGATTTACCGCGACTCGATCGGCTATACATATTGTTGTATATATATAATATAAAAAGGAATCCTATATATATAGGATTCCTTTTGCGCGGCGTATTGAGCGATTATTCGCTCAGCCCAACATCGAGCGGCTCTAGCTCCCCCTTGCGAAGCGAGAAGCCTGCGGTTCTATCGCCGCAGGAAATCATATAATCGCCCTGGAAGCCGGAGACGGTAAGTTCGCCGTTCGAGTCTGTATGGGCGCTTTCATGGGTGCTCCAGGCTCCTTTCACGAGCTCGCGCATCGCGTAGTGAGCCGGTTTTTCAGTGTTATCCCGCCGAATGATTCCCGAAGGCGCATTAAGCCATTTACCGTCTGCGTGATCCCATATGGTAAAAGCTTCGACCAGCGGGTGGGCGAATAGAATATTAATCATATCGGAAAGCTCGCGCGCCTGGCGATCCTCGCCCTCCGGGGTGGTCGGCCAATCTTCAACTTGATAGTCGTTCAAATCCTCTATATGCGCGGGCATTATCGCTCCTGAAATAATAGTGTTTTCGGTGAAATGGATGGGCAGTTTAAACGAGGAGAAGCGCTCCAGCACGGCATGAAGCTTATCCGCTCCCCAATACCCTTGGTGCTGGTGGGACTGAATGCCTATCGCGTCGATCTGCACTCCCGCCGCGAGGCAGCCATCGATTAGTATTTCATAATCAATTGATGTGTTGAAATCGTTTAGCAGAAGCGTCGCGCGCGGATTCGCCTCACGGGCTGCGGCAAAAACTTCTTTTATCAGCGGCACTCGGTGCAGCTCCTTACAAATGCGGGTTATTCCGTTATCATACTTATCAAATATGGGCATGATTACCACTTCGTTAATAACATCCCACATATCGATTTCACCGGCGAAGTCGGCTACGTCGCGGCGAATGCGCGCGAGCTGCAGGTCGAGTATCTCCGCGTTGGAGCGCTCCAGCAGCCATGGAGCGGAGACGGTATGCCAGCATAGCGGATGCCCCTTCACCGCGACGCCTCGCGCGTTGAGCCAGCGCGCCGCGCGCAGGATTTCGTCCGTGTGGGGATTGCCTTGCTCCGGTTCGAAGCGTCCCCAATAAAAAGGCAGCGTTCCATAGTTAAATATTTCCAGCCATTTGGATAGGCGATCCTCAAGCATATCGCGAGCCGGATCGCCGGGCGCGGCGTTCGCCAGCGCTACGGCGTCGAACGCGCCGCATCCAAATAAAAACGCATGCCGGGTTTGGCGTATATCGATCGGCTGGTTTGCCGCAGGACTGCCGTTGGGATATAGTATCCGCAAGCGGCGCGAGGATTTGCGATGCGCAAGTCGGTCGTCGGACACGGGATTCCCTTCTTTCCGATATGATTTAGATGAACACCGCGGTTTATGAGCGCGGTCATTTCATGAAGCGAACTGCGACTGATACAGCTCGGAATAAAATCCCTTCCGCTCCAGCAGCGCTTCGTGCGTCCCCTGTTCCACAATATCTCCGTCGCGCATAACGAGTATCAAATCGGCTCCACGAATCGTGGACAGGCGATGCGCTATTATAAAGCTGGTTCGCCCCTGCGTCAACCGGTGCATCGCCTCCTGTATTCTCATCTCGGTTCGCGTATCCACGGAACTCGTCGCCTCATCCAATATTAAAATTTTGGGATTCGCCAGCAGCGCGCGCGCAATCGTAAGCAACTGCTTCTGTCCCTGCGATATATTTGAAGATTCTTCGTTTATCTCCATGTTGTATCCGTCGGGCAGCGTCCTTATAAAATGATCAACATCCGCTACTGCGGCCGCCGCGCGCACTTCCTCGTCCGACGCCGTTAGTTTTCCATAACGTATATTCTCCATTATCGATCCGCTGAACAGCCACGCGTCCTGCAGCACCATCCCAAAAAGATCGCGCAGCTCTATCCTGTTAAACGCGCGCAAATCATGTCCGTCCACCAATATCGCGCCTTCGGATACGTCGTAGAAACGCATGAGCAGTTTTACGATAGTCGTCTTCCCCGCGCCAGTAGGTCCGACGATCGCCACCCGCATGCCCGGCGTGATATCCGCGCTGAAGTTCTGTATTACGGGCTTGCCTTCTACATATCCAAACTTTATCGAATCGAAAGTCACGCGCCCGTTCAAGCCGTCGATCGCCACCGGATTCTCTACGATCTGCCCCTCCTCCTCCTCTTCAAGAAGGTTGAACACCCGCTCCGCAGCCGCCATCATCGACTGTATCATATTGCTAACCTGCGCCAGCTGCGTGATTGGCATACTAAACTGCCGCACGTATTGCACGAACGCCTGTATGTCTCCCACCGCGATCTGCCCGCGCGCGGCGAGCACCCCGCCCAATATGGACACAAGTACATAGCCAAGGTTGCCTATCATACCAGAAATCGGCATCATAAGCCCGGAGAAAAACTGGCTTTTCCACGCGCTCGCGTATAGCGCGTCGTTATCCTTATCGAACCGTTCGATAACCTGATCCTCGGCGTTGAACGCCTTCACTATCAAGTGCCCGCCGAACACTTCCTCCACCTGGCCGTTGACGTGCCCAAGCTCTTCCTGCTGCTGGCTGAAATACTTCTGAGAACGCTTCATTATAGCCATCAGCGTGATTGCGGTTATCGGAAGCATCACGATAGCAATCAGCGTCATCCATACGCTTATTGAAAGCATCATGTAAAGCACGCCCAGCACCGTCGTAACGGATGTGATGAACTGCGTCATCACCTGGTTCATGCTCATAGCCAGCGTATCTACGTCGTTCGTTACCCTCGATAGAATTTCGCCGTTCGTATAGCGGTCGAAGAAACGCATAGGCAAGCGCTGCATCTTGTCGCTCAAATCGCGGCGCAGCGTATATGCAGTGCGCTGCGTGATGCCGCTCATTATCCAGCCCTGTATGAAGCTAAGCGCGGAACTCCCCGCGTATAGCAGCAGCACAGACAGCAGTATCCGACCGACACTGGCGTAGTTTATCCCGCCCCCGCCTCCGATTTTGCCCATTAATCCGCTGAATATCTCGGTAGTCGCGCGCCCCAGTATCTTTGGGCCCACCACTCCGAACGCCGCGCCGCCTATCGCAAATATAATAACTATTATAAGTTGCAATCGCCACGCCGTCATCAGCCGCAGCAGCTTGCGAAACGTTCCCTTGAAATCCGATGGTTTCTCAATCATATTCATTCCGGGAGATCCTCCTCCCGGTCCGCCCATAAATCCTCCGCCTCTTGCGCGCAGCGGACGCGCGGAGGCGCCCCCTTTGGATTCGCTCATATATTTGCGCTCCCTTTCAATTATGCCGCATTATATTTCTAATATTACTATTACGCAAGTTCTTCCTCTGACAGCTGGGTAACCGCTATATCCCTATAAATAGAGCACTTCTTCAGCAGCTCCCTGTGCGTGCCTATGCCTACTATACGCCCTTCGTCCAGCACGATAATTTGTTCTGCGTTCATAATCGTAGGCACCCGCTGCGCGACTATTAACAGGGTGGCGCCGACCGTATGCTCGCGAAGCGCGGCGCGCAGCTGCGCGTCCGTTTTAAAATCGAGCGCGGAAAAGCTGTCGTCGAATATCAGCACATCCGGGCGACCCGCAAGCGCGCGCGCTATAGACAGCCGCTGGCGCTGGCCACCTGAAACGTTATCGCCGCCCTGGGTAATCGGATCGCGATAACCGTCGGGCTTGCGCTCGATGAACTCTGCGGCCTGTGCTATGGCTGCAGCTTCGCGCATGCTATCCTCGGATATCTCGCGGCCGCCGTAGCGGATGTTGCCATCTATATCGCCGGAGAACAGCATCGCCTTTTGGGGCACGAACCCTATACGGGAGCGCAGTTCACGCTGCGTTACGTCGCGCACGTCCACGCCGTCCAGCGTTATTGTTCCCTCCGATACGTCGAAGAAGCGGGGAATCAAGCTTACGACGGTGGATTTGCCGCTGCCCGTCGAACCGATGAACGCCGTCGTCTCTCCGGGACGCGCGGTAAACGATATATCTCGCAGAACTGGCTCCTCGCTGTTGGGATAGCTGAACGTAACATGATCGAATTTCACGACGCCCTTGGCGTTTGGCGGGAACGATTTGGGCGCCTTGGGATCATGCAGCGCGGGTTCGGTATCGATCACTTCCTGGATGCGCCCGACTGAAACCAGCGCGCGGGGCAGCATTACGGACAGCATGGATATCATAAGGAACGACATAATGATCTGCATAGCGTACTGCATGAACGCCATCATTTCGCCCACCTGCATCGCGCCAGCATCTATCGCGTGAGAACCCGCCCATATTATAAGGCACATCACCGCGTTCATCAGCAGCATTATCATTGGGAACATCATCGACATAACGCGGTTGATGAACAGCGAGTTGCCCATTAGCTTTTCGTTCGCGCCCTGGAAACGCTCGCGCTCGCGCGCCTGTGTGGAAAACGCGCGGATGACCTGCATGCCCGTTAGCTGCTCGCGCATCACAAGGTTGATGCGATCGACAAGCGTCTGCATGATTTTGAATTTGGGAAACGCGAGAATCATAAGCGTGCCTACCGTGATTATAACTGCGGCGATGCCAACTCCTATAACCCACGTCATGGACGCGTTAGCGTTTATCGCCTTGAACAGGCCGCCTATCGCCATAATAGGGGCGAACACGAGCACGCGTAAAAGCATAACCAGCATCTGCTGAATTTGCTGTATGTCGTTCGTGCAGCGCGTTATCAGCGATGCGGTGGAGAATTTGCCTATCTCCTGGTTGCCGTATGAAACCACGCGCGCGAACGTACGCTTGCGAAGCGTGCGTCCCACCCCCGCCGCGATGCGCGCGGAGAAGAACCCGACGCCGATCGACGCTATCGCGCTTAGCAGAACCATTAGCAGCATCTTAAGCCCCGCGCGGGATATGTATGATACCTGCGCGCTGGGCACGCCTATTTCCTTATATTCTGCGGATACCTGCGCTATTGCCATTTGACGCAGCTGCGCCTCCGGAACCGCGCTCAGTTGATTTTGTATCTGCGAAACCACCGCGCTCCTCAGCAGCGCGGGGATGCTTTTAACCAGCGCGAATATATCCCCGCCTGATTCCCTCAGCCGCTGCGCCATATCCGCCGAAGCGTCGGCCTGCGTTCCATCCGCGTCCTCCGGCGGCGTCACATCTTCCGACTGCGCCATCTGAAGGGCGATGCTCACAAGCGCCTGCGCCCGCAGGAGCGGAGTTTCAATCGCTTCGAAATCCGATGCTTCGGCATCCGCGTCCACCTTAAGTTGAAGCAGCGGAGCGTCGGTTTTATACGCGTGGCCGGTTAGCGGTTCGTAGGCGTCCAGCACGGCTTTCGCGTCGGCGGAGCTCATAAGCAGCGTCAGATCGTCCAACGATTCCTTTCGGATCACGCTTGGCGCGGCGCTTACGATTCCCTCCTGCGTGATTCCGACGTCCACTATGTCGGATGTATACTGCGGCAGCGCAAGCTCAAGCATGGCCTGCGCGGCAAGCAGCGCGAGCACCAGCAGCACTATCGGCGCGAATGGTTTTAGGTATCGTATCAAGTTTCGCACGGCTTCGCTTCTTCCCTCTCATATATCTGGGGTGTCGTTTCCCTTAATGGTATTGCTGTCGAGCCAAAGTTAATCATAATGTTCGAATGTGAACCCAGCGTGTCGGCAGGATGAAAATTCCATTATAAATATGCGGAAAAACGCGCGGCATATTTTCAAACCTCGCGCCGCCGCGCCGCCCTTCCTCAGCATATTCGTTTTGGATTCGGCGCCGAATTAGACATGGTAGCATATTACCATATAATCCGGCGGAAGTCATGCGAATTTTATTTTATTATATTATAATAAAATATAGTTGACCGGCGTCAAATAAACGGTTATCATTCCGTTGGAGGGATGCGCATGCCAACGGACGGACTTACTCTTGGATTCCTTGCGCGGGAATGCGACGACGCGCTGCGCGGCGGACGAGTCGAGCGCGTGCAGCAGCCGGATCGCTCGTCGATATTGCTGATCATTCGCAGCCGATCGGAAAACTATCGGCTGCTGCTTAGCGCGGACACAAACGCGCCGCGCATACAGCTGACCGCGCAGACGCCGCCAAATCCTCAGGAACCGCCGATGTTTTGCATGCTGCTGCGAAAGCGCCTGCAAGGGGCAAAAATAACGGGCGTCCGGCAAATACGCGGCGACCGAGTTATATGGGTCTATTTTGAAACTCAGGACGACTTGGGAGAACCCGGAGCGCACCATTTGATTGCCGAGTGCACCGGCAGAAACAGCAACCTGATACTCACCGACGCATCAGGGCGTATAGTGGACGCCGTACGCCACGTAAACGCGTCCATGAGCCGCTATAGGGAAGTTCTGCCCGGCAGGCTCTATCAGCCGCCGCCGGAGCAGGATAAGCTTGAACCGTTCACTGCAGAAGCCGCCGATATAGCCTCGCGGTTCGCTGTCGGCGGCGGGAAGCTCAGCCGCTGCATATCCGACGCGATAGCGGGAATCGGCCCCGCGTCGGCGCGCGAACTCGCGTACCGCGCCGTCGGCGACGCGGGGGCGTATATAGATTCGATCGACCGCCTCGCCGCCGCCGATTCGCTGTGCGAATTGCTGCGCCGCATACCCGATCTCGCGGAGCCGACGCTTCTTCTAAACGAGAATGGTACGCCGATCGACGCGTTTGCGTTCGTTCAGGCGTCGCTGCCTGCGGCGCTTCAGCGGCCATGCCAAAGCCTATCCGAGGCGATGGACGCGTGTTACGCCGGACGCGACGCGCGCGAGCGCATGAGCCGCCGCACGCAGGCGCTTCGCAAAACGCTCGACAACGCTATCGAGCGTGCGGAAAAGAAGCTGGCGATACAGTCGGAGGCGATCGCGCGGCAGGATGAAATCGAGCGGCTGCAGAATCTGGGCGAATTGATCACGGCGAATTTATATAGGATACCAAAGGGCGCGGCTTCGGTAACGCTGGAAGATTATCATTTACCGGATTCGCCCCCCGCGCTCGTTCCGCTGGACGAACAATTAACTCCCGCCGCGAACGCGCAGCGTTTTTTCAAACAGGCGCGCAAGCTCCGCGCGGCAAGCAATGCGGCGGCGGAGCAAAAGCGCGCGACGGAGGATACCCTTCTGTTCCTTACTACGCAGCGGCTTGACCTGGATAACTGTACGGACGAATCGGAATTGGAGGAAGTGCGCGCGCAGCTTATACGGGCGGGCGTCGTGCGGCAGGACGCTTCCCGAAAAAAGGCGCGCAAGCTGCCGCCGTCCAAGCCATATAAGTTTCGCTCCAGCGACGGAATCGACATACTTGTCGGAAAGACAAGCGCGCAGAACGACCGCCTCACCGCCGACGCCAACGGCGAGGAAACCTGGCTGCACGCGAAGGATATGCCCGGCTCCCATGTGATCATCCGCCATATCGGCGAACCGCCCGCCGCGACGCTGCGCGAGGCGCTTATGCTCGCCGCGTGGTACAGCAAGGGGCGCGGCTCGTCAAACGTGCCCGTCGATTTTACGCTGCGCAAGCACGTAAAAAAACCCGGCGGATCGCCTCCGGGATTCGTTATATATACTCACCAGCGCACGCGAACTGTCACGCCAGACGAGCGCGCCGTTCAGGCGCTGACGCCGCCGGATAAAATATAAATATATAAATATAGATTGCCGTTTCTCACCCCCGCTTTTTCGCGGTGCCTGCTGCGCAATCATTTTTGCCATATCCGGCTGCCGCAATAAATGGGCAAGCGGGAACTTACACATGAATGAATATACATATAAGCCGCCGTTTGCCAGTCTAAATCGCGCGGAATACCCGATGAATCTTCAATATTTACCAATATTTTTAACGGTTTTCGCGGTTGCTGTCGATTCGCGCGAACGATTGTGATTGACAAATATATGCGCCTTTGGTAGGATTTTTATGCGTTGATGATTGAGGTTAACCACTTCGGAAGAAGCGTTTAACAGCGCTAAAAGTACAAAAGAAAACCGCCGTCCGGCTTGCTCGGGCGGCGGTTGATTTACGGAAAAATACTACGCGTTTAAGCCGCGCGCCATCATCGAGTGGCTTCGAGTGATGAACCTGCGCATTGCCTCCGGTTCGAGCGGCTGGCGCGCCATTTCCGCCAAATCATATATATGGCGGCATATATCGAACGTATCCTCTCCCGCCTCGCGCGTGTTGAGCGATTGGATTACCGAGCTGCGCGAATTCAGCGCCAGCTTGACGGACGCTGGAAACGGCGTTTCAGCGCGGCCAAAAAAGCGGGACATATCGCGGAACCGGCGCATCTGTTCCTCTTCCACGGTGACGGCGGGAATCGTTTCGTCCTTGAACGATTCGACCGAAACCTGCAAATCCTTGCGATCCAGCGCGTCCCTGAACATGGCCTCCAACCGCTTCAGATCCAGATCGGCGCCGCCCTCCGCACCTGTCAGCCCGGATAAGTCCGCGTCCACGCGGCTGTACTTCACCTGCTGATCCTTATATTCAATGAACGAAATAAAGTTCACGTCTATCGGGGAATCCAGCAGCGCGACGTCTATTCCCTGATCCGTATACAGCGCGATCGTCGCGGCCTGCAGCTGCGCGTCGGTCGCGTAGAATATCTTGTTCTCCGCCTTTTCTTTATTCTTCTCAAGATATTCGGCGCGAGTTATAAACCCGCCGTTTACTGATCTAAATATAATTACATCCTTAACGCGGTCGTAGAAGGTTTCGTCCTTCATGCAGCCGAACTTCACGAACGGGTTGATATCCTCCCAGTATTTCTCGTAGCTCTCGCGCTCCTTGTTAAACAGCGAAACCAGCCTGTCTGCGACCTTGCGCGTTATATACGAGGAAAGCTTCTTCACATACCCGTCGTTTTGCAGGAACGAGCGGGACACGTTCAGCGGTATATCCGGGCAATCGATCGCGCCTTTAAGAAGGGTAAGGAACTCCGGGGTTACTTCCTTTATGTTATCCGCGACGAACACCTGTCCGCTGAACAGCTTGATCGGCCCCTCGGTCAAGCCGGTAATTTCCTGCTTGAGCTTCGGGAAATAGAGTATGCCCTTCAGCCTGAACGGGTGATCCACGTTCAGATGTATCCAGAAAAGCGGCGGCTCGTATTCGCGGAACACACGGAAGTAGAAATCCTTATATTCCTGATCGGTGCAATCCTTGGGATCCTTCAGCCACAACGGGCGCGTTTCGTTGATCGGCTTCGGCTCTTTCGGTTCGTCGCGATGAGCGTGCTCGTGGTCATGCTCGTGATCATGCTCGTGATCATGCTCGTGATCATGATGATCGTGGCCGCATTCGCAGGAGTCGTCGTGAACGTGCTCGCCTTCGAGCGCTTCCGCATCCGACGAGTCCAGCTGGTCGTCGTCTATTTTGTCAAGCTCCTCGTCAAGCTCCTTTGCCAGTTCCTCGTCGGTAAGCTCGTCCTCGGATTCATCCTCCGCAGGTTTCCCGGAAATATCCTCGGCCTTCAAATCCACAAGATATATGGGGGTTGGCATAAACGCGCAGTATTTTTCCAGCACCTCGCGCACGCGGTGTTTGTGGAGGAATTCAACCTCCTCCGGCTGAATATCAAGCGTAATGGTCGTGCCGACCTCCGCCCGATCGATTGGCTCCATGGTAAACGACAGCCCGTCCTCGCTGATCCACAGCACGCCCTCCGCGCCTTCCCGGCAGGATAGCGTCGATATATAAACCTTCTTCGCAACCATAAACGCGGAGTAGAACCCCAGCCCAAAGTGCCCGATGATCCCGCCCTTTTCCGCGCCTTCATATTGCTTCAGGAATTCCTCGGCGCTTGAAAACGCGACTTGGTTTATGTACTTGCGCACTTCCTCCGCCGTCATGCCAACGCCGTTATCCGTAAACGCGAGCTGACCCAGCTCTTCGTTTACGTGAACCGTTATCCTTCCCTCGCCAAAGAAGGACGGCTCGATTTGCTGGCGCTTAAATATCGCGTCGCTTGCGTTCGATATCATCTCGCGGATGAATATATCCTTATCTGAATATAGCCACTTCTTTATTATAGGCATGATATTTTGCGCGTGAATCGAAATGGTTCCGTTTTCGCTCATAAATTTTCGCCTCCCCGTTAGCGCGCTTTTATGATGGTGCGGGGCTTTGCCCCTCCGTCCCGAATTAAACGGGGCTGCGCCCATACCCGCGCGCGCCGCTTCACTATCTTATTTTATTCATGGACAAGCGTTATGTCAATAACAAATTAGCACTCATTTTGAATGAGTGCTAAAATTATACCGCCCAGTTGCCGCAAATCTCGGCGGATCACTCGCCCGTTTCGGGCGGCGAATAATCAGACAGCGGCGCCAGCGCAAGGCAGAGATCGCATATTCCCGTTTCCGGATGGCGAATCATTTCGCCGCCGACGAAATAAGTTCCGTCGCCGCCTACAATAATGCGGCGCGTATCGGGCGCGAGATTGTTCTCGCCCGTGTCGTACAGCGTCATAGTGTATTCGCCCGCGTATAGGTCGAGCACTAGATGCCCGTTCGCGTCGGTCACTACGCGCGTAATTTCGTTTGTCACGGTGTTGGTTATTATAAACTGCGCCTGCACGCTGAAGTCCAAATCGCACAGCACCGTGTTCATCCGTATTTGCCAGCGCTTTGGACAGTCTCCGCCGCCGCTCTCGTTCGAACATTCATGATCCATATAGGATTGTAAGTAAGCCATCGAACAGCACAGTTTGTCGAGCAGCTTTCCCTCCGTGTCGCGCGCGCCTTCTACGATGTGCGCGGCCAGCCCGCTGTATTCGGCCATGTCGCTTGGCGACGCGTTGTTTTCCACGCCCAGGTTCACTATCGACGCTCCCGCCTTCAGCATCTTCTGCAGGCCGTATTCCATGCTAGCTATGCTGTTTACGACCGACGTAAACGCTTTCGCGCTGGATGTGGCGAGCGACGCGGTCGCTTGCGGCGGCGCGGCTTTCGCTATGGGCGCGGGTCTGTCGTCGGCGGAACGCGCGGACGGCATATCCGTGCACCGCGCCTGATCCGGTACAGTTTCGTCCGGGTCAAACGCGGGCTTAAGGCATTCGTCGTATTTCCATCCGTCCGGCAGCACGGATTCAACAAAGTTCGCACCTTGCATGCGGTTGGCGCCGTAATCGGGGTCGGCGTCCGCGTCGACCGGTTCGCCGGGCTGCCCGTAGTTCATACCTGGGTTGATATCATCCAATTGATTGTTCCCTACGATCAATGTATTTGGGTTCGCATAATTACTATCAAACATATATGTATTATATGCTATATAACCCAACGGCGGCGAAAAGAGATAATTCAAACCCAGCTCAATGATAGACCTTCCGACGATGCGCCGCGCGTAACCTATTGCGGGCGGATCTTCGTTAGATCCTATAATTTTCCCTGCGTTCACAATGTTGTTCGCCAGATGATTTGTCATGAGCACCACGGTCGGGCTATTTTCGTTATACGAAGATATCTCGCCCGCGATACCGCCGGCGTATAACCCTTGAATAATTTCCGTTTGTGATGAGACGCAGTTGTTTTTTATATCCATATTTATGCAATCGGTGCGCCCAATGATTCCTCCCGCATACTTTATTCCATGAATGTCCGCGCTGTTTGTGTTGTTTAATAGTATTACTTTGCCAGGATCTGGCAATTTGTAGTAATAGTCTTGAGTATTGCAGGAACCAACAATTCCACCCGCGCATGAACAGCTCACAGATCCTTCGTTTCTACAGAATTCTATATTAACTGTTTGAGCATTATTGTTATACTGAATATACCCTATGACACCTCCAGCAATTGAATTTGGAGGGTAAGCGTTCATCGTTTCACTGATTTCGGCACGATTCACACAATACTTAAAACTGTTATAATTAATGTGCTCTACATAACCGCAAATTCCACCAACGCGCAAATTGCACCGCAAAGCAGTTATAGGGCCATTATTGACACATGCTATATATAGCGTCGACGATGTGGCCCCTGCAATGCCCCCAGCATAGCAAAAGGCAAAATCATTTTCTATATTTTGAAGAGTTGTATAGAGAGACGCTTCGTTTCTGCAATAGTCGAACCGGCATTGATCTGCCTTACCGCAGAACCCTCCCATGTGTGCAGTTAGATATTGACTATTTTTTATATATTCTACTACCGCTGAATTTGAACAACTATAAAATCGCGTCGATGTGGATGCCCCTACAAAGCCGCCTATATAAATTGTAGTTGTGATATTTTTGTGCTCTAATCGCACTTCCCCTTTCACATGACAATTATCAAATAAGCAGTTAGTCGTCTTTCTGAAAAATGCCCCGTACCAGTAGTTAGAAGCATCACTTATCAAATGCATAGATGCTTCAAGCGTAAGATCTTTTATAGTGACAGAATCGCCTTGGTAAAAAAGGGGCTTATTCCTTGGATCATCATTTGACGTACCGTATTGAATTATCTTATTGTTTCCATGTATAATTTTCTTAGATATATGGTTCCCCCACCCCGTCCACTGCGAGTCAATTACTAAATATTCCGAATCATCAGGATCGATAATAATATCTGTCACATAACCATTTGCAGCGGCCGTCAAAAACTCTCCTTGATTCTTGACATACGCGATAGGATTTGTATCACTAGACATGGGGCACCCTCCTTATAAATCATAAAGCGCGCCGCTATAGTTTCGCTTCGATAGCTTCAGCCAGCCCGCCGCCGTTCGCTTCGAACGAAACCCTTTTGCCGCCCAATTCCGCCTCGTACGATCCGGCGGTTCCGACGAACTCAATCTCTCCGTTCGCGTTTGTAACAGCCGCGCCTTCCGTGCGCCACGCGCCGTTCAGGCGCTCGCGTATCACGTCGCATATCGCGCGCTCGGAATAATCCTGATGAAATATTCCCGGAGGTTTAAACTTGTTCGCGACGTCCACCATTTGAATTTCCGCCGCGGCGTATACCCGCGGGCAGGCATACAAGGCGTCGTAAACCTTCGCGGCGTAACGCGCCTGGCGATCCTCCATGCCCTGGGGAGTATGTTCCTCTATTGGAATGCGCCACCCCTGTATGGGAGTTTCGTAAAATAAAAATTCGTCGTCGTGATAAGGCGTTACGTTTAGGCTTACGTGCATTGGCAAGCCGAGCGAGGCATAGCGTTCCAGCGCGTCGAGGAACGCTTCGTATTCCTTATCGTAAAGTATGGGCATGCATTCCAGGCCGATCGCGTCGAGCGGGAAGCCTTCGTCCAGCCAGCGGCGCAGCAGCGCTTCGAACGCGCCGTTCCTGTCGAAATCGTTCACGCGGAATATCGCGCCGGGGTTCGCGGCCTTGGCCGTTTCAAACATGCCGCGCTGGAAATCGGGCAGCGAGCCGTTGCGTATCGCAAGCGCTAGCGTGTTTTGTTTATCGGATTCCGCGCGGCCAACCATAGGATCGGAATCGCCGTACGGTTTTGTCAAAGCCACCGCCGATTTTATCACGGTCCAATCTGATATATGCGGCGCGAAGTCGCTTACCAGGCGCTGCGCGCGGTCTAGCGCGAGCCGCGCGACTCGTTCCGGTTCGATAGCGCGCGTCCATGCGGGTTCTTTTATATTCCAATATAACGAATGCCCCTTGACGTCCAAATTGCGGTCGGTCAGCCACTGCACGGCGTCGCGCAGCGGCTGATCGATAAACGTTCGTTGAGACTTTTCGTGATCGATCCAGTCGAACGCGTCGAGCCACGCGGAGTTGAATAATTCCGCGATTTTTTCCCATAGATATATTGCTGTCGCGCGCCTGATTTCCCTTGTGGCGGGATTAAAAGCTATGTACAGCTCGCGCGCCCGCGCGCCAAGCTTAAAGCGGATATCCGTTTGACGGACGCGCGCCTCTTTTCCGACGATCGGTTTTCCGTCCGCGCCGACGAACCGCAGCGCGACACGCGAACTTCGGTGCGCGTATTTGGGCTCGATAACGCGTGGAAGGTCATTCTTCATATTCATTATGCATACCTCATAAAATGGCGACATATATTCCCGACCGTTTTACGATATGCTAAAGCGGCTATGCCAATAATGAATATGAAAAATATAGACGAGCGTTTATTATTTTTCCTTTTTATTTGCCGACAGTATATGACCGTCGAACGGCGCGCTCACCCGGAACGTTTTTCCATAAAGATAATCCAGCGCGCCGTTCGTATAAAACGTAATCCTTACCGACCAAAGGCGCTGCGTACGCGCGCGCGCCTCCCTATTCGCCGGGCGGTTCCCATATTTATCATCGCCAAGTATAGGAACTCCGGCGTCCGCGAGCTGCGCGCGTATCTGATGCGTTCGCCCGGTAAGCGGCTCCGCTTCGACCAACGCGATATCGCCGGGCGTTAGCACTCGGTACCGCGTGCGCGCCAGCCTCGCGCCGGGCGACGGTTCGCGCAGCACTCGCACCTGCGACGCCTTCGCGTCCTTTATCAGATATCCCAGCAGTTCGCCCTCCGGCGGCTCCGGCGTTCCCACCGTTTGACAGTGGTACGCCTTGCTTATTCCGATTTTTTTGCGTTCGGCGGAGCCGCGCGCTACTCCGGCTTCCGTCGAGCGGCGGAACGCATCCGCCGCGCATTCGTACGCCTCCATATTTTTCGCGAACAACGTAAGCCCGCCGGTTTGATAATCCAGCCTATGGCACGCGTACGCCTCGCCGCAGCGCGCGCGAACCGCGTCCGCAAGCGAAAAACCGCCGGGCGCGTCCGGCTCGACGGACATCCCCTGCGGTTTATTAATAATTATAATATTTTTATCTTCATATATAATATCTAGCGTGAACTGCGCATCCGACCGCTCCGCGACGCCATATATCGCCATATGATCGCCGCGCGCTACCGTTTCATGCGGAGGTATGCGCTCGCCGTTGCGCTTAACGTCGCGCCGATTAAACGCGCTTCGCACCTCGCCCGCGCGCGCGGACGGACAATATAAAAATACAGCGCGATCCGCGCGCATCGGCGGCGCGCCATCCGGTATGATAAACTCTATCATCGCGCGGTTACAGCCAGCGCGGCGTTTGATTGATCAGGCTTCTCAGCGCGTAGTCTATCGCCGAGGTAGGCATCACGCAGAGCATTTCCGACGCAACCTGATGCAGCGTGTCGAATCCGACGCCTTGCTTCGTCAGCAGCTTCAGATCATCCGCCGCGTCCTCCAGCGCGATACCGGGGCGCAGCGCGTATTGCAGCGCGCGCTTTAGGGTGTACATGGCGGTGCGCTCCTCCGGCAGCAGCCCGTTCATGCAGCCCAGCATACGCTCCGGCGTCATGGGCGGGATATTCGCACCTCGCACCGCCAGCTGTTCTACGAACGTTTCAGGAAGCGCGAGCGCTTCGTGAAGCAGCAGCCGGCAGTTCGCGTACAGCACGCAGTCGTAAGCCGCCTCCACGAAATTCCGCGCAAGGCGATTCGCTTGCGGATCGGCGGGATCCTCCTCCAGCACCTCCTCACAGAAGCGCTGGCGGGGAAGCTGATCATCCAGGAAACCCGCCGCGTACAGCATCGCGCGAATCATCGCGTCAAATGTGAACACTCGCGTGCGGATTATGAGATGATCATACCGCGAGAACGCGTCGCGTATCGGCTGCTCAAGCGCAGGATCCAGGCGAATCGCCGGGCGCCCGTCCATGCCGCCGATATCGCACCACAGGCGATTGCGCAGCGCCAGAGCCGCGTCAAAATCATCTGCTGTATCAAGCGTGGTAATGCCGCCGTACGCCAGAATGCGCTCTATAAGCGCGTGCTCGTATGGCGAAAGGCAGTCGGCGTCGCGCTGCAGGTTCTCGCGCACCGCACGCTTAGCGCGAAGCCGTCGCGTCAGCGCGGAAGGCGCGGGCGAAACCTCCTGCCAGTTGAGCGCGAACAAGGGTTCCAGCGATTCAAGCGACCATACGTCAAGCACGCCGTTCGTAGGCGGCGGCTGATCCGCAAAAAGGCGTTCACATAGAGAGAACCGCGCCGCGCGCATAGCGCTGGCGGTCTGCTCTTTTACATGCAAGCCTTCGAAATTCAAGTACCTTCGCAAGGTACGCGTCCTCCGAAATTCTTATATTTATTCCTACATGATGATTCCGATTATAAAGTTTCCACCCAATGATAAGGATCGGGCTGCCTGCCAAACTGTATGCCGGTGAGCGAATCGTACAGCTTTTGCGCGATGGGGCCCGTTTTCCCGTCCGCGATGGTGAGCGCTCTATCGCGGTACTGCAGCCAGCCTACTGGCGATATCACCGCCGCTGTTCCGGTTCCGAAAGCTTCACGCACCCGCCCCTGCGCGCCTAGCTCGAACAGCTCGTTTACGTCTATCTTTTTTTCGATCACCGGTATTTGGAAGCCGTTCGCCAGCCGGATCACGCTGTCGCGGGTGATGCCGGGCAGTATCGAGCCGTTGAGCGCAGGCGTCCATAGTTCGCCGTCCACCATAAAGAACATATTCATAGAACCGACTTCCTCGACATATCGCTGCTCTACGCCGTCCAGCCACAGCACCTGCGCGAAGCCATTTTCCTGCGCGATATCCCCAGCGCGGATAGACGCGGCGTAATTGCCGCCGGTTTTCGCGAAGCCTACTCCCCCGCGAACCGCGCGGACGAACGCGTCCTCCACATATATGCGCACAGGCGCCATGCCCTCGGGATAATACGCGCCGCTAGGCGACAGGATGATAAAGAAGAGATACTGCTCGGCCGCGTGCACTCCAAGAAACGGATCGGTGGCGATGATGGTCGGGCGAATATACAGCGTGGTATCCGGAGCGGAGGGAACCCACCGCTCTTCAACGCGAAGCAGCTCGCGAAGCGCGAACAGCGCGTCGTCCGCGTCTATCTCTGGAATCGACAGCCGTACGCAGGATGTGTTAAGCCGCTTGAAGTTGTCGCGCGCGCGGAATAGATTGACGCCGCCATCAGCGGTTCGATACGCTTTCAAGCCTTCGAATACGGACTGCGAATAGTGCAGCACGGAAGCGGAAGGGTCGAGCATGAACGGAGCATAGGGGCGAATCTCGGCGTTGTGCCATCCTTCGCCCTTTTTATATTCCATTGTAAACATATAATCTGTGAATATCCTGCCAAAGCCAAGGCGGGATTCATCGGGTTTGTTTTTCAGCTGTTGTGATTTCGTAAACGAGTACTCCATAATTTCCTCCGTCTCTCGTATATGAGTTCGCGCGGCGCGGCGAAATTCGCGCGAATCTGCATATACATAACATTATACGCCCGTGATACGGGCTGTCAACCGGAATAGAATGGATATTATGTCGGATTATGCCAGCGGGTTATTCCTGCGGATTATTCCAACTGCGCTTCCTGCGCCTTGATCGATTCAAGCATAGCCCTGCGGGTATCCAGCTTGCGCCGCTCCTCCTCGATAAGTTCCGGCGGCGCTTTTTTAAGGAAGCCCTCGTTCGCCAGCTTGCTTTCGCCTCGGGACAGCTCGCGCTCCGCGTTCTCGCGCGCTTTGGCGAGGCGCGCGCGCTCCTTCGCCAGGTCGAGCAATTCGCCCAGCGGAAGTATCGCGTCCGCCGCCGGGCACACCGCCTTGGCGGATTGGCGCGGCGCGTCATCAAGGTTATCAAGCATAACGACGTCCTGCGCGTACGCGAGCCGCTCGAACACTCCCGCAGCCTGACGGAGCGGTTCCGACCAACCGGGCTGGGGCAGCAGATACAGCCGCGCGCGCTTGCCCGGCGATACGCTGCGCTCCAGCCGCAGCGCGCGCACCGCGCGCACTATCTCTATCACGCCTTCCATTTGCCGCGCTTCCTCCGGGAAATCCAGCGCGGGATCGACCTCTGGCCACCGCGCCTCGATCAGCATTCCGCGCTTGGCCGGCAGCGGAAGCAAACCGTACAATTTTTCCGTGATAAACGGCATAAACGGATGCAGCAGCTTCAGCGCGCCGTCGAGCACGTGCGCGAGCACCGCGCGGGCTTTCTCCCGCGCGTCGGCGTCGTCGCCAAACAGCGCGCCTTTTGAAAGCTCGATCGTCCAATCGCAATAAGCGTTCCATATAAAATCATATAATTCCTGCGACGCCAGCCCCAGGTCATATTCGTTCAGATGCCGTGTCGCCGAGCGAACGGTTTCCTGATATCGCGTCAGAATCCATTTATCCGCGAGATCGAGCCGCTCCGGGTTGATATTAGGCGCGTCGCCGTCAAGGTTCATTCGCACGAACCGCGCGGCGTTCCACAGCTTGTTCGCGAAGTTTCGAGCCGCTTCTACCTTTTCTATCGACAGGCGCGTATCGTTGCCTGGCGCGACTCCCATAACAAGCGAGAATCGCAGCGCGTCCGCGCCATATTTGTCGATGAGTTCCAGCGGATCGATTCCGTTGCCCGCGGATTTCGACATCTTGCGACCCTGCGCGTCACGCACAAGTCCATGGATCAGCACCGTGTGAAACGGAGTTTCGCCCATATGCTCGATGCCTGAGAATATCATGCGCGCTACCCAGAAGAATATTATGTCGTATGATGTAACCAGCACGCTCGTCGGATAGAACGTGCGCAGATCGTCCGTATCGTTCGGCCAGCCCAGGGTTGAAAACGGCCACAGTGCGGACGAGAACCACGTGTCGAGCACGTCCTCATCCTGCCGCAGCGCGTTCGAACCGCACTTCGGGCACGCGTCCGGGCGGGTGCGCGCCACCGTCATATCGCCGCACGCGCCGCAATAGTACGCGGGAATGCGATGTCCCCACCACAGTTGGCGCGAAACGCACCAGTCGCGGATGTTCTCCATCCAGTGATAATATGTTCGCGCAAACCTATCCGGTTCGAATTTAGTCCGTCCGGCGCGCACGGCTTCCAGCGCGGGTTCCGCCAGCGGCTTCATGCTAACAAACCACTGATCGGATACAAGCGGCTCCACCGTATGCCCGCAGCGGTAGCACCCTCCCACGTTGTGCGTATAAGGCTCTACCTTAACCAGCAGCCCGAGCCGTTCAAGCTCCGCTACTATCTTTGCGCGCGCCTCCAGCGCGGGAAGTCCGGCGTATTCGCCCGCGTTCTCGTTCATAGTGCCGTCGTCGTTCATCACGTTGAGTATGCGAAGGCCGTGCCTTTGCGCTATCTCAAAGTCGTTTGGATCGTGCGCGGGCGTCATCTTTACCGCGCCTGTGCCAAACGCGGGATCTACGTATTCGTCGGCGATAACGGGAAGCTCGCGGTTCACTATCGGCAGCGTAACCGTTTTTCCGATTAAATCGACGTAGCGCTTGTCGCCGGGATGCACGGCGACTCCCGTGTCGCCCAGCATCGTCTCCGGACGTGTCGTCGCCACGACTACGCACTTGCCGTCAGCGCCGGAGTAGCGGATATGCCACAGGTGGGACGCTTGCTCCTCGTATTCCACCTCCGCGTCGGACAGCGCGGTGCGGCAATCGGGGCACCAATTGATGATGCGATTGGCGCGGTAGATCAAACCCTTTTCGTATAGGCGCACGAACGTTTCCGTCACCGCAGCGGAACAGCCCTCGTCCAGCGTGAAGCGCTCACGCGACCAATCGCACGACGCGCCAAGCTTTCGAAGCTGCCGTACGATTCGCCCGCCGTATTGCTCCTTCCATATCCAGGCGCGTTCAAGGAATCCGTCGCGCCCAAGCGATTCCTTCGTTTGGCCTTCCTCGCGCATAGCGTCGAGTATCTTTACCTCCGTAGCTATCGACGCGTGATCGGTGCCGGGCAGCCAGAGCGTCGGATCGCCGAGCATTCGATGGAATCGGGTGAGCGCATCCTGAAATACCACGTCCATCGCGTGTCCAAGGTGCAGCTGTCCCGTGATGTTGGGCGGGGGCATTACGATTGTGAATGCTTTCCTTTTAGATGGGTGCTCCGCCCCCGACGCCCCCGAATTAAATGGGGCTGCGCCCGATACCCGCTCGGGATTCGCCTGCGGCTTGAACTTGCCCTCGTTCTCCCATTTTTCATAAAGTTCCGTTTCGATGGACGCGGGTTGGTATGTCTTCTCCAAATCGATCGCCAAGCCGCCGTCGCGTTCGTCCGCCATGCTGAATGCGCCTCCGTTTCGTGTACGCAAAAGCCGCCCATCCCAAAGGACGGACGGCTCCGTGGTACCACCTTATTTTGCGCGAACCCAACCGCCTATGCGATTGCGCCGCGCCTTGCCGCGCTGTATCGGGCGCGCCCGCGCGGCGTACTCCGTTCCGCCGCGCCCTCCGGGACGACCTTCCGCACACCATTCCCGCAGCGGTCTTTCAGCCGACGAACCGCCTTCTCTGCCGGGACGCGGGGCGCGTACTCCTTCCCGTCATTGGGACCGATCTATCTGTAATATATGATTTTATGCGACGAAGCGGGAATTGTCAATTCTATACGGAACGAATTAACACAAATGTAACATATTCCGGTTACAGTCCAGCAGGGAAACCATAAAATGAATATAAATGCATATACAGTGAAACAGCGCATAATATCCAGATTTTTGTTATATGTCTTGATGCATCCATATTATTTGTGTATGATTCGCTGGTGTTTATAAATTTTATGCATTAATGATGCTTTCCTATTGGACAACAGCTAGCTATATCATGGCAGCAATAGCTAGTTGATTTTTCATCTGATTAACGGCAGTCCAAATAATTATACCGCGCTCCGCCCGAATGCGACTTGCCGCCATCACCGCTCGCCGCGTCGTTTTTTGGCGCCTCTCATATTTCTATTTACCGTGTGTTCCTCGCGGCGCGGCGCGGCGTTTGGTTGCGGTTCGGGCGGTATAAGGCAGCGCGCGCCAAATCCGATCAAATCCTCGCGGCCGGCGCGGCGCAGCGCTTCGCGGACGAGCGCGCGGTTGGCGGGTCTGCGGTATTGCAGAAGCGCGCGCTGCATCGCCTTTTCACGAGGATCGCGTGGGACATACACCGGGCGCATTGTCCGGGGATCAAGCCCGGTATAATACATACAGGTGGATAATGTTCCCGGCGTCGGGTAGAAATCCTGCACCTGCTCCGGCTGCAGGCGCGTATCTCTTAGATATTCCGACAGCGCGACGGCGGCGCGCAAATCGCATCCCGGATGTGACGAAATAAAATAAGGCACAAGATATTGATTTTTGCCAAGCTTTCGATTCAATTCGTCATATTTTTCGCGAAACCGGTCGAACACCGCGCGCTCCGGCTTTCCCATGCAGGCGAGCGTAGACGGATCCGCGTGTTCCGGCGCGACTTTCAGCTGCCCGCTAACGTGATGCTCGACCAGCTCGCGGAAGAACGTCGGATCGGGATCGGCCATTAAATAATCATAACGAATTCCCGACCTAATGAACACCTTCTTCACGCCGGGCAGCGAGCGCAGCTCGCGAAGTATGCGCACGAATTCGGAATGATCCGGCCTTAGCTTCGCGCAGGGTCCTGGATATACGCACATCTTTTTTTTACATACGCCGCGCTTTAGCTGCTCGTCGCACGCCGGTCTGCGAAAATTTGCTGTAGGCCCGCCCACGTCGTGTATATACCCCTTAAAGTCCGGCAGGTGCGTCAAAGCCGCGCCTTCGCGCACGACGGAAGCGGGGCTTCGCGAGGATACGACGCGCCCCTGATGATACGTCAGCGCGCAGAACGCGCAGCTTCCGAAGCAGCCGCGCGTCGCGGTAATCGAAAACTTCACTTCCTCCAGCGCGGGGACGCCGCCCGATTCGTCGTAATCCGGATGCGCTTCCCTGGTGAAGGGCAGCGAGTAAGCCGCGTCCAATTGCGAGCGCGTGAGCGGGGCGGCCGGTCGATTCTGGCATAGCCAGCCGCGTCCGTGCGATTGCGCGAGCGCCGCGCCGCATACCGCGTCCTGCTCCTCCATCTGCCGAAGGAACGCGCGTGCGTACGCTTCCTTGCTGGAGCGCACTTCCTCGAACGAAGGCAGCGGCTCGAACCCTTCCGGAATATCCGGGGATACGAAGCACGCGCCGCGTATTTCCTTCCGCTCGTCCACAGCGCAGCCGAGCTCGATCCAGCGCGCCGCCGCGAGCACGCTCTGCTCGCACATTCCGTACAGCAGAAGATCGGCGCCGCTATCGATAAGAATCGACGCTCGAACGCGATCGTCCCAATAATCGTAATGCGCGAACCGGCGCAGCGACGCCTCCAGCGAACCGATCACTATGGGAATCTTCCCCCATGCCTGGCGGATTCGATTGCAATATACTATAGTAGCGCGATCCGGACGCCGCCCCGGCTTGCCGCCCGGGCTGTACACGTCCTCGCGGCGGGGCTTTTTCGCCGCCGTGTAATGATTTACCATCGAATCGACGACGCCCGCGCCGACCAAAAAGCCGAGACGCGGGCGCGGGAAACGTTTGAAATCATCGCAGGAACGCCAATCCGGCTGCGCCAATATAGCTATGCGATAGCCCTTTTTCTCCAGCACTCGCGCGAGCAGCGCGGTCCCGAACGACGGGTGATCCACATACGCGTCCCCGCTGACGAACACGAAATCAGGCGCGTCCCACCCGCGCGCGTCCATATCGGCGCGATTGACGGGCAGATACCGCGCGCGTTCAGACATTCGTCAGTCGCGCTTCCAGCGCGGCGAGCGCGGCGGCTGCGGCTGCGTCCGCCTTTTCCATGCTGTCGCGGCGGATGTTCGCATACAGCTTTATCTTCGGCTCCGTGCCGGACGGGCGTATGCATATCCAATCGCCGCCCTCCAGCTCGTAATACAGCACGTCGGATTTGGGCAGCGCTTCGTAAGGCGCGGACTTTGGGCTATTCGAATCGGTCAGATCGACGCGCACGCGGTTTAGATAATCGCGGGCAGCGATCGCGCGGATACCAGCGAATTCGGTCGGCGGGTTCGCGCGGAGATCCGCCATGATCGCGCGCATCTTCGTCAAACCATTCTTGCCCGGAAGCTGCACGGATTTTGCCGCGTCCGCGTAGTATCCGTATTTCGCGTACATTTCCTCCAGCAGACCCAGCAGCGTTTTTCCGGAACGCTTCAGCCACAGCGCAAGCTCCGCCACGAGCAGCGACGCGTTGACCGCGTCCTTATCGCGCACGCTTGTGGAGGATAAATATCCATAGGATTCTTCATATCCAAATAGGAACGTGCCGCCGTTCTCCTCGATATCCTGTATCTGCTCGGCGATGAACTTGAAACCCGTGAGCACATCGCGCGTCGCGACGCCAAACGAGGACGCGATCGCCTCCGCCATTTCCGTGGATACGATCGTAGTCACCAACACGCCGTCCTTCGGGAGCGTTCCGCGCGCCTCGCGCTGGGATAATATATAATATAAAAGCAGGCAGCCGATCTGATTGCCGTTTATAAGCCGATACGAGCCGTCCGATTCGCGCGCCGCCACGCCCAGCCGATCGCTGTCCGGGTCGGTGGCGAACGCGACATCCGCGCCTATCCTGGAAGCAAGCTCCACGACCATCCGCATTGTTTCGCGCTCCTCGGGATTTGGCACGCGCACCGTCGGGAACGCGCCGTCCGGCTGCTCCTGCTCTTTCACTATTTTCAGATTCGTTATGCCTACTTCGTTCAGCACGCGCCGAACGGGCACGCACCCCGCGCCGTGCAGCGGAGTATACGCGATTTCCAGCTCCGCGCCGTGCTCGCGAAGGAGATCTGGCTGAACGCTGAGTCCCTTAACCATCTCGATATACGCGTCGTCCGCCTCGACCGGCACGGATGTTATCAGCCCCTTCGCGCGCGCCTCATCTTCCGGCATCGGTCGGAACGCGGGATCATCCCGCATACGCCGCTGTATCACGTCCGCGTGGTCTGGTGGAAGCTGCGCGCCGTCAGACCAATATACTTTATATCCATTATATTGCGGCGGGTTATGGCTGGCCGTTATTTCGATGCCCGCTATAGCTTCGGTATACCGAACCGCGAACGAGAGCATCGGCACTGGCCGCAGCGTGTCGAATAATTGAGATTTAACGCCGCACGCCGCGAGCGTGCACGCCGCTTCCCTGGCGAACAAATCGGAATTGCGGCGGGAATCGAAGCCGATCACCACATGGCGAGACGCGCCGTCCGGCTGCTCGAGTATGGTTTCCGCGAGCGCGCGCGTCACTCGGCGAATGATAACCGCGTTCATTCTGTTTTCGCCCGCGCCCAGCACTCCGCGCATTCCTCCGGTGCCAAATTCAAGGGAGCGGTAAAATCTGTCTTCCCTTTCGCTTTCGTCGGAAATCGCTTCAAGTTCCCCGCGATATTCCGGATAACTTGCAATCCAATGCGTATACAATTCCCGCGTGGTCATCAGCGCTCCTCCTTTAACGCGGGGCTCTGCCCCGCCGCCCCGAACGAAGCGGGACTTCGTCCCGCACCCTGCTAACGCGAGGCCTGCTCCCGAACTAAACGGAGCTGCACCCGCTTAAGCGGATATCAGCCTCTGTGTCCTCTGGGTTTTCCACGAAACACCAGCCCCACAAGCTTTGGGCCGGAATTTATTACGATAGACGGACCGACGCGCAGTATATCCGTCGGCGGATATCCGACTGCGGCTTCAAGCGATTCCGCAATAAGGTTCGCGGGTTCGTCTAATTCGCCCTTCAATATAAAGTATTCTCCGCCGGGTTCGATTCCCTTCGTTAAAATATCGGTTAAATATTGCAGCGCCTTGCGCGCGCCTCGCGTTTTTTCCACGATTATCGAGGTTCCCTCAGTCATTTGGATGACGGGCTTAAGCCCCAGCAGATCGCCCGCAAGCGCGGCGGCTGCGCTCACGCGACCCGAACGACGCACCACATCCAGCGAAAATACCGTAAAATATACGTCCACACGATCGAACCAGTCGTTCAGATATTTAAGAATCGTATGCGCGTCGGCGCCTTCACGGGCCATATATGCGGCGCGAAGGGTGGGGTAGCCGTATCCTATTGAATAAGTGTTAGAATCCACGTGATGAATTTTCATGCGCTCGGTGGCGGCGGGGTTCTCTTCATAAAATGTTTTCGCCGCGAGCATAGCCGCGCCCAGCGTGCCAGATCCGCCGGAGTGAATGGTTACGTGTATCACGTCCCGCACGCCATCATTAAGAGCGCTGCTGTAGACCTGCTGAAACGTATAGGGGCTGACGTGCGAGGTGACGGGCAATTCTTTGCATTTGGCGAATTCCTCATAAAAACGATCTTTCGTTATCTCTATTGTTTCTTTATATTCTTTCCCGTTGATATGGATACCAGCGCCGCAAAGAACAATGCCCGCGTCGGCTGCTTGTTCGATAGACAGATCGCATGCCGCGTCGACAACCAGGCGAATGTCGCTCATAAACGTCCTTTCAGGAACGGACCGAAAGCGGCGTCGATTGCGGATTGAATCGCGCCGGGGGGAGATGAACCGCCCACTCTCCTCCACAATGACAAAATATATCAGAATTTTTATCCATAGTCAATTATTTTCAATCTCCCAACATCCCCTGGAGATTGGAACGGTAGGAGCGGATACCGTTCCTTTTTCGCGGGACTCTGCCCCGCCGCCCCGAACGAAGCGGGGCGAAGTCCCGCACCCTGCGTTCTTTCGTTCCATCGTTCCATCGTTCCATCGTTCCATCGTTCCATCGTTCCATCGTTCCATCGTTCCATCGTTCCATCGTTCTTTCGTTCTTTCGTTCTTTCGTTCTTTCGTTCCATCGTTCCAATCCCCAGGGGGAGGTTGGGAGGGGGATCGCAATCCCCTTCCCAAAGGAGCGAAGCGACGCGTCGCGCGTGATGATTTTCTGCGCCCGCTGTGATATAATAACCTCACCAATAATTGGAGGTTGCTATGGCACGGTTTATTCTTTCCGCGTTCGCGGACGAAGCGGACGCTTCGCTGGACGGGCAGATTGCGGCGCTTTCACGCAACGGCATAAACGGCGTTGAGCTGCGCATCCTGAACGGCGAGCCGTTTGTAAAATTCTCAGTGGAACAGGCGAAGGAAGCAAAGCGCAAGTTCGACGATAATCAAATCACCATAACCGCGCTTGGTTCGCCGTTTGGGAAGATAGGCGCGGACGATCCGTTCGAGCCGCATCTGGAGCAGCTCAAGCACGCGCTTGAACTGTGCGGCGTGATGGACTGCAGGCGCATGCGCATGTTTAGCTTCTATATGCCAAAGGATAAGGAACCGGAATTGTTTCGGGGCGTAGTTATCGACAGGATCGGCGCGATGCTTAACGCAGCCGAATCTGCGGGCGTGAAATTGGCTCACGAAAACGAGAAGGGGATATATGGCGATATACCCTCGCGATGCGTCGATCTGGCGCGAACGTTTGACGGCAGGCTAGGATGCGTGTTCGATCCCGCCAACTTCATCCAATGCGGTGTTAACCCAGGCGAGGCGATGGACGAGCTGCTGCCGTATATAACATGGATGCACATAAAGGATGCTAAGGCGCGTGACGGGCAGGTAACTCCTGCCGGGCACGGGGACGGCGGAATAGCAGAGCTGATACGCCGCGTAAGCGCACGCGTGCCAAGCGATCTGGTATTATCTATCGAGCCGCATCTAGCGCTGTTTTCAGGGTTCGCGCACTTGGAGCGCGGTGAGAATAAACCGGATTTCTTATATCAAAATAATGATGAGGCGTTCGATGCTGCGTGCGACGCGCTGCGCTTAATTCTTGATAAATTATAAACGCTGGAGGAGAATGTATATGGATACGGTTCGTATAGGCGTAATCGGCGTTGGCAATATGGGCTCTAGCCACGTCGAAAGCATAGCTACGGGAAAAGTTCCGGGTATGACGCTTGGCGCGGTCGCCGATAGGAAACCTGAGCGCATAGAGAAGGTAAGGGAGTTTATTTCCGAAGATACGCTTATATTCGGCGATGGATCGGCGCTGATTCAAAGCGGATCGGTAGACGCGGTGCTTATCGCAGTGCCTCATTATTTTCATCCGCCGCTCGCGATTGAAGCGCTGAACAAAGGGCTGCATGTTATGTGCGAAAAGCCTGCCGGCGTATATACGAAGGCGGTTAGGGAAATGAACGCCGTCGCGGAGAAAAGCGGCAAGGTGTTCGCAATAATGTTTAACCAGCGCACAAACTGCGTATACAGGAAGATGCGGGAGATCGTATCGTCGGGAGAGATGGGGCGGGTGCGCCGCTCGAATTGGCTGATTACGAATTGGTATCGTTCTCAAAGCTATTATGATTCCGGCGCGTGGCGCGCGACCTGGGCGGGCGAGGGCGGCGGCGTGCTGCTTAATCAGTGCCCGCATAATCTTGATTTGTGGCAGTGGATATGCGGGATGCCTGTTAAGGTAAGGGCTTTTGCGCATAATGGAATGTGGCACGATATCGAGGTTGAGGACGACGTGACGGCTTATGTGGAATATGAAGACGGCGCGACGGGCGTGTTCATTACGTCTACCGGAGATACGCCGGGCACGAATAGATTCGAAGTGCTGCTTGACGGCGGCAAACTCGTATGCGACGGCAAAACGCTTATAAGATATAAGCTTAAAACCTGGGAGACGGAGTTTACGAAAACATATACGGGCGGATTCGGCGAACCTGAATACGAAGAGGAAGAAGTGGAGACGGACGGCGAAAACCCGCAGCATGTGGGCGTGCTGACGAAATTCGCCGCGAATATATTGAGAGGCGAGCCGCTCGTCGCGCCCGGCGTGGAGGGCATACGCGGGCTGACGATTTCAAACGCGATGCATCTGTCGAGTTGGCTGGACAAGACTATCGAACTGCCGTTGGATGAGGATTTGTTCTACGCCGAACTAATGAAACGCGCGGCGACATCTCGGCATAAAGAAGATACAAATATAGTGTTTTCCACATCCGGAACCTATGGTGTGAAAAGCTGACGGTTTAAGCGGAGCCGAAGGCGCAGCAAAGCTTCCGCTTACTCAAAAAAACTCCGTAGGAGTTTTCTCCCTTTCCCAAAGGAGCGAAGCGACGCGCGCCACATACCCGCACTATCCGGCACAAACTGCTGCCGACGGGCTTTAAAGCAGCTCGCCGGCTTTTATTCTGCCGCCTAAGTTTGCCTCGATAAATCCTCTCATCACGCGCAGCCCGTCCGCCGTGTTCGGCGCGTCGTCGTCGGCTTCGGCGTCCAAACCGTGCCGCGCGCCGCGCAGGTATTCAAGCGCACCCGCGCTTAGCGGCACCCCAAACGGCGCGCACGACGCGTGGCATACACCTCCCTCATCTGAGGAAAAACGAATCGGCCCGGCGTTCACAGCCTTCCCGCATATCGCGCACGCGTCGAGCGACGGGGCGAGCCCCTCGTATGCCGCGAACGAAAGAAGGAAGCGAACGAGCAGATTTTCGCCCGGTTGCTCCGTATACGCCAGCCGCGCGAGCGTTAGCTGTAACAGCGAAAATAATTCCGGACTGGGCTTGCCGGGCTGCGCGGCGCTCAGGCATGCGCCAAGGGCGTAGCTCGCCTGCGTCAGCCGCTCGTAGCTGCGGCGAAGCGGGAAGAATCCTTCCGAAAGCGTGAATCCGATCAGCGCCGCGCGACCGCCCGCCGTTTGAATATGAAACGTTCCCGTCGCAAACGGCTCGCACGCCGCCTTCAAACGCGCGGACGGCTTTCGAACGCCGCGCGCCATCACGTCGAGCCGCCCGTGATCTGGCGAAAACAGCGCGATTATCCTGTCCGCGTCGCGGTAATCCGTGCGTCGCAGCACTATCGCTTCCGTTATCAGCTCCGGCATGTCAGCCCTTTTCGCGGATATAGCCGAGCGTCCGCAGATCATCCGCGCGATTGCGCCAATCCTCGCGTACCTTCACCCATAATTTCAGCGCCACGTGCACGCCCAGCAGCCGTTCGATATCCATCCGCGCGGCAGTGCCGATTTTACCAAGCATACTTCCTCTTTTGCCTATGACTATCGATTTATGCGCGCTGCGCTCTACATAAACAGTCGCGTGAATCTCCGTCAGCGCGTCCGATACCGCCTCGATACGCTGCATCTCCACCCCCACGCCGTGCGGCACTTCCTCGCGCAGGTTCTGCAGCGCTTTCTCGCGGATTATCTCGGCGCACATAATGCGCTCCGGTTGATCGGTTATCATATCATCAGGAAAATATTTCGGGCCTTCCGGCATTCGCGCGAAAAGCATGGCCTTGAGCGGCTCCAGATTATCTCCCCTAAGCGCGCTGATGGGTATTACGTCGTCATACGAGCTTACGTCCAGCGACGCCAGATCGCGCGCCAGCGTCTCCCTGGATGCGGCGTCCGCCTTGTTTATGGCCAGAATCTTGGGCAGCTTCCGCTTGCCCATCCTGGAAATTATGTCGCGATCCTGCGGACCTATCTGCCCTGCGGCCGCGACTATAAGCAGCGCGTCCGCCCCGTCAAGCGCGTCGAACGCCTGGGCTTGCATATACGCACCTAGCTTTCCGCGCGGATGCGTAAGCCCGGGCGTATCAAGGAATACCATCTGCCCGCCTGGCACATTGAGAACGCCGAGAATACGATTGCGAGTCGTCTGAGGCTTGTCGGATACAATCGCTATCTTTTCGCCTACCAGCGCGTTTGTAAGGGTGGACTTGCCCACGTTAGCGCGTCCTATAATGGTTATGAATCCTGAACGAAATGCGGAGGAGCTTTCAGTATTCACGCCTGCTATGGTTTTTGCCGGAGTATTATCGTTCATATTATTTATCATTCTAATCGTTCATTACGCGAAGCCCGCGACCGCCGATCGAATAACCTTCCTTTTCCCAAATTGCCATCCATTCCTTAAGCCGCAGAAAGAATGCGTCGTTTGACGGCGTCTTCGCCAGCATTGAGATTAACTGCTCGGTAGCGTCCGCCATATTGGAAGACGATAGGATTTTTCGAATTGTAAACACTCCGTCGAGTTCCTTTGCGCTAAGCAGCATCTCCTCGCGCCGCGTTCCGGATTTCGCCAGGTCGATTGCCGGGAATATTCTCTTTTCGCTCAGCTTGCGATCCAGATGAATTTCCATATTGCCCGTGCCCTTGAATTCCTCGTATATTACGTCGTCCATGCGGCTGCCGGTTTCAACCAGGGTGGTCGCTATTATAGTAAGGCTGCCGCCTCCTTCTACGTTTCGTGCGGCGCCGAAAAATCTCTTTGGCTTATGCAGCACGCCGGGCGCGAGTCCGCCTGACATTGCGCGCCCGGTTTGAGGCGCGGTCGCGTTATACGCGCGAGACAAGCGCGTTAGGCTATCAAGAAGAATAACGACGTCCTTTCCGCACTCGACCAACCGCTGCGCGCGCTCGATAACCAGTTCCGCCACGCGGGTATGATTTTCCGGAAGCTCGTCGAACGTGGAATACACCACCTCACCGCTGGTAATCGACCGCTTGATATCGGTTACCTCTTCGGGGCGTTCGTCGATAAGCAATATAATTAACTCTGTCTCCGGATAATTCGTGCTGACAGCGTTCGCTATTTTTTTTAATAATATTGTTTTGCCGGCTTTGGGGGGCGCGACAATAAGCGCGCGCTGACCCTTGCCTATAGGCGCGATAAAATCGATTACGCGTATCGCAAGATCTGATTTATTCGTTTCGTTCTCAAGGGTAAGCCGTTTATTTGGATAAACGGGCGTAAGATTTTCAAACGGAATGCGGCGGGTCGCCTGATCGACAGGCACGTCGTTAATCGACGTGATGAACAGCAGCGCGGTATTTCGCTCGCCCTCGCGGATAGGCCTGGTTTTCCCTGCGATTTTATCGCCATTTTTTAATCCGAACCGTCGTATTTGCGCTATGGACAGGTATACGTCGTTTGGGCTTGACTGATAATTATCGCCGCGAAGGAATCCGTATCCGTCCGGATGCAATTCCAAAATGCCTTCGCCTTCGCTGCATTCGCCGCTGGATAAAAGATCCGGAAGGCTTGGGCCGGGCGCGCTTTGCTCCCTCGGATATCTGGGTTCGTATGCGACGCGCGGCGGCGCGCTTCGCGGCGCTTCCTGCCAACGATCGCCGGTAGTGCTAAAGCGCGCGCGCGGCGCGTCGGGTTGTCCACCGTACGCGCGCTCTCCGTATCCGCCGTAATCCGGCGCTCCGTCTGCGGAAGATATATAGCGGTTGCGCGGCGCCGCGTCCGTACGCGCCGGAACGGGACGAATGGCCTGCGGATTCAATCGATCGTCCGTTCCGCCGTAATCTCGAAGCCCGCTCTGCGGCGGCGCTATTCGCGTTCCGACATATACCGGGCGATCGTTTGCGCTTATAGGGCGATTATATCTAGTTTGAGGCGGCAGCCGCGTAGGCGCAGGGATGCTGTCCTGCGCGCTCCACGCCGGGCGCTTCCGCTGGATTGCCGCCGGATCGTCGATCGATACGCGCGGAGCGTCGGCATCAACCGGCGGCGGCGCGGAATCATCAGTTTCGGAGCGCCTTGCCCGCACCGTTGACCAAACGGCGTTTCGCGCGTGTTCGTAGCGCGCGGGTTGGTCGAGCCGCGCGGGTATGGACGTATCCAGCGCCGGTTCCAGAAGTTCCGCCGACGGGGCCTCTTCCGCGCGCTCGCTTGCTATGTTATCCGCTTGTCCGATTTCAGGCGTGCAGATCGGATCTGAAACGCGTTCTTCTTGTAATTGGGCGGTGTCCGACGAAACGGAGTATGCTGCAGACTCGCTCGCCGCCGCTTTTTCCGGCGCGGTTTTCTTGGGCATGTCCGATTGTTTATCTTCTACAATTTGACGGGAGGATCCCGGGCGCCTGCCGCGCGGCAGTTTTTTTATGGATAACGGTTCTCCGGATGCGAGCAGAGCGGATTGTTCTGTCAATCGCGCGACAATGCGCGCTTTATTCATCCCGTATTCCAATGGAATACCATTCTCTTTCGCATATTGCTTCAGTTCGGGAAGCAGCATTTTTTCAAACGACGGTTGCTGCAAGCGGATACGCTCCTCTCAGATATGCGGATTTTATTATCATTTTCAACGCAATTGGAGATAGATGTAATGACGCCATGTGAAACGATAACGCTTATAATATAATATAGCGGTCAGTGATATTGTATGCATAAAAATCGGTCTGTATTCGTAATTCTTCACTAGGGCGTGTTATGAAATCGCTCGGACTGAATACACTGTCTTTTTATCCATCTCGGCGTCGCGCGCTCCAGCCCTCCTAATCCGCCACAGGCGACGGGCGTACGCGCAATCGGCACAGCGAAGCTGCGCTTTCCTCAGGGCTATTGCCGGGGTGCGAGGCGGCGGAACCGCGCCCCGCGCTAAGTTTAATAAAACCCAGCATATTCAGCCTTGAGATATTTTTCGAACACGCCCTAGTTATTCCCTGAAGCTTTCTAATTCCAAGGGTGTCTTGAAAGAAGAATGTGCCGCTCATATGAGCCGCCCTCCTCGCGATAATGGAGGAGGGCGACCCAGGGGATCGCCGGTACAGATCCGGCGCTCACCCTGCGCTGCCGCAGAAAGATACGCGCTTAATCAATACTTGCGCTTGCGTGCAGCTTCAGCTTTTTTCTTGCGCTTCACGCTAGGCTTCTCATAATGTTCACGTTTACGAACTTCAGCCAGCACGCCTGCGCGCGCGCATTGACGCTTGAATCTTCTAAGAGCGCTTTCCAGGGATTCGTTTTCCCTAATTCGAACTTCCGACATGGTATCCCTCCCCTCCGCTCATTTGCAATGCTTCTCTACCCAGCCATTATAACGCGTTTGAATTGGCTAGTCAACAGGTATGCTTTAGTTCTTCGTCGACGTTTCTCGTCGAAATTCGACGGAATTCTACATCGCTTTTATGCCATAATGCCAATTATGCCAATTCCGCGCCCATTGCGCGTCCTCCTACAAGGTGTATATGCAAATGAGGTACGCTTTGGCACGCATCCACGCCGCAATTGGAAACTACTCTGTAGCCCCTTTCCTTAAGGCCCAGCTCGGAGGCGAGCTGCGCGGCGACTCGAAGCAGCTTCGCCAGCACGTGATCGGAGAGAGAGTCCGCTTGGTTGAGTGAAACGACATGCGCCTTTGGGGTGACGAGCACGTGGATCGGAGCTTGCGGCGCGACATCGTAGAACGCGATCACATCTTCGTCCTCGTACAATTTTTTTGCGGGTATTTTTCCTTCGGCGATACTGCAGAACACGCAGTCGGTCATGGGAACCCCCTCCTTATCATTGTCCGACGCGGGAATATATGGTATCCGATTTCAAATCAGCACGCCCGACGCGCAGTCGCCATGAAAATCAGTCAAGCATACATCCCGCAGGGTTCCAGCGCGCGCGCCTCGCGCGGCGGTTCGGATATATTCGCGGGTATACCCTTCGGCGCCGACATCGGTCTCCCGCTCAAATAAAACGGATCGAATCTGCCCGATCATCCTTTCGACATAAGAACGTTCAAGTTCCCGCCCCAATTCTATCATACGCCGCGTTCGCTCTCGCTTCACATCCGCCGACACATGCGCTCGCATACGCGCCGCAGGCGTTCCTTCGCGCGGTGAATATGGGAATACATGAATTCGCGAAAAACCAATCTCTCTGACGAATGATAGCGTTTCTTCGAATTCGTCTTCCGTTTCCCCGGGAAAGCCTATGATAATATCAGTAGTTATCGCGGCGCCCGGATACGCGCTGCGGAGCATGTCCGCCGCGCGGCGGTAATCTTCCGTTGTGTAGAGCCGCCCCATCCTGCGGAGCGTGGCGTTGCAGCCGCTTTGAAGCGCGAGCGGAAAATGCGGACACAGCGAATGAATATCGCGGAGCTGTTCTATGAACGACTGTGAGACGAGCGTCGGTTCCAGCGAACCGAGCCTGATGCGAGCCGCTCCCGACGCGCTCGCAGCCGCTCGCGCCGCGTCCGCCAGAGTGATTCCGCCTCGATCTCCAGGCGGGTATGGGGCGCGGTCACATTCAATTTGGGGCGGCGGGGCGGCGCTCCTCGCTAGCGGGTGTGGAGCGCAGCCCAACCTCATTCGGGGCGGCGGGGCAGAGTCCCGCGCTAGCGGGTGTGGGGCGCAGCCCCACCTCATTCGGGGCGGCGGGGCAGAGCCCCGCGCTAAAGGAAGATCGCGACCGTATAAGCTAAGATTGACGCCTGTAAGCGTAAGCTCTTGATAGCCCTTTTCGCCAAGGCGCGCCGCCTCTCTCGCTATATCCTCCAGCGGCCTGGAGCGCACCCCGCCGCGCACGCTGGGAATTATGCAGTACGTGCAATGCGCGTCGCAGCCTTCCTCTATCTTAAGCGTCGCGCGCGTGCGCCCTTCCGCGCCCGCGCGGATAGTCAGCGGTTCATATGATCGCTCAATCGTCTGATGCACCGCGATCAGCGGTTCGCTTTGAGACAGCGCCTTTTCCAAAAGGGTTACCACTTCCGAGCGGCGCTGCGTGCCAAGTATCAGGCGCACGCCGGGCTCGGCGAGCGACTCAGGATCGCGCTGCGCCAGGCAGCCGGTCACTATGATCGAGGCTTCAGGATTATTTCGCGCCGCTTTGCGGATCATCTGCCGGGATTTCCGATCCCCCTCCGCAGTAACAGTGCAGGTGTTGATCAAATAAACATCCGCGTCTCCGTCGAACGGCGCTTCCTCATATCCTGCCTCAATGAACTGCTCGATCATCGCGCGGGTGTCGTATTGGTTTACTTTGCAGCCCAGCGTAAACGCAGCGATGGTCAGCATCCTAAATCTCCCGCCGCGAATAGAGCGATTGTCAGAGCGGCGACGCCGGCCGTTTCTGTGCGCAGTATTCGCGAACCAAGCGTGACCGAAACCGCGCCAGCCCGCTCCAGCCGGGAGATTTCCTCCGGCGCGATGCCTCCCTCAGGCCCTACGATCAACCCTGCGCGCTCGGCAGTTCTCGCTCGCAAAGCGTCCGCAAACGACGCACGCGATTCTTCCCATAATGCAAATATACTATGTTTATTATTTATATCATCATTAATATAGTCAATCATTTTATCGAATGAAACGGCGGGATGCACGGTCGGAATCCACGCGCGGGCGCACTGCTTCGCCGCTTCCCTCGCGACGCGCTGGCAGCGGGCTTCTTTAGCGGCCAGATCGCCTGATATGCGCGCGTCGCATCGTTTGAATTGTACCGGCTGTATAGCGTCTACGCCAAGCTCCGTGCATTTTTGGATTATCCAATCCATTTTATCGCCCTTGCATAATCCTTGATACAGCGTGACACGAACGCGCGGCTCGCGGCTGTCGCAGCGCGCAAGCCCCCTCGCAAACGCAGCGCGCCCCGATAACTCAAGTCGCGCTAAAGCGGCGCCGCCTTTTCCGTCTATCAATATTATTGAATCGCCCGCGCCAAGTCGCAGTACGCCGATTGCGTGCCGCGCTTCATCGGGCGGCAGTTGAACCAGTTCGCCCTCGTGCGGCAGTTCAGGCGCTATAAAGCGATGCACGCGCTACGCCTTTCGAACGGCAAGAGCCGTCCACTCGCCCACGAGCTTTTCGCGTTCTACGGCAAAGCCCTGCGATTCCAGCGCCGCGCGAACATCCGCCTCGCGATCGCGAATAATTCCGGACGCGATCATAATACCGCCAGGCTTCAGCGCGGCGTGCGCGGACGGCGCTAATCTTATAATTATATCCGCAAGAATATTCGCCAGCAGCAGATCGCATCCGCCGCACACATATTCGCGCGTATCTTCCGATTCGTCAAGGCCGATAAGCAAATCGCCGGTGCGTGTCAGCATAGAGCTTTCCATTCCGTTCAAAGCGGAATTCGCTTTCGCTACGCGCGCCGCGTCCGGATCGAAATCCACAGCGAGCGCACGCGCCGCGCCTAGCTTTAGCGCGGCTATCGCGAGAATACCGGAACCGCAGCCGACGTCCAGCACGGTTTCCCCTCCGAGAACGGCGCCTTCGAGCAGTTCAAGGCACATCGAGGTAGTCTCGTGGGTTCCCGTTCCAAACGCCATGCCGGGATCCAACTCAAGAACCAGCTCGTCCGCCGACGCTTCGAAGGATTCCCACGTCGGCTTTACCACAAGCCTGCGACCGACGCGGAACGGTTTAAAGTACGCTTTCCAGTTATCAGCCCAGTCCGCGTCGTCGCGTACGTCCAGGAACGATTCTAGCGTCCCCACAGGGTAGCCGGTCTCCTCCTGAGACAGCGAGTGAACGCGGGCTTTCGCGCGTTCGATATCGTCGGGCCGATCTATGGAAAATACGGCGCGTACGATAACGTCCGCCGGAAACGAGTCCAGCATTTCATCGTCGATAACATCCCAGCGCGCGTATTCGCCTCGCGATTCGAGATCGCTGCGATCGAATATCGACACTCCCGAAGCGCCTTCCTCGCGCGCCAGCTCCGCGACCAGATCCGACGCTTCCGTAGTCGTATGAATAGAAAGCTCGTAATATCGCAAGCAGTTATTCCTCCCGCGCCGTAAACAGATCTTTCATTCTATCGAAGAAACTTTTGCGCCCCTCGTATTCCCTACCAGTGAGCGAATCCTCGAACGCGCGCAGCAAATCCTTCTGCTTATCCGTCAGCTTGCGCGGTATATCCACGCGGACGCGAACGTGCAAATCGCCCTTGCCCAGCCCGCGCATCTGCTGAACTCCGCGCCCTCTGAAGCTGAACTTGGCGTCGTTTTGAGTGCCTTCTGGAATTGTATGCACGATAGGGCCGTCGAGCGTCGGAATTTCGATATCGCCGCCCAGCGCCGCCTGCGTGAACGAAAGAGGTATCTCGCAGAACAGATCGTACCCTTCCCGCTTGAACAGCTTGTGCGGGCGCACCGACAGCACGACTATCAGATCTCCGTTAGGTCCGCCGCGCTTTCCAGGCTCGCCCTGGCCGGACAGCGTTAATCCCTGCCCGTCGTCAACGCCTGCGGGAATGTTGATTGTCGCGGTTCTAGGCACGCGAATACGCGTGGAGCCGTTGCACTTCGGGCATCTTTCGGTGATTATTTTACCCGTGCCGCCGCATGCCGAGCAGGTGCGCACATTGATAACCTGCCCGAACAGCGAGTTCGTCGGCTGGCGCACCTGACCCGTGCCGCCGCATGTTTTGCATGTCTGCGGCTGCGTGCCCGCGCGCGCGCCGGTTCCTCCGCACGCGTCGCACGGTTCCTGCCGCTGGAACCTGAATTCCTTGCGGGCGCCAAACACTGCTTCCTCGAACGATATTTGCAGATCGTAACGCAGGTCGGCTCCGCGTTCCGGGCCGCTGCGACGGCGCTGTCCGCCCATACCGCCGCCGAACAGCATGTCTATCACGCTGTCGAAGTTCCCAAAATCCCCGCCAAAATCGAACCCTCCGGGTCCGCCGCCCTGGCTTACGCCATCATGCCCAAACTGATCGTATCTGGCGCGCTTTTGCGGATCGCTCAGCACCTCGTAGGCTTCGTTTATCTCCCGAAAGCGATCCTCGGCCTCTTTATCGCCGGGGTGTAAATCCGGATGATGCTGCTTCGCTTTTTTGCGGTATGCGGATTTAACGTCCGTATCGGGCGCGCCTTTATCAATACCCAGTATTTCATAATAATCGCGTTTTGCCATTCTTCCCTCACCCGTTATCAATCGCACGCTTATTGGCGCAACAAAATAAATTATAACGCAAAGCCGTAAGATATGCAATTATATGAGCGGATTGGACGGCGTCAATATGATCATGGCGAATTCAGGAGGCGGCGGAACGAAGGCGATCCAATGAGCAGACGGTACTAGTAGCAGCGGATGCTGCGGCTGGCAGCGATGAAGAATGAGCGAAGAAATCCCACTTAAGATATAAGCGCCTGCTTAGAATCCCCAAAACGCAAAGCTTAGGCGCATTTCTCCGATCCTTTCGCAAGCCCTAAACTTCAGGGTTCTCCTCCCAATTTCTTTTTTAATTTTTATATAATATCTTATTTTTATTATATTATATATATGCAGGGCGACTATGCCGCTCGAAAGCTTGTCGAATCGTTATGTCATATGTCGGACATGCAGTGCATATGCATTTGCACCGGGTTAAAGCGCGCTGCGGGAATCATCGCAAAACGCGCGGAGCGCACAGAACAAATGGAGGTGCATAGCGGCATGCCCAATACGACTAACGCGATTAAGGTTCTTCCGAACGGTCCGTACGAAGTATCTACCGACGTTCCGCTGACAATTCAAACGATCGAGTCAGACGGAAGGGGCATATCCACTTCATGGCGAGAAGACGGAACGTATCCAGAATCCATGGTTCCTTATCATCTATGCCGCTGCGGGCATTCAAAAAGCAAGCCGTATTGCGACGGCGCGCACGTATCGATAGAATTTGACGGTACGGAAACGGCGTCACGCGCGCCCTACATTCAGCGCGCCAAAAAGTACGAGGGCGAAGCTGTGGATTTGCTCGACGACGGGCGGTGCGCGTCGCTGCGATTCTGCGATCGCGGAGTGCGGGCGTGGGACGCTGCGATCCATTCTGGCGATCCGGCAAATCTGCAGCTGGCAAAAGAGGAATGCGCTGCATGCTCGGCGGGGCGCCTTACGCTGGTCGACAAGAGCGGGGAGTTGATAGAACCGGAACTGCCAAAGCAAGCGGGATTGGTGCAGGATCCCGTCGCGGGCAAGCGAGGCGCTATCAAGGTGACGGGCGGCATAGAATTGATCGGCGCGGATGGGCAGCCGTATGAAACGCGAAACCGCTACACCCTTTGCAGATGCGGCCAATCACGCAACAAACCATTCTGCGATACGCGGCACCTCAATTGCCCTCATATGGCGGGTCACGACGAAATCGGCGAATAGAGGGCAGCGGATAAAATTTATATAAAGAGGCGGCTTTGTGACAATGCGACAATTAATAGCAGCGCACAAATCCGCCCTAGGCTCCTTTCAAACGAGATTTATTATTAAATATAATATTCCGGAGCGCAGTCTGCAGACGGCTTGCTCGCGTTTATGCTGCGCAATGTGTTCAGATCGAACGGAGTTTCCTGGTATACGAAATAATTTAGCCAGTTTGCAAACAGCAAGCTGGCGTGCGAACGCCAGCGCAGGCGCGGAGGCTTTGATGGATCGTCGTTTGGATAATAATGCCTTGGAATGCGGATCGGCAGATTTTTTTCCAGATCGCGCCTATACTCCTGATCGAGAGTATCCGCGTCGTATTCGCTATGTCCGGTTGAAAATACGCGCCGCCTATCGCGGCTTGCGATAAGCCCAACGCCTGATTCTTCTGAAACCGCAAGTATATTTAGATCGGCGCACGCGTACAGCCCAGCTTCGTCAATCGCCGTATGGCGGCTTACAGGAATGTAAAATGAATCGTCAAAGCCGCGCACAAGAGGATTTGCGCGATTCCGAACTCGATGCTCGAATACTCCAAACATTTTTTCCGGAAGTTCGATTTTGCCGATTCCATAGTGATGGAACAATCCCGCCTGCGCTGCCCAGCAAATATAAAGCGTGCTGAATACGTTCTTATCCGCCCAGTTCATTACGCTTTTTAATTCATCCCAGTAGCGCACGTTCTCGAAATCCATCAGTTCGACAGGCGCGCCTGTAATAATAAATCCGTCGAACAGTTCGCCGGAGACTTCGTCGAACGTGCGATAGAACTCGTCCAGATGCGATTTGGGAGTATTCGCGCCCAGATAACTGCTCGTATGAAGCAATGTGACTTCCACCTGCAGGGGAGTATTGCCTATAAGCCGAAGAAGCTGCGTTTCAGTAGCCGCTTTGTTTGGCATTAAATTTAATATCGCGATGCGAAGCGGACGTATATCCTGCTGAGCTGAGCGGCGCTCCGTCATAACGAATATATTTTCCTCAGATAGGATTTTTACGGCGGGCAGCGCGTCGGGTATTTTTACTGGCATAATTATTACTCCTTTCGATGCGCGGTTGCGAGGCGCAGTTCCATCCTGTTAGAGGGGGCATGGTAAGTAGAAGCATATAAAAAGCCCACCGCGTGGAACGCGGCGGGCTGGTGCGATTTAAACGCAAAACAGCAATCCGTCAAGCGCCCTGCGCGTGCGGTCGGATGCTGTGGTACATTCGATTTATCATTATTATACTCCTTTAATGATTGGCGATATTGATATGATATCACGAATAACTGGAATTGTCAACTGACGGCGCGCGTAAATAGATTATATAAAAATAAATACTCTGCCACAATAGGAAGGAGAGACAGCGCAGAATTTCCGGTTCGATCCGTCAGCTGTGTTTCTGATAAATGATTGTATCCGCGTTCCGGAATCGTACCGATATATGGGCGAAGGGGAGCGTCGAATCATACGGCGCTCCTTCCTTCGCATCATAAAAATCCCTTACTTGTTCAAATACGCGTCATACGCTTCCTGGTAGTAATCCACATATCGTTCCGCGCCAATGCCTTTCGCCTGGCTGAGGAAGCGTTCCCAGGAAGCGTCCGTAACGCCGTTCGTAATAAAGCCCGCGACTGATTCGCGCACAAGCCGCTGAAGCTCTACCAAGAGGCGCTGGGTCTCGATGGAATTCTCATTATTCATCTTTGAGAATTTGTAGAGATAGTAGTAAGACTTCGGCTCCATCACGCCTGCTTCTGCATAGGCTTTGCTGGCTTCATACCGTTCGACGCGATGGGGAGGCATTTCAAAGATATCAAAGTAATAGTCGCCCGGCGCGAAGAACTGCGCGTTCAGCACGGGCACATAATCGTAAAGGCCATTGTCCTCCGGCGTGTACAACACCACGTACTTTCCGTTTTCGTTCAGCGCAAGCGTCGGCTCGACGGGGCTGCCATCCTCAAGCGTCGGTCCGCCTTCCAATTTGTCCGGTCCGTTATAGGCGATCATCATAGTACGCGTCTCAAGCTGCGCGTCGATCCACCGCAGGGTTTCCTCGACGTATTTATTGGCGACGGTCAGCACTGCGCCCATGGAAGGGACTTCCAGTATGGCCGGAACGCTCGCGCCGTACTGCGGATCAGCGGGTGGCAGAATCGAAACAAAGTTCTCGGAGAGTTCAGGCGCAAAGCCGCTGTTTAGCATGCGCAGATAGGTGAAATAGCCCACCTTGTCGTCGGCGATCTTGGTCATCCAAGTGCCGAAATCCTGCGTCATCGATTCCTGATCCAGCAGGCCTTGGGTATATAGGCTGTTCAGCCATTCGCAGGCAGCGCGGAAGCCCGGCATATAAGGAGTAAACTGCACTTTGTCGTCCGCGTCGATATTGACATAGCCGAAGTTCATCGTATCCAGATCGACCAGCGGCACGCCGAAGCCGTCAAAATGGGTGTATATGCCCTGAACATAATGCTGGAGAGTGTTGGCGGACATCGGAATCTCGTCCTTCTCGCCGTTGCCGTTTGGATCCAAATCGCGGAATGCGATCAGGGTTTCGGTCAGCTCGTCGATTGTCGTGGGTATCGGCAGACCCAGCTTGTCCAGCCAAGTCTTGTTGATGAAATGATTGCCCTCATGGTTTACGTTCTGCGCGATCAGCTTGCCTATGTAGTAGGTCAAACCGTCGGACGCGGGAATAGACGCGTTCGCGTCGTTAAGAGAAAGCCGCGATGTATAGTTGGGCATGATCTCCTCGTTGATATATTCGTCCAGAGGAACGATCAATCCCTGCGATACGCCATATTCCTCAATATCAATAGGAACGGCTAGGAACATATCCGGCATGTCGGCGGCCGCAAACATCAAATTGACGCGCGTACTCCAGTCGGCCTCAGATATTACATCGTATTTTACGTGTATATTCGTCTTTTTTTCCAATTCCTCGTAGAACCAAATTACATCCTCGCCGGTGTCGATCTGCTTGTTGTCGACACCTGTCATAGCCGCTGTCAGGGTAATTTTTTCGTCCGTAATCTTGCCCTCGCCAAAGTAGGACGATTCCTCCGCCAGCCCCGCGCCCGCCAGCAGCGTAAACGCCATGGCGAAGATAAGCAGCATAGTTACGATTCGGTTTCGAGTGTTCGATTTCATCCGGATTCCTCCTTGTTATAAATTATATGGGCCCAATGGAAACTCAGAGTCGGCAAGCATACCCGTTTTATGGGGCGCCCGCGCTTTATATCAGCCCTTGAGCGAGCCGATCATAACGCCTTTCACAAAGAACTTTTGCATGAACACGTATAGCAGCACCGCCGGTACGGTAGAGACGACGATCGAGCAATACTTCGCTACCTCCGCTTTGCGCGTGGCCGCCTGAACGTCGATTCCATCTATTTTCAGAGAATCTTCAATAAGGGAAGCGGCGCTGGAAGTAAGGCTCGCCAGAGCTTCGCGCAGCACCGTCTGCAGCGGCAGAAGGTTGCGATCGCGGATATAGACGAGCGCGGTAAAATAATCGTTCCAGCGCGCGACTCCGGCATAAACGCTGAGCACGGCCATGATCACGCCCGACAACGGCAGCACAAACCGGAAGAAATATTTAAAATGACTCGCTCCGTCAATAGCCGCCGCGTCGTAGAGTTCCCCCGGAATATTCGTTTGAATATAGGTGCGCGCAATCATCAGGTTCCATACGGACACCGCGCCCAGAACAATCATCGCAAGCGGATTGTTGTAAAGCCCAAGCGCCCGGTTGATTATAAACGAAGGAATAAGCCCGCCGGAAAAAAACATGGTGAATATGATAAAAAAGTTGACCGCGCCTTTGCCGGGGAACGGATGCGAGAGCGCATAAGCGCCCATCATCGTGAGAAACACGCTGAACACGGTTCCGCTCAACGTATAGATAATGGAGTTGAGATAGGAACGCAGCAGCTGCTTGCTCGCGAGTATCGCCTTATAGCCCTCCAACGAAAAGCCGATCGGCCAGATGACGACCCTCCCGGCGTATACGTCGCCCGGGTTCGATACGGAATCTATAAGGACGAGCCAGAGAGGATAGATTACGATGCCTACCACTACGACCCAGAAGACGGAGTTGAAAATATCGAAAACCCTGTCGCCTGTCGTCTTGCGGCCATAGCCGGAACCATGGCGGAGCGCTGATTGACTCATCGGTCGCCGCATTGCCCAAACATCCTTTCCCCCGGATTAGAACAAGCTGGTTTCGCCTAATTTTTTTGAAGCGAAATTAACCAGCATGATTGTGATGAAATTAACGACGTTCACAAACAGGTTGATGGCCGCCGTATACGAGAACTGCGCCTTGCCAAGCCCCTGCTGATAAACATACACGCCGATAATGTCGGATACCGACATGTTGTTGGGCGTCTGCATAAGCAGCGCCTTATCGGTGTTGGATACGAGCATGCTGCCGCAGCTTAAAATCAGCATGATGGCCGCGATTGGCATAAGGTGCGGGATATCGATATAGCGAATCTTTTGTGTTTTGCTCGCGCCGTCGACGGAAGCGGCCTCGTATAGCTCGGGGTCGATGCCCGTAAGCGCGGCGATGAATAAAATCGTGTTCCAGCCCGCGTGCTGCCAAATGTCCGACGCGATAAACAGAGTCCGAAAATACCCCGGTTCGATCATAAAGAATATGGATTTCATTCCAAGCGATGTCAGCGCCTTATTGATAATGCCGCTCGTGGGGCTTAGAAACAGGAACAATACGCCCACCATCACGACCGTAGAAATGAAATGCGGCACGTAGATGATAGTCTGTATAAACGACTTCGCGCGTTTATTGTTCAATTGGTTCAGCAGTATCGCCATAAATATGGGAATCGGAAAACTCCACAGCAGGCCGAATATGTTGAGGAGCAGCGTGTTGACGATAAGCCGCATCGAGTAGTAGGAGCGGAAAAAATCCCGAAAATGCTTCAGTCCAACCCATTTGCTGCCCGTGATGCCGAATACGGCTTTGTAATCGCGGAACGCGATTTGGACGCCGTACAGAGGCGCGTAGTGAAACAGTATAAAGAAAATGAAGATCGGCGCGATGAAAACATACAACTGCCAATGCAGCCGCACGCTGCGGGCGAATCGTTTGCCCAGCGAGCCTTTGTCCGGACGCTTAGCGCCCCCTCCGATGCGGATCGTCTGCGCCAATAGAAACACCACCTTTAATAAAGGTTAACAGGATATAGAAAACCATGCGAAATCGAATGCATTCGGAGGTTCCGTAGATTTCTCCAGAGAAAAACGAATTTCAAAAACGCCGTCAAGGCCGGATATAAACGGGCATCGCTCGGTCGACCAGTCCGAACGCTTCGGCAAATCTACGGTAAATCGCCGCGCCGACTGCTCATCCAGGCTATCTCGAGGAACCATTTCAATCATAACGCGCGCGGCTTCCCGGCATCTGTAGTTTAGCTGAATTGCCGCGACGTTAGGCTCTGTTTTTACATACCGAAACCCCGCGTACGCATCGGGCGAAAGCTTAAGATAGGCGTATGGATATGGCGATCGTTTGTCCTGGGCGTAGGAACGCACAAACCGATCGTCCTCTCGTCCACCCGAGAGCACGCATGCGCTGGCGGCATACACCCTTTCGCCAACCGGGAAGAAACCGCGCGCGCCGGAGGATGTGCGCACCACGGGAATAGGCGTGCCGTCTGCGCGGAACATCAGCTCGTCAAGATTCATCATGCGCGTAAAACGGTCGAAGCCCTGCGCCATGCGGTGGTAGGAGAGGTAGTATTTGCCGCCAAACTCCTCGAACGAACCGTGCACATTGCCCGCGCGGATGAAATCGCGCGTTTCAATCAGCGGGCCGCCATACCGCCACGAGCCAATGTCCATAGGGTCGCTCGCAACCAGTGTACCCATTCGAGTAGGTATGTTCTCTCCTTTGCGCGATGATATATAAATATAATAATATAAGCCGTTCCGTTTGCGCAGCGAAGGCCCCTCGAATGGAAAATATTCCGCGTCGGCCTGATCGATTATCGGGCGCAGCCCCACTTTGGTTTCCGGAATAATTCGGGAATAGTCGTCGGGATCGAGTTTTGCGATGAAGAATTCAAACGGCAGCGCGATATAAACGGTTCCGTCGTCGTCGACCAGCACGCCCGGATCAATGCAGCGTATCGTCTCGCCGCCCATTGTAATTTTGCGTATGTTGGCGAACGGACCCTCGGGCTGCTCCCCGTCCGCGATAAACACATCCGCGCCGTTGGAACAAAACGCCAGGTGATACGAGCCGTTTTTTGGATCGTTAAAAATATCGGGCGCCCATAGGCGCGTCGCCTGGCCGCGCATTTCTGCGGGGACATCTTCTATGGAAATACTAATCCCGGCGTCAGTCCAGTGAATCAAATCCTCCGACCAAAGCGTGTGATAATCTCCCGAACACCAATCGTTTTTCGGCGCGCCTTCCATATAGCCGTTGGGGCAGTCGCGGGAGCCGTATATATAGAAACGTTCCCCGAATACATGCGGTTCTCCGTCCGCTATATATAGCCCCCACGACGGAGGAACGGTCGGGTTTTGCCCGTTATATCCAACCGACGCAATGCATTCGGCGGAAATTCCGCCGCCGATAAGCGTAGCCGTAATCCGGGCGTCGCCGTCGCTTAGGGCGGTTACAACCCCGTCGTCTCCGACGGCGGCGATATCAGGGTCGCTGGACATCCACGCGACGCTGTAAGCGCCGACGTTCATGGCGATAAGCCGGACAGAATCGCCCGCTTCACACATGAAGGCGATTCTGTCCAGACGAAAGCTGTTTGCAGATATACTCATAAACATCCCTTTACCGATCAAACTATATCGATCGAACTTTGTCGATCAAAATGGAAGCGGGCGCAGACCGTCGGTTTCGATAACCCATTGGCCGTCGTCCGGGAAGCCCGGGTGCGGTTTACTATCCTTATATCCGGCGGCCATCATCGCGACAGCCAGCAGCAGTCCGCCGTTCCCTGGCAGGTAGATCGGCAGCGTCGGCGGCCCTTCAGGCGCGGGATGTCCGTCAAACGGCGGCATAATCTGAGGGTTTCCGCCGTTGGCCATGTAGTCGTTGCAGCCGTGATCTTTCAGCAATATGCCGAGAGCCTCGTCCGCGAGGCCAAGGCGCGTGCCGGTCATGGCGTACCATGCGAACGTCCAGCCTATCATAAAATCAGAGCCCGGCGAGTTCTTCCACGCCAGATACTGTTTGCGCATTACGTCCTGGTCGATTCCCTCTCCGGGCAGCATCCCGATGATTCCCGCGTCGCAGGATACAAAATCAGCGCGGAATGGCTTGAACAATTCGTGGGTGATGTACTGCCCGTCTCGCATGGGCGGCGGCGCGATCTTTTCATATACAGCCGACCATTTCTCCGGTACCGGTTCGCCCAGCCGCCAGGCGAATTGAATCGCCACGCCCAGTCCGAATTTCCAATAGGCAAGCTCGAACGCGGGGTTGCGCGTCTCAAGGGGCTTGAACATTTCATTCGATGGTATTACCGGCTGGGTGATGTCGTAATGCCCGGTCTGCGGGTTGTAAACGGGCAAGTCCGCCATAAATTCAGCGGTTTCGCGGATGAGATTCCATTCCCGCCGGGCGAACGCGCGATCTTCACCGTAGGCATGATATAATAATTCTATCATATATAGAATATGCGGCTGCTGCCAAATCAGCAGCGTGGCGATGAACGACGGACAGTCGACGCCGTCCGGAGCGACCATCTTCGGCCAGCGGGCGCCTTTGAATCCGTTTCGGCTGGCGTTCCACCGCGCCGTAGGCAGTATATCGTGGTACCATTTTACGCTGCGCTCCAGCAATTCCGGATGGTTCCACAGCGGCAGATAGGCAGCGTGCCAGAAATGCATTTCCAAATGGAATTTCCCATACCAGCTGTTGCAGGTAAGGCCGGTTTCAGCCGGAGGCATCGACCCTGCGGATTGTATCGCGAGGTGATAGAGTGAAATGATTATGCGCCGCTCCAGTTCCAACGCTTTGGGATGCTTGCTTTTAGAAAGGCGAACAGCCGCGCCCTTTTCCCAGAAGGCCGTCCACCAATCATAAGCCGCGTCGAATATGCCGTCCGCGCACAACTCCGCGCCGTCGCATGGGGCGTCTGGAGAAAATAACGCGGCGAACTCAAGCGTATTCACGCCTTCGGACATCAGACGCAGGCGGTGCGCCTGTTCTGCGATATCCGCGCGCACGCTGTTCGCGCTTGAAATTTTAAGATAATAGCCGTCGCGATCCAGCGTGCGGCGCACCAAAACCACGTTCTCGCCGTGGACGAGGGTTTCCGTGCGATGCCGTTCGGGAACATCCCATAATCCGCCCGCTTTGTGATGGTCGCCATAGGGGAACTCGAAATCAACGGTCAGTCTGCCGCCGCGCAGCAATTCGCTTTCAACCTTGAACGCCAGCGCGTCCAGCTTTGGATCGCACGCGCTTAATACCCTGCACGGAACGCCGTCGATAGTAAAGCGGCTCTCGATGTATCCTTCATAAAGATGAAGCTGTTGATGGATGCCGCCTATCTGATCGCGAGAAATTACGCCGCCGTCGAGTTTCAGCGCGATTCGCGCCAGATTCATCCGATGCGGATTCTTGCGCATCCAGTTATACGGCTCTTCGTTGCCCTCCTGAACATTCAGCGCAAAATGGATTTTCCTGCCTTCAAAATCAAACGGCTCCATCACTACGTCGTCGATGGTGTAGTAGCCGCCGCGCGCGTTCGGCACGGAATGCCAGCCCCATTGCGCCATCGTACACAAAGGCATCCAGGCGTCATGTTCGGTATGCAAGGTTTGAAAGCCCGTCGCATCCGACGTGAACACGAAGTCTCCGTTTCCAATTTGCAGTGGGGATTTGATGTCGTCGTCCAACAGCACAGGGTCGTGCCGCGATACAAGCAATCGTCGGTTTATATGATTGTTTTGTATGGTAACCATCTCCTTTTATAGCAAGTACACATAAATATTCACTGCGCTTATCATACGATATGATCACTCGCGTGTCAATATATTTTTACATATTTACAAGTTGGCAATTCCTATTTTGTAGAATTTTGGCTGCAATTTATTCGATTCCAAGGTGCTGCTCATCGGATTTCGGCGGGCATGGGGTGCGGCACGCTCTTGCACGGGCGGCGGAAACAGAGTTCCCGCTTCAAATTTTATATCATATGCATGCGGTCGAATTTTGTCTTCAACTTCTTTTATACTATTTATAGTCCCGGCGTAGACACGCGGTACAATATATGGTATGATTTCCCGCGAACAATCAAGGAGGAACATATATGCAGTGGACTGACAACGCCAGGCGCGTGCTTGAGAAAAGATACCTTGCAAAGGATGAGCAAGGTCGAATCACCGAAACAATCGAAGAATTATTCCGCCGTGTCGCCGAAGTGGTAGCGCGCGGCGATCTGGAATACGACGCGAACGCGGATACCCGACCAGTGGCGGAAATGTTTTACAACATGATGACAGCGCGGTTTTTTATGCCGAATTCTCCGACGCTTATGAACGCCGGTCGCCCGCTGGGCCAGCTTTCCGCATGTTTCGTATTGCCTGTGCCGGATAGTTTAACGGGTATATTCGACGCGGTAAAGAACGCGGCGCTGATTCATCAGAGCGGCGGGGGCACGGGTTTTTCGTTCTCGCGCCTGCGGCCAGGCGGTTCGTCTGTGCGAACAAGCGGCGGGGTCGCGTCCGGGCCGATAAGTTTCATGAAGGTATTCAACGCCGCTACGGAGGCGATAAAGCAGGGGGGAGTTCGACGCGGCGCGAACATGGGTATACTCCGAGTTGATCATCCGGATATAATCGAATTCATCTCCTGCAAAAAGGATACCCGCGAAATCACAAACTTCAATATATCGGTGGGACTGACAGAAGAGTTCATGCGGGCAGCGCGCGAGGGAAGCGCATACGCGCTGATCAATCCCGTAAACAATGAAAAAACCGGAGAGCTTAACGCGAAGGAAGTTTTCGATTTGATCGTGCAGTCCGCGTGGGAAACGGGCGAGCCAGGCATCATATTCCTAGATCGGGTGAACAGGGATAACGTTGTGCCGGAGCTAAGCGAAATCGAGGCGACAAACCCGTGCGGAGAGCAGCCGCTGCTCCCGTATGAAAGCTGTAATTTGGGATCGATCAACCTGGCTGAGATGATCTCGCGGATCGAAGCGCCGACCGTCGATTGGACGCGGCTCGATCAAATCGTAGAGCATGCCGTGCACTTTCTTGATAATGTTATAACCATTAACCGATACCCTATTCCTGAAATCAAGGAGCGCACGCTGGGTACGCGCAAAATCGGACTGGGCGTAATGGGCTGGGCCGATATGCTGTTCCAGCTTGGGATTCCATACGACAGCCAGGATGCGCTCGACCTTGCGGAACAGGTGATGTCGCGCATACAGGAGAAGGCGTGGGCCGCGTCGCGAAAGCTTGCGGCAGTGCGGGGAGCGTTTCCGTATCTTTCGCAAAGCATATATAAAAACGATCCGAATCCGCCACGCAACGGAACGCTTACGACGATCGCGCCTACTGGCACGATTTCGATATTATGCAACGCGTCCAGCGGGATCGAGCCGCTATTCGCGCTCGCGTTCGCGCGCAACGTTATGGATAACGACAAGCTCGTGGAAGCGCATCCGGATTTTGAGCGAGTCGCAAAAGAGCGCGGCTTTTATACGCCGGAGCTGATGCTTAGCGTCGCGCGAAAGGGAACGCTAAGCGATGTGGAGGGGGTGCCGGAGGACGTGCGCCGCGTATACGTTACGGCTCACGACATATCGCCGGAAGCGCATATACGGATGCAAGCGGCGTTCCAGCGCAATATTGATAACGCGGTATCCAAAACCGTGAACTTTTCGAACAGCGCCACGAAGGACGACGTGCGCCGGACATACGAGCTGGCATGGGAGCTGGGCTGCAAGGGCGTGACGATATACCGCGACGGCAGCCGGAGCGAGCAGGTGCTTACTGCAGGGCATGGAACACAGCCTCGCATAGTTCGAGACGGCGTGGCAGAACCCCGCGCAATAGGAGAATCCGCAGAGACTGCCGCCGCACGAAGTGAAATAAGCGCAGCGCCGGAGGTTCAGGAACCTCCTCGCTATGTGCAGCCTCGATCGCGCAAGGACGTTACAACCGGCATAACCGAAAAGGTAAAAATCGGATGCGGTAACTTATATATAACTGTAAATTATGATGATCAAGGTCTATGCGAAGTGTTTACTAATCTGGGGCGAGCGGGAGGATGTCCATCCCAGAGCGAGGCAACGAGCCGGTTGGTATCGATGGCGCTTCGCGCGGGAGTCGATCCGGAGGTAATGGTAGAGCAGCTTCGCGGAATAAGATGTCACTCTACACTGAGACAACCGGGATTAAAAGTATTGTCGTGCCCGGACGCTATTGGACGGGTATTGGAGAAGGTGCTGCGCGATCGCCGCGGCGTCAAACCGGAAGAAGCCGGAACGGCGGCGAAACCGGAGAGCGCGGCGGAACATTGCATAGAGAATTGCTCGCTGTGCGGTCACCCAAATAATTGCGTAAATAAACGCAATGGCGCGAGCTGCCCGGAATGCGGCGCGATTATGGAAAGGGAAGGCGGCTGCGCCATATGCCGCTCGTGCGGTTACTCAAAGTGCAATTAGCGCGGAGCACAACCATCAGTTGTTGTAACTCGACAACCAGCGCAAATATGGTTATTAACCCATAAAGCGTCAAGCGCGATCACTCCACGCCTTTTTGAAGTATCGGTAAGGGAACGGTTTTTACAATAGCCGAGCAGACCCGGCCCAGTGTGGAAGCAGCCAAAGATGCGTTGCTTTACAATGGCGCAGGTGTCGCTCGGCTTGGTTGTTTATAAATGGCGCAGCATAATTGCGTAAAAACAGCAGACGCGAATCCTTGTAATCGCAAAGACAATTCACCATTCGGCGCAGCTCATCCAAGCCGAAGCCTAGCAAAATAAATCTCAGCTGCACTCGCTGACGCTGAGCTTGCTTGCTGATTGTCCTTCCTTTTCGCGCTATCTTATAGGGCTTACTTTCCTTTGTATTCTGGCTCTTGGATTTCGTAATAGCAACTGTCACCCATCAAGCGGTCAACAAGCGACGGCAAAAAGTCATTGAAAAATGCGGAACTGATAGGATTCTAAAAACTTCAAATTCGCGGATGCCACCCCCTCACTTTTTCCCTTTCATAAGTGAAGGGGTTATTCTTAACGGTTCTCCCCAATCTCCGACAAACGCGGTACATGGATCGCTCTTTGAAGACTGAATACCCCTTCATCAGAGGCGATCCCATTGGTGCCGGAAGCGGGACTTGAACCCGCACCCTGTTGCCAGGACTGGATTTTGAGTCCAGCACGTCTGCCAATTCCATCATTCCGGCACACATATTTTTAAGTCAGCCTCCGAAAATCCTATACGAGCAATCGGGAGGATATTCAGGAAGGAGATTAAAAATCTAACATGATATTCGATTATCAAAACCCTTGATAAATCAAGTGGTGCGCCGTCAGGATCATGGAATACGAAGCACATTTTAAACCCGCCTCGTCTGCCAATTCCATCACAGCGGCGCATTATCAAAAAATAGCGTGTGCATAGTATATATCATTTTTTCGCATCTGTCAATTCGTAAGATTGACCTTTACAACCCAGCAGGGAAACGCCGCGATGCATATTATACGTCCATTGGATGAAAATAATGTATATTATCCGTATCCATTTTTGTTATTTATAACCGTTTAACTATAATATTTATACATGATTCTATGGCGTTAATGAATTTTACGCTCTTCGCTCTTGAGCGCATCCGATAGGGTATAACTTATAATCCTTTCCCTCGCTGCGTTCATCACTAAGCTTGCCTACTACTTCAACAAACAAACCTAGCAGCTCTTGGATGAGCGCTCTCTTATTCTTTCCCATTTCTCTAGCTTACCACATTTCTCAGAATTTGGAATCGCTGGCCGCTATACGGGGGCGCTTGACAAACGCGATTCAACCGACTAAAGTATATATCGGTCGCGACGGCGGCTCGCTTGCGTTGCCAATGCGCGATCGGAAAGTGGGGAATGGGATGCGACTGTTCATCTCAAGCGACATCGAAGGCACCGCCGGTATTGCGGACTGGGACGAAACCGAACCGGATCGCCCCGGCGCGCGCTGGAACTATTTCCGTGAGCAAATGACCCGTGAAGTCGCCGCCGCGTGCCAGGGCGCGCTGGATGCCGGCTGGACGGATATTCTTGTGAAGGATGCGCATGATTCAGGGCGCAATATCATCCCGACCGGCCTGCCGCGAGGCGTCAGGTTAAGCCGCGCCTGGAGCGGCGAAGCGCTCTCGATGGTCGCCGGATTGGATCAGGGCTTCGACGCGCTCGCGTTCACCGGATATCATTCCGCCGCGCATGACAGCGGAAACCCGCTCTCGCATACAATGAACGGAGCGATATACGAAATACTAATAAACGGGCTGCGCGCAAGCGAATTTATAATACACAGCTACGCCGCAGGCGCGCTGGGCGTTCCCGTAATATTCCTCAGCGGCGATAAGGCGCTATGCGAATCCGCCAAAGCGTTCGTGCCCGGAATCGTAACCGTCGCGACGAGCGAGGGAATCGGCGGCGCGACCGTCGGCATGCATCCGCTGGACGCCGCCGACAGCATACGCGCCGCGATGAAGGAAGCGGTTTCGCGCGGCGGCAAAGATTGTTCGGTAAAAATGCCAGATTCTTTTGAGATTATAATCAAATACACCCAGCACGCGAAGGCGCTGCGGAACAGCAACTATCCCGGCACGCGGCGCGTCGACGAGAGGACGATCGAGTTTAAAGCGACCGATTATTCCGAGGTGATGCGCGCGTTTCGCTTTATATTATAATTATAAATATCAAAGCAGCTCGCGCGGCTGATCCAACTCTCTACAAAAGGAGCGACACATCGGCATATGGGTTTGAGTACTTCGTTCCCTTATCGCCTTGAGGGCGGCGTTCATCGTTTTGAACGCGGATCCCGCAACCTGATAACGGACGTTCCCGGGGTGAGGGTCGGTCATTGCTCCATCCGAGGCGTCGGCGGAAATACGGGACCGGAAGCGATTCGAACGGGCGTCACCGCCGTTATACCCGGACCCGGCCATTCGTTTCGAGAGAAGTTTCCGGCGGGAGTGCATGTGATAAACGGGTTTGGCAAGAGCGCGGGATTGATGCAAGTAGCGGAGCTTGGAAATATCGAAACGCCGATATTGCTTACCAATACCCTCTCCGTCGGAACGGTCTCCGCAGCTCTGGCGCGCGTCATGGCCGAGGCGACTCCCGAGATAGGCGAAACGGCCGGCACCGTCAACCCGCTCGTATTCGAGTGCAGCGACAGCGCGCTCAGCTGTATTCGCGCGTTTGCGGTTACGGAGGAGCATGTGCGCCGTGCGCTGGAAAACGCGCGGGCGGAGGCTTCAAGCTCCGATGGCGAATTTGAACGCGAAGGCGATCGTGAGGGCGACCGTGCAGGCGATCGTATAGAAGGCTCGACAGGCGCGGGCAGCGGAATGACCTGCTATGGCTTGAAGGGCGGCTTTGGTTCCGCATCTCGCGTAATCCCGCTTGGCGAATCGCGATATACGCTGGGCTGCCTTGCGCTTACCAACTTTGGATCGCTCTGCGAATTAACCGTCGCGGGGCGCAATATCGGAGCGGCGCTAAGCCAAATCATTCCAAAGCCTATCGCGCCGCCGCCGCCGCAAAGCGGCAGCGTTATAATAATTCTGGCGACCGACGCGCCGCTATCCGATCGGCAGCTTACGCGGATATGCCGACGCGCGCAGTCCGGCATCGCTCGAACGGGATCGTACGCGGGAAACGGCAGCGGGGAAATAGCGCTCGCGTTCTCAACCGCGAACCGCGTTCCCCACGACGCGCCCCCATGCCCGCGCGATATGCGGTTGTTGCCGGAATCCGCGATGAACGATTTCTTCGCGGCGACGGTTTCGGCAGTGGAGGAGAGCATACTCTCGTCTCTGGAACACGGCGAGACGACGCTCGCCCGTCACGGCGGCATAGTATATGGGCTTTGCGACGCGCTGAAATTAATTGACGTGATATAAAATATATAATTATCAGTATGTATTAGTATGTATTTAAATTAAAGGAGTGCTTGCCACATGAAAAATCTCGCGTATTTCAATGGAAAAATCGGCGAACTGGATGAGATTTACATTCCTTTCAACGACCGCTCTCACTGGTTTGGGGACGGCGTGTACGATGCTACGAGCGCCGCGAATCACATCCCGTTCGCGCTGGCCGACCATGTAGATCGCTTTTTCAACAGCGCGCGCATGGTCGACATAAAGCTTACGATGACCAAGGAAGAACTCTCCGACCTGCTGCGCGAGCTTACGCTGAAGGTAGACGCGCCGCAGACTCAGGTATATTGGCACGTGACGCGCGGCACCGCGTCTCGCAACCACACATTCCCCGAGGGCGTGCCGTCGAACCTATGGGTGATGATCCGCCCGTATCCCCAAACCGACCTCAGCAAGCGAGAGAAGGCGATAACGGTAGAGGATACCCGCTTCTTCCATTGCAACGTTAAAACGCTGAACCTGCTGCCCAACGTGCTTGCGGCGGAAAAGGCGAAACAGGCGGGATGCGAGGAGGCGATATTCCACCGCGGCGAGCGCGTTACCGAGTGCGCGCACAGCAACGTGCACATATTGAAGGACGGCGTGTTCCAAACCGCGCCGCTGGATAACCTTATACTGCCCGGAATCGCGCGCAAGCATTTGATATATCACTGCGAAAAGCTTGGAATTCCCGTCAGGGAGGAACCGTTCACGGTCGCGCAGATGATGGACGCGGACGAAGTGCTGGTATCCAGCGCAAGCACGTTCGGAGTCGCGCTCTCTCAGATAGACGGCCAGCCGGTAGGCGGCAAAGCGCCCGCGCTTCTCGAGAAGATTCAGCATGCGGTTATGCATGAATTCCTTATGGAAACAAAGCAGGTATAAAAGATGACGCAAGCTGAACTTACCGACAGAAACGTAGGCCAAAACCTGGACGATTTGATGAACCTTGATCCGCGCGGATACGGAATATGCCGCATTCTTTATCCCGCCGCAAGAAAGCTCGCACGCGAACCGCTGTCTATCCGCTTCGCAAAGCGGCTGATGGCTGCGGCGGGCGAAGGCGATATTGTATATATATTGACCGGTTTCGTACTGCCGCCCCATCGCTGCGCGGAGACTGACGGCATCATCGGTTCGTCGCTATTCGCGCGCGCGCTGGTTCTAGCGCTAGGCGCGAAGCCCGTGCTTATCGTTCCCGAGGAATGCGTAAACGCCGCGCAAAAGCTTGCGGCGGCGGTTGGACTGCACGCGTACGATACTGTCGAGGAGGCGCGCGCGTACCCGTATTCCGAAGCGATACTGCCGTTTACTCGCGACGCTTCCAAAGCGGAAGAGCGCGCGGAACAAATTTTATCCATGGGCAAACCCGCCGCGCTGGTTTCGTCGGAGGCGGCCGGCGCAAATAGTATGGGGCTATACCACAATGCGGGCGGAATTGACGTCACCGATCTGGAAGCGAAATCCGACGCGCTTTACCGGCTTGCGCAGCGCACCGGCATTCCGACGTTCTCGATAGGAGATCTAGGAAACGAGATGGGCATGGGCGCTATAGCGGATCATCTGGACAGGTGGATACCTCGCGCGGCGCGTGGGTTTGGCGAAAGAAGCATCGCTGCGGATACGTCCGCAGATATACTCCTCACCGCCACGGTATCTGATTGGGGCATGAACGCCGTTATCGCCGCGCTTGCTTATTTAAAGGAGGATCCCGATATACTTCATTCTGCGGAGCTGCAAAAGGACGCGATGGTCGCCGCTTCACGCGCCGGAATGGTAAATATGTACGGAGACCTGAACCCGGCTATCGACGGATTCGACGTGGATTTCAACCAAACGGTGCTGCACCTGATGCGCCGCTGTATAGAATCCGCGCTTAAGCTGCGCGCAACTTGCGCGCCGTGGTTCGACGCCGTGCGCCAGGCTGGATACTACGAGGAATATATTGAATGAGCCGCGAATTTTATCCGCGCATACTTCCCGCCGGAGAGCAAGCTCTGGTCGTCGAGTTCGGCGACGCGATCGACCCGGCTGTAAACGACCGGGTGGTCGCGCTCGCCCGATCGCTTGAACTGCGCGCCATCAACGGAGTAACTGAAACTATAGCGTCCTACCGGTCGCTTCTCGTATTATTCGAGCCTTCGCGTATATCAGCGCGGCGGCTGCGGTTTATGCTGGCACGGCGTTCACGCGCGGCGCTGGCGGATCGGGCGGGCGGATCGGCGGGTTTGCTGTACGATATACCGGTATGCTACGGCGGCGCGTATGGTCCCGATCTGCCGGACGTCGCCGCGCACTGCGGCGTATCGCCGCAAGAGATAGTTCGTCGGCACTCGGACGTCGTTTATCGGGTGTTTATGCTGGGTTTTATGCCCGGCTTTCCTTATTTGGGCGGCCTTGACAAGGCGCTAGAAACGCCCAGGCTCGACACTCCTCGCGCGCTTATACCCGCAGGATCGGTTGGCATCGGCGGCAGGCAGACAGGCGTCTATCCGCTCGATTCCCCTGGCGGCTGGCGGTTGATAGGCCGAACGCCGGTGCGGCTGTATGATCCGGCGCGATCTAAACCCGTGCTGCTGCAGGCGGGAGATAGAGTGCGGTTTATCCCGATTTCCGAAGAGGAATACGAGCGCGCCGACGCGTCGTGCCGCGCGGGTTCATACGAGATAATAGCGCGCGCGGCGGAAGAGGGTGGCGCTGTATGAACGGTATAGAGATCGTAACGCCAGGTCCGCTTACCACCGTGCAGGATTTGGGAAGATTTGGATATCAACGCGCGGGTTTTTGCCCGTCCGGTGTTATGGACGTGCCTGCGGCGCTTATCGCGAACGCGCTGGTCGGAAACAAATCGGACGCCGACGAACCCATGCCTGCCGTGCTGGAGATGACCATGCAGGGGATTGTCTGCGTTTTCCATGGCGACGCGGCGTTCGCGCTGACGGGCGCCGATATGCCCGCGACGCTTAACGATAAGGATATCCCTTCATATGCGCTGCATTACGCGCGGAGCGGCGACACGCTAAGCATAGGCTTCGCGCGCGCTGGCTGCCGGGGATATCTGGCATTCGCTGGCGGAATAGACGTGCCGCCGGTAATGGGAAGCCGTTCTACCAATATAAAATGCGCGCTCGGCGGCTTCGAGGGGCGCAAGTTGAAGCGCGGAGACATGCTCGCGCTATATGGCGTCGGCGGTCGCTTGAAGCCGCGCAAGCCGGTTTATGCCGAACCGCAGCACGCGTATACATCCAATGGAGCGCCGCTTTTGATCCGCGTCGCGGACGGTCCTCAAATCGAACGGTTCTCGAAGGAAACGATTCGCAAATTCCAGAATGCGCAGTACACGGTGTCAGTTCAATCCGACCGCATGGGCGTGCGGCTGGACGGCGAGCCGCTGCCCGCGATCGGCGGCGCGGATATCGTATCCGACGGCATACCATGCGGCGCGGTGCAGGTTTCAAACGCCGGTCAACCGATGATACTGCTTGCCGACAGGCAGACGGTCGGCGGATACGCCAAACCTTTCGTGGTTATCGAAGCGGACCTGCCGCTGCTCGCGCAGGCAAGGCCGGGCGACAAGCTCCGTTTCGCGCGAGTATCGATCCGCAACGCGCAGTTCGCCGCGCTTGAAACTATCGCGGACACGGGACTGACGCTGCGCAGAATCGACGAGCAATACACAGGCTCGCTGAGGTTCGCCGGTTTTAATATAAAAACATAAATATATAAATATAACGGAGGTTATAGATGCCCGAACAATATCTTTCCACCATTTCTCCCAAGGAATTGCGCGCGCTTATCCGCTCCGGCGCGTTCGCCTCGCCTACCTCCGGATATTGCTCGGGATACGCGCAGACAAACCTGGTCGTTCTTCCCAGGAAATACGCGTATGATTTTCTGCTGTTCGCGCAGCGAAACCCCGCGCCGATACCGCTGCTTGAGGTGACCGAGGAGGGCGGGCGCGCAATCCGCAAAATAGCGCCAGGCGCGGACACGGCGACGGACTATCCCAAATACTGCGTGTTTCGCGGCGGCGTATTGACGGACGAGCTAACCGACGTTTCCTCGATTTGGCGGGAGGATTTCGTAAGTTTCCATATCGGCTGCAGCTTCTCGTTTGAATCCGCGCTGCTGGAAGCCGGCGTCCCCGTGCGGAATATAGAGGAAAACAAAAACGTTCCTATGTATAACACTAATATACCATGCGATTCGGCTGGAATATTCAGTGGGAATATGGTGGTGAGCATGCGCCCGGTTCCATATGCGCTGATTCCGCGCGCGGTGAGCGTTACCGCCGCGATGCCGCGCGTGCACGGCGCGCCTGTTCACATAGGCGACCCGTCGGTTATAGGGGTGCGCGATATATATCGCCCGGATTACGGCGAGGCCGTTACCATAAACCCGGGAGAGCAGCCGGTATTCTGGCCGTGCGGAGTGACGCCGCAGGCCGCCGTTCTCAACGCGAAGCCAGATATATGCATCACCCACGCGCCCGGACATATGCTGGTGACCGACTTGCTAAACGCACAACTGAAAATATAACTTTTATTTTACATAAATCAAAAAGGAGCGGACGAGCATGGCGGGTATAGACTTGAACAGCGATCTGGGCGAAAGCTTCGGCGCGTATACGATCGGCGACGACGCGCGGGTGATACCTCTCATTACGTCCGCGAACGTGGCCTGCGGATTCCACGGCGGCGATCCGGTGGTGCTTCGCGATACGATCGCCCGCTGCATAGAAAGCGGCGTATCAATAGGCGCGCATCCCGGTTATCCGGATCTGCAGGGATTTGGGCGGCGGCCGATATCGATGAGCGTTTCAGACGCGGAGGCGTTCACCGCGTATCAGGTGGCCGCCGTATATGGAATGTGCAAGGCGCAGGGCGCGCGATTGATCCACGTAAAGCTACACGGCGCGTTGTATAACCGCGCGGGCGCGGATTATCCGCTGGCGCGCGCGATTTGCGAGAGCATTATAAGGATCGATCCGGAGCTTATTCTGCTCGCGCTGTCAGGCAGCGAGATGGTTCGCGCGGCGAGGGACGTCGGAATGCGCGTCGCGCAGGAGGCGTTTGCGGATCGCGCATACGAGGAGGACGGAAGCCTTGTCGCGCGTACGAAGCCCGGCGCGATGATACTCGACGAGAGCGAAGCTGTTCGGCGCGTGGTGGAGATGGTGCGCGGCGGGACGGTCGAGGCGATAACCGGCAAACGGATTCCCATACAGGCCGATTCGATCTGCGTGCACGGAGATAACGAGCACGCGCTAGCGTTCGTAAAGCGGCTGCGCGAGGCGCTTGAAGCCGCGTCCGTCAAGCTGTGCGCGTTTGGCCAAACCGATAAATCATCATTAATAAATCATAATTAATAAATATAAAAATAATAATGGATGGTGTGCCTTTATGATTGATTCATCTTTTGGAAGCAGGATTGAATCCCTCGAACGTTTTTTTGAAACGTTTATCGAAAAGGAAAAGCTGCCCGGTGTCAGCGTATGCGTGAACCAATCGGGGAAGGTTGTGTGGAAACGCGCGTTTGGCGCGCGCGACGACAAGGGCGCCAGGCTTGAAACAGATACGATATTCGGCATAGCCAGCATGAGCAAGGGCGTTACGTGCGCTGCGCTGTCGATACTGGAGGCCGAGGGGAAATTTTCGTTTTACGACCGAGCGGACAAGTACCTGCCCAAGCTGGCTATACCGGGAGTGCCGCGCGAATCGCTGCTGGTTTGGCATCTCGCGACGCATTCCAGCGGATTGCCGCCGCTGCCGCTGCTCGCGTGGAGCCTCGCGTTTCACACGCCGGACGGAGCGGATGATCATGAAAAGCTTGAGAAGCGGCGGCAGGCGGCCGCTAGCCATGTCGACACGATAGACGATATTATTTATTATATAAACAATGCGGAATATCCTTTGCTGGCGCAGCCGGGATTGATCAGCAGTTACTCGAACGATTCGTTCGCGCTGCTGTCATATATCGTGGACGCTGCAGCGGGTATGCCGCTTGAAGAATTTTTGAAGAAGCGCGTATTCGAACCGCTTGGTATGGAGAGCACGGTTCTTGATATAGACGCGTCTGAAGCGCGCAAGCTTGGCACGCTGACGGAACTGTTCAACAAAAACAAGGATGGCGGCGGATTCAATTCCGACGACTATTGGGACGTCGCGCCGCCCTATCGGGGAGCGGGCTGGATCAAATCCACCCCGACCGATATGGCGCGCTTCTACGAAGCTCTGTGCAACGGCGGGGTATTTCGCGGGAAAACGGTGTTTCCGCTCGCGGAGATATTATACGGCTCGCGGTTCCCGGAGACGCCGTATGACGGCGTGTTTGGGTACGGGCTGGAGAAGCGCCCGTTTAATCACGACGGCGCATCGCATCGCATCGTCGAGCACGCGGGCGGATTGCACGGCGTCGCGACGAAGGGCGGTTTCATCAAGGGCAGCGACGGCGTGTCGGCATGCGTGTTTTGCAATTGGGAGAGCGCATGGGTAAGCCCCCTTCTTAACGCGGTATATAATACGATGCTCGGACTGCCCGCAGAAACCAGCCATTTTTATTGGCGGACTCAGGATGATAGCCCTGCGGAAGCGAGTATATATGTTGGGAAATATCATCAGGAAGAATTATTCAGCGATGATATTATTATTGAACTGCGACCTGAAGGGCTGGTCACGATGGACGACGGCAAGCCGGTTCCGCTGAAGCATTGCGGTACGACGCGGTTTGTCGCGCTTGAGAAGGATTTTCCGATCGATCGCTGCGATAGATATCAGTTTATATTGGACGACCGGGGCGCGGCTCAGCGGCTGCGAGTGGGCAGCAGGGTTTATACCAGGATTTAATCGGGTTAGGCGTCCGGGTTTTTATTAAAAACCCGGACGCGGACAAACACGCGGGGCGAATCGCGTGGCTCTTAGGCGCGGAAATCCGTTTGCGCGGCCCTTATAGTTATTAATATATATATTTATATTGTCTGATAAATTGAAAGGGGGCGCTATCTGAAATGCCGAACCGTCCATCAAGGATAGCCGCTCTATGCCTATTGCTGATATGCGCGCTTTTTACAACCGCGTGCGGCACGAACGGCAAACCTCCCGAATCGATTGCTTCCGAGCGCACGATACTTGTCGGTTTTTCGCAGCTCGGCGCGGAAAGCGGCTGGCGCGTCGGCAATACGCGCGACGTGATAGCGGCTGCAGAGCGAGCCGGCGTAAGGCTGATGTACCTAAACGCGGAGCAGGCGCAGGAAAATCAAATAAAGGCGATACGCTCGTTTATCGCGTATCAGGTGGACGTGATAACGCTTGCGCCAATAGTGGAGGAAGGCTGGGATACGGTGCTGCGCGAGGCGAAGGATGCGGGAATACCTGTGCTACTGACGGATCGCGCGATATCCGTGGAGGATGAAAACCTGTTCGCCGGGTTTCTGGGTTCCGACTTTCTGGAAGAGGGACGGCGCGCAGGCCGGTTTTTACTTGAGAAAACGAAGGACGCTCCGTTGGTCAGAATAGTTGAAATATCAGGCACCATCAACTCCACGCCGATGAAGCAGCGCGCGATAGGCTTCCGCGAAATATTGGACGGCGATCCTCGTTATGAAATAATAACCAGTGTATCCGGGGATTTTCTTCGCTCGAAGGGCAAGGAGTGCATGGAAAACATACTGAAGGAAACTATAGATATAGACGTATTATATTCCCACAACGACGCGATGACGCTTGGCGCTATAGAGGCGATAGAGGCGGTTGGCCTGCGGCCAGGCGAAGATATAATAATTATAACGGTAGACGGCGAACAGGGCGCGATCGACCTGTTGAAGGAAGGGCGGATTAACTGCGTGGTGGAGTGCACCCCGCTTATCGGAGATATGGCGATGGAACTGGTGAAAAAGTTGGCGGCGGGCGAGCCCATCCCTCGCGTTACATACTCGCGGGAGCGGGCGTTTACTGAATTCGACGATGACTTGGACGCGCTGCCCGCGAGAGGATATTGACGTGCGCGCGCGCTTCGCGTTTGGCTCGGACGGCTCGCTTCGTTCGCGCATACGCGGATCTCAGATAGCGCTGGTGCTTCTGATGCTCGCGCCCGCCGTTGCGGCAATTGCTATGATGCTTGCGTTCTCCGCACAGTATCACGCGGTTATATCCCAAATAGAGGGCGTAAGCAGCCTGCAGCCGATGATAAGCGAGCGATTGCTAACGGGAGTGCTGGATATAGTGGTCGGGCGCGGTCGGTTCGAGGACGGCGCGCAATACGAAACGCTTCTCGCGGTAGAAGAAAAACTGGATACCCTTATAAATAATAACGCCGCCAGCCGCAGCGATCTGGAGGTCGCCAGGCGCGTGCTGGGAACGCTGCGGCGATATGTGGACGAGCTTGGGCTTAGCATGCGCGGCGGCGCGTCCGTCGACGATACGTTTAAAGTGAACGACGAAATAAAAAACGTCGCCGCGTTGTTCGTTGAAATGCTGGATGCATCCATCAAAACGGAGATCGCATCCGCAGCCGTAGCCAGCAACCACACTCAAACGATGGTGCTGGCGATGTTCGGGTTAGACGTGTTTCTGCTGATAGCGGCGCTGGCGTTCGCGGCTACGGCGCAGCGCTCGCTTTTGAGGGCGATTCAAACGCCGCTCGACCGGTTGGAACAATTCGCTGGACGGATCGCCCAGGGAGAGCTTTCCGGCAGAGAACCGCCGCCCGACGCGCAGGAATTGCAGGCGCTGACGCATAGCCTGAATACTATGGCTTTCCGGCTGCAGCGGCTGATCGAGCAGAATAAGCGCGAGCAGGATAATCTTATGAAAAGCGAGCTGCGCACGCTGCAGGCGCAGATAACGCCGCACTTTCTTTATAATACGCTTGATGCGATAGTTTGGCTTGCCGAATCAAAAAACGCGGAGCAAGTGATAAACGTTACGCGCGCGCTTTCCAGTTTCTTCAGAACGTCGCTGGCGGGCGGCAGAGAATGGATCACTATAGCGCAGGAGCTGGAGCACCTGACGGGTTATCTTACGATACAGAAGGTGCGGTACAGGGATATACTGGCGTTTAAACTGGATGTCGACGACGGGCTTCAAACGGAACAAATTCTAAAGCTGCTGATCCAACCGCTGGTTGAGAACGCGATATATCACGGAATAAAAAACAAGCGCGGCGGCGGCATGATAGTTATTAAACTCGAAAGCCGCGAGGAGCGGCTGTACGTTACGGTAGCGGACGCAGGCGCGGGCATGACGGCGGAGCGGGTGGCGAATGTGCGCGCGATGCTTGAACAATCCGCGCCTGCGGGATCGGATTCGGGTTTTGGATTATATAACGTGGATAGGCGAATCAAACTTTATTACGGACAGGACGAAGGCGTGCGCATTGTAAGCTCACCGGGCGAGGGCACTCGGGTTTGTTTCGACGTACCACTCAAGAGGTCGGATGGTGTATAAAGTATTTTTGGCAGACGATGAAATTGTCGTGCGGGAAGGCATACGCAATAATTTTCCGTGGGACGATACCCCGTTCGCGCTATGCGGCGAGGCTCCTGACGGCGAGATCGCGCTGCCGATGATTCAGGAACTGCGCCCTGATATTCTGGTAACGGATATCCGCATGCCTTTTATGGACGGGCTTGCGCTGTGCAGGAACGTCGCGGCGACGATGCCCTGGACGCGAATCGTCATACTCAGCGGGTATGACGACTTCGAATACGCGCGCGAGGCCATATCGCTCGGCGTGAAAGAATATCTGCTGAAACCTGTCAATGCTAAAACGCTAAGGCAGGCGCTGGAGCGCATAGCGGGAATGATAGACGAGGAGCGCGAGCAGCAGGCAAATCTCGACGCGCTTCGCGGGCAGCTTTCAGAATCGAGCCGCTATCGACAGGAACAGCGGCTGCTGCGCGTGTTCGACGGCGTATACTCAAAGAGCGATAAAGCGCGTCTTGGCGGCTCAAAATCCAAACCGGGCGGCGAACCGCTTCCGCTGGACGCAAGCTATTATTCAGTTATAATTATTGTGCCTGGAGAATCGAATAGTTTGAATGAAGCGCGCCATGTGCTGCGGCGCTTATCGGAAGGTTCGAACGGGCGGATGTATTACGCCGAGCGCGGCGCGCAGCTGTGGGCGCTGACGCTGGGCGACGCTCCGGAGGATATCGAGGAACGCGCGTACGCCTATGCGCAAACGATAGCATATGAGGCGGAGCGCATAGGAGGCGAACAGCCGCGCATCGCGATCGGCTCCATTGTAAATAGCCTGGCGGACGTGCCGCGCTCCGTGGACGCTGCCAGAATCGCGCTGCAGGCTCTATCCGCCAGCGGGCAAAGAATATTGGGAATAGGCGACGTAAGCATGGATATGCCGCCGGAACTTATGGGCGTGGAAGTGGTGCCGCTGTATGATAAGCTGCGATATGCCAGCGTGGCGGAGGTGCCGTCCATAGTAGGCGAATATTTCGATTCGCTGGGCGGCATGGCGGCTCAGTCGCTGCTGGTGTCCAGCTATGCGCTTGTGGATATTTTATTGGCGGGTTCGCGCGTGATAAAGCAAGCGGGAGGCGACCCCGCGCGCATACTTCCAGAGGCGCTGAGCCAGGCGCGGCTGCTGGGATCGGTGCGCACGCTTGAGGATATACTCCGCGCGGCGAACGATATTCTAACGCGCGCGCTGACATACCGTGACGAACAATCCGTCTCCCGCAACAGCGCGCTGATACGCAAGGCGTGCGCATATATCGAAGAAAATTTTCATCGTCCGGAAATGACGCTGCACGACGCGGCGTCGCATGTCGCGCTGTCCAACAATCATTTTTGTACAGTTTTTTCCCAGGAAATGGGGGTGACGTTTATAGAATATCTGACGCGCCTTCGCATGGACAAGGCGCGCGCGTATCTGCGTTCGACGGATTTGCGCTCGCAGGATATAGCGGAACGCATCGGCTACGCGGATGTACACTACTTTAGATATCTATTCAAGAAGAGCACGGGCATGTCGCCCAGAGACTACAGAGGCCAACTCATTCAGAATAGCGCAGCGGGATCATCGCCGCCGATAGGAATAAAAAATAATAATACTAAAGTATAATATCGTCGCACAGCGCGCCGGGCACTGAAAGCACCCGGCGCCGGAAGCGTGCACTCCCGCGATAAACCTATTTTGCCGCCGACGCGCAGCGTTCAATCGGCCGCTCCGTCGCAAACATCATCTGCCCGTTTGCCGAACCTAGCAGCAGCGTGTCGCCCTCGCGCAATGTGCCCGCCATAACCTGCCGCGCAATCTGAGTTTCCACCTCGCGCTGCACATATCTTTTCACGGGGCGCGCTCCGTACTGAGGCGTATAGGATCGCTCCGCTATCAGCTCGCGGGCGGCGTCGGACACCTCCAGCCTATAGCCCTGCGCGTTCATCCGCTCGGCGGTTTTATCTAGTATCAGCCCCACGATCCGCGCGATCTCCGGCTTCGTAAGCGGCTTGAACAACACGATATCATCCATGCGGTTCAGGAACTCCGGCTTGAACGCCTCGCGCAGCGCGCGCATAACCTGCTCCCGCACGTTCTCGCGTATCTCGCCGCGCTCGTTTACTCCTTCGAGCAGCAGCGGGCTCGCGATATTTGACGTCATTATAACCACGGTATTCTTAAAGTTTACCGTCCGCCCTTGGCTGTCAGTAAGCCGACCGTCGTCCAGCAATTGCAGCAGCAGGTTAAATATGTCCGGATGTCCCTTCTCCACCTCGTCGAACAGCACAATCGAATAAGGTTTGCGCCGAACCGCTTCCGTCAGCTGCCCGCCTTCCTCGTGCCCTATATATCCCGGCGGCGCTCCGATCAGCCGCGATACCGTGTGCTTCTCCTGATACTCGCTCATATCGATCCGCACCATGTTCGCCTCGCTGTCGAACATCGCCTCCGCAAGCGCTTTCGCCAATTCAGTTTTGCCAACGCCCGTCGGCCCCAGAAACAGGAACGAGCCGATAGGGCGGCTGGGGTCGGAAAGCCCCGATCTCGAGCGCAATATCGCGTCCGCCACCGCGTTAACCGCCTCATCCTGGCCGATAACCCGTTTGTGCAATATATCTGGCAGCTGCAGCAGTTTCTCCCGCTCGCTCTCCACAAGCTTCGCTACGGGCACGCCCGTCCATTGCGATACAATCTGCGCTATCTCACGCTCGGTTACCACCTCGCGAAGCAGCGTTTGACCGCTCGTATCCGCAGCGGCCTTGAGTTTCTCCAGATCGCCCTCCAGCTGCGGCAGCTTGCCGTATTTTAATTCGGCCATTTTATTCAGATCGTACCCGCGCTCGGCTTCCTCCAGCTGTCGGCGCGCCTGGTCGATCTCCGCGCGAAGCTCTCGAGTGCGCTCGATGCCGCTCTTTTCGTTTTTCCATTGCGCGGTCATCGCGTCGGATTGTTCGCGCAGCGCGCTCAGCTCGCCCTCCACCGCGCCGAGCCTTGATAAACTGGATTTGTCCTCCTCCCGCTTCAACGCCTCGCGCTCGATCTCCAGCTGAAGTATCCGCCGATCCGTCTCATCCAGCGCGGCGGGTTTCGAGTTTATTTCCGTGCGCAATATCGCAGCCGCTTCGTCCATCAGATCTATCGCCTTATCAGGAAGGAACCTGTCGCTTATATATCTGTGCGACAGCGTGACGCATGCTATCAGCGCGGAGTCCGTTATTCTTACGCTGTGATGCAATTCATACTTTTCCTTCAATCCGCGAAGTATGGATACCGCTTCCTCCACCGTCGGCTCGTCTACCAGCACTGGCTGAAACCTTCGCGCGAGCGCGGCGTCCTTCTCCACATATTTGCGGAATTCGTCCAGCGTCGTCGCGCCGATGCAGTGAAGTTCTCCGCGCGCGAGCATAGGCTTGAGAAGGTTGCCCGCGTCCATCGCGCCCTCCGATTTACCCGCTCCGACAATATTGTGCAGCTCGTCGATGAATAAAATCACCTTGCCGTCAGATTCGCTTACTTCCTGCAGCACCGCCTTCAGTCGCTCCTCGAATTCACCGCGATATTTCGCGCCAGCGATAAGCGCGCCCATATCCAGCGATACCACAGTTTTATCCAACAGATTGTCGGGTACGTCGCCTTTTAGTATGCGCTGCGCCAAACCTTCGACCACCGCAGTTTTGCCCACGCCCGGTTCACCGATAAGCACGGGATTGTTTTTAGTCTTGCGGCATAATATGTTTATCGCCCTGCGGATCTCCTGGTCGCGCCCAATGATCGGATCCATCTTTCCCTGCCGCGCCAATTCGACCAAATCCGCGCCATATTTCTTTAGCGCCTCATAGGTGGTCTCGGGGTTTTGGCTGGTGACGCGCTGGTTCGAGCGAACGCCGCTAAGCGCGGTAAGGAATCTATCTCTCGATATATTTTGCTGCCGGAACAGTTTTTCCGATGGCGTTCCCCGCTCGTTTAGCAGAGCAAGATATAAATGTTCTACGCCTATATATTCATCCCTAAAGCGCTTCGCTTCTTCCTGCGCGTTTATGAGAAGCTCGCTGAATCGGCGGCTTGCGTATAGCTGAGTGTTGCCGCCCTGCACGGAGGGGAGCTGTCCCAGCGCTGTTTCCAGCGAGGCGCGCATAGCCGCCGTGTCCGCGCCCATCATAGTAAGCAATCGCGGTATCAGTCCATCGGCTTGTTCAACGAGCGCCCAGTGCAGGTGTTCGCCTTCCATTTGCTGATGACGCCGTGCAAGCGCGGTCTCTTGCGCAAGGTTTATCGCCTGCTGCGCCTTTTGAGTAAATTGATTCAGATCCATAACATCGCACCTGCTTTTATCATAATAATATTAATATAATATTGCGATTTATCTGCTCTCGTTCCGCGCCTTATCATATGCGGCGCGCACATATTCCGGCAGCGGACTGGGGTTCTGTATTGTTAGGGATACGAATAAATCGCCGCGACGACCGCTTCTATCCCGATACCCCTGCCCGCGAACGCGAAGCTTCATGCCGCTTCTGGCTCCGGCTTGCACGCGCACAGACAGCTCTTCCTTCAGCGGCGACAGCGTAAGCGTCGCGCCCAGCGCCGCGTCCCATGGGGATATCTCCCTCTCCACCGTAACGTTCAGTCCGTCGAGCGTCAGCCCCGGTTCTGCGGTCAGTTCGATTTTTAATATGCGGTCGCCGCGATTACCTTTCGCGTCGGAACCGCCCATGCCTTCCAGGCGTATGCGCTCCCCGGGCTGCGCGCCTGCGGGAATTTGAAAGCGCACCGGTTCGCTTCCGGCGATGCGGATGGTTTTTTCCGCACCCGCAAACGCTTCCTTCAGCGATACCTGGATGGTGTTCTCTACGTTCAGCGAACCGCGACCGCCGACTCGGGTATATACTCCGCCCTCGCCAAAGAAGGGATCGTCCGGATCTCCGTTCGCGAATCCTTCGAATGAATATTCGGGCGAATATCCGGAAAAGCCGCCGCGATTCCGCGAATGGCCTGCGGCGTACGATCCGCCCTCCCAGCCGAACATGGCGCTTAGAATTTCGTCCCAGTCCACGCCGTCCTCGAATCCCTGCGATGCCCTGCCGCTTTGAGGATGAAAGCGGCCTGTTCGTTCCTGCTCTACCAGCGCGTCATATTTTTTACGGTTCTCTTCGTTTCCCAAAACGTCGTACGCTTCGTTTATCTCAGTGAACCGCTGTTCGGCGTCTTTGCTGCCATTGTTTCTATCGGGATGGTGATCCTTGGCAAGCTTGCGATACGCTGTTTTAACGGCGGTCGCATCCGCCGTTTTTTCAACGCCGAGCACTTTATAGTAATCCTTAATCGGCAAGCTAAGCCCTTCCTTTCAATTTCTACCCTCTGCCATCTGCCTTTACAAACCCTGTCTTTGACTTTCTTTGACCATTGTTATTATACACCGGCACCAACGTCCGCGCAATAGCGTGCGCGAAAAAATTTTTTATTATGTATTGAGGAGTTGTTATAAAACATGAACCGCATAAGCTGCTGCGGCGTTGCGGAAACGACAAAAAACACGAGCGCCGCATTCGAGCGCCTCATGGAACACATGCAAACAACAACGCGAAACGGCGCGGCCGCGGCAAGCCAAACGCAAGTCACGCGCCTGGCGAAGAGTTCATCGCCTCGCTTTGCGCTTATATGAAATATTCGTACGTATCGGAAGGGCGGCTCTGATCGGCGAGCTCCTGCAGCGTGATTCCGTTTACATAGTTATCAATAACGTCGCGCAGCCCTTCGTAAAACCCTATGGACGGACAGTAGGAGGCGCGGGGACAAACGTTCACCGCCCCTTCCAAACATGCCACAGGCGCCAGGCTGCCCTCGATCGTTCTTAAAATTTCCCCCGCCGTATACGACGAGGCGGGTTTGGACAGTTGGTATCCGCCCGACGGTCCGCGCAAGCTTTTGAGCATCCCGGCGCTGCACAGCCGCTGTACGATCTGCTCAAGGTATTTTATCGATATATCCTGACGGAGCGACACATCTTTAAGCGGAATCCATTCAGTCGACTGGGCGTGCTGCGCCAGGTCGATCATCATGCGAAGCGCATAACGGCCTTTTGTTGAAATCTTCATATTATAAACCTCCCAAAGTCCATAGGTATTGTACCGCGCCGACACGATCCGCGCAAGCTTTATTCATAGGCATTCGCTGGAGAATCGCAATCAATTGCAAAAGTACTCGCATAAATTTACGAATATTCATTTCTGTAAGGCAATATGGTACGATATAACCTACCGCTTGCAAATGGAGAAGCGATGATATATAATCAAAATATTCGATTGCAAAAGCGGAGGACACCATTATGCAAACATACAACGCAACCTCATCTATTCCTAATATCCGCGATTTATGCGCTGATATACAGCAGACCTACGATATCCCCGCCGAGCAATTCGACCACGAAAGCATCAAGCGCGGGCTGCGCAACGCGGACGGAACGGGCGTGATCGCCGGAGTAACGCGCATAGGCGCCGTGCATGGTTATCATATGGTGGACGGCGTGCCCCTCCCTGCGGAAGGGGAACTGCATTATCGCGGCATAGATGTTATGGATATAGTATCAAAGCATCGCCGAACCGGTACGTTTGGGTATGAGGAGGTCGCCTACCTTCTGCTTTTTGGACGTCTGCCGGATTCAAGCGAATTCCGCAAATACGACGCGATACTTTCGGGAGCGCGCAAATTGCCGGACGGGTTTACGGAGGATATGATAATAAAAGCTCCGAGCCAAAACATAATGAACAAGCTGGCGCGGTGCGTGCTCGCGCTGTATTCATACGATCATAATCCGGAGGATTTGACTGTTGAAAACATGATAAGGCAGTCGATCGAGCTGATAGGACGATTCCCCGTGATAGTCGCCAACGCGTTCGCCGTGCGCAGGCACTATTACGAGGGCGAATCGCTCGTAATTCATTTTCCTCAGGAAGGGCTTTCCGTCGCCGAAAACCTGCTGCATATGCTAAGGCTCGACAACTCGTTCACCCGAGAGGAAGCGCTGCTGCTCGATTTAATGCTGATATTGCACGCCGAACACGGCGGCGGAAACAACAGCGCGTTTGCGTGCAGGGTTATATCCTCGTCGGGATCCGATACTTACGGATGCGTCGCGTCGGCGATAAACTCGCTGAAGGGTCCGCTTCACGGCGGCGCGAACGCGAAGGTTATGGAGATGTACCGCGATATACAATCGCATGTGAGCGACCCGACGGACGACGACGAGGTATACGCATATCTCAAGCGCGTATTCGAAAAGCAGGCCGGAGATCGATCCGGCAAAATATACGGGCTGGGGCACGCGGTGTATACCCTTTCGGATCCGCGCGCCGTGCTGCTCAAACGCTACGCGCACGCAGTTTGCGAGCATTCCGGATACACGGGGGAATTCGATTTGATGGAACGAATCGAACGGCAGGGGCTGCGCGTGCTGTACGAAAAGCTCGGCAGCCGCAAGCGCATTTGCGCGAACGTGGATATGTACTCCGGACTTGTATATAAGATGCTGGGTTTCCCGGAGGAATTGTATACGCCGCTGTTCGCGATAGCCCGCATCGCCGGCTGGTGCGCGCATCGTATCGAAGAAGCGCTTACAGGCGGACGCATAATCCGCCCCGCATATCGCGCGATGACCTAAATAATGGGTGTGTTCGAAAAATATCTCTGGCTGCGTGCGCGGGAGATTTTTCGAACGCGCCTTAAATTATTTCATAAAATTATTTATTTCCCGGAGGTCGCACGATTGAATGATGATTGAATATAGACCGGAAAAGATACAGCTGGTAAACGGATGCCCGACGGCTTTTGCCGCAGAGCCGCCCAACCCGCGCGCGGGCAAAAATCTCGCCCGGCTGACGATTGACGCGCATAACGAAAGCTCGGACGAGGGCAGGCTCAGCCTGCGGTTTGACGCGCTGATATCGCACGATATCACATATGTGTCTATCATCCAAACCGCGCGCGCGTGCGGACTGACCGAATTTCCGCTTCCGTATATAATGACAAACTGCCACAACAGCTTGTGCGCTGTAGGCGGAACTATAAACGAGGACGACCATAGATTTGGATTATCCGCCGCGCGCAAATACGGCGGAGTGTTTGTTCCGCCAAATCTCGCGGTAATTCACCAATATGCGCGCGAAACGCTAGCGCAGCCTGGCGGAATGATACTTGGCTCCGACAGCCACACGCGCTTCGGGCCGTTCGGCTGTATGGGAATAGGCGAAGGCGGCGGAGAGCTGGTAAAGCAGTTGGTTCGCGGAACATATGATCTCGCGAGCCCTGCCGTCGCCCTCGTATGGCTCGAAGGCGCGCTGAATCCGGGGGTCGGCGCGATGGACGCGGCTATAGCACTGTGCGCCGCAGTATATGAGAAAGGGCTGGCGAAGAATAAAATCCTTGAGTTCGCCGGTCCCGGCGTCGCCGGTCTGTCTATGGACGACCGCGTCGCGCTGGACGTGATGACTACAGAGACCGCGTGTCTATCTTCAATATGGATTACGGACGAGCGCACCCGCGACAAGCTGCGCCAATATGGCCGCGCGGACGCGTATAAGCCGCTCGCGCCTGAAGAGGGCGCGATTTACGACGCTATGATACGCGTCGATTTATCTTCTATCAAGCCGATGATCGCGCTTCCGTTTCATCCTTCGAACGCCGTTTCAATCCGGGAATTTCTGCTGGATGCGGGCGATCATCTGCGCGAGATCGAATCGCGGGCGAGCGAGTTGTTTGGCGGTAATGACGCGCCGTCTCTGACAAGGCGTCTGACAAACGGCGGATTCTATGTCGATCAGGGCATTATCGCAGGCTGCGCGGGAGGAATCGCGGGAAACATAGAAGCGGCTGCGGCTATTTTAAATGATGCGGATACAGGCTGCGGCGGGTTCGGATTGTCCGTGTACCCGGCCAGCCTGCCGCTGCAGCTTCAGTTGATGAAATCCGGCGCGCTGGAAAACCTTGCGCGCGCCGGTGCGGTGATAAAACCCTGCTTCTGCGGCCCATGCTTTGGCGCGGGAGATACGCCCGCGCACGGGGCGTTCTCCATACGGCACACTACGCGCAACTTTCCAAACCGCGAAGGATCAAAGCCTGGCGACGGACAGCTGTCATATGTCGCGCTGATGGACGCGCGGTCTGTCGCCGCGACCGCGAGGGCAAAGGGAATGCTGACTCCCGCAGACGAACTTCCCGACGCGCTGCTGGAAGCGGCGAATAAAAGCGAGATGTGGGACGGCACCCCATATGAGAAGCGCGTGTATAACGGTATCAGGCGTCCGCTGCCCGACACACCGCTCGAGTACGGCCCGAATATCGCCGATTGGCCATATATCCCCCCGCTGGGCGAACACATGTTATTGGAGTTCGCCGCTGTTATAAACGACGAAGTTACCACCACGGACGAGCTTATTCCATCTGGCGAAACCAGCAGTTACCGGTCGAACCCGCTTCGCCTAGCGCAGTTCACGCTATCGCGCCGCGTTCCAGATTATGTCGAACGCGCGAAGGCCGCGCTCGCGCTGGAGAATGAGCGCGCAAACGGCGGAGCGCCGGATACGCTGGTCGAATCGCTCCGCGCCGCCACAGGTGTCGAGGATGTTCGCGCGCTTCTTAGGGATACTCAGTTTGGCTCGTGCGTATACGCGAAGCGCCCCGGCGACGGTTCCGCGCGCGAGCAGGCGGCGTCGTGCCAACGCGTGCTAGGCGGGTTGGCGAACGTATGCATAGAGTATGCGACAAAACGCTATAAATCCAATTGTATCAATTGGGGCGTCGTTCCGTTTACGCTGGCGGACGGCAAGCCGCTTGATATACAAAGCGGCGACAGGCTGTTCGTGCGCGGCGTTCGAAACGGCGTCGAGAGCAATCAGGAATTGTTTGACGGGGTACTGCTGCGCAGCGGAAAAGCGGAAAAGCTAACGCTGCGATTGGCTGGATTATCACCGCGCGAACGACGTATATTGCTTGCGGGATGCCTGATGAATTTTTTCAAAAACCCGGACAGAAACATGTGATTCGCGCGTTGTATAGATGAAGTTTCAAAACAACAGCGTCACTGCTGTTAGCCGGTGCGATCCCCTCCGCACCGGCATGTTTTTATGTTTTAATATGTTTATGCAAAGAGGTGCGCGTATGACAGGCGTCGAAATAGCGATAGAGATTGAGCGGCGGGGAATTAACCTGTATAGGCGCGCGCGGAAATTGGCGAACGATCCCGCGACACTCGAATTGCTCCTTCGCCTTGAAACGGAGGAAACCGCGCATTACGAATATTTTAATAATATTTTAAAAAACGAAACTGATCCGCCCTCCGGCGCAGACGAAGCGTGGACGTCTCTATACGCCGCGTCGCTGGCGGCGGAAGGCTTTTATCCGGGAGGACTGATGCAGGTCGCGTATGATGACGCGTTCGCCTCTCCGTTAAATCTTCTGGATTC
>JAISZG010000004.1 GCA_031269355.1 Oscillospiraceae bacterium | reverse complement strand
CTGGATGCTCTTCCCCTTCGCCGTCGGCAACGCAGCGTAGCGTTTTGGAAGCGCTCTGTCAAGACCAAGCCGCCGCTGCGCGGCGGGGGCTATAGCGCTCACCATAGGTATAGGGGGGGGGCCTCTGGCTCCGGAAATATTTTGGCCCGCGCGTCACGTATTTTTGTGTCTACCTTATTGACTATGGTGCAAAATAACCGCGTGTTTTCAATCATCTCACGGCTTAGTTCCAAGTCATGCACGTTGATACCGTCAAACCGTATTTCCTCAATGATCCCACGATCCCCGCATATCCCTCGCAATGTTGCAAGCTTATACCCTCTGTGTGCGCCATCACTGTCTTTCGCGATGGTTGCTCCTTCGTAATTTTCATTATCCATATTCACTTCTATTTTTGTACAATCCAGTATATGGATGTTCGGCTCACAATCCAGCATGGGCAATACATGGGATCGCACATAGGAGTTATATGAACGTATCCAATCCTCTGTTTTATATGCGCCAACAAGATGCCGGATGCTACCCTCATCCATAAGCCCTTCGCTTAATGAACGATCATGTTCCAATAATACATACCCGATCTCCTGTAGCGTGTGCATATCTGTTATTGCGTAAGGAATATCCGTGAGGCTGGTTGCCACCTTCATCTTTGCAGCAATCGCAAGCGCCATTATGATTTCAAACGGTATTCCGCGCCGTTTCCGTACATCCGGGAAATGCTGCTGATACCCTGCAGGTATCCTTTCCTATTCATAACGCGTATTATCTCATCGACAAGCTGATCGTCGCTGATTGCGACCCCGTCTATCTTCCCATTTCTCAAGCACGCTACGACTTTTTCCCGATCCGCTTTGCTGACTATGAACATGCGACATCCTCCGTTATTTACCTTCTATCCTCCTTATTTCGATATAATTTGTTATAATCCTTTTGGTAATATATTTTTAACACTTAGAATCTTTACGTAACACTTCACATTGCTTGCTAATTTCCGAATTGAAGTTACAGGCTTGTGAATCGGAAGTTCGGCAGCAGCAGGTCGGCGGCATTGCTATTGCGTTGTGTTATTGCAAAATGGGAAAACATATTCTATAATGTCGATAGGGCAATCTAGAAAGCTTTATCGCATCGGAGGCAGCGTTCATGGAAATCGATACAGCGTGCGTTCACGGGAGTGTTGATCGTTCACACAACACCGGTGCGATATGCACACCGATATATCAAAGTGCGACTTTCGCCCATCCGGCTGTTGGACAAACCAATGGCTACGATTATTCCAGGCTGCAAAACCCAACGCGGGAGCAGCTTGAAAAAACCGTGGCGCGCCTTGAAGGTGGATACGACGCTCTGGCGTTTTCCACGGGCATGGCGGCGGAAAGCTGCTTGATCGAATTGTTCTCTCCAGGCGACGAAATAATAGCGTCGGACGATCTATACGGCGGCACCGTTCGTCTGTTTGAACATATCGCCAGAAAGAACGGCGTGAGCGTAAATTATGTAAACACAAGCAATGTGGAGGCAGTGCGTCAGTCTATTACAGAGCGCACGAAAGCGGTCTTTTTGGAGACGCCTTCCAATCCCATGATGCACGTGACGGATATAAAAGCTATAAAGGAAACGCTCGTCGACGCGGGCGCTGGGCGCGGCTCGGCTCAAGCGTGTGCGGGGCGAGGGCAAAAAGCCCCGCCTTTGTTCGGGGGCGTTGGGGGCGGAGCTCCCGATCCAAAGGATATTATTCTTGTGGTCGACAACACGTTTTTATCTCCATATTTATGCCAGCCGCTGTCGTTGGGCGCCGATATAGTGATTCACAGCGGCACCAAATATCTCGGAGGCCATAACGATACGCTTGCTGGATTCTTGGTAGTTTCGGAGCCAACGCTTTCGGAAAAGCTGCGGTTCATCCAGAAAACCACCGGCGCGAATCTATCGCCGTTTGATAGTTATATGCTTATACGCGGAATTAAAACGCTTGCGATACGCATGGAAAAGGCGCAGGCGAACGCCGCTCGAATCGTCGATTGGATGCTGAAACAGGATAAGATAGCCGCCGTGCATTATGTAGGATTGCCAAACCACCCGGGCATTGAAATAACAAAACGCCAAACGCGTGGCTTTGGCGCGATGATTTCATTCGAAACGGATACGGTGGAGACGGCGCGGCAGATACTGAACCGCGTGTCGTTAATACTGTTCGCGGAAAGCTTGGGCGGCGTTGAAACGCTGATAACATATCCGCTTATGCAGACGCATGGGGACGTGCCGCCTGAAAAACGCGCCGCGCTTGGAATTACGGAAAAATTGCTGCGCCTTTCCGTAGGGATAGAAAACGTTGACGATTTGATTGCGGATTTGGATGCGGCGCTGGCATAGTCGGCAGTTGGGATAATAGCGCGTGGGGGAATGCGCCCGCCAATTCTGGGACGGCGGGAATCGGTTCGAGTCTAACTAGAATGGATTGGTCGCAACAAGCATTATAAAACTATTTGATTTATAATGCTTATTATTCTATTGAGCTAATTGCGCGGATCATCGTTTTGATCGCGATCATTATAGGCAAAGACAGGATCAGCCCCCATATGCCAAACATTAGGTTGCCAAGCGCCAGCACGATAAGCACCGTCACGGGATGAATTCCCATATGCTCGCTGATAACGCGCGGCGACAGCCAATTTGTTTCAATCTGTTGGATAACCAATATAAGTACTAACGACCATAGCATTTTGTTCCATCCGATAGCGGGGCCGAAAAGAACGATTGGAACCATGCCTATTATCGGGCCGAAGTATGGAACGAAATCGGTAAGCGCTATCCAAACTCCGAGCGCGAGCCATGCGTTAACCCCTATCATGAGCAGCCCCAGCGCGCTCAGCCCTCCGACAAAAAGGCTGATCAGAGCGTGGCCGCGCAGATATAGAATCAGCGCGCGGCGCGTTTCTATCGCGGTCCAAACCGCTCTACGGCGATATCGTATTGGAATCAATAGCGTCATTCCATGACAGAACATTTCACGGTCGCGGAGGAAATAAAAAGCTATCATTGGAATTAGCAGCGCCTGCGCGATACGCCCAAATACTCCTCCTGCAGTATGCATGATACCGCGCAGTATTATAGAAATATCAAAATCCTTTAATATATCTTTTAGCGATTGCGCGACATCGGGAAGCGTGGGCGCGCCAAGCGAAACCAACAGTTCGTTCGCGCTTGTAATCCACGAGTTAAGCTGCTCCAGCATAATCGGAAGCTGGGCAAACAATAATTCCGCCTGATCCGCGAGGGCGGGAAACACCAGCCCGAGGAACAGCAAAACAACCCCGATAAGCAATATCATCGCCAGCGCGGCGGCCGGACCAGGCTTCATCCGCGCCTCTAATCGAATGGTAACCGGCAGCAGCAGCACCGCAAGCATTAGCCCGCTCAGCGCGGTCATGAGCACGCTTAGAAGCGCGCGCCACCAAATCAACCCGCACGCCATTACGACTATGGCCAGTATTAGCATCGCCCTGCGATTCCAACCAACGCTCCTGTTAGACATGGGTTCTGCCCCATGCGCCCCCGAATAAGGCGGGATGCCGCCCCGCACTCGCGTTTTGCCGTCCATACATTCACCTCACAGCCGTTATATTGAAATATATTCGGCTTAGACAGAGGTTCCGCCATCAAGCAAGGCGGAGCTGTGCCCCGCACCCACCATTAACAATTAAAGTTTTAGGGGCGCTTTCGCGCCCCCAAGGCTTACCCGATATGGTTGTGAAACTGATGCTTAACCTGATGCGTACCCCAGGCGATCGCCTTGCGAACTTGCCTGCCCTGCGGCGACATCAGAAGCCCCGCGCCTACTGCTATTCCAACTACACCGCCGGTAACAAAACCAGCCTTCGTTGCCGCTCTCATTGCGTACATCCTCCTTCTCTTTAGTCGGGGACTCTGCCCCCGACACACCCGAACAAGGCGGGGCTGCGCCCCGTACCCGCCTCCAGCCACGCGTCGCATGGTATGATCACATCTCCGCTTTTGGGATCGACGGAAAAAGCGTTAACCCAACGCCTGCCCTGCAGCAGATCATCGATCGGACCAAATGACAACTCCAACGCTTCCACGGAGAGGGCGGTTTCATCCAACAGCGCGTCGGTTACGACGCCTAATTTTAAACCGCTGGTATCGCGGACGCGCCGCAGCGTAAACCGATCCCCTCGCCCGGTCGGTTCGGATACAGATAATACTGCGTTTTCGCCTAGCAGACTTATCGATTCCGCCGACAAATATCCGGAGCGAAGCGCGTTGCCTTGAACATGAAGTCCCGCCAATCGTTTCCCGCATCGCGAGTAACTAACTGCGTCCACCACGCCAAGTCTGCGGCCTTCGCGTACTACCGGCAATCCGATCAATCGATTCGCGCGAGTCATACTTTCGCCTCGCTTCACGTTGCTGTTCGCTGTTATTCTGCCCGCGAGAGACTGGAGCATGCATAAAGAAAGATGGAATATAATTTCAATTTTCAGTTTATCGCCGAATTCACATAACTTACATGATCTGCGATGGACTAGTCGCTGGATTCCAATAGCCGACGGTTTCCGAAGATTTGCAAATGATTTCGCCTTACGTTCTTCCGAGAAATATTGAAGCAGAATAATTTGATGCACCTTGGGTAAAACTGGCAGTATGGAGGTGTGATCCATGCTGCCTATATTATTCGCGCTGATCCTCATAGGACTGACGCCCCTGACGTTTCGCCTCGCAATCGCGATAGCCCCCGGCAGAAAGGTAAGCATGGAGATCAATGTCGGGCCGTTCACGTTCCGTCCAAGATTTGGACAGGGCAAGGCGAATATCTCCTGGCTGCGCGGTATGATGCGCCATATGAAGCCGCCCATTCCATTGGCTCGCATTCCCGCGACGGTCGCGCAAACTCTCGATATACGCAATGTGCGGGTTCGCTGTCGCGTCGGGTTGGAGGAAGCGGCGTCGACGGCGCTGGCTGTCGGCGCTATTTCGCTGGCGTTACAATCGATTGGAATATGGCTGCGCCGTGAAAGCGCGCAGAAAGCCGATCCAGTGCGCCCCGAGATGGATGTCAAAATTGTTCCCGTATACGACTCTTTGATATTCGAATTCAAAGCGGAAATAATCGTCAAAGGGCGCGTAGGGCAATATTCAAACCTCGCGGCGCGGCTGGCGCTGAAATCGCTTCGCGCTTCCATGCCCGATAACTCCGCGCGAAAGGGAGCGCAAAAAGAAGCGAATTCGGCGGCGTGACGAATCTGGCAAATAGACTTCCATCGGATCGGGAGCTCCGCCCCCGACGCCCCCGAACGAAGCGGGGCTGCGCCACGCACCCGCTTAAGCGCAGCAAGCGGAGCCGAATGCGCTGTGCAGCTAGCTGTAACTTGCCTAAAAAAAACTCCGCAGGAGTTTTCACACTAATGGGAATAAAGCGCAATCAATCCACGCAATCTAAGGACGCAGCATGAGACGGCAATGTATGATGAAGCCGCCCAAAGGAGGAAATTTATGGATAAGCATCCTATTCAAAGCCTTATGTCCACGACGATGGAAAATATCAAAGATATGGTAGACGTGAACACGGTCGTCGGCGATCCGGTGATGACGAACGACGGCACGACAATCATTCCTATCTCTCGCGTATCGTTCGGATTCCTGGCGGGCGGCGGAGAGTACGGCAACTCGACCGCCGGTTATGATAACGCACCGGCAACGAACGTGCGCTCGAGCGGTTCGGACGAGCTGCCGTTCGCGGGCGGAACAGGCGCCGGAGTGTCCGTGCATCCTATGGGATTTCTGGTGGTTGGACAGGGCCAGATAAAAATGCTGCCCACTAACTACGCGACGCCCGTCGACCGAGTGATGGAATTGCTCCCTCAGGTGCTGGGCGAAATTAAAGACGTGCTTCGCGAGGACGGCGCCGCGCAGTCCGCCACGACTACGGTTACCGCACGCACTATTCCGGCGGGTGCGGGGCGCAGCTCCGCTTCGTTCGGAGGCGTCGGGGGCGGAGCCCCCGATCCAGTTGAAACGGCAGTAGCGCATCCCACAATCACAGAGCATGTGCACGCCGCTGTCAAGAACAATTCAAAGGACAATTCCTATGAAGGCAAGCATGGCAGCATCGACGATAAGAAGTTTTCTTCCTATGCGGATAATAAGTCCGCATATCATGATACCAAATCTACTATCCCCGATCGAAAGTAATTTGGAAGGGCGCGCGCGACCGACGTCCACTTGACGGCGCGCGAGCCGCGCGGTATACTTTCAATTGAGGATGCTAAACGGTCGCATGCAGGGTGCATGAGGAAAGTCCGAGCGCCGCAGAGCAGGACGCAGGGTAACGCCCTGTGGAGGCGACTCCAAGGAAAGTGCAACAGAAATAAACCGCCATAATTATGGTAAGGATGGAAAGGCGAGGCAAGAGCTCACCCGGAACCCGGCGACGGGTTCTCGCTGTAAACCCCGTCCGGCGCAAGATTGAAGGGGACGCATACGGCTGCTCGCCGTGTCCCGAAAATCGCTGGAGCCTCCCGGTAACGGTTGGCCTAGATAGATGACCGTTCAAGACAGAACTCGGCTTACCGGCATCGCTCAATATCCGCCGCGCAAACGCGCGGCGGATTGTTTATATGAGGCAATTCTAAAGCCGCTTAACGAATTATCTTTAGCGCACGTTTTTTTATTGATGCAAAGACTTTTTCCGCAATACGGCGGGATATGATAATTTTTTGCTTTAAAACACAATATTCGCTATTTTGATTTTCCAGCTTCCCATTAAGGAAATTAAGCATCTCCGGTTGCAACCAGTGAGACCCGTCCAAGCGCGTGCGATCGCGGATATTTCCATATAGATAGTCGGTGAAGCGAGGAATCAGTCCCTGTGTTAAAAGCGCGTGCCCGTTATAGCAGTGCGGCAGCGGACATAATCCGATCGGATCAAATCGAATCGGCTTGGATAAATCGTCGTATATATTTTGTCGACCTGTCCCGCAATAGCATGGAACCGCATTGCCGGTTTCCAGATTGACATACAACGACCATGCTCCAGCATAACAGAACTCATTGCGTTTTACGCCAAATATGGTTCGTTTGAATCGCCACATATCGCTATCAAATACCGACCAAACGCGCTCATACTCTTCCATGGTTAAGTTTGTTAGATAATCTCTTCCGGCGGTGGCGTCATTGCGCGCGATAGTAAGGTGTGGTAGCGCTCCGAATCGGTCGAAGGAGAATGTGATCACTTCATCAATATATGGAATCAATTCGTCGTTTGGTAATAACTCTATTGTCGCGGATGCGCCGGCATCCCAAACCGCGCGAGCGTTTGCCGAAAAAACATCCAATAAATTTTTCTTTTTAAACTCCAAATAGTGAAAAGAGCATTTGAATATCAGCCGCCTTAAAAGTTCCTTATCGAATTGCAGTATTTTTTGTATCACGGGAGTAATTGTAAGATTTGTTACGATTGAAACATAGTGACCAATCTTTAACAGCTCGTATATATATATATATATATATATATATATACCCTTTTGCATAAGAGTTTCGCCTGCTGCGGTCATATGAAACTGACACGTACCGCCCATTCGCTCTTTTGAGAATGCCGCTGATATAAACTCCGGAGATTTTTTGAGCAGTGCCTGCTTGCCCTCAAAGCTGGATTTGCGCTGTCCCAAATAGCAGTAGTGGCAGCGCAAATTACAAATTGACGTCGGTATATGGCAGTTAATAAGACGCTTAATATTATCCATTGATCGTACCTCCATGTGTTGTTGAAGGATGTGTGCCAATATTTGTTCCAGAAAAGATAGCGTATAGCCTATCAATAGGATATTTGTATTCATACTTTGTGCTGGGTTGGGCTAACGCCGCACTGATCATTGCTTTTGCGTGATCCGTATTTTCCATAAAGCTGATATATGGGATTTCCTCATGGACCAGCCGGTATACGCCCTCCACTTTTTTGCTTAAATTGTTCAGCGCGATGCACGGCGTTCCGGTGATCGCGGCAAATATCATTCCATGCAGGCGATCGGTGATCACAAGCTTCGATGCGGCGAATTGATTCCAAAGCGCGAAGAGTTCCTTCTTCCGAGTCCGCTTGGTGACGCGTCGATGAATATGAGTTGATATTTCTTTTGTTTCAATATCATTATTAATTTGGCGCAACGCGCTGATGACGGCGGTTCGATCCGCTTCGCTCAATACGCGTTCCTTATCGTCGCGAAAACATAATAAGACGCCATCCCTATTTTGCGTAGTCGGCGCGTCGGTTATGCTCAGCGCGATATCCGGCATCAGTTCGATATCTGTCGTCGGATGGTACTTTTTGCAAAAGTCGTACGATTCTTTTTCGCGAAGCATCAGCGTAAGCGCTTTCGCTTCGGAGTAAATTTTCTGCGCACTTCGAAGCCTGGCGGACGGCACGTCTCCTTTTAAGTTATAATAACATGTCTGCGGGAATATAAATATTCGATTTTCTTTAAACGAAGATAGTATTTCTGATATTGTATTATCTGAAGCGCTCCATAAAGCTCCTATTGATCC
>JAISZG010000021.1 GCA_031269355.1 Oscillospiraceae bacterium | reverse complement strand
GTCGCGCCATCTTGAACAATAAAACGCTTTTGAATTTTCCAGTATTTCGCCGCTGCCGCACAGCGGGCACGATACGCCCAGCGACGAGTTCTTTTTATCGGATTTGTCGCCGGATTTGTTTCCGTATTTGTCGCCAGATTTGTTTCCAGGCTTGTTCTCCGATTTCTTTTTATTTTTAATATTATCCTTTGGAGTTTCCGTAAAAGTCGCCGACGTCGCTCGCGCCTTGCGCACGCTCGGTTTCGGCGCGCGTATTGCCGACTTTTCCGCCGCTCCGTTTCGCACGGGAGCATCCTTTTCAAAAACGACGCTCGCGCTGACCGCGCTCGCCTGCTCGACCAAGCTCGCCGCAAGCTTCCGGGCCGCAGCCCGAAAACGCTCCGCCTTTCCGGTTCCCGCTGCTATATCGGATAACGCTTTTTCCCATTTGCCGGTCAGTATAGGGTCTGCAAGCGTCGGCGGCGCGACTCCTATCAGCTGCACGCCCTTGTCCGTCGCCACTATCGTTTTTCCGCTGCGCCTGGCATATCCGACTTGTATCAGCCGTTCGAGTATTGCAGCGCGGGTCGCGGGCGTTCCAAGTCCGTTCGCTCGCATCGCCTCGCGCAGCGCGTCGTCGTCGACCTTCCGTCCGGCGTTCTCCATCGCAGAAAGAAGCGACGCGTCCGTCAAATGCGGCGGCGGTTTCGTATGATCCTCGCGAATAGATACGTCCTTAACCTCGCGCGTATCGCCCTTCTTCAACTTAGACAGGGGCTCTGCCCCCGACGCCCCCGAATTAAATGGGTCTGCGCCCCATACCTGCGGCGGCAGGTTTTGCTCGTCGCCTGGACTGCTGGCCTGGTCGGACGTTTTTGCATATACATTTTTCCATCCGGCTTGCAGCGTTACGCGACCGCTCGACCTGAACGCGTGCCCCGCGCACATCGTGACGACCTTCGTATGTTCGTATTTATGCTCTGGCATAAACGCGGCCGCCAGCCGACGGCACACCAGCATATATACCTCGCGTTCCGCCGCCGTCAGCCTGTCGAGAGGCGCGCTGGTTCCGGTGGGCAGAATAGCGTGATGATCGCTAACCTTGCTCGCGTCAAACACGCGCTTGCCAAGCGGTATAGGTTTGGATATGATCTCCCGCGCGAACCGCTGCAACGGTTCCGGAAGCGCTTCAAGTGCCTTGGTTACCATTGGCAGTTGATCGTCCGGAAGATAGCGGCTGTCGGTGCGGGGGTATGTCAACAATTTATGCTTTTCATATAAGCTTTGCGCCGCGTCCAGCGTTTGCTGAGCGGTCAGACCCAGCGCGCGGTTGGCGTCTCGCTGCAGCGTCGTCAGATCATACAACTGCGGCGGATGCTCCGATTTGCGTTCCTTAACAACGGATTGCACGAGCGCGGTTTTTCCCCGCACGTCGTCCGCCACCCGCCGCGCTTTATCAGCCGTTTCAATCGGTTTATATTTAGACGAAGGCTCTTCACCCGACGCCCCCGAATTAATTGGGGCTGAGTCCCATGCACGCTCGTCGCTTGGATCGAAATATGTTCCCGTATAATCTCCGAAATCCGCAGTCACCACCCAATACGAAGTCGGGGTAAACGTTTCGATCTCTATTCTTCTGCGAACAAGCAGCGCGAGCGTAGGCGTTTGCACGCGCCCCATCGATAATAGCGTGCCATATCGCAGCGTATATGCGCGGCTTGCGTTCATTCCGACGAGCCAGTCAGCCTCCGAACGGCACCGCGCGCTGTCGTACAGCGCATCGTACGCGGCGGAAGGCTTCAGATTGCGGAATCCTTCGCGGATCGCTTCGTCCGTCATGCTTGATATCCACAGCCGCTCTACGGGCTTATCGCATCTCGCGTGGATATATATATATCTAAATATTAATTCGCCTTCCCGTCCGGCGTCCGTCGCGCATACTATCCTGTTAACGTCGGAGGAATGCATCAGCCGCTCTACGATTTTATACTGATCGCGCCCATGATCGAGCGATTTTAGGGGTATCTCCTCCGGCAGTATCGGCAGATCGCACTCCCTCCAGCGCTTATAACGAGAGTCGATTTCATCCGGCTCGCAAAGCGATACCAAATGCCCCAGCGCCCATGTGACTATATACCCTCCCCCGACAACGCAGCCGTTTCCGCGCTTGGACGCGCCCAGCGCGCGAGCCAAATCGCGCGCGACGGAAGGCTTCTCCGCGACCACCAACGTATTCATCGCATTGCCCTCCCGGCGTTTTCTGCGGCCTCGCCGTCCGGCTCCTGCGCGCTGTAGCGCGCTATGTCATAGTCGCGCGCCAATCGCCACGCGTCTGCGGCGCCAGTCGGCAACGCGCCGCAGCAGATCAGCGCGCGCACCGTTTCAGAAACGGGCAGATCGGGTTTGCGCCTGAGAAGAACACGCACGGCGTATCGAATCTTTGCGCGATTATCCAGCGACGCCCAGCGAGGTTCCCGCGCGCGCATAAACGGAGCGCGAAGCTTCGTGCCAATCTCGCGCTTTATCTCGCCCCAATCGAACAAACTTTCTGCTTCGTCCTGATAGACCTGATTTAACTCGCGCGCGAGCCTGCGAAATCTTTCCGCCAGGCGCAGCCACAGCCTTCGCACGGCGCGCGCAATCGCGATCAACGCCCATATCGCGGCGCATATAATTATTATAACTGCTAACACCGATACGATCCGCTCCAGCCAAACGGCTAACAGGCTGGGTTCAGCATCCCCCGCAAGCGCGCCTATATCAATGCCTCCGCCGCCGTCCGGCGCAGCGGGCGTTTCTGAAGTGCTATCAAACCTTGACATAAGCCACAGTATGCCCGCGATGACCCAGGTAATCAATCGCTTAATCGCGCCGCCGATTCTGTTCGCATTTGCAAACAGAGCGGTAATGGCCGCTATAACCGCCACAAACATAGCGTTGCGGCTTCGTATTCGGGAAGGCGGCGCCCCGGTTCTGCGCAGCGAGGCTCCGCTTGCGACGGCCAATTCGTTTAGTCGAAACGCACATAATATAAAATAAAATATAGTTATAATCCATAACGTCGTTCGTATGCCATCGAATACAGCGGCACGCGCGATTCCAGCCGCCATCATATGCCCCGCGCACGCAAACAGCAGCGCCTGCGGCGTAAATTCCTGCCCGGCGGGACGCGCCGCGCATATAAGCGAAATCCAAAGCTCTGCGGCGATAAACATCGCGAAAGGGATCGCCCAATACCCGAGGAACATCTCCCAGCCGCGCGCGGCGGCAAACGTTCCGATAAGCGCAAGCGACGCGACGCCGCCAGACAACAATCGGCGGCGAGCGGGGAGCCCAGCCGCAAACCCTAGCGCGGCGGCAAGCGCGCCATATCCAAGGGGCGCGTAAGTTTCATACCGCAGCGCTGCCTCAAATAGCAATGAAACTGGCGCGATGGCAAGCGCGATCATCAGCGCGGCGGCGGATTTCATAACGACACGATTTCGCATTCTACGCTCCCCGTCATAGCGCGCTCAGCGGCGAAAGTTCCACTGTGTTTCCCATAGCCCTAAGCGCTGAAATGCGTTCTTGAATCAGCTCGCTGTCGTAGCACGAGAGTATCAGTATATTCATTAGGACGGGGGCTCCGCCCCCGACGCCCCCGAACAAAGGCGGAGCTTTTTGCCCTCGTCCCGCACCCGCGCCCGTCATATTTCCAAGATCGTCTATGAACGTCGGAAAGCTTCGCGCGCGCTTTATGGTAAGCCGTGCGAGCGCGTCTAGAACTTCATCGGCTTGCGTCGCGGAGCATCGCGCCGGAATAACAAGCGGTTCCGTAGATTCAAATACCGGCGCGTTAGCAGCGAAACCCGCCTCAACTCCCGCGCGCAGCGCTTTGACGATCAGCGTCGCCGCAATGGATATGCCGCGTTCTATACGCGACTGTTCATATTCCATCAGATCGGTCCACTGGTTTTCTTGCGCCTGCACGTTCAGTATAACAAACAAACGCGGATCGGCCGTATGCTCCCTCATTTTAACCTGAAGCGAACCGGTTCGCGCGCTCGCAGCCCAATGGACGTCGCGCGGCATATCTCCCGCCTGATAGGGACGCACTCCCCCGATCAGGAACGGGTCGCTGATTATCCAGCGGCGCGCAAGCAGATCGCCCAGCCATCTGGACGACGGCGGGTCAAGTTCGCGCTCGTCGAGCAAACGAGGGTATACGGTTATAACGGCGCCTGTCTGCGACTGGCGAGTCCACTGCGATAATCCAAACAAATCGCCGCCTGTCATCGCGACAGAGCCGACCGGATAATGTCCGCGCTTCATCAACCGCACCCGATGCCGCCGCGTAATTTTAGAATACGCGCCTAGAAAGAACACGCTGCGGTGATACCTCTCGCCCTCTATTTCCAACTCATCCTGCGCGGCGCGCGGCTTTACGCCACGCCGCCCGGCGAATTGAACTGAGCCGCGCCCCGTATCCGCCGCGCCAAACGCAAGCGACGGCGACATGCGGGATTCCACGCGCAGCCACGGAACGGGCAGCGGTTTGCGGTTCTGTATGATTTCGATCAGCTCGACTTCCTCGCCCTCAAACGCTTGTATCCGCGAAAACCCGCGCTGATATCGCAGCGCGCGCCATCCGAATGCACGCTGCGCAAACGACTGCAGCCCGACAAGCAGCAGCGCGGAAAATCCCAGCCCTACGCCATCCATATATCCGCCGTGCCGTTCATTAGATTTCCTCCCTTGGAACGGGAACCGCTCTTAGCGCTTCCTCCACCACCGCTTCCGCCGCGCCCGACCGGCCATACGTTCCCCTTACGATTATCCGGTGAGCGAATACCACGCCCGCCAGCGCCTGCACGTCGTCCGGCGTAATAAACGCGCGGCCTTGCATAGCCGCGTACGCCTGCGCGGCGCGCGTAAGCGCGAGAGCGCCGCGCGTCGATACTCCTAGCTGCACGCCTTCCGCCGCGCGGGTTCGCTCGGCCAGCGCGACAATATATGACAGCACCTCGTTCGAGCACTCAACCCGCGCGGATAGAAGCTGCGCGTCCAGCAGATCGCGCCGCGTCGCGACGGGTTCCAGCGCGGCTATGGGATTGCCGCGCGCCATGCGCGATAATACGCGAACAGACTCCTCCGTTGAAGGATAGCCAAGCTTAACGCGCATCAAAAAACGATCGAGCTGCGCTTCCGGAAGCGGAAACGTTCCCTGAATCTCCACCGGATTTTGTGTGGCGATAACCCAAAACGGCGGCTCGATCGGCCGGGTTGTTCCGTCCGCGCTTACCTGCGATTCCTCCATAACCTCCAGCAGCGCGGATTGGGCGCGCGGCGTCGCGCGGTTTATCTCGTCCGCAAGCAGTATGTTGGTAAAAACGGGTCCGGGGCGGAACTCGAACTCGGCGCTATTGGGGTGAAATACGCTTACGCCAGTTATATCCGACGGCAGTATGTCGGGGGTAAATTGTATGCGCGAGAACGACGCGTCGAACGATCTCGCTATCGCGCGGGCAAGCATCGTTTTGCCTGTGCCCGGCACATCCTCAAGCAAAACGTGTCCGCGGGCGAACAGCGCGGCGAGCAGTAAATCCGCCTCTCGTTCCTTGCCGACGATAACCTTGCCGACATTCTCCCGAATCCGCGCCGCAAGCGAACGCGCTGCGGAATAATCCATATTGAAACCTCCGGCGGAAATATTATGCATATACTATACATTATGTCACGCGCGCCGATTTCCGTCAAATCGATCCGCGAAGCCAACCGAGTTTGCGTTTCGACTAAATATAACGGATTTTCATCAAAATATTACAAACTTCAAAACTCTCCTTACGGGTTTTGTCAACCCATTGACAAACTTGTATCCGCGCGATAGGATGAAGTATGTCCCAGGCGCAAAGGGGCTGGATTTTGTTCGTTTTTTTTACAATTGCGGAAGTATAAACGCCGTGCGGGAATTGCTCGCGCTGGAAGCTTCTGTAACAATTGTCACAAATTGTCGAATACGCGCGGTCGCCGTCGGAGGTGGATGAAATCTGATGCTCGAATTGAGCGTTCCGGCGCGGCAGGATATGCTGCTGGTGATACGAATGACGTTATCAGGTTTGTGCGCAAGATGCGGAATGGGATTGGACGAGGTTGAAAACGCCCGCATCGCGTCGGACGAAGCGTGTTACTGCCTGCTTAATCAATCCGCAGCAGTCGAGCGCCTTCGCATGATCTGCGAATGGACGGACGAACGGCTTGATATAATAATGGAAGCGATAAGGCCGACGGCAGCCGAGCCGCGCGAAACCGCGCACGATCCTGAAATCGCCCGCTGCATATTGGAAACGCTTATCGGCGACGTCAGGTTGTCGCACGACGCGCTGGGCGTGTACGCCATTCATATGGGACTTGAGGTCGGCACTCTCCGGGAGGCTCGGAATGGCGGCGGAACGGATGGAGTTTGATCCCGTCGTTCGTCTTGCGGAATATTGCGAAACACGAAACGTGCATATTCGCAACGAACTGACTGAGCATTATCTATATCTGGCGCGCATGGTTGCAAGGCGCTTTTCCGGACGGGGAGTCGATTACGACGATCTTCTGCAGGTCGCGTCGATCGCGCTGATTCGTGCGCTGGAACGGTATGATTGTTCGAAGGGTGTGCAATTCGTTACGTTTGCGGCGCCTACGCTCGCTGGCGAGGTGCGAAACTATTTCCGCGACAAGTCTCGCGCGCTGCGGTTGCCGCGCCAGGGCTTCGAAAGATACGCGAAGATCCGCGAGGCGCGGGAAACTCTATCCGCGCGGCTGGGGCGCGAACCCTCTATTCCCGAGATTGCGCTTGAGATGGGGATACCGGAAGACGACGTGCTAGATTCGCTGGAAATGCGCCGCGCGTCAAGTTCCCTCTCGCTGGACGCCCCGGTTCCCGAGGCGTCGGACGACGGAGCTTCTCCTCTGGCGGACGCGCTTGGTACGGAAGAGGCGGGATACGCAAGAATCGAGTCGCGCGATCTTCTGGAGCGCACGCTTGCGAAGCTGCCGGAAACGGAGCGCGCGATACTGGAAATGCGGATAATCGGCGGCAAAAGCCAGCGGGAAGTCGCGCGAAGGATTGGATCGTCGCAGATGCAGGTATCGCGGATCGAGCGGAGGATATTGGATAAGCTGCGCTCCGATTTGGACGACACCTAACTATATTGGAGCTTGCCGAAGCTATATCGCATCTATAAATTAAAACTATATAGAAGCTATATAGAAGCAATATTGAAACTATATTAAAGGTAATGAATATGCGCGAATTATTAAGGGTATATTGTTATGAGACGAAAACCGATTCGCCGCAAACGGCGCAGAAAATCGAACGCGGGCGCGTGGATGCTGCTGTTGGGCTGCGTAGTCGTCGGCGCCTTAATATGGATAGTCAGCCAAACCCTTCTGCGCCCTACCGCCATAATATCTACGGGTGAAATCGGGAATTCATATACGTCTGAGGCTGTCATAATCCGCAGCGAATATATGTACGACGCTGAAAGCGCGGCAAACCTGGCGTATTATGCGGACGAAGGCGCGCTGGTTGAGCGCGGTACTCAAATAGCGCAGGTGTATTCGCCCGGTTACAGCCAAACGGAGATGACGAAGCTTAGGGATATTCAGGATCGTATAAAGGCTTACTATCTTACGCTGCTTGCCGAGGGTTACTCCGACGCGCAGCTTCAGCGCCTGGATACTGCGGTAGATACCGTTGCGGCGCAGATTCGATCCGCCGCCCAGGGGCAGGCAAGCGGAAATATACTGTATCTTAAGCGTCAGCTCGAACGCGCGATGGCGGAGCGCCAAACATACTTAAGGCAGAAGTATCCAAACGACACCCGACTGGAATCATACTTCAGCGAGGAGAAGACACAGCGCAAGCGCATAGAAAGCTGGACCGTTTCATATATAGCGGATCGTCAGTCGATAGTCAGCTTCTATACCGACGGATACGAGAAAATGCTAACGCCGCAGTCTGCGAATGATCTTACCGTGGCGGATGTCCGCTCGGTGCTGAACAAGGTTCCGCCGGAAACGACCGCCGCCGAGCGCGCCAGAACCGCCGTATATAGGTTGGTCGAACCGCGCGGCTTTTACATAGCGCTGATAAGCCAGGAGAAAAACTGGCATCCGGTCGACGGCGGAGCTTGCCGCGTCGCGATCGAAGGGCTGAACGATCTTACTTTCGACGCGCAGATAATCTCCAGCGCGCGCACGGGAGGCGATATGGTGGTAAGGCTGTATGTCGACGCGGACGTGCGACCTGTGATGGATTTTCGCCAGGCGCGGGTCACTGTTGCGGAACCCGCGATTCGCGGCATACAGGTGCCCACCGACGCGCTGTATACCCAGGACGGCCGCATAGGAGTGGTGCTCGACGAAAGAGGCGGCTTGTTCGTTCCGGTGGCCGTGCTGACGCGCGACACGAAATTTGCGATTATCCAGCCGGAAGAGGAAGGCTTGCTGCGCGAGGGCGTGCGCGTAAGGCGTTTTTAACGTTTATATAATAAATATTTCATAGATCAATGATATGCAAAGGAGGCGCGTACCGCATATGGAAGGTATTCCGGCGATGACAGACGATGCCGAGCGCAGGTTGCTAGCGATGCGCGTACATGGAATCCGCCGCGCGCTTGCCGACGCGGCACGCGATCCCCAAAACCCGCCGTCGCTGCTCGCGGTAACGAAAACGGTGTCGGCGGAACGCATATCCGCGCTGCCCGAATCGGAAATTGTCGGTATCGGGGAGAACCGCGCGAAAGAGATTATGGAAAAATCCGGCAACCTTGTCGAAAACTTGCGGATTCACATGATTGGGCGGTTGCAAACGAACAAGGTTACCGATATAATAGACAGGGTTTTCATGATTCAATCGCTGGATCGAATGAACCTTGCAAAAGAGATCGACAGGCAGGCCGGGAAGCTCGGCGCAGTGGCGCGCTGCCTGGTTCAGGTCAATATTGGTCATGAGGCTCAAAAGGGCGGGATACCGCCAGAGGACACCGTTGATACCGTACGCGCGTTCGCGCGTTTGCCCAACCTGCGGGTGGAGGGGCTGATGGCGGTGCTACCTATCGCAAAGGACGCGGAGACGCTGCGTCCGCTGTTTCGCCAAATGCGCGAGCTGTTCGATCGGCTGCGCGATGAGGCGATCGCGGGCACGGATATACTCCACCTTTCGATGGGTATGTCGGGGGACGCCATCATCGCCGCGCAGGAAGGCGCCACGATGGTTCGCATTGGCAGCGCGATCTTTGGTGCGCGTAACGGATGAAATACTTCAAGGAGGATCCGAACATGGCGTTTGGGGACTTTCTGCACAAAGTGGCGTCGATTATCGGTCTGGAAACAAACGACCGACGCAGCTTCGATGATTATGACGACGAACCCGAGTATGACGAGTATGACGACGACGAGCCGGTAAGGGGGAGCGCTCGTTCGGCTTCTCGTTTCTCTCCGGGCGGCGCGTCGCGTTCGAAGCAGCCGACCAGCCGTACAACCGGTACCGGAAGAACGTCCGGAACGGACGACGCTCAGTACAGGCGCGCGTCGCCAGGAAGCGGTAGGGTTCGCGATCCTTACAACAATGTCGTGCAGATGCCCTTAGGCGATCGTGCGCCCACGCCTCAGTCGAGCGCGGGATATACGCCGTCCGCATCGCATCACAGCGCGATGATAGTGTACGTCAATCGGCGCGACGATGCCGAGCAGCTGATCAACTACGTGCTGGAAGGGCGAAGCGTTATATTAAGCTGCGAGCGCATAGACGACGCCACATGCCAGCGCGTAATAGATATGCTGGCCGGCGCCGCATATGCGGTAGAAGGGCATGTAGAAAAGATATCAAAAGGCAACTATTTGTTCGCGCCCGCATCCGTCGATATATACAGCGACGCAAAAACGCAGCCAAAGTTTGGCGCGGTTGGCCGCTGAACTGCGGTTGGACATGATAGCTCTGCGCGTGCTGATTGAAGGCGTCATCCTGTTTATACAGGCGCTGTCGCTTTTGATGATTGCGTATTTCGCGTTGCTGTGGTTCTTTAGATCCGCTCATCCTGCGGCGCGTTTTATGGGGCGGATTCTTGATCCGCCGCTCGCGCCGCTGCGCAGGTTGATAGCACGCCTTCCGATTAGGATAGTTATCGATTTGTCGCCGCTGCTTGCGCTGCTTATATTGCAGCCGATTCGCTCGGTGCTTCTATGGTTGCTTTGGAAGGTTCTCTGATAAACCGCCGCCTGTCGGAACTGGCACAGCGCGCTCGCGTTCGCGACGCCGTTGTGTTTACACGCTTCCTTGATCCGGCGGAACAGATAATCGCCCGCGACGCAGCGCGCTTTGCGAAAGTTGAAATTACGCTTTGCGGCGGCTATATGGATGCGGAGCGATGCGCGGCGGCTTTTCATCCTAAAGGCGTTGCGATTGATTTCACGGCGGCTATCGCATGCGTTCTCGCGAAATGGGCGGCGGCATACGGAAGTCCCGCGCATCGTGATCTGCTGGGGGCGTCGCTCGCGGTTATACAGGATCGCTCGTTCCTAGGGGATATAATTTTGCGCGATGATTGCGCATATATATTTGTTATTCGCGATCAAGCGATCCATTTGGCGGCAGAAACGACACAGGCAGGTCGGGTCGCCGTCAAATGCTCGGTATATGAGGGCGCGATAGTTCAGGGAGAACGAGACGAACGGTTCGTTCGGGATACGATACCGTCGTTTCGCCTGGACGCAGGAACCGCTTCCGCGTTTTGGTTGTCTCGCGCCGTCGCTCAGGAAGCTATTCGCGCGGGAAAAGTAAAGCTGAACCACATTCCAGAGACGCGAACCGACGCCGCCATTAAGGAAGGCGATTTGATATCGCTCAGAGGAATTGGGCGCGCAAAACTTTTTCAGGCTTTAGGCGTAAATCGGAAGGGAAGATTAGGTGTATTATGGAATTGTACGCCGTATAATAAGCGTAAGCCATAATGCGAATACAAAGGACGCCGCCGGGCGACGAGCGTTTGATAGGAGGTATATATCCGATGGCTGTGACGATTCAGATGATCGAAACGAAAGAATTCCGGGTAACTCAAACCGGATACGATCCGCAGGAAGTTGATAACTTTCTGGATGAGATTGTAGACGAGATCGAGCGGATGCAAAAGGAAATAAAAACGCTGCGCCAGGAAGCCGCGCGGCCACGCGCCGCCGCGCCTGTCCAGTCCCCGCAATCCAGCGAGGAGACGATTCGTCTTATGTTAGCGAACGCGCAGCGCATATGCGACGATACGATGTCCGACGCGAAAAAACGTTCCGACGATATACTGCGCCAGGCGCGCCAGGAGGCGGAACAAATCGTAAGCGTCGCGCAGGACGAGGATCGTCGGCTTAACGACCAGCTAGCGCTTATGCGCGAAGCCGTCGCCGGATATCGAACGAAATTTCGTAAGCTTATTGACGATCAGATGCGCCTTTTCAAGGATGACGACTGATGGCGCATCACCGCGCCGCAGCATCCGCCAGGACGCGTCGCGCGTCCTTTTCTTATAATAAAAGAACCGTCCGCCGCGCTGCACATGTTTTGGTATATAACCGCCAATACTATACCAAATAGGCGAAGTCGCCGAACTTTGGAGGCGGGTGCATGCGTTCTATTCGAAGAAGCGCCGCCATGCGCGCGCAAGTGATGGTCGAGCAGATGGAGCGGCTGGGGCTGGCGGAGTATGTGTCGTACCTCCAAAACCGCAGGCGTCTATTCTGGACGAACTTCCTGGCGGGGGTATCGCGCGGCCTTGGCATAGCGGTTGGGTTCAGTATACTTGGCGCGATACTTATCGCGCTGCTGCAACGGCTGGCAGTGGTAAATCTGCCGGGCATAGGCGACTTTCTGGCGGATGTGGTCAGGATGGTGCAAAGGAAGCTGTAAAGAGCGAAGGGAGCCGCGAATGATTCTTATCGCCGCTATCGTGTTCGTGCTGGACAGATTGATGAAAGTTTGGGCGTACGACGTGCTTCGCGAACTGCCGGGTGGCACGCGCGCGCTTTGGGAGAACGTGCTTCAGTTGACGTATGCCGAAAATCGAGGCATGTCGTTTGGATTATTCAGCGGCAATTCGGAACTGATCTCCACGCTCAGCATCGCGCTGTGCCTGTTTTTATTTATAGTATTGATCGCCGCTCGAAACCGCGCGCCAATTGGATTGCGCTTGCTGGGTTGGGCGCTGCTAGGCGGCGCGCTGGGCAACCTATACGATCGCCTCAGGTTTGGATTTGTTATAGATATGTTTGAAATTCGTTTGTTCCGATTCGCTATATTCAATGTAGCGGACGCGTTCCTATGCGTCAGCGTAGCGTTCGTCGCGCTTTATATTCTTTTTGGCAAGCCAGGCGTCGCGCAAAAATCGTGAAGGATAATATAAAATATATAAATAATATAAATCAAAGCGATTGGTGTGAAGGCCAGGCGCTAGTCGGCGAGCGGCTGGACGCGGCGCTCACTCGCATAAGCGGGCGCACCCGTTCTTTTATCGAAAAATGTGTTCGCGACGGATTTGCTTATATCGACGGAATCTCCGCGACTCGTCCCGGACAGCGGTTGAGGGAAGGGCAGCTCGCGTCCGTTATGATCCCCCCTCCGCGCCAGCTGGAACTGCTACCGGAGGAAATGCGGCTGACAATCGTATACGAGGACGACGACATCGCCGCAGTTGATAAGCCCGCTGGATTAGTCGTTCATCCATCCTGCGGGCATGAACATGGTACGCTGGTAAACGGGCTGCTCGCGCAGCTCGGCGGACTCTCCGGGATAGGCGGGGCCGCGCGTCCTGGGATTGTGCATCGGCTTGATAAAGATACGTCCGGGCTGCTGCTTATCGCGAAGAATGACCGCGCCCATGTGCGGCTGTCAGAGATGCTGGCGCTGCACACCGTGCGCAAAACATACCTCGCGGCAATACAAGGGGCGTTCGCCGAACCTTCCGGCAGAATAGACGCGCCTGTCGGTCGCCATCAAACGGATCGAAAAAAAATGGCTGTTACTCAAAACGGCAAGCCGTCCACAACATTGTGGCGATTAAGGGAGCCGCTCAAAGGCGCGTCGCTGCTCGAAGTGGATCTCATAACAGGCCGCACTCACCAGATACGCGTGCATATGTCCGCAAACGGGCATCCTATACTTGGCGACACCATATACGGCCTTGGCGCAAAAACTGCGTCAAGGCTTATGCTTCATTCGTGGAAGGTGTCGCTCCTTCACCCGATAACAGAAGAGCCGCTATCGCTGGAGGTGCAATTGCCGTCAGCGTTTGAGAAGATTATTAACGGACTTAAACTATCTTTGTGATACAATCAAGCACATCAAAATGGATGCGGTAGCCACATTATATTGTTACGAAATTATGTGGCACGCATACTTATTTATCCACAAAAACAACCCGCCTGTGGAAAAAGTTGTGGATTGTTTTCATCTCACCACCATGAACAGGCCACACACTGTGGATAACTTTGAATTTGCGAGCGATTATCACGGCTTCTGATCAAATATTATCCACATTTTTCCAAATGAGACTTATCCACATAATAACATCTTAACAGAATCTTAAAAAATAAATCATAACCTGTCGAACAATGTCTGATGCATGAAGAAAAAACATCCCTCGCGCCTGCGCATCGCAAGGGATGTAATAATACTAAATCTCGTTTACTGGGATACAAACTCGGAGCCGCGTTCCGTCTTGACCACGACGCTCGCGTCGCCGATGATTACTGTTGAATAACCGTCGGAATAGGTGACGGGCGTTATCACGCCTTCAACGGAAATCCAATCGCTTAAATTGCAATCAATCGCCGCGTTTGTCGTAAATTCAAATCCCGCCACGCCGTCGTTTCCACAGCAGCCCGGGCCGTTGCGCACTACCGCTCGATACAAATTTCCGTCCACGTCGGAGTATTCGTCGTACATTCCCTCTATGCGAACAGTTTTGCCTATGAAATCATTTTGATTGATATAAATATCGTTGCACTGCGCGATGAACAACTTCTCCGTAATCTCAAGAACTTCGGATACAGTTTTCGCGGAGCCTCCGCTCGACACGGAATCGGTCGGCGCGGAGTTCGCGCTGCATCCCGCTAAAAACAACAGGCAAACGATAGCAAGCGCCAAGTACTTTCTCATGGGTTAGTCCTCGCTTTCATAT
>JAISZG010000061.1 GCA_031269355.1 Oscillospiraceae bacterium | reverse complement strand
CGCAGCTAGGGCGTGTTCGAAAAATATCTCGAGGCTGAATGTGCTGGATTTTGATGAGGCGCAAGGAGCCATGAGGGAGGCGTAGTGGAGCTACGTCGACTGCGCGTAAACCCGCCGCCTGTGGCGGATGAAGGCGGGTTGGAGCGCGCGACGCCGCGATGGATAAAAAGACAGTGCATTCAGACCGAGAGATTTTTCGAACACGCCCTAATCTCCGTTAGCCTGCCGCCTAACTTTTTTACGCCGCTCCTCAAACGTCTCAACCATCTTGCACGCGTCTTCAACCGGCGCCGCCGTCTTCCCCACGCTCGACGCTATATGCAGCAGCAGCTTGTCCGCCGTCGACAGCGCGTTTGCGTCCGCATCAAGCCAGGCTCGATCGCCAGCCCCTGTATTACGTACGCTTTTGTCATCTTTTCCCACTTCCCCGCCGCATACATACAGTATATAATAGTTGTATAACGCTTACTCGATCCAATATTTGCAAAGCAGTAGGAGGTTATCGCCAATGCCAGCTGACAAAAAAGATTGGTTCGGCATAGAAAAAGGTTACCAGCGAGAGCAGCGCGCCCTCGTAAGAGAGATGCACTATGATATTGTGTTCCGGAATATCCGCGAAGCGGAAGCTCGTCTTACCCCCGAACAGCGCGCGCGCCGCGCCCATCGTAACAAGGTCATGGCAAAAATAACCATCGTTCTTTGGATATTCATTTTGATAGGCTTCGTCTACCTGCTCTGCAAGTGAATGCTCTGGCGGGTATGGGTGCGATCCCTCTATAGTATCTCGTTCCCATTTTTTCCCTATTTTACCATAGCGGACAAGCTTTTGCCCGTCCTTTGCTTCCCTTTAACCTCGCTGGACAGCACCAACCTGCGCCATTGTAAAACAAAGCAGCACATCTCTTGCTGCTTCCGCGCTTGGCAGGGTCTGCTCGACTATTTTAAATCACCTCCATTGCCGATACTGCCAAGAAGCGTGGGCTGATCCCCCTTAACGCTTACGGTTCCATACCCCTATTGGCGCGCCTGCTGAGCTGTACCAGCGGCTATTTCGACCGATCCAGATGCCGTTGTTTTTTTTCTTCCAATTATGCGTGAGATATGGTATAATAAATTGTTTGCAAGTAAAAGAAACCGCAAAGAAAACTCGCGCTGCGGGGTTGTTTATCATGTGGATGGATATAGGCGCTGGTTCGTGGGCGGTCGCGAGCGAAATTGTTTGCGCGCTGAGATATGAAGCGACTGAAAGCGCGGATAACAAAGCGTTGATTCGCCGGATGCTGCGCACGGGTCGAGTGCGGCAAGTTGGCGAGGGTGATTTAAACGCAGCAAACTCAAAGAAACTCCGAAGGAGTTTTAACATTAAGCCGCGATCGATTATTTTATTTGAGACGCGGGGCGAGGAAACGATTATCGAATCCGCGACGCGCGTTTCGATGATAGAGCGGCGGGCGAATGTCTCCCGTAACGCTATGAACAGGATTGTATTCGGGGAGGAAACGCATGGAAAACCGTAACACAGAACGCTACGACGAAACGCAGATTCAGGTGCTTGAAGGACTGGAGGCGGTGCGCAAACGTCCGGGTATGTACATTGGCTCGACAGACGTGCGCGGATTGCATCATTTGGTGTATGAGATTGTGGACAACGCGATCGACGAAGCGCTCGCGGGATACTGCAATACGATAACCGTTACGCTAAGGCGCGACGGTTCCGCTAGCATTCTGGATAACGGACGCGGTTTTCCGGTAGGAATTCACCCGAAGGTTGGCAGACCGGCGGTTGAAGTTTGTTTAACGATGCTGCACGCGGGCGGTAAATTCGGCGGGAAGGGATATAAGGTATCCAGCGGACTGCACGGCGTCGGCGCGTCCGTCGTGAACGCCCTTTCAAAGCACTTGAAAGTAGCGGTATATCAGGATGGCAAGGTATACGAGCAGGAATATGAGCGCGGCAAGCCGCTAGGCGATCTCCAGGTGATAGGCGAGACGGAAGAACACGGCACGCTTATCCATTTCCTGCCCGACGTTAAGTCTGAAGAAAATCCCGAAGGCGTGTTTGAGGTGGGGGATTTTCAATATGATACGCTAAAGTCGCGCCTGCGCGAGATGGCGTTTCTCAATAAGGGAATTCGAATCCGCCTGATCGACGAGCGCAGCGGGCACGACCATCTATTTCATTATGAAGGCGGAATAATCGAGTTCGTAAAATATATAAACAAAAATAAAGAAACTCTGTTTCCGGAGCCAATATATATTCAAGGCACGAAAAATGACGCCGCAGTAGAGGTAGCGTTCCAGTATAACGATGGATACAGCGAAACGATACTTACGTTCGCGAATAATATAAATACGATAGAGGGCGGCACGCATTTGGTTGGGTTCAAGAGCGCGCTGACCCGCGTCGTCAACGATTATGGAAAGCGGTATAACCTGCTTAAGAGCAGCGACGTAAAGCTTGAGGGCGAGGATATACGAGAGGGAATGGCGGCAATAATATCCGTCAATCTGATAGAGCCGCAATTTGAAGGGCAGACGAAAACAAAGCTTGGCAACAGCGAAATACGCGGCCTTGTGGAAGGAATGGTCGCCGATAAGCTTGGCGCGTATATGGAGGAAAACCCCGCGGTCAGCAAGGCTATTCTCGAGCGGTGCCTGAGCGCTGCGCGGGCAAGGGAAGCGGCGCGCAAGGCTCGCGACTTGACGCGGCGCAAAACCGTATTGGAGTCCGCGTCGCTGCCGGGAAAGCTTGCGGACTGCTCGGAACGCGATCCTCGGCTGTGCGAAATATTTCTTGTGGAAGGGAACAGCGCCGGTGGCACCGCCAAGGGCGGGCGCGACAGGCACTTCCAAGCGATATTGCCGCTGCGCGGGAAAATATTGAACGTTGAAAAAACGCGCGTTGATAAAATATTAGCCAACGCGGAAATTAAGGCTATGATCACCGCGTTCGGATGCGGCATCGGCGAGGACTTCAACGCAGATAAACTGCGCTATCACCGCATTGTTTGCATGACCGACGCGGATGTTGACGGAAGCCATATCCGTATATTAATGCTTACGTTCTTTTACCGCTATATGCGGCCGCTTCTTGAAAAAGGCTTTGTGTATATCGCGCAGCCGCCGCTTTATAAAGTATCGCGCAAAAATTTTGAACGATATGTTTACGACGAAACGGCTCTCGAGGAGACGCTCAAGGAAATCGGTTCCGAGCCAAAGCCGGATATCCAGCGCTATAAAGGGCTTGGCGAAATGAACGCCGAGCAGCTGTGGGTTACGACTATGAACCCGGAAACGCGCAGTATGATGCGCGTTTCGCTGGAGGACGCGATTTCCGCAGAGGAAATATTCACTCTGTTAATGGGCGATAAAGTCGAGCCTAGGCGCGACTTTATAATGGAGAACTCGAAGCTTGTCGTAGATTTGGACGTATAAGGCGTACGGGAGGAAAGCGGCATGGACGATAATATAAACGGAAGTATAGAAAGCAGCGAAGCGCAAATTAATCCGCAGGGTCAGCCAGCGCCTACCATCGGCGGAGACGCCGCGCGCTTAACTCCTATAAATATAGAAGAGGAAATGCGCACGTCGTTTATCGCCTATGCTATGGCGGTTATAATCAACCGCGCGCTTCCTGATGTGCGCGACGGGTTTAAGCCGGTGCATAGGCGTATTATGTATACGATGCACGAGCTTGGCATGACGCCTGATAAACCGTTTCGCAAGTCTGTGCGCATAGTTGGAGATGTGCTTGGTAAGTTCCACCCGCATGGCGATACGGCAGTATACGATGCGATGGTTCGCCTCGGCCAGGATTTCTCAATGCGCTACATGCTGGTTGAGGGTCAGGGGAATTACGGATCGGTCGACGGAGACGGCGCGGCAGCGATGCGTTATACAGAAGCGCGCATGGCGAAAATCGCGCTTGAGATGATCGCAGATATCGAGAAGGAAACGGTTGATTTTTATCCCAACTTCGATAACACGCTGATGCAGCCGGCCGTGCTGCCCGCAAGGTTCCCCAACCTGCTGGTGAACGGCTCTAGCGGCATCGCGGTTGGTATGGCGACCAATATCCCACCGCACAACCTGGGCGAGGTTATCGACGCGGTATTATATCTTATGGAGAACCCGGACTGCGCGGCCGAACAGCTTATGGCGTTCGTACAGGGTCCGGATTTTCCTACCGGCGGCGTGATACTCGGTCGCGCGGGTATACAGGAAGCGTACCGCACGGGGCGCGGACGCATTGTAACCAGAGCGCGCAGCGAGATAGAACAGATCAGCGCGAATCGTTCGCGAGTAGTGGTTACAGAAATTCCGTATATGGTGAACAAGGCGAAGCTGATCGAGAAGATAGCCGAGCTTGTGCACGAGAAGCGGCTGGACGGAGTGTCGGATATCAGGGACGAATCCGACAGAAGCGGCATGCGCATAGTGATTGAGCTAAAGCGCGACGTGAACCCTGCGGTCGTGATGAATTTCTTATATAAACATACACAACTTCAAGATTCGTTTGGTGCGATAATGCTGGCGCTTGTGGATGGCGAACCGAAGGTGCTCACGCTTAAGCAGATGCTATATTATTATCTGGAGCATCAGAAGGACGTTATTGTCCGCCGCACTCGCTATGAGCTGGACAAGGCAGAGCAGCGCGCGCATATTCTGGAAGGCTTGCTGATAGCGCTGGATCATATCGACGAGGTTGTGCGGATTATTCGTTCAAGCCGAAACACGGCGATAGCGCGGGAAGCGTTGATGGCGGCGTTTGGCTTGTCGGAAAAACAGGCGCAGGCCATACTCGATATGCGCCTATCAAGGCTTACGGGATTGGAGCGGGAACGGATCGAGGAGGAGCTGGCGCAGTTGCGCGCGTCCATTGATTATTACCGCGCGGTTCTCGCGAGCGAGGCGATGGTTCTTGATATAATACGCAAGGAAATATTGGAGATAAAGCGCAAATACGCGGACGCGCGCCGCACTGGAATAGAGGCGATGGAAGGTGAAATCGATATTGCCGACCTGATTCAGGAAGACGATATGGTGGTTTCGCTGACCCACTTTGGATATGTGAAGCGCCTTCCCAAGCGCACGTACAGAAGCCAAAACCGAGGCGGTCGCGGGGTAACCGGCATGACCACGCGCGAGGAGGATTATGTGGAACGCATCTGCGTAGCCTCCACGCACGACGATATATTATTTTTTACAAATCGCGGACGCGTTTATGGGATAAAGTGCTACGAACTTGGCGAAGCGGCCCGCACTGCGCGCGGATCGGCGATAGTAAACGTGCTGCAATTGGACGGTGGCGAGAAGGTTACCGCGATGATCGTTATATCGGCGGAACAGGAAGGGCGCTGCCTGGTAATGGCTACGCGTGACGGACTTATCAAAAAGACCGCGCTGGACGAGTTCCGCAACCTGCGCAAGAACGGGCTGATCGCGATCGTGCTGCGGGAGGACGACGAATTAATAGGAGTGGAGCTTACGGACGGAGAGCGCGAGCTGATGCTTGGCACGCGCGGCGGAATGGCGATCCGCTTCCATGAATCGGATGTGCGCGAGATGGGCAGGGCGTCTATGGGCGTGCGCGGCATAGAATTGTCGCCGGGCGACGCGGTCATAAGCCTTGGCGTAGTATCGGAGAACGCGCACGTGCTGGCCATTACGAGCCTTGGTTATGGTAAGCGGACGGATATATCGGAATATCGTTTACAATCCAGAAATGGCAAGGGCATTCAAACGGCTCGCCTGACCGAGAAAACGGGCGAGCTTGTCGCGCTGCTCCTAATACAGGCGGGACTTGATCTAATGCTGATGACGGACGATGGAACGATAATCCGCACCCCTGTCGATTCGATCTCCGTATTCGGGCGCGTATCGCAAGGCGTGCGGCTGATGCGCATAGGCGAGAACCAGAAGGTAGTGGCGGTAGCGGTGGCAGAACCGGAGGAAGAAATCGACGATAGCGCCGAGGCTGAGTTGGTCGGCGGAGAGTTGAGTTCAAGCGGCGAACGTTCGGAAACAGGCGAAGCGGCTGGAGACGCCGACGATCGGCCTGCCGACACGGAAAACGACGAAATATGATCGACTGCTATAGCGCGTTTCGAGCGAGATTGCTGACAGTAGGCTTCTCGATGCTGGTCGGAAGCGGCGCGGGCGCGGAGTTTTCCATACTGACAGGCGGTTGGTCGGACGCGCCTCCCAATCCGTTTATTCGCTGGCACACGGGCGATCCGGAAACCGATCCGTGGGAATGGCGGATAAGGTTGCTGGCGAACAGCGGCGAGGTTGCGTACGCGAAGCTGTTCTTTGGCAAAGCGGGATATGTAACGCGGGAGTGGGCGCCGCGCCTTTTAGCGGTGCGGGGACGCGGACGTACGCTGGAGGAAGCGTACAGCGCCGGGCTTGTTAGCGCGCCCGCCAAGCGAATCTACGATATCGTCGGAGGGTGCCGTGGAATATCCGCATATCAGCTGCGCAAGCGAATCAACGCGCAAGGCGCGTGGGACGCGTCGTATGAGCGGGGACTTGTCGAACTGCAAATGCGGATGGATATAACGATAAGCGGTGAGGAGCGTCCGGAAGGGCGCGCCAGAGGCTGGCCTGCGTCGGTATTCGTTTCGTCCGGCATATTTTGGGGAGACGATGTTTTAGCGGAAGCAGCGGCTATCGGCGCGGAAGACGCGTCGCGCCGCATCGCCGAACAAATCGAACGCTATTATCCTCACGCGAAACAAAAAGCCGCAGCGAAGTTTATCTGGGGATAATCATAAGTTTTTGTAAATAATTAACATTATGATATTTGAAGCAAATTTGGTTTTACGGGGGAAGCGCATTGACTGACGATCGCGTTTGGATATTCGATACCACCCTTCGAGACGGAGAGCAGACGCCGGGCGTTAATCTCAATCTTGGAGAAAAGTTGGAAATTGCGCGCCAATTGGAGCGGCTGGGCGTCGATGTTATAGAGGCGGGATTCGCAGGCGCGTCTCGCGGGGATTTCGAAGCGGTAGAGCGCATCGCGTCGAGCGTGCGGACGCCGGTTATAGCGTCGCTCGCCAGATGCGTGCATTCCGATATAGAAGCGGCGGCGCGAGCGCTCGGGAAGGCGGCAAGACCGCGCATACATCTATTTATCGCCGCTTCGCGGCTTCATTTGGAAAAAAAGCTGCGCATCACGTCCGAACAGGCCGTCGAGCGCGCGGCTGAGTCGATACGCTTCGCGCGCAACTATTGCGACGATATACAGTTTTCTGCGGAAGACGCGACCCGCGCCGATATAGAGGTGCTGCGCGCGATGTACGAGGAGGCGATCCGCGCGGGAGCGACAACGATAAATCTAACAGATACCGTAGGTTATGCGACAGCGAACGAGTTCTCTCGCCTTACGCAGGATCTTCTGCGCATAATCGACGGTGTCGATGGCGTGCGATTTTCAGTACATTGCCATAACGATCTCGGATTGGCGGTGGCCAACTCGCTGGTCGCGGTGAGGCATGGCGCACGGCAGGTAGAATGCACGATGAACGGGTTGGGCGAGCGCGCCGGAAACGCCGCGCTTGAAGAAATCGTAATGGGCTTGCACACGCGCAGGGATTATTATCTAGCGCAGTGCGCGACCAATACGCGCCAGCTTTATGTTACGAGCAGATTGGTCGCCGCGCTAACCGGTGTGGAAATACCTCCAAACAAACCCGTGATAGGCGCGAACGCGTTCCGCCATCAAAGCGGAGTGCATCAGCACGGCGTGCTTCGGGATCGTTCCACATATGAGGTGATGCGCGGCGCGGACGTCGGCGTACCGAGCGCCGACGCGCCGCTTGGTAAATTATCCGGCAGGCACGCGTTTGCGGAGCAAGCGACCAAACTGGGCTTTGAATTGGCGGATGTGGATATCGACGCGGCGTTTCAGAAATTCAAGGATTTGGCGGATCGAAAAAAAACGGTGACCGAACAGGATTTAATCGCGCTGCTAAGCGGTCAGCTAATCGAGGTGCCCAGCATATATCATATGGTTACATATCAGTTATTCGCTGGTAATGTATTGACGCCAACCGCGACCGTGACCGTCGAACGCGACGGGCGCACTATTGTGGAAGCGGCGGTCGGAGATGGTCCGATTGACGCGGCGTTCCGCGCGGTGGATCGGATCACGGGCATGTCGCCGGTTCTTGAGAGCTACGCCATTCGCGCGGTTACGGAGGGGCAGGATGCGCTCGGCGAGGTGACTGTACGCATTCGTGCGACGAAGGATGCCGAGAAACGCACTCTCGGGAAAGGCGCGAGCACGGATATTATCGAGGCGTCGATATTAGCTTATATGAACGCGATCAATAGATCGATGATCAACCAGGCGTAGCGTTACTTCGATCTGCGGCGCTTTACCATTGCGAATATCATGGATAGTTCTTTCGTGCGCAATACTGAAAGGAACGCGACATAGGAAACCAAACCTATTCCGATTGATCCAAGCAGCGCGGCAATCAGCTTTGTTCCGCGCAGATCGGTCATACCTGTGAGACGCACGCACAGCGAGAGCGCGGCGGTCATGGCGAGCGTCGCCGCAGCGGATTTAATAAGGCATATCAATATATCCTTTCCTCCGACGCGCTTTACTCGCGCTCGCAGCAAAAATATCAGGACGGCCGAGCAAGAGGCCGCGCTGATCGCGGACGCGAGCGCGACGCCGCTTACTCCTATCCATGCGTACAATGGAAAATCCAACGCGATATTTAGTATCACCCCGCCCACGCCTACAAACATGGGAGTGCGCGTGGATTTCTGTGCCCAAAACGCGCGGTTGCACAACTCCTTCAAACCTATTCCGATCATGCCCAGCGCGTAGCACGCAAGCACTCCTGCGGTGATGGCGGTATGCGATCCGTCGAACGCGCCGCGCTCGAACACCATGCGGGTGACGGGTACGCGAAGGGTTAGCAGCGCGGACATAGCGGGAAGGCCTATCAGCAGGTTCAGATTTACGCCAAACGAGAAATGCTCGGCGAACGCGTTCTTATTGGGCGCGGTTTGGGTGAGGCTGGGATATAGCACAGTAGATATGGTTACGAGCAGCGCGGCGCTCACCATCGTGGTGATGCGGTTGCCGTAGTCGAGCGCGCTGATATCGCCTGCGTTCGCGCTTGCGGCCACGCGATCGAACACGATATATAACTGATCGAACGCGCCCATTATCAAGAGGGGGAGCATAAGCGAAGCGATCTGACGCAAGCCTGGATCGCCCAAATCGAACGCCGGTTTCCAGCGAAAGCCTCTGCGAAAAGCGGCGGGCAGCTGGGTGAGGAATTCGACACCCATGCCGATAAGCGTCCATATGGCGACGATCGTGATATTCCCGCGCGACATCAATATTCCCGCCACCACGCAAACGGCGCTGCAGCAGGTTGCGACGGCGGGCATCGTGAACTGAAATCGCGCCTGCAGGAAAGCGCCCAACAGGCGATAAAGAAAAACGAACAGAGCCATCGGCATCATAATGCCGGTAAGGCGTATCGTAAGCTGAACCATTTCGGGAGTTGCTTTTGGCAGCATTACGCGCGTCAGCCACGGCAGCATTAGCCATGTGCCCAGCGCAATAAGCGCGGATACGAATAAACCCACGCTGAACAGGGAACCTACAAACCGCCTTTCAGACGCTTCGCCCGCTTGACGCCGCTCGTTATATACTGGGATGAATACGGCGGCGATAGCGGCTATCAGCGCGGACAGCAGCAGGCACGGTATATTAAACGCCGTTTTATACGCGTCCGTTATCTCGTCCATCCCAAATTGAGCGGACAGCGCGACTTCCCTAAAGAATCCCAGCGCCTTGGAGATTAGCATAAACGCCATCACCAGCGCCATAGCGGAGAACGATTTCTGTCGGCTTTGTCCGCCCTCGGTATGATCGGCGGACGCGCGCGTTTCAATCGGGTTTGTCATAGCGTATCCGCCGTTTCGCGCATCGATAAAAGGTGATTCATCATTCTCATTCCAGTTATATCATATTCATTAATACGGCAGGTAAGGAGCGTTCAGCGACGGCTTGCGCGTCACCTTGCGATAATACTCATCAAAGTCGAATTCGCCATATGCGGATTGATTCATATATGGTTCAAACTTAACCGGTATATAGCGTGCGTCCATCAATTCGGCAGGATTAATTATTGTAACATAAGGATAATCCAGCGGGCTGGATTTAAAGTACTGGCCAAAGCTCATTACAGCGCCTATATCCTTTACGTATATAAATGCAACTATTGCCAGAAGACCGGCAAGCGCGGGAACGAGTTTGTTGCCGAGATCGCGGTTGCGGTACATAAGCGCGGGCAGAAGCGCCAGTTCGACTATGCGGAAATAAACGTTCGTTCTGGACGCAATCAAATCGATGGACATGAAAAGGAGATATATAAAGAATCCGATAAGATAGAGCTTAAACAGAAACCATTCTCGGGAAGAGAGCCTATCGCGAGCGCGGAATGCCAGCGCGCAGACGATGAGCGCAAACAGCGCGCGGTTCGTCAGCGCCAGGATATTGAAGTTGCGGGTAGTAAGATAATAATAGTTGAGCACCGGTCCCCATGGGGTAAGCGAAAATATCGGCTGGAGCGGTATAAAGTTGATCGCGACCGACGCGGCGATGGCGCACGCCATAAGGATATACGCGCGCGGTCGATTCCAATTGAAAGACGCCTGCTGTTCGTGATAGAAGAAAACCGGAAGAATCGCCAGCAGCAAAATCGCCGAGCTGTGCATAGCGGCCGCGATAAGTATAACCACGGCGGAACGAACCCGCCTGCCCTGATGCCAATCCGGCAGCGCCCAGCCCAGCATCATACACAGCGCGATAAGCTGGCGCAGGCCGCTTTCCATATATGTAATTGAATATACCGCAAAGAATATGGTCAGCGAAAGCATGGGCAAAGGGCTGAACTTTCGGATGAACCGGTCGACGAGCAGCAAACTTCCGCCTGTGAGTATCACAATGAACAATGAAAAATGGATATGCAGCATTCGGCATAAGCTGACAAGATAGAAAAAACCAATGTCAATTTTATTAAACGAATATTCAAAAAAGCTGGGGAGCATCTGCAGCGGTTTAACAGTTTGGTATATGCTCAAATAATTAAGGTAATCCTGCCCTTGACCATAGCGCAATGAAAAGAACGCGAAAAGGCCGACTGCCGTCAGAAGATACAAAGCCTTATTCGGCCCTTGCAGCCATTCCCATATCGACAGCGCTATCAACGCCGCCAGAATCGCCAGTCGAACCATAGTGCCTCCTTATGAAAAGGTCCAATAAAAAAGGTTCCAAATATGCAAAACGGATGAGCGATTCCGTTCCATGCAATCACGGGAAATTTTGAGAAAAGATCATCGTATTATCTCCGTTTGAACTTCCGTGAGCTTAAAAATATTGTAACATAAAGTCGGCTAGCGCCGCAAGTTAATCGCTTAACAAATGGGCGGTGACCGCTGGTCGGCTTGGGGAGCGATAGCTTTGCCGTGCCGTGCTTCCGATATCAGCTGCTGTATGGCGAGTTCTTTCGATAAGCCGGAAAAGTGCAGCCGCCTCGCGCGCTTAAGCAAATCGGAAAAACCTGCTCCCGGCTGGAAACCCGCCGCTATTAAATCGTCTCCAGTGGCCGGAGGCTGCGCGGCTCGCTCGCGGTACGCATGCAGCCGCTCGACCAGAAAAGCTTCCAGTTCGTCCGCCGAGCTTGCCTGCGACGTGCACAGCACATCCGCGCGCGATAGCAGTATCAAGTCGTTTGGGCATATGCACTCGTCGTACAGCATGTGGGTTTTTCTTTCTTTCGAACGGCTGCGCGCCAGCTGGTTTGGCCGCATGTGCAATTCGACCATATTGACTACATAGGATATCAGATCCTTTTGGCGGGTCAGGCGTTCCAGCTGCCTCCTGGCGATATCGACGCCCGCCAGTTCATGCCCTATTGAACGGACGCGCCCGTTTCGCGGATCGACAGCGGTCGAGTCAGGCTTGCCGAGATCGTGGCATAGCGCGGCCAACAGAAAGTACAGCGGTTTGTCAGCGCGCGGCGCAAGCTTGGCCGCTTCGTCCAGCACGCCGAGCGTATGATTCCAGACGTCTCCCTCCGGATGAAACAGCGGATCCTGCTTGACGCCGCGCGTGCGCTCCAGTTCCGGGAAGAAACGCGACAGCTGCCGCATTTCCAGGAGCGCTTCGAAGAATTGCGAAGGCCTGCGCGAGAGCATCAGCGCCTTTGACAATTCCATCCATACGCGTTCGCCAGGCAGCGAAGAGACGTCCATTCCAGCGCACAGGCCGATGGTATCAGGCGCGACGACAAATTCAAAACGCGCGGAGAACTGCGCGGCGCGGAATACTCGCAGCGGATCCTCTGTGAACGTTTCCGCGCGCACATGGCGCAGCGTCCGCTTGGCTAAATCGGCGCGCCCGTGCCATGGATCGAAAATTTCGCCGGTCAGAACGTCGCGCATAATGGCGTTTATCGTGAAATCGCGCCGCGCGGACGCTTGTTCGAGAGATAGATGCGGATCGACGGACACGTCGAAATCCTTATGCCCGGCGCCTATCGCGCGTTCGCGCCTTGGCATCGACACTTCCACTTGCGTACCGCGCAGCGCCAGCACGCCAAACGAGACGCCTCGCGCTTGAGGGGCGCCGTGCCGCGACAGTATCTCGCGCAATTTTTCCGGAGATATGCCAAATATTTCAATATCTATATCGCAAGCGGGGATAGTGCCCGCGCTCCAGGAGGACGACTCTCCATAGAGCAGCGCGTCGCGAACCAAACCGCCGACATAATACGCGCGTCCGCCAAGCTCCGCCGCGTCGCGCGCGATGGAGCGAGCGATTGATATGTCGCGATTCGCAGGTACGGGGCGCGGCTTAGTTCTTTCAGCAGCTGCGTGGACGGAGTTCCCGCTGCAAATGGAATCGGAATATTCACTCATGAAATATATTATATCAAATAGCGGCTGAAACTTCTACGAAAACGTATAACGGATGAGTCGCGGCCATTGTTACGATTTGATATCATATGTAGGAACGTACTTGACTTTTCCGCATTGGAGCATTATTATTAATAAGCTAAAATCGGTTTCGAATGCTTATGAAAGGATGTGTGTATACGATTGACTTGGCTTTGGATAGGGCTCGCAGCGTTGATCGCGTTGGCGTTCGGCGCTGTTATCGGATATCGATATCGCATGGACGCTACGGAAAAAAAGATAGGACGGACGGAATCATACGCTAAGACACTGCTGGACGACGCCCAAAGGAAGGCGGAGGACAAGAAAAAGGAGCTTATACTGGCGGCGAAGGAAGAGGTGCTCAAGCTAAAAACGGAACTCGACCGCGAAACTAAGGAACGCCGCACAGAATTGCAGCGCCTCGAACGCCGCGCTACGCAGCGAGAGGAAGCCTACGAGAAAAAGCTTGACAACCTGGATACGCGCGAGGAAATGCTCAACCGCCGTCAGTCCGACGTGCAGAAGCTGCACGACGAGGCGGAAGGAATGGTAGCCCGCCAGCAAAGCGAGCTTGAACGCATAGCGGGTATGACGCAGGACGAGACGCGGCAGGTTCTTGTCAGCCGCATTCAGAAGGACGCCTACCACGACGCGGCGGTTCTCGTTCGCGAAATAGAAGGGCGCGCTAAAGAAGAAGCCGAGAAAAAAGCGCGCAATATTATTGCTCTGGCAATTCAGAAATGCGCCGCCGACCACGTTACCGAGACGACGGTTTCAGTAGTCGCTCTGCCGAACGACGATATGAAGGGGCGCATCATAGGGCGCGAAGGCCGGAATATACGCGCGCTGGAAACGGCTACGGGCGTCGACTTGATAATAGACGACACGCCGGAGGCGGTAATAGTATCCGCGTTCGATCCGGTGCGGCGTGAGATAGCGCGCATCGCTCTTGAAAAATTGATACTCGACGGCCGCATCCACCCCGCGCGCATTGAGGAAATGGTGGATAAGGCGCGCAAGGAAGTTGAGAATCAGATTCGCGAAGCCGGAGAACAGGCGGTATTCGAAACCGGCTTGCACTCCATACACCATGAGTTGGTAAAGCTGCTGGGGCGCATGCGCTACCGTACAAGCTACGGCCAGAATGTGCTCAAGCATTCGATAGAGGTTTCCCATTTGGCGGGGATGATGGCGGCGGAGCTTGGCGCGGATATTACGCTCGCAAAGCGCGCCGGCTTGCTGCACGACATAGGCAAGGCTGTCGACCATGAGGTTGAAGGGACGCACGTATCGCTCGGCGGCGATCTCGCGCGCAAATACAAGGAGAGCGCGGAGGTAGTGCACTGTATATTGGCTCATCATAATGATGTTGAGCCTACTACGGTCGAGGCTGTTTTGGTGCAGGCGGCGGATGCTATATCCGCAGCGCGTCCAGGCGCGCGGCGCGAATCGCTCGAGAATTATATAAAGCGATTGGAAAAATTGGAAGAAATTTCCAATTCGTTCAGCGGCGTTGAAAAGTGTTTTGCTATTCAATCGGGGCGCGAGGTGCGCATAATGGTGAAGCCGGAGGACGTAAACGATTCCGGAACCATCGTTCTCGCGAAGGAGATAGCAAAGCGTATCGAACGCGAAATGGAGTATCCCGGCCAGATAAAGGTGAGCGTGATTCGCGAAACTCGCTCAATTGATTATGCAAAGTAAACCGCGATAACGCGATAACGCGATTTAATGTAGCAACGGATTTATTTAAGCGGAGAAGCTCGCTCTGGGGCGCGGCTTTTCCGTTTGGTTTTATTTTTTGTGCAATAAATTTTATTAAAGCATACATCAAAAGACTCGTGATCTGAGATATCGTTTCTGTCTTGACAAACCTAAATGAAAAAGATACGATACGAAAAATAATCAAAACCATCACGACGGAGAAACGATTGTATGGCAGACTTTGCGAGCAGATTCGATGGGGTCACAGGCAGCGCGATACGGGAAATATTCAAGATCATCAACCAGCCGGGTATGATTTCGTTTGCCGGCGGCAATCCCGCGAAGGAAGCGCTGGAAGACGCGCGTGTGGCGCGGCTTGCGAGCGACGTGTTGGAGCGGGACGGTAAACGAATATTGCAATATGGCTCATCGGAAGGCTGGGCGGAGCTAAAGGAAGCGGCGTTAGATTTCCTAAAGGAAAGAGGGGTACCTGCGCGGGAGAATTCGATACTGCCAATGACCGGCTCCACGCAGTCTATCGACCTTATATGCAAGGCGCTGATAAATCCCGGCGACGCCATCATAGTAGAGAATCCGTCGTTTCTTGGCGCGTTTCAGACAATGCGTCTATACCAGGCGCGGCTTATACCTGCGGAAACGGACGAGCGCGGGGTTATACCCGATGCGCTTGAAGACGCTATAAAGCGCGAGCATCCAAAGTTTATATATTTGATTCCGACATTTCAAAACCCTACGGGCGTAACCCTGCCGCTTGAGAGACGCGAGGCTGTCGCCGCGCTGGCCGCAAAGCATAATGTATATATTGTGGAAGACGATCCGTATCGGGATTTGCGGTATACGGGCGAGCCGCTGCCGCCGATCGCTTCGTTTGATAAAGCTGGTAGGGTGCTTTATCTGGCGAGCTTTTCAAAATTGATATCGCCGGGCTTGCGGGTCGCGATCGCGGTATGCGAACCGGAGTTGATGCGCAAACTTGTCGTGGGCAAACAATCTACCGATTTACATAACGATCAGCTGGCGCAGGCGATCGTCGCGGAATATCTGACGCGCGGGTATCTGCCCGGCCATTTGAATGATTTGCGTGCGCTGTACGGGGTCCAGCTTTCTCATATGCTGGCCGGACTGGACGCGTTGGGCTTGGAACATACGAACCCCGAAGGAGGGTTGTTCGTGTGGGTGAAGCTGCCGGCAGGAGATAGCGCGCTCGCGCTTCTGGAGAGGGCGATAGAGCGCAAGGTCGCGTTTGTGCCCGGCACGCACTTCTACTGCAACGGCGGACATAAGAACACGCTGCGGCTAAATTTTTCAAACAGCTCGCCGGAGATTATCGATCGAGGTATACAATCTTTAGGCGAGGCGCTGCGTGCGTAAAATAAACGCAAATAAATGCATAAGAAGGGGGTGATGTTTTGGCTGACGAATTCGAGAACCGAGCCGAACCGGTTAGCGCGCTGCCCTTTGTGGCAGCCGTGGGCGTGACCTCGAATGATGCGGCGGCATACGGAAAACGCCGCGCTTATGATATAGTTACGATTACATATAATAAAACATCACCAAACCGGTAGGAGGTCGCGCGATGCATATATTGGATACGCTGAAAGAAAGAGGATACCTTGCGCAGATTACGTTCGAGGACGATCTGTATAAACAGCTCGAACGCGAGCCGACGGTGTTCTACGTTGGATTTGACCCCACGGCAGACAGCTTGCATTTTGGTCATTATATCCCAGTATTGGTGATGACTCATCTTCAACGAGCGGGACATCGCCCGATCGCGCTGATGGGAGGCGGAACCGCTATGGTGGCCGACCCAAGCGGCAAAACGGATTTGCGCCCGATGCTGTCGCAGGAACAGATTGAGAAGAATACCGACGGCATCCGCAAGCAGATGAGTAGATTCCTCGACTTTTCGCCGGGCAAGGCGATACTCGCGAACAATGCGGATTGGCTGCTGAAGCTTAACTATGTTGAGTTTCTGCGAGAAATCGGCGCGCATTTCTCGGTTAACCGGATGCTGACGGCGGAGTGCTACAAGCAGCGCATGGAGAAGGGATTAACGTTCCTGGAATTCAATTATATGATTATGCAGAGCTATGATTTTCTAGAATTGTTTAGAAAGTATAATTGTCGTCTGCAGGTAGGCGGGGACGATCAGTGGAGCAATATTCTCGCCGGCGCTGATTTGATTCGGCGAAAGGAACGGCAGGACGCGTTCGCTTTCACAATTAAGCTGCTGCTAAATTCCGATGGAGAAAAGATGGGCAAGACTGCGAAAGGCGCGCTGTGGCTTGATCCAAGCCGCGTCAGCCCATATGAGTTCTACCAATATTGGCGCAATCTGCCGGATGCGGACGTAAGGACGTGCTTGAACCTGCTGACGTTCCTGCCGCTGCCGGAAATTGATGCGCTGTGCAGTGGCGAAGGCTCCGCCATAAACGAAGCGAAGAGGGTGCTAGCGTTTGAAACGACCGCCCTTGTGCATGGGCGCGACGCGGCGGAACAGGCGCAGAGCGCGTCTGCGGCGCTGTTTGGCGGCGGAATGGACGCGGCGTCGGTTCCGACGACGGAGCTAACCGCGAATCAAATAAAAGAAGATAACCGAGTTACAACTATATTGCCGCTTTGCGGACTTGCGGCGTCCAGAGGAGAGGCGCGAAAACTGATTCAATCAGGAGCCGTGTGGATAGATCAAACAAAGGTTGAAGATATCGACGCGCGGATAGACCCTGACACCATTCCGGCGGACGGCTTGATGCTGCGCAAGGGAAAAAAATATTATTGCAGATTAATTATTAAACAGTAATGGGAAAGAAGAAAAGCGACGGCGCGGAAAACCCCGCGCCGTCGACGCTCAATCGCATTAGCGGATATCGAACGCTGGCGCGCGCCGGCGAGGCGAGATTTATAGAGAAGAAGTCGGAATTCATAAGCCATGGCGCGCCTGTGGATTCAGAGGGCGCGGCGCGCGCGTTTGTGGATATGTCGCGGCGCGCGCATCCGCAGGCGAACCATATTTGTTACGCGTACCGCATTGGCGCAGACGGAGCGATTCAGCGGATGAGCGACGCGGGAGAACCGTCCGGCACGGCGGGCGTTCCAATATTGGAAACGATTAAAGCGCGGGGGTTGGTGAACTGCGCTATCGCCGTCGCGAGAAATTTTGGAGGGATATTGCTGGGCACGGGCGGATTGGCGCGAGCCTACGCGCGCGCGTGCGCCATTGCGATAGACGCGTGCGGCGTATGCGTTATGGAACCGACCGATCTTATCGACGTTACGGTTCCATATCCGCTATGGGATATCGTAAGGCACGCGCTTAAGGACATGCCGTGCGTATTATCCAACGTAGAATACGCAGCCGACGTTAAGGCGCGGATACGGGTGCGATCCGCCGACGCGCCGGCCGTTCTCGCGAAAGCGCGCGACGCTTCAAACGCGCGCGTATTGATTGGCGAGTCGCGAACATCACTCGAGGCTTGGGACGAAATTTAGCAAGCGCAGCGGGATAGGAGGATCGCATATGCAGTATCGCGACGATCTGAAGGGTTCAAGTCGATTATCCGCGTTGGGTTTTGGATGCATGCGCTTCCCGAGGGGTATGACAGGTCGGATAGATCTCGCGAAGGCGGAAAGACTTATCGTGGACGCGGTGGAAGACGGAGTAAACTATTTCGACACCGCTTATATTTACGGAGGCAGCGAGGAAGCGCTGGGCGAGATACTGGCAAAAAACAACCTGCGCGAGAAGGTGAATATCGCCACAAAACTGCCTCCCGCCAAATGCGGAACTTATGAGGATTTCGAGGCGCTGTTTAAAACTGCGCTTGGTCGGCTGCAGACCACATATATTGATTATTATCTTATCCATAATATATCAACATTGTCATTATGGAATCGGTTGTTAGAACTTGGTATTGAGCGCTGGATTGCGGAAAAGAAAGCGTCGGGTGAGATCAGGCGAATAGGGTTCTCGTTCCATGGTTCGCTTGATTCGTTCCTTGAACTGCTGAACGCGTATGACTGGGATTTCTGCCAGATACAATATAATTATTTAAACCCGAACGACCAGGCTGGTGTGGACGGGTTAAAAGCTGCGGCGGCGAAAGGTTTGCCGGTGATAATTATGGAGCCGCTGCTTGGCGGAAAGCTGGCTGTGAATCTGCCGCAAAGGGCGGTTGATTTATTTAAGGAAGTTAACGCGAACCGCAGCGCGGCGGAATGGGCGTTAAGGTGGTTATGGGATCAGCCGGAAGTAACGGTTGTGCTGTCCGGTATGAATTCACCGAATCAGTTGAGCGAGAATGTGGCGGTCGCGTCGGATGCGAAGGTTGGTTCGCTGACGGACGCCGAGCGGGCGGTATACGAACCCGTGCGGGCGGTAATAATGCACGCCAATAAAGTGGGCTGCACTGGCTGCGGGTACTGCATGCCGTGCCCGGCGGGCGTGAATATACCGGGCTGCTTTATGGCGTACAATATGTCGTACGCGCTTTCGTATTTTGAGGGGATGAAGAATTATCTTACTACGGCGGGAATGGGCAATCCGGAAGGGAATTCGGGAGCGCGCAAATGCGTTGGATGCGGCAAGTGCAAGTCGCAATGCCCGCAGCGAATCGCTATACCCGACGAGTTGCGGCGGGTCGCGAATCGATTGGAACCGTTCTGGGTGCGCGCGGGAGTAAGCGTGGTATTGTGGCAGTGGAGAAGGCGCGGATAATATTTATATTATAATAATCAGTTTGCGGTTGATTGGGTTAGCCGAACAATCTTCCAGATGCCTACAGCATTCCTTCCGCATGCCTCGCCGCGTGGCAGCACATGTTTACGGCTACGGGAAGTCCGGCGATGTGGGTCGGCGCGTGATCTATATGAACCGCCAGAGCCGTACAACTGCCCCCGAACCCCGCCGCGCCTATATTCAGCGAATTGATGCGCCGCAAGCATTCCGCTTCCAGCGCCGCATAGCGCGCGTCGGAATTTGGTTTGCCTAGCGGACGAGCGGTCATTCGCTTTGCTATCAGTGCGCACTGCTCAAGAGTGCCCCCGATGCCAACGCCAATTATTGTGGGCGGACACGGGTTTGAACCCGCTAGCTTTGCGGTATCCACAATAAAATCTAAAACCCCGTCTACGCCCGAAGACGGCGTGAGCATACGCACGCGGCTCATGTTCTCGCTGCCGAATCCCTTTGGCGTTACGAGCAGGCGCACTCCCTCGCCAGGCACTATGCGCGCGTGTATAACGCCGGGGCTGTTATCCCGCGTATTAACGCGATCGAACAGCGGATCGTCCACGACGGACGCGCGAAGGTATCCATCCGCAAACGCGGCGCGAACTCCGTCTTGTATCGCCTGTTCAAAATTGCCGCCCGTTATATGCGCGTCCTGTCCGATTTCCGCAAATATCACTATCATCCCGGTATCCTGGCATATGGGGGTGCGTTCGGTCGCCGCTATCTCTTGGTTCTCAATTATCTGATCCAGCGCGAATTTCGCGTGCGCGGACGTCTCTTCACTTCGCGCGCGCATAAGTGCCTCGCGCACGTCTTCAGGAATATCGAATTCCGCCTGCAGTATCAGCCGACGCGTCAAACGGGCGATATCAGAGGAGTCTATATCGCGCATATTATTTCTCCTTATATATCCGCCGATAGCGCGGAGCGGTTGCCTACATTTACAGATATTCCAGATTTTCGTTACGTACATATCCTATTTTACCGGATATAACAACTTGGCTCCATATTTGACCAACTCCAAGCACTATCGCCTGGGTGCCCGGTGCGAACGAACCAAGCTGATCTGATATATCGTTTGGCGCGGCATACATAATGATTGAACCGGAGCCGGTTCGAACGAGCCGCGCGCGGGGAATGCTGCTCGGATATGATTTAGGCGCGCCGTCGGGTATGTTTTGCGTATCCAAATAATCCAGCGCCATATAGCCGGAGGTGGTTCCTATGCTCACCTTTACCCATTCGCCGTCGTAGGAAGCGTCGATGGTTACGCAGACGCCGTTGTTGTATAATCCCAGCGAACGCGAATCGGCGTTCGGCTGCTCGCGCAAATTTAGCCGCGCGCCGCTTGGGTTGCTGATTACGGCGTATGGAGGAAGCGCGATCTTTGGCGTTACTACGATTGTCGGCCGCGTCGTCGGGATCACGTCGTCTACGGCGGGCGCGGCGGTAGGCGTAGCCTGAGCGGCGGGTTTGTCCAATATTTCGAGATCGGCGTCCTGCTCTATAGAATCGACTGCGCCGGCGAACGGCGGGTTCTGGGGTATCGTGCGCGGATCGACATACCTGTTAACTATACGCGTTACATATTGACCATACATATATCCGATAACACCGTTTACCCTTACATGCAGCCATGAATCCGCGACGGCGAGAATCTCAAGCTCCGTACCGCTGTCGTAGCTTTCAAGGGTATACGCGCTTGTGGACGGATACTCGCGAAGATTAAGGTGGCTGCCGACCTTCAGCTCGACAACGTGCGCCGAAGGTATCGCGGACGGAACGGCGCCTGGCGGCGCGTCCACCCAAACATCCTCGACCGGCCAATAGCCCACGGCGGAGCCTATGCGCGTCTCAACCCAGCCTGACACGTCGTAGGACAGGTATTCGCCCACTACCCCGTTATAATATTCGCCGACGGACGCGGCATATTCGTTTGGACGCTTGCGCAGCTTGACTGGGGATTCCGGATTTTTAGAGTTAAGCGTTACCGTATGCGTGCCTGGAGGATACTGATCCGCGAAGCTGGACGCGTTATCCGTCGGAGCGGGCGTTACGACCGCGATGGGATACCTGACGGCGGGAGAGCTTGACGCGTCGGCGGATACGCGCGGTTCCGGAGTCTGCGCTATCGGCGCCGCATAGGGAACTACATACGGACGCTTTACCCACCCCGTGCCGCGCGTGCCATTCGGGTTCGGGAATACGATCTGCACCCATTCCGATGTCGACGCGACTACGTCCAGCAATTCGCCCTCGGGTATGCGTCCAAGCAGAATACCGCTTGCCGACGGGCGATCCAGCACGTCGGCGGCGTCGTGAAGGTTTATATAATACGGGCCGGGCGTCAGGTGCGTCCGGAGGTTAATTACATACGCCGCGTTTACCCAACCGTCCGCGCGCTGGTATGTCGACGGGTTATAATACGCCACGCGCACCCAATCGCCGCCGCCTTCCAAAACCTCTACCTCGGTATTGTCGGCCAGGCGGGCGACTGTGTACGCTTCCTCCGACGGATCGACGTAAACAGGAGCGTCGCCGTCGTGGATCATACCGGCTCCAGGTTCGATTGGGTCGAGCGCGAGCGCGGCTGTCGCGGCAACGCACGCGAGCGCAACCGCGCAAGCGAGCAGCCGTATAGCTAGAGATCTATTTCGTGGCAGTCGGTCATGTGTACGCCGCTGATACATGTCTATCTCCGCGCGCCATATTACGATTCGATCGAATTAAAATATACGTCAACGCATCCATTGCCATATTTTGGAAACGTTGTCCATTCCTGTATAATTTGAATTTATTTTATCATAGATGGATCGCCGATGCAAACGGATAAACGGTAAGCGATCGAATCGGGGGCATTCTACAGCTACTACTCACGCGCTACTTTTTAATTACACAAACAGAGCGAAGTGATAACGGTCGGAGAGCGAAGAAGCTCATCGACGATCTTCAGGAAATTTTTTGGAGCGAGGCGTATGCAAAGAAGGCACGCTCAGAACGCGAGGCGGTAATAGTCAAGGCACAAGATATAATCAATAATCCTGGCAGGTATACAAAACAAAGCTCCTATTGCGCTGATAAATATATAGATTGCAAAGGGGCAACTAGCGTCGAGACCAATGTTTGTTTCAACCGATAATAACATAGACGGACATATCTTGGCATGCTTCGTCGCGCTGGTGATATTGAGAATCATTCAGAAAAAGACCGGGAAAGAGTACAGCGCGCAGAGAATCATGGATGCTCCTAGCAGTATATATATTGATTTTCCCCGCGCATAATGCGTATAATATAATCGTGAGGAGAATAAATGCGTGAAATTCAGAGAGATAGAAAAATATTAACAGCCGACAGATGGGTATATAAAAGCGCGAAAGGCGCTCATTATCAATATACGCATCCGACAAAGCCCGGGAAGGTGACCATCCCATGCCATCCAGGCGATATCGCCCAAATCGTTGTTAAGTCCATACTGAAACAAGCCGGACTAAAAGGAGGTTATTAATGTGAAGCTAACCTATCCAGCCTGCTTTTATAAGGATCCCGTTACAAGCGCATACGCGGTTGAAGTTCCGGATCTTCCTGGCTGCGCAACAGGCGCGGACAATCTCACGGACGCGATCCTTATGGGGATCGACGCCGCATCCGGTTGGGTACTCGCCGAATTGGAAGACGGACGCCCCGTACCCCCGGCCAGCCCTATAGAGAGCGTAAAACCCGAACCCGGCGGCTTTGTAAGCGTTTTAGCGCTCGATATGATCGAATACGCGGAAAAATATGGAGAAAAAGCGGTAAGGAAGAATCTTACAATACCGGCGTGGCTCAATACGTTCGCCGAAGCTCAAAACATCAATTTTTCACGAGTTTTACAGGATTCGCTAACCCGCATGTATCATCAGCGGCACGCGTAGCTTCCAAAAAAAATCCCCCGCCGGGAACGGACAAGCCGTCCCGGTGGGGATCAGTTTAAGCGCAGCGCGGCAAATCGATCATACAGCCTCAAAGCTTATGGAAACGCCATGCGCCGTCTTGCGCCATCAAAAAAGGCCGGACGAGAGAGCTCCCGTCCGATTTTACAGTTAAGCGCAGCAAGCGGAGCCTGATCACTCAACAAAAGCCTTCATGATCTCACGCGCCATAAATAGATATTCATTTATACCCATCGTCGTTTGTCCGCTTCCAAAAGCAGACTGAAAAACACCGTAAATTCGTTCCGCCAGCTCATGCGCATTGGCCGCTTGATAAGCCGCTTTTATTATCATATTTATTTCAGAGTTATATTCATCCTCAGGGCATATATCAATAATTCCCGCAGGATCATAAGCGCGAACGATCGCGCCGACGCGATTAAAGTATTCTTTATCAGCTCCCACCGAAAAGCCTCCTTAAAACATCGCGTTTAAAATCGTCGGTAAATTGATTTTCGCCCCAAGCGGTTACAATTCGTCCGTCGCCGGTCAATACAACGGCGCCGCCGCGCGAAACATATAGCGTTTTTCCTCCGGCTTGTTTCAGCACCGCGCCTTGCCTTATAATATCGCGAACGGAATTTTCTGTCAATCCACGCTCGCGCATACGCTCATATCCATGCCCTCTATCAGAGAATACAGGCGTTATTCCAGAATTAACGACAAGCGTTCCATACTTCCCAAACTCCCTTCGTGTTTGTAACGCGGGAAACTCCTGTGCCTCGTCCAGCGGAAACTCCTGAACACCATCCGGCGGAAACTCCTGCACACCCTCGGGCGGGAACTCCTGAACATCCTCCGGCGGAAACCCCTGCGTTTCGTACGCCGCATCGCTCCTATGCGCGCTCGCCTTCTCGCGCATAAGCCGCTGGTACGCGTCGTCGGGCATGTCGCCGCCGAATGGCTGAACGTAAACGGTTTGGGGCATCGCTTGCCGATCGGGCACGGTATAATCTGGCGTCGCGGTTTGGCGGAGCAGCTCGTCAAGCGCGCTCGACGCCGCTTCGCCCCTCGCCGCGCCCGCAGCCGCAGCCTTCGTCGGCGCGTCGGTATCAGACGATCCGCCCGGGTCCGGCGATCGCACGCGCCCGCCCATCGCCTTCTCCGCCCATTCTTTGTATGTCATGCTAGCCGGAACGCGGTAGAACCGCCCATTTTCGTTCATGGCGGTACGTTCCAGCCGCGCCTTGTCCTGCGCGTCAATCGCGGCGACGATGGTCGAGCGGCAGTTCGGGTGCAGCGGCGGCAGGTTCACGCCCGGCTGCGCGTCGGCGACAAGGAATTTTTCACCGTCGTTATCCTGACATACGGCGCTCGTGCGGCTGTCCAAAGTCGCCAGGAACTCATACCACTCCACGCCGGACGCGCGAAATCCCGCGATCGTCGCCTGGTTGGCGACATACGTCGTCTCAGTGCGCACTATTCGCGACGCGTTGCTAATGCTAACGCCCATCCGCCGCGCAAGCTCACCGGCCATGCGCTTATGCCCCCAGCCGTTGAGCATGCCCTTGTTAATCACTTCGTTCAACTGCCTGGCAAGCGCTTCGCCGCTGCCCCAAATATTCTTGGAGTAGTTGCCGCCCGACCACGGCTGGCGGAGTATCTCGCGCAGCAGATCGCCTCCCGCGCGCGCGAAGCTCGTCAGTATCCCCGACTGCAGCGCGACGCCGTAACCGGCGTCGTTGTACGCGTCCTCCGCCACGCGCTCAAGGTGGCTTCCCAGCGCCTTTTCCGCGCGTCCGGATAAAATAGCGGTCTGAGCTTCAACGGACATCCCAAGCGCGTCCAGGCGGCTTATACGAAACGCGTACGCGCCGGACGACGCGCGCGCCTGCAGCGCGTTCTTCGCGTCTCCGTCCGGCATAAACGAAATCTGGCGCTTCAACCGCTGGTATTCGTCATAACCAACCGGATCGGCGAGGTACTTCGCCGCGTCCGCTTCGTCGAGTCCAAACCGCTCCGCATACGCGCGCCGCACCTTGTATATATCGCGGGTAATGGCTTCCAGGCTATGCCCGTGCGCCTGGGATATCGTGTAAATCACCTTATCGCCCGCCGCGTGATAGTCGTCCATACGCTCCGAGGCACGGCGCTCCCAGTAACGCGCGCTCGCTCCGGTGGCATTCTTCGCAGCTTCCGCCATGCCGCCGCTCCTTCGTGCTCGTATTTTTTATGTAATAAGCAAAAACTCCCGCGGAGTTTAGGGCGTGTTCGAAAAATATCTCGAGGCTGAATGTGCTGGATTTTTATTCAGCGCAAGGAGCCATGAGGGAGGCGTAGTGGAGCTACGTCGACCGAATGCGCGACGCCGCGATGGA
>JAISZG010000024.1 GCA_031269355.1 Oscillospiraceae bacterium | reverse complement strand
TTTTTTTCCGGCAACCGATATGTCTTCAATGGTCATTTTATTCATTATGTTCACTCCTTACCGTATCACATACCTACTTAATTATACCAGAGCGGCTGCAAACGAACAAGTGCGCGCATAGCGGGGCGGGGCGAAATCATTTACCTCGAGGGGAGAGATATTTGGAAATAATGGTTATTAAAACATCCGAAATGAGAATTGAAAAAAAGTCGAATAAGAAGCGCGAGGTGATGGAAATGAAGAACCCAAACGCGCTTTCAATGAAACGTCTACTCAAGTTGGTTGTAACAATACCAGAGATGGGGAGAACAGTATATGAGAAGTTCCAATATATTCTAGTAAATGTTCTGTCAATCGCGTTAATGGCAATACTCGCTTGAAGACCGAAAAAGATAAAAAATAAACCACTGATTTTAGGGCGTGTTCGAAAAATATCTCGAGGCTGAATGTGCTGGATTTTTATTCAGCGCAAGGAGCCATGAGGGAGTCGTAGTGGAGCTACGTCGACCGAATGAGCGACGCCGCGGTGGATAAAAAGACAGTGCATTCAGACCGAGAGATTTTTCGAACACGCCCTAGCTTCGAGACTGAAAAATAACCTGTTAGGCTTGGGGTGACGCAATGGCTCGCGCGGGAAAGAGGGATAATCAAAGTGATTGAGGACGCGCTGCGGATTTGGATTGACGAAATATTGGAGCAAGCGCTGGAAGCGAAGGCGCTGGAGCCTGGCGAGTTCAGGGATGCGAAATTGTTGGCATACAACGAAATACTATCTTCGCTGAAATCATGCCTAATTCCGTTTGATCCCGCGCGGTTTGGATTGGGAATGGATTTGGATCGCTTGTTATCTTAACTCACGACTGACCGATTTTTGCGCGGTCGAGGCGATTTGCTTCACCGCTTTTCTTTTGTTATGATATATATATTGCTACGCATAAAAATTATAATATAATCGACTGTGAAACACAGAATAAATAAATTTAATGGAATATTTTATAAAAAGATGCAGTTCTGTAATTATTTTCCTATATAATATACATTTATTGTTTTGTATATTTTAATTCTTGTTTAAGAACGGGGTCGATTATAATATGGATATAAGAAAACATTTGAATATTGTGCCGCGCTTTATAACGCTTATACTGATACTAGCTGTCGTTTTCTTTTCGTTGATTTCAGCTACATATTTAATTCCGGATAGTTGGATTGCGAACAATGTAGAGCGTTCGCTAAGTATTATTGAGGCGGAGGGTTCTTATCCGCGCTTCCTCGGCATCAATTTAGAGGCGCCAAATTATTTTTTGAATTTGTTCAAAGGGCAAGATGACGGCAGTTATGATTTCTGGCTGGGAATTCATTTGGATAATTCCACTGATAGAACAATGCTAAACAAGACGCTGGCCGACCCGGCCATGTCGTTTATCGAGAGAGGGCAGGTGGGCACATATCCTCGATATTGGCATGGATACCTCGTTTTTTTGCGGCCAATGCTAACTGTTTTTTCACTGCGCGAAATTCGTTATTTTAATATAGTATTGTTGTATTCCTTGCTTGCGGTCACGGTTGTTTTGCTAAAGCGCAGGACGAATTGGACGATAGCCGTTTCGTTTGCGCTTGCCATGCAGCTCGGAGGGTTTCAGGCAGTCCCAGTGTCGCTGCAGTTCTCAAGCATGTTTTATGTAATGCTCGTCGCATCGATTATTGTACTGAAGCGCTATGGCAGGAGGAGCTTTGACAGCAAGCTTCCTTATTTTTTCTTCACCGTCGGCGCGACCGCCGCGTTCATTGATTTTCTTACCGCGCCGCTGCTGACGCTTGGCGTCCCGCTTATCATCATTCTTTTGATACGCCTTTATAACAATACAACCGAGTTTAAACGCGATGTTGCATTTTTATTCTGGAACTGCGCTTCATGGGCGGGCGGTTACATTATTTTGTGGGCCATAAAATGGCCTGTGGGAAGCTGGATTCTAAAAAAAGATGTCATCGCAAACGCGCTGAATCATACGATCAACCGCATCCAGGGCAGCGAAGTGCATGTCGTTAATCGCGTTGATTCTCTTATTAAAAATTTCTATTACCTAACTGTTGGCGTCACGAATAAATTGATACTCGTAACAGTTATGCTATTATTAATTATGTTTATTATAGAACTGCGCGCAAATCCAAACGCGGTAAAACGGTTCAAGCGCACAATTCCCGTTCTTCTTACAGCGCTGCTGCCGTATGCGTGGATCGTGGTTATCGGGGATCATTCACATATTCACTGCTGGTTTGTATATCGTATACAGATCATCGCGGCGTTCGCGTTACTTTCATCGATACTCTATTCTGTTGACATAAAGATTCTTGTGAGCAAACTTCGACAGCTGTCACTAAAGTTCGGCGGGAATCACGCGGATGCGCCGTTTCAAGAGAGGTCGTCGATATAAATGGATAAAATCGCGGTGCTGATACCCTGCTATAACGAATCGAAGACGATCGCGAAGGTAGTGCGCGATTTCAACCGGTTTCTGCCGGACGCGTCAATCTATGTATACGATAATAATTCAACCGACCATACTGCGGACATAGCGCGACAGGCAGGCGCGATAGTTCGCACTGAGCCCAAGCAGGGAAAGGGAAATGTAATCCGGCGCATGTTCCGGGAAATTGAAGCACGCTGTTATATAATGGCGGATGGCGACGACACATATCCGGCCAGTTTCGCGCCTCAGATGGCCCAGGCGGTTTTGAATGATCAGGTAGATATGGTGGTAGGAGATCGGCTTTCCTCAAATTATTTTTCCGAGAACAAGCGCCCGTTTCATAACCTGGGCAATCTGCTTGTTCGAAAGACGATTAACACTCTGTTCAAAGGCGATATTCGCGACGTTATGACAGGATATCGCGCGTTTAGCTACTTATTCGTCAAAACGTTTCCCGTTCTCTCCCAAGGGTTTGAAATCGAAACTGAAATGAGCATACACGCGGTCGATAAAAATCTGCAGATAAGAAACGTCGTCGTAAGCTACAGCGATAGGCAGGAGGGCAGCTTTTCAAAGCTCAATACTTATTCCGACGGGTTAAAAGTTTTGTGGACAATTCTTAAATTATATAAAGATTATAGACCTCTTGCGTTTTTTAGCGCGGCATCGCTTATATTGATCATTATGGCCGCCCTCCTATTCATGCCAGTTCTTTATGATTATATCACTACTGGCCTTGTGCCGCGATTCCCTTCGCTGATTGTAAGCGTGTTTTTAGCGCTATCTGCCGCGCAGTCCTTTTTTGGAGGATTAATATTGGATACCATTCGCAGGAAAAATCGGCAGGATTTCGAGATGCGTCTTATTGATATTAATCGTGAAATAAAAAACGGAAATGCTGCGGAACAATTTGAGCGGGATATATCGGGAGAATCTATCGCCATGTGAATCCGGCGCCGCGCCGTGTGTCTTTTTGAGTGTCCTATTAAGAATACTATAATATAAGCATCGCGTCTCCAAATGAAAAGAAACGGTAGCTTTCTTTAACCGCAAGCCGATATGCGCTAAGCGCCGCTTCGCGGTTCCACATTGCGCTGACCAGCATAAGAAGAGTCGATTCTGGCAGATGAAAGTTAGTGATAAGCGCGTCCGCCGCCCGTATGGGAACGCCGGGATATAGGTATATATTGGTCCAGCCTGACGCCGCGCGCACCATGCCTCCTTCGTCGGACGCGGATTCCAGCGCGCGAACCGACGTAGTGCCAACGCATATAACGCGTCCGCCGCTTAGCCGCGCTTTGTTGATTCTGGCCGCAGCGTCGCTTGTCAATTCATAATATTCGGCGTGCATTGGGTGATCTTCCACGTTTTCCTCGCGCACAGGGCGGAACGTACCAAGCCCCACGTGCAGAAGAATCCGAACGACGTCGACGCCCAACTCTTCGGCACGCCTAAGCAGTTCCGGCGTGAAGTGAAGTCCGGCGGTCGGAGCGGCGGCCGAACCTGTTTGCGCGGCATACACTGTTTGATATCGCTCGGGATCATCCAATTTTTCTTTTATATATGGCGGCAGCGGCATTTCGCCAAGCTTTTCAAGAAGCGGTTCGAACGCGCCTTCATATATGAATTCAACCTCACGCACGCCGCCTTCCTTCCAGCCTAATATGTTAGACTTAAGGAGCCCGCCGCCGAATTCCACCGCCGATCCGGCAGGCAGGCGCGCGCCAGGCTTGACCAGAGCTTCCCACCGATTAAGCGACAGCCGTTTCAGCAGCAGCACTTCTACCGCGCCGCCAGTTTGCGCCTTGCGCCCGATCAACCGCGCCGGAAGCACGCGAGTATCGTTAATAACCAGCGCGTCGCCAGGCAGCAGGTACGACGGCAGATCGCGGAATATGCGATGCTCAATAAGCCCCGTCGATCGGTGGCAAACCATCATGCGGGATGCGTCGCGCGGTTCAATTGGAGTCTGGGCGATTAGTTCGTTTGGCAGGTCATAATAAAAGTCGGATGTCCGCATATTTCCTCCAGAGGGCGTGTTCGAAAAATCCCGCGCGCTATCGGAGTGGATGGCATTTATAGTTCAAGCGATAGCTGTTCCGATCCGCCGTCGCGCGATTCAGTTGGAGGCGCGAAGCCAAGATGCTGATACGCTGCGGGAAGCGCGACGCGTCCGCGCGGAGTTCTCATAATAAATCCAATTTGTAATAGATATGGTTCATATACATCTTCGATTGTGATCGCGTCCTCGCCTGTCGTCGCGGCAAGCGTATCTAGCCCAACGGGTCCACCGCCAAACCTGCGGATCATCGCCTCGAGCATCGAGCGATCCACGCGATCCAACCCTATATCGTCCACCGCCTGCAGATCTAACGCTTCTTTAGCGACGGCGCGCGTAATCGTTCCTTCGGCGCGCACCTGCGCGTAATCGCGCACTCGGCGCAGCAGTCGGTTCGCAATTCGAGGTGTGCCTCGCGAGCGTCGCGCGATTTCATTTACTCCGTCCGCCTCCGCGCTGACCTTCAGTATGCGCGCCGCGTTAGTTATGATAATTGAAAGTTCGTCCACCGTATAAAGCTGCAGCCGAAACAATATTCCGAATCGATCGCGCAATGGCGCGGATAGCTGACCTGCGCGCGTCGTCGCGCCTACAAGCGTAAACTTGGGCAAATCCAGCCGGATAGATTTTGCGCTCGGCCCTTTGCCTATCATAATATCAAGCGCGAAATCCTCCATCGCGGGATACAGTACTTCCTCGACAACCCTCGACATACGGTGAATTTCATCTATAAACAGTACGTCGCCCGCAGCGAGGTTCGTCAGTATCGACGCGAGATCGCCTGGCCTTTCGATAGCAGGACCCGACGTAATGCGAATGCTGCGACCCATCTCGGCGGCGATAATGTTCGCAAGCGTCGTCTTACCCAATCCGGGAGGGCCGTACAATAACAGATGATCGAGTGCTTCGCGCCTTCGCAGCGCCGCCTGCAGGTAGATGGACAGGCTTTCTTTTACGGATTCCTGTCCAATATACTCGCGAAGCGTACGCGGGCGGACAGTCCGCTCCGCTTCATCCTCAGAGTCCCTAAGCCCTGTGGTTACCAGCCGATCGTCCGTCACAATAAATCCCCCGTTGATAATTAATCCGCGCAATAAGTATATTAATATATAAATATATTAGATCGATCCGCCGATGCGCTTCAACGCTTCCATAATTATATCCTCCGTTTTCCCTGACGGGGAAGAATCCGATCGGGCGAGCACGGCGCGGTCTACAGCGCGCTGCGCTTCTGCGGCGGAGTAGCCCAATGATACAAGCCCGGCGACCGCCTCGCGCTGCATGCCGACCGCCGAATCGAATATAGGCGAGGCCGCTTCCGTTCCGCCAGTCGGCACGAGTTTGTCTCGCAGCTCCAATATAATCCGCTGCGCCGTTTTCTTGCCGATGCCCGGAGCGCGCGCAAAAGCGTTGGCGTCGGAGTTGGCCAGCGCGCTGTACATATCCCGAACAGACAGCGCGCCTAGCACGGCGAGCGCCGTACGCGGTCCAATGCCGCTTATTGTGCAGAGCTTATCAAATAACGTTCGCTCGTCGAGCGTCGCGAAACCAAACAATTCCATCGCATCCTCGCGAACGAGAAGCCGCGTATATATTCGAACTCGCGAATTAATGGGCGGAGAGGAGGCGACCGTTTGCGACGAGCAGTTAAGCGACCAACCTACGCCTTGAGTGTCGATCACAAGCTCATTCGCGCGCTTCTCTGATATAACGCCTTCTATAAATGCAATCATTTCGTTCCACCGATCGATTGTTTATTGTATGCGAAATTGTTCGCACATGGCGAGCGAATGCGCGTGCGTGATAGCAACCGCGAGCGCGTCTGCGGCATCGTCGGGTTTGGGGAGTTCTGTCAAATGCAGCAGCACGCGCACCATCCATTGTATTTGCGGCTTATCCGCCTTGCCGTATCCGGTGATGGCCTGCTTTACCTGCATCGGCGTATATTCATATAATGCGTCCGAACGCCGTGCGGCGGCAACCAGCGCGACCCCGCGAGCCGCGCCGACGTTCATCGCGGTGGTAACATTTTTGCTGAAGAATAGTTCTTCGAACGCAATCACATCTGGCGCATATCGATCGATAAGGTCGTTCACGCCTGAGTACAAAGCGTTCAAGCGCGCGGGCGTGGTCTGATGCGGCGTCGTAGTAAGCGTGCCGTATCCCTTCGCTCTATGCGTACGTCCGTCCGTTTCGATCACGCCCCAGCCCATCCGCGCGAGTCCCGGGTCTATTCCAAGAATCACCATATAAAACAGTATAGCACAGATTCGGCGCCAGCTCAAATTCGAGATGCTCAACATTTATGTGCTAGTTGATTCGACTTTTTTCAATTCTCATTTCGGATATTTTAATAACTATTATTGCAAAATATCTCGCCCTTTGAGGTAAATGATTTCGCCCTGGATATCGTCGGGAGATTCATTTTCAGTCGCGCAAGTTATTATATAATAAAGGATGCGCGCGATGGCGCATCCTTCTCAAAAACCGATATGTTCGATAATCGTTATGATCACAGAAAAGCATGCACTACTGCAGATAATATGCGATTATATACAGCGCGTATATATGTGCCGGGTAGAATATGTAAAAGAAATATTTGCTGCCTCCGCCGCGTTTGCCGTTGTACAGCATGATCGGGATAGCCGCGAACACCATCAGCCACTGCCAGCCCTGGTTCTGAAAATATGAGGCGACCGCGAACGCGGCTAGCGTCAAAATTTGCGCCCAACGCCACCTTCTAAAATAATAGAACAGAACGCCTATAATAACAAAGCTGTATCCGCCCTCCGCAGTTAATACGTTTGGTATGCACATCAGCGCCGTAAACGTTAATCGTATAACTTCGGTCGATAGCTGGCTCGCATGAGCTATTACCGCTTGCTGCGCCAGCATGAACAATACTCCCGACGCTATCGGCGCAAGCGTCAGAAGCGCGAATCCGACGATTTTCGACGGGCGCTTGCTGCGGATGCCTTCGATCAATCCGTCGATAAATACAATATATAGCGCTATGAGAAACAGCGTGCCAAATATATTGTTCATCAGCACGATGCTGTCGCTTGGGAAAATCGCGGATATAATAGCGGAAGCGATGTTCATGAATTCAAAACCGACGAACAGCTGAAGGATGTACCTTTTGCGGCTGCGAGTGTAGTACATGCCCTCTGCGGTCAAGAATATGAATATAGGAGCCACAACTCGACCGACCATAGTGAACCAGCTTGGCGCGCCTCGCTCAATGAACATCTGGTGCAGATGGTCGAGTACCATAAGGATTACGCCTATGATTTTCAATTGATTTCCTGTAAGCCCGCCGATATTTGTCTTTTTGGAATTCATTGCCGTGTCCATCGTTCAAACCTCGTTTCCGGAGATATTGTTTCTCCAATATAGTTATATTTTTTTATTTTTCGCTAATCATATTCGTTTGCCGTGACGGTAGGCTAGCACTTAGACAGCGCCTTTGCGATGCTCGGCGTAATCCCTGTTCAGAATCCCCTGGCTGCCCCTATATGTCGCGAGAAAGTAGCCGCCGTATATTACTATCATAGCAGCCGCTGTGAACAAAGCGCCGCTCCAAATCCCCCCGTCGTCTACGGCGCTGACCATTCTGGCTGCGACGCCGATTCCGGCGATGGAATGAACGAGCGCAAGCAGCATCGGAGCGCCAAAGTAGATGAGTATTTGCACGAGCAGCGCGTTGTTTATCATCGCATCCTCCGCGCCTAATTTGCGCAGCAGCGCGTACCTGCCCATATTATCGCTGGTTTCAGATAGCTGGCCTATCGCCAGCATAGCTGCGGCGGACATAAGGAATATTACGCCGAGATAAACGGCCAGATAAGAAACGATTGTGGTGGCGGAATTGCTTTGCGACATCACTTCCCGCCTGGTTGTGAGGAAGGTTTCGATGCCCTTGCCAAACGTCAGTTTGGATAATTCTTCCGTGCAGAGAGCGTCGACAGCGTCGGTATTGTTGAGATACCTTATATGAAGCGCGTCCCGGTATACCGGTAGTCCTTCAGTCGCTTCGTCGGGCACAATAATATTTATATTATAATCTGCATATTTGGAATTTTCCAGAGCGTAACGATACAACCGAGTTGGCGAGGTTTGATAGCGCGATCCGCCCAGTTCCACCGAATACGCGCCTTCCTCCATGTATAATCGCATCGAATTGCGAAGTATTGTGTCGTTTGGCGCGAAGTTCACCGCGTAACCGTACGTATCCAGAGATATCGGCGCGACGTTTTGCAGCGCGAGCGCGGCATTATAGTCTGATAGTTTCAGATAATATATAGGTACATCTATTGTTTGGACGACGGGAATTTCAGCGATCGCCATACTCATCGTCCGCCCGGAGCTATGGTAGCGAACGGCAGTATATTCCTTCGCGAACGCATCCAGAGAAACTCCTTGCTCGCCTATCGCTTCGATCAGGTTAAAGCCTGGGTATTCATTTAACGCGGGGTTCCGCCCCGAACCCTGTGTCGTTTCGCCTTCGCCGGTCGTTTTCGCATAGACGCTGAAGCTCGCGTCATAAGGCGCGCCGTCGCTCATCAATTCTGAAATGACGGAGGAAAACCCCATGCCGGAGGACAAGGCGCTTATCGATACAAACAGCATCAGGCAAACCATAGTCATCGAAAGATACGCGGTATTTATTTTGCTGTTTATTTGCCGCAGTATAAACATGTTGAGATTTTTCAGATACAGCTTTTTGCTTTGCTGAATCAGCTTCAAAAAGAAACCGCTAAGCGAAAAAAAGAACAGGAATGTTCCGGCGATGCCCAGCGGAATCGCGATTTGAAATGCGTAGCCTCCAGCCTTTGCCGCCGCTTTGCCTGATAATACAAGCGCGTAGGCGACGCCCAGGAACACGACTGAAAGCGCGAACATAGCGACCGACGCGTGCAGTTTAGGCGCTCTGAACGCTTCGTTCTTACGGCTCGCATATATAAGCGTTATCAGCCGCTGCCTGCTGATCATTATTGTATTGAATATCAATATGAGCAGAAACATTATCCCGAAATAGATAGCGGTCTTGACCACGGATTCCGGGGAGAATACAAACCTAAGCTCTGTAATAGGCGCGTTAAGCAGCCTTGCCGTCATAACCGCCATGCCTTGCGACAGAACGGCGCCAAGCGCAAGTCCGATAACAAGCGAGAATATTCCGACAAACACTGTCTCCATAATTAATATACGGGAGATTTTACCGCGGTCCATGCCCAGCGTCATATATACGCCAAACTCGCGCTTGCGCCGCTTGATCAAAAATCTGTTGGCGTATACGATTAGGAAGCCGAGTATAACGGATACGAACACGGACATAGCGCTCATTATCTGCCCAAGCTCTCGAAAAATGGGCGCTTGATTTTTCGAGACAGACATAATCGCCTGTTGACTTTCCAGCGCGTTAAATATATAAAAAACGCATACGGCAAACGTGAGTGTCAAAAAATATATAGTGTAATCGCGTATGCTTTTTTTTACGTTGCGAAGCGCGAGCTCAGCCGACGTCATTAGCGTCACCTCCAATGCGGCTAACCACTTCTATAATTCTGTCGAAGAACCGCGCGCGCGCCTCGTCTCCGCGAACCAGCTCGTCGTATAGCCTGCCGTCTCGAATGAACAGAATCCTGTCGCAGTAGCTAGCCGAAAACGCGTCGTGCGTTACCATAAGTATAGTGGCGTTTCGCTCGCGCACCAACCGCCTGAAATTTTCCATAAGCGCTTTTGACGATTTCGAATCCAGCGCGCCGGTAGGCTCGTCCGCCATTACAATCGCGGGTTCAGTCACGATCGCCCGCGCCACCGCGACACGCTGGCGCTGACCGCCCGACATCTGATATGGATACTTAGCCAGTTCGCCCGCTATGCCCAGCGCGTCCGCAGCTTCGTTAACACGAGCGTCGATTTCCTTTGCCGGCCGCCTGAGAATGCTAAGCGCGAGGGCGATGTTCTCATAAGCCGTTAATGTGTCAAGAAGATTATAATCCTGGAATATAAATCCCAGCGATTCGCGGCGGAACTTGGATAGAGCTTTCTGATTCATAGCTGTTATGTCATTTTCACCGATTAATATTTTCCCGCTCGTGACGGTGTCGATTGTGGAAACGCAGTTGAGCAGCGTGGTTTTCCCGCTGCCGGACGCGCCCATTATCCCAACAAATTCGCCTATGCCCACCTCGAAGTCTATTCCGTCAAGCGCCTTGGTCAAATCGTTTCTACCGCCGTAGTATTTTTTAAGACCGCGCGCCTGTAATATTGTCTGCATCGTTCTCCTCCTAATTCACAGCATGAATGTAGAATAACAGATCGCTTTTTATTTTGCCATAAAGCGGATTGCGTATTCTTACAATAATGAAAAGCTGTACGGTATGTCTCCGTTAAATATATTTATCGCATATTAAAGTTATTATAAATACTTTTCGGACTCGTATGCACACCTATATTGTCACACAGTTTATACGATTTGCATAGAATCATTACGCGTACATCTTTATACGAGACAAGTTCGTCAGTATGAACGATATGATCGAACAATATTATATATACTTATTATATGATTAATTTATTCTATAGAAAGCGGGAATCATTTATGCCAAGACCCATAGTATACACAGTATCGACGGCGGAGGACCTCAGAGCTGCGATTGATCAGGTGACTAGCAACCACAATGGAATAATCAATATTGAAAACGATATTAACCTATCAGAATTATCAGAATCATGGATTCCAATAGCAGAAGCTATCGAAGCGCAAAACCCCGGTTCAATAGTTATACACGGCAATGGACATGTGGTTGGAAGTGAACTTTATCCGCTTACGGCATCGCTTATTTACCAGGCCGCCGACATTGAAATTGATAATTTAAATTTATATTCATATTATTATTACGATGATTTAGCTCAACTTTTGTCATCTGATGCAAGCTATTTTGGCTTGCTCATATGCGTCGCGTCGCGCTGCAAAATCCATAACTGCACCGTAAAAGGCAAGGTGTTGAATTCGCCTGCCGACAGCACTGGTGGATTGGTTGGCAAATTGAGCGACGGTGAAATAGTCGGTTGTATAAATGAACTTGATATTACGGCGGGAAATGGTATGGTGCCATACGGCTTCCAACGCGTTGGCGGAATAGTAGGCGATGCGATTAACTCTATTATTGATTCATGCATAAATAATGGGAATCTAATTAGCGATGATGTGGTGGGTGGTATTGTGTCGATTTGCTCGTCGTGCATCGTAAGGAACTGCGTTAACAGCGGAACTATTTGCGATGTTGACGATGAAGACAGCGTCATTGGCGGCATTGTGGGTTCCGTGATAGAAGGCGATCCAAGCATGGGCGATGTACACGATACCATAATTAGCGACAACATTAATAAGGGGATCATCGGAGCCTGCACATTATCAAACGCGGAAACGGCAGGAGGTATTGTAGGCACCATAGAGGAAGACGATAATGTTGGATCAAAATACTATATTATAAATAATATGAATATATGCAGTGTTAAGGGCAAGATGTTTGTCGGCGGAATCATAGGCAATACCATGTCATTCGAAAACAACCATGAGGCATATTTATATGTTAGATATAATGACAACCTGGGCAATGTATATGGCAACGCAACGGGAGAAGAAATATATGATTTTTATAACGATAAAAGCTATGTTGGTAATACAGGTATCGGAGGCATTATCGGCGCGAACAGCATGAATGCATTGATAGAGTACAACCGCGTGTGCGCATATAAGATTGAGCAGAAGTATTCAAAAGACATATTTCAATATTATCCGCCAAGAAATCAAGCAATGTTTGTCGGGGGCGTCGTAGGTGTACTATCAGATAAAGGTGATTATGATGAAGCGAAAAGCGACGCCACAGTTCGTTATAATTATGCAAGGGTAGGCGAACTCATCAGCGAGTTTGCGGCTCGACGCATAGTCGGCGGCATTTGCTCACGGGGACAAAACAAGCTGGAAAACAACTACGCTGACGCCGCTACTCGCCTTACCGCTGACAACAGGAACGGTTACTGTTATAAAAACACAGGCAGCAGCAGCGAGATATATTCCGGCGAGACCATTGATTGCAGCGATCCAGACTATGGCGCAGATAACCTCAACGGAGAAAACCTGGACCCGGCTATACACAATCCGCCAGTGGGTGATTCTTTCAACGAGTGCCTTCGCGGAGTGTATACCGGCTGCCGGAATGCCGCGGCCGGCAGGCGCGCGTCGTCCGTAGCGCAATATGCGGCGGCGGCGGTGGTTTCAAACATTGCATGCCTGGAAACCAGACTGCGCGATATACTTGATATCGGCGCTACGATGATGCAGCGCGGCTTGGCGGGCAACCCGTCAGCGGACGATCTCGCATCGCTGAACGCTGAAGTAACGGAAATCATAGACAGCGCCGGCGCAATGGAAACTTCGCTGGTAGATAGGCTATGCAGCACAACGGACTACCTTACCAAGTTGGTGGAAGTGTGCGGCTGCAATGGCGACGATTCATTCCTCACCTGCGCGACGCTGTACGCGGCGACGGAAAACAGCCGCCAGCCCGCGCAGATGGTTAAATATCGATTGATAAACGAAAGCACGGGAGAGGTTACGTCCAACCTTATTACCGACCAAACGGGTAAGCTTGAGCTGATGCTCGCGCCGGGAAGCGAATATACGCTCGAAATGATGGACGACGGCGAATGGATACCGGAGACAAGGCACATTAAAGTGGACGTTGACGGGAGTTTCACAGTAGACGGTCAGCGCGAGTGCTGCAAAGGAACCTGCACGATGATAGTGCACCGCCCGGATTATATAGGCGCGGAGCCGGCGTGCGCGACGGTGTCAAGATTTGGGCCAGTTTGCAAAAAAAGTAGGCGCGCGCCGCTTGATGCAATATAAACATGCGGAATAATAATTATATCATTTACTGAAAAGTAGGTAGTTAAAATGGCGAACAGTTTTTCTGATGTAAATAATTTTGATGAACTTTTAAATGCGCTTGGCGCGACAAGCGCAGAAGGCGCGATCAACATCATTAATATAAGCGATGATATTGATATTGATGTTGGAGATTGGGAGTCTTTGGTGACGCAATATGGCGTACGTATCGTCATACATGGGAATGGGCACAGCATCGGCACGACAACACATCCGCTGGGTCAGCCATTGTTCAAACTTGGCGAAGCGGTGGATATTGATCATTTGAAGATTATTGCAAGCGGCAGTATACCTTATTTTGAATACACTGAAATCAATTTAAAATACACCGGAATATTATTTGGCGAAGCAATCGATTGCTCCGTCAAACACTGCGAAGTTGAAATCGATGTTGAATCAAACGGTATCGATATAATCGGCGGGTTAATCGGCCTGGCTGAGGGATGCGTCGTTGATCGCTGCTCGGTCAGCGGAACATTGAAAACCAACGCTTTGGAATGTGGCGGGTTAATCGGCGAGGCGTATGATACCATCGTTTCCAATTGTGTTAATAATGCGGATATCGAATTGGACGCGACGAACAGAGTGACTGGGTGGATTGGAGTTGGCGGAATCGCGGGTTACCTGGATGGGGCATCAATCGTGGAATCCTGCATTAATAACGGAATGATATCCGCTAATATAGGCGAATTGGATTACGAGCAGAACGGCCTTTTTACCGGAGGCGGAATCGCTGCCATCATGGCCTCGGCAAGCGTTCGAAGCTGCGTAAACAATGGGATTTGGGATATAGCATCCACTTGCGAGGGCTTCTGTTCAACCATACTTGGCGGTATAGTAGGTGTCGCGGGCACCTATGATGAAGGTGTCGGCAATTGTTTGATCGGCGATAACATCAATCGATCGCCAATACCGGATAGCGCCGGGAAAATTATTGAGCACGCCGGAGGAATTGTCGGCTATATTTTGATTGAAGGAACGAACAACGGCGTATATGTGCTGAATAATACAAACGCTTGCGTCGTGCGCGCGTCGATGTGCGCGGGAGGCATCGTCGGACTGGTAAACCCAAATGATAATATAGAGCATAACGGTCAACTGTTTATTCATCAAAATGAAAATTTGGGCAGCGTTATTGCCTTGTCAGAAGCAGGCGAGCTGCTTCCCGATGGGCAGGCCGATAACTATATCGAAACCGGCGTCGGCGGAGTGATCGGCATATGTCGTACAAGCGCGAGCATCAAATACAATTGCGTATGCGTTAATACGCTAAAGGACGACGAACATGATAAAGCTTATGTCGGCGGCGTTATCGGCGCGATGTCGGATTATGAATCTCCCAATACCGGTAACGTAATCGTCAGCCACAACTACGTCAAAGCGGATACGATAATCAGCAATAAGTTCGCGCGCCGCATCGTCGGCGGAGTATGCGCCGAGAAGGATCCTGTATTGGCGGATAACTATGCTGTCGCCACAATTCGCCTGACCGCCGACAATATCGTGGATGAATGCAGGGATGAACCTTATGTGGGCAAGAAATACGTCAATCAGTTAATCGACGAATCCGATCCGGACGTTGGCTCGGGCGGGTCTGGTTTAGGCGGCGGCACTTTCGATCCGACGGTAAATGTTCCGCCCATAGGCGATTCGTTCACCGATTGTATGCGAGGCGTATACGACGACTGCAAATACGCCGCGCCAACCAATGTCGCCGCTGAAGCGCAGTACGCTCTGTCCGGCGTTGTATCGAGCATCGCCAATATGGAGAGCGGGCTTCGCTCGCTGCTCGAAGCAGGCGCGTCTGTGATACGGCAGGGCTTGACGCAGGAACCGGACGCGCAGGAATTGGTCGGTTTAAATGATTCCGTTATGAACATCGCCGATGGCGCGAAAGAATTGGAACAAACGCTCGTAGAAAAACTAAGCTGCGCGACTGAGTATATGACGAAGTTCATGGAATCCTGCGGCTGCGACAGCGAGATAGTTGTCGAACCCGTATGCGTTACGCTGTACGCAGTGACGCAGACCACCCGCCTGCCAGCGCAGCAGGCAAAATATCGGCTGTACAACGATACCACCGGCGAGTCGACAGATATTGAAACCGACCAAACAGGCAAACTGATACTGCGTCTAGACCGCGAGACGGATTATACGCTTGAATTGTTATATGATGGTATGTGGCTTCCGGAAATCCGCCATATTTCCGTGGACGCCGACGGCGGCTATACTATAGACGGTAAGAAAGACTGCTGCAAAGGAACATGCACGATGATAATTCATCGTCCGGATCAAATAGACGAGTCCGACGGCTGTAAGGCGTACCGCCCATACGCGCCTATATGCTTGTGTATATAAATAATATATTAATGATGAAAAGAGGAAGTTATGTGAACCCGACAAGGCGCGCGAACCGGGTGGGGCTAAATCCGCCAACCGGCAGCGAAACGATAAACAATTCGATTATCCAGGATAAATCCGCCGTATATGCGATGAACATGGGTATCAAAGAGCGGTATGGCGTGAACATAAACGATATCAAGCCGCCGCTTGCAGTTCAGCGAGGGAATCGTTCGTTTTATGAATATAATGATTGCGCCGACGCTTTAGGGGAAAGCGGGCCGCTGCCGATACCCGTTGTGCCGACCCCTATGCCTGAAATTCCGACGGGCGGCCGCCTTATAAACGTGAACGAAGCCGCGCAGATATCGATGGCGACCGTCATGCTAAGCATCGCGGGTGTTGGTCGAGGTGTTGAGAGCTTGCTGGACGCAGGCGCGTCGGTGCTGCAATACGCGTTGGATTACGAGACGTCGCAAGATGGACAGGATGATATTAAAGAGTCCGCGCTGTCCATTTTAGAAAACGCCGCAAATTTTGGCGATATTATGAATATTAAGCTGGTCGGCGTAACGGGATATCTATCGAACGCGATAGATATGTGCGGATGCGACGGTCCGCAGGGATGCATAACGCTGACAGGTGTAGAGGGAGACAGTCCGGAGGCGAATATTCATTATGTTATAAAGGATGCCGTTACGGGCGAACAAGTTAACATAATTGAATCCGACGAGAACGGCGATCTGCACTTAAGCCTGCAACCGGGCTGGTATAAAATCATTCCCATGGACATTGCCTACGCGGCGGACGAGTGGACGCTTAGAATCAATCGCGATAATACCTATTCGCTCGCAGATGAAAATGGCGGCATGGCGTTTTGCGACGAGTTCGGATGCTATATCAGCCTACGCCCAATAGCTACGCAAACCGCCGCGACTTCAACTTCTAAAATCGATTCAGATTATTCAGATTATGAGACGCTGCCTACAAGAGTGCTTACGCCTCTAGAAAACGCGCCTGTCACATACAAGTCGGAAGCGGAATCCACTCTGCCGGTAATTGAAAATTTGAATAAGGAGCAAGCGACGCCTGCGCGCGCGGAAAACCCTGTGGCGCATGTGCGCTCTACGAATTCCGATACGCCACGCTCGGATAGGGGCGCTCAAAGGGCGAAGCATCGCGCAGCGAAGCCGCGCAAAAGAACACGTACAAAATAATAAAAGATATATTTTTACTTTAATTATAATATAAGGAATCAAGCGGCGGCTCTTCAGCCAGCCGCTTGATTTATATCGCGCGTGTTTAAACAAAACAAGTACAACGCCCGGCATTTAATATGAATTTTACATATACATGATTTTTGTTTTTACATGCATGCGATAGAATTCAGAATGTAAGGATAAGGAAAGAAATTTAGGTGGAGGTAAAAAAATGAAGGCTAAGCGGTTTCTTACAAGATTTCTTGCATTGGCGCTACCAATGGTCATGTTGCTTGGGTGCCAGACGTCTCAATCGGCCGGCGAGCCAATCCATGTGATATCGCGGGAAGACGGATCGGGCACGCGGAGTGCGTTCATCGAATTGTTCGGCGTTGAAGTGAAGCAGGAAGACGGCTCCAAGGTAGACATGACGCTCGACTTGGCGGAAATCACCAATAATACTTCGGTTATGATGATATCGGTTTCCGGCGATAAAAATGCGATCGGCTATATATCGCTTGGTTCGCTGAACGATACGGTAAAGGCGGTATCGATAGCGGGCGTAGCCCCCAGCATCGAGACCGTACGCGACGGTTCGTATACGATCAGCCGTCCGTTCAACATCGTAACGCTTGGAACGATCGGCGAGGCCGCGCAAGACTTCCTCAATTATATCCTAAGCCAGGAAGGGCAGGCGGTTGTGGAAACCAACGGCTATATCCCTCTTTCGGAAACAAGTCCGTTCAGCGGCACGCAGCCCAGCGGCAAGGTGGTTGTCGCGGGTTCTTCGTCGGTAACTCCTGTGATGGAAAAGCTTAAGGAAGCGTACGGCGCGATCAATCCCAATTTGAATATCGAAATTCAGCAGAGCGATTCCACGACGGGCGTCAACGCCACGCTGGAAGGCATATGCGAGCTGGGTATGGCGTCGCGCGAACTTAAGGAAACCGAAATAGAAAAAGGGCTTGCGCAAACCAGAATAGCGCTTGATGGCATTGCGGTTATCGTAAATAAGGACAACGCGATAGGCGATCTGACAGCAGAACAAGTTAAGGCGATATATACCGGCGAGATTACCGAGTGGTTTGACGCTGAGTAATCCTGAAAATATGTGAAATAGCCAAACTGCCGTGCGCGAAAACTGCACGGCCGTTTGGCGCGAAAGCGGGCGATTAAAATCGTTAAGACACATAGCCGAATCGGCAGGATTGCGCTTTTCTTTTCGTCGAGCCGTTATAGAGAGAACGCGATGAGGATTGTGTTTCTGATTGCGGCTTGCGTGTGTATACTGTGCGTGGCGCTCATCTGCCTATTCCTGTTCGCTAACGGAATACCGGGAATAGGAAAGATAGGCGTACTGGAGTTCTTTTTTGGGATGCGGTGGAAACCGGGAAGCGGACTTTACGGAATCGCACCTATGATAGTAGGCAGTCTGTATGTTACGCTTGGCGCGATAATATTCGGCGTACCGATAGGGGTACTGACGGCCATATATATGGCGAAGTTCTGCGGAAAGCGCGCGCTTGTGATTCTTCGCCCCGTAGTTTCGCTGCTGGCAGGTATTCCATCGGTATTGTATGGTTTTTTTGGAATGGTCGTGCTTGTTCCGTGGATACGGGCGTGGTTTGATGGAGGTAAAAGCATGCTAACCGCGTCATTATTGCTGGGCATTATGATATTGCCTACGATTATAAGCGTATCCGAGAGCGCGCTACGCGCTGCGCCGGAAAGCTATTATGAAGGCGCGCTAGCGCTTGGCGCAAGTCACGAGCGCAGCGTATTTTTCGCGACGCTTCCCGCCGCAGGCTCTGGTATACTGACAGCCGTAGTACTTGGCGTCGGTCGCGCGATTGGAGAAACTATGGCGGTGGTAATGGTCGCCGGCAACCAACCTGTGATCCCCAAAAATCTGGTTAGCGGTGTGCGCACGATGACTGCGAACATTGTGCTTGAAATGGGCTACGCGGCCGATTTGCATAGGGAAGCGCTTATTGCCACTGCGGTGGCACTGTTCGTGTTTATATTGATTATTAATCTGTTGTTGTCGATGCTGAAAAGGAGGCGCAGCCTGTGACACGACAGAAGATACAAATTAAGGCGCGCAATGTTGTTGTCGATGCTGAAAAGGAGACGCAGCCTGTGACACGACAGAAGATACAAATTAAAGCGCGCAGGTATGATATCCTGTCCGTCGCGCTCAGGATACTGGTGCGAGTAAGCGCGACTATTACCGCAGCGCTTGCGTTTTATTTAATTGGATACATAATGATTATGGGAATATCTCATCTACATCCCTCGCTGTTTGCATGGAAATATACATCGGATAACGTTTCAGTAACGCCTGCGCTAGTCAACACCGTTTTGATGACCGCGCTGTCGCTGGGCATAGCGGTGCCGCTTGGCACGTTCGCCGCGATATATCTGGCGGAGTACGCGCGCAGAGGAAGCAAATTGGTGAAGATTATCCGCATGGCGACTGATACGCTAGCTGGGATCCCTTCGATAATATATGGGCTGTTCGGCATGCTTTTCTTCGTGATACGCCTGGGTTGGGGCTATTCGCTAATGGCAGGGGGCTGCACTCTTGCGGTAATGGTTCTGCCGCTTGTAATCCGCACTGCGGAGGAAGCGCTGCTATCCGTGCCGGACGCTTATCGAGAAGGAAGCTTTGGATTGGGCGCAGGTCGGCTGCGCACGGTGTTTCGCGTGGTGCTGCCGCCCGCGATCCCGGGAATATTAGCTGGCGTGATACTGGCAACGGGTCGAATCGTGGGCGAAACGGCGGCGCTGATATTCACGGCGGGAACGCTTGCCAAGATTCCGTCGTCTCCGATGGATTCGGCACGCACATTATCCGTACATATGTATAATCTCTCAAGCGAGGGATTGCATATCGATCAAACATATGCGACTGCGGTCGTATTAATTGCGCTTGTATTTTTGATAAACGCATTGTCGGAATGGGCGGCGAAGAAAATGACGGGGGTGGGCCATGGATAACAAGGCTGTCGCGCCGGGCAAAGGCGCGCCGATAAAGATTCGCATCGCCGATATGGATTTATTCTATGGAGAGACACAGGCGCTTAAGCGCGTCACAATGTCTGTGGAAGATCATGCGATCACCGCGCTTATCGGCCCGTCCGGCTGTGGAAAGTCGTCACTCCTGAAATCGCTCAATCGTATGAACGATCTGATTGAGGGATGCAGAATCACGGGTACAATAGAGATCGACGGCATAAATATTTATAAGAATTTAGAGATTAGCGCGCTCCGCAAGAGGGTCGGAATGGTATTTCAAAAGCCGAATCCGTTTCCGATGTCGATATACGACAACGTTGCGTTTGGGCCGAGAACGCACGGCGTACGTCCAAAGCTGGCGGTGGATGAAGTAGTCGAGCAATCGCTGAGGGCGGCCGCCATATGGGATGAAACGAAGGATCGGCTGAAGAAGAGCGCGTTGGGTTTGTCGGGCGGACAGCAGCAGAGGCTCTGCATTGCGCGCGCACTGGCCGTGCAGCCGGAAGTACTGCTGATGGATGAACCGACGTCCGCGCTTGATCCTATATCCACGTCGAGAATAGAGGATCTGATAAGTGAATTGAAGAATGATTATACGATTGTGATTGTGACTCATAATATGCAGCAAGCGGCGCGCGTATCGGATAAAACAGCGTTCTTCCTGCTGGGCGAAATGGTTGAATACGGAAATACCGACGCGCTTTTCTCGATGCCAGGAGATAAACGCACAGAAGCGTATATCACGGGGAGGTTTGGTTGATGCGGAAAAACTACGAGAAGCAGCTGGAGGAAGTGCATACGCGTCTGATTGAGATGGGCGCGCTGTGCGAGGACGCTATTGCGAGCGCGGCGAACGCGCTGCTAAACGAAGATGAAGCGCTTCGCCAGAAAGCTTTGGGGCTGGAACTTGAGATAGACGGTATCGAGCGGGATATCGAGCATAGCTGCGTGCGATTGCTGCTTCAGCAGCAGCCGATTGCCAGCGATCTTAGGCAAGTGACAGCCGCTCAAAAGATGATATACGATATGGAGCGCATAGGTGACCAGGCGGCGGATATCGCGGAGATATCCGCGTTCATGCGGGGAAGCTCGGTAAAGAGCGACGTGAACATAGCGGATATGGCGCGCGCTACCAGCAAAATGGTGACGGAGAGCATCGATTCGTTCGTAAATAGAGATTTGGAGTTGGCGTATTTCGTTATAAAATATGATGATGTTGTAGACGGATTATTCAGCGATATAAAGCGAGAGCTGATCGAACAGCTGATGCGCGGCGGCGGTCACGCGGAGGAATGCCTTGATCTTCTTATGATAGCCAAGTATTTCGAGCGAATAGGCGATCATGCGGTTAACATAGCTGATTGGGTTGTATACTTCTTAACCGGCAGCCGCAGCGCGAGCAACGTATGATATACGTGCTGGAGGATGAGGCGAGCATCCGCAAGCTCATCGTGTATACTTTGGAGAACGCTCAAATCGAGGCCGTCGGTTTTGAAAGCGCGAAGCCGTTTTGGAGCGCGCTGCGCGAGCGTTTGCCAGACGCGGTGCTGCTTGATATCATGCTGCCGGAAGAGGACGGTTTTGAAGTTCTCAAAAAGTTGAGAGCGGCGTCGGCTACGGCAAAAATTCCCGTGATGATTCTTTCAGCAAAGGGCACGGAATTTGATAAGGTGATGGGTCTTGATCTTGGCGCGGACGATTATTTGCCAAAGCCTTTTGGGCTGATGGAACTCACCGCAAGGGCGCGCAGCCTGCTTAGGCGCGCCGACGCAAACACCGCCAGTAGGTCGGACGAATTCACGGTCGGAGGATTGTATGTCAGCGTTCCCAGGCGTCAGGCTATTGCGTATGGAGAACCGGCGGCGCTTACATATAAAGAGTTTGAGATATTAATATATCTATTAAAAAACAGGGGTATCGTATTGACCAGAGAACAAATTATGTCGGGCGTTTGGGGAATGGACTACGATGGCGAAAGCCGCACAGTCGACGTTCATATACGCACGCTGCGGCAAAAACTGGGACGATGCGAGGACATTATCGAAACGGTGCGCGGCGTTGGGTATCGAATCAGTTAAATGAATCGGAGGATATATGAGACGGCGGATATTCGCGCTTGCTTTTCTATTGGCGGGGGCTGCGGCGCTTGCGGCGTCTACGCTTACCGCATACGCCGCCTATCAGAATTACTTTAACGTGATCAAGCGGGAAGCGATCGCGGAAATATCGTATATTCGTACGGGTGTCGAACAATTTGGTTTGGATTATATAAACAAAATTGAACTGGTGTCGAATCATCGTTTGTCTATCGTAGCTAGTGACGGAACCGTTCTGGCGGATACATTCGAAAGACCTGCCGATATGGATAACCATTTGAATCGCCCTGAGATTGCAGCCGCGATTACAAGCGGAATTGGGGAGAGCATCCGCTATTCCGACACGATACGCGCCCAGACATATTATCGCGCGACTCGTTTAAGCGATGGATCGATCCTTCGCCTAGCCAGCACGACGGACAGCATTTATGAATCGTTCAATGATTTGATTGTGCCTACCGCATGCATCGCTATTCTAATGTGGATTTGCGCCGGATCGATCGCGTCGAGGCTGACTCGCAGGATTGTCGAGCCGCTCAACAGCCTAGACCTTGATCACCCGGAAAATATACAAATATATGACGAGCTTACTCCCATGCTTCTTCGAATTAAGAATCAGCGCCGTGAAATAAACCGTCAGATGGAAGAACTTGAACGGCAGCGAAATGAATTCAGCGCCATAACGAACAACATGAACGAGGGCTTTCTTGTGCTGGATCGCGGCGGCAGCGTGCTTTCATATAATAAAAGCGCATTGCGGCTACTGGACTCGCAGTGCGCGGATCCGTTCGGGAAGAATATACTCACGCTGCATCGCGGTGAGGAACTTCGGCGCGTGATACAAAATGCGCTGAGCGATACGGGGTCGATAGAAGCGCAGCCAAACAAGTCGATATTGTCAATGGGCGGTCGGGATATTCAGACGCTCGTAAGTTCCGTTCGCAACGAGGGGCGGGTAGCCGGGCTGGTCATTGTTCTGATGGATGTAACGGAATACCACGAGCGGGAGAAACTTCGGCGCGAGTTTACGGCAAACGTTTCGCATGAACTTAAAACTCCGCTTACAGCTATATTCGGATACGCTGAGCTTCTGATGAACGGTATGGCGAAATCGGAAGATACGGGCGCGTTCGCTGCGGATATATATCGCGAGGCGCAGCGGTTGATATCGCTGCTGAACGATCTTTTATATTTGTCGCGGTTGGATGAAGCGACGGAGGTTCAATGCGTCGCGGCTGACTTGCTTGAAATATGCAAAGGCGTCGCCAAGCGCATTCAGCCAGCCGCCATCGCGCGCGGAATAACGGTGGAAGTGGTTGGAGAATCCGCGATAATCCAAGGCGTTCCTTCTATGCTGGATGCGATTGTGTTTAACCTTGCGGACAACGCGATTAAATATAATAGAGATAAAGGAAGCGTGTCGATATTAGTTTCGCGAGAAGAAGGTTGGGCGAGGCTATCGGTTTCGGATACGGGAATAGGCATTCCAAATGCGGAGCAGGAGCGCATTTTTGAGCGGTTTTATCGGGTGGATAAAAGCAGGAACAGCGGCGCACCAGGAACTGGGCTGGGGCTTGCGATAGTAAAACACGGCGCCAATATGCATGGCGCGATGGTAAATCTGAAAAGCGACTCAAAAGGAACCGAGGTTTCGCTGCGTTTTCCTATGCGCGCAGATATCGCGTCGGCAAAACGGTGATCGCGCGTATTGTAAAATTTGGCAGCCGTTCATACGCTATGGGCGGCTGCCTTCAGTTTAGGCGTGTTCGAAAAAGGATCGCAAAAAGTTATAAAGCGCGCCGGACTAATACCGATCTGCGGCGGGTTTTGATGCGTACGATTCGCCCAGATATTCGCTTTCATCCACGACAATAGCATCCATGTCGATGTCGTGCCCCAGCGCGATCGCCTCCTTGATGATTTTTTCCGCCGATTTGAATCCGATCCCAAACCGATTCGCGCCTAGTTTATACATCTTGAGAAGCGTATCCAGCGAACGAACTCCACCCGCGATTTTAAGTTTCGCGCGACCCGCTATTGCCTGATGCATAACATATACGTGGTGAAGGGTGGTTGGGGCTTCCGAGAATCCCGTTCCGGATTTTACATAATCCGCGCCGGCCTCTATGCACAGATCGCATGCCTTGCGGATTTGCTCGTCGTTAAGCAGCATCGCTTCGATAATTACCTTGAGCGACGTTCCCGGCGTCGCGTCGCGAACCGCTTGGATGTCCTGACGGACCAAATCGAATCGACCGGATTTCAACCAGCCCACGTTCATCACCATGTCGTTTTCAGCGGGATTCATCATGCGAAAATACTTTGCCAACTCTACCTTCGTTTGCGTCGATTCCTGCCCGGACGGAAACGCGAGCGACGTGCCGAATTTTGTGCGCGAGCCTTTCAATCCTTTCGATAACTGCGGGTAATTGCACGGCCAGCAGAACGCGGTGCCAAATCCGTAGATTTTACACAACTCAATAAGTTCATCGACATCGTCGGGAGTGCTGTCCAGCTTTAGCACGCTGGGATCCATCATATACGCTATATCCGAAACCGTCAGCGTGGTTTTTCTATATTCGATCAATACTGCATCCTTCTTTCCCATATAGGTTAATCTTGGAAGGTAATAGGCTAGGCCGCTTTTTCAAGTATGCAATTCCGCCAGCTTACCCTTTTCCTTGCGGATTTTAGCAAAGATATCTCTATAATATTTATTAAACAGTACACATCCGACCGGTTGCTGGCGCAGCATGAGTTCTTCGCAGTTCATGCACTGCGTACAGTAATGAATGTCATCTTCGCGGCCTTCGATAAGTTTGAGCGGAGTAAGCGGATCGGCGAATGATTGCCTTCCAAGCCCGATCATATCCATCATGCCATCCTCAATGCATCGCGTGCCCATAGCGAACATGGAAGATTTTTCCGGCTCAATGCTGAGGAGTTTATTCTTCTTGCCGCGAAACGAAGAGAAGTGCGATCCTATGACCACCGTTTCCTTTCGAAGCGCCTGTCGCATAAGATTTGTGAAATAGAAGTGGAGATATGAGAGATACGGATTTTCGCCGGTCGCCTCCATGAAATCCATACTGGAGTGCACATTGCCGAGCGTTTCGACAAAATACTGCGCTCCACGTTCCTCCAGCCCTTTGAGCAGAGCGATGGGTTCCGTCATATCCATTAGTGGAGAATCTGGCCCAGCGCTTCCAAATCCGCCGGGATATCCTTCCCACATAGATACTTTAGATCCTATCAGGAATTTTTTATCATATCCGGTCTCGCTGGCAATTCGTTCATACAGATCGTACGCGAAGCGCGAGCGGTTCGCCCAGCTGCCTCCATATTTCCATGGGCGATCGTTGAACGGGCGAAGAATCTGCGAACCAAGATAACCGTGGCACAGCTTCATATCCACGCCGTCCGCGCCAACGTTTTGCGCTATCTTTGCCGCGAGCACGAACTGTTCTATTATCGCGTCTACTTCCTCTTCGCCGATTAATTCGCCGCCCAGGCCGTAAGTAGGCTTTACGGTTACCCGACGGGAAAACTCGGAATCAGAAACCTCCCCGGAATGAGTGAGCTGGAACACAATCAGCGCATTTGGATTGATTTCCTTAAGCGCTTTTATGAACACCGCCAGCGGTTTTTCGTTCTCCGGAAGGATAGACAGCTGCCGTTCGCGGCCGCGGCTTTCAAGCGTGATCGTGATAGCTTCAAGATCAATCAACCCAAAGCGTCCTTTAAAGAGATTCGCATATCTCTGAAAAGTCAAGTCCGTTGGGTTGCCGTGCTCGTCCGCGTCCGTGCATTCCATCGACTGGGCGAAGAATCGGTTTTCGCAGGTCAAACCGCCGATTTGTATAGGTGCAAGCAGGGTTTGCTTATAATCCATACGCGTTTCTCCTCGTCCAAATCGATCAATTATACAGGATGATCCGCTTGTCGATTTCGGGACTGACCAGCACTTTTACGAGGTCGGGGTTTTCGCGCAATTCCTTCAGCGCGATTTCCGTTTCTTCCAATGGAACTATCATTGAAATCAAAGGCGTTGGATCGATTCGCTTATACTGAAGAAGCGCGATCGCGTCGCCCCAATCGTTGCCTATGCCGGCGCATGAACCGGATACTTTTTTCTCCTCCAGCACCCATGAAACCGGACGAATCGACGCGAAATCGTCGTCCGAGCAGATGCCGAACGACTCGAGGGTTCCGCCCTTGCGAAGCATTTTGAACGCCTGTTCATATGTTTTCGAACTGCCTACGGCCTCAAGCACATAGTCCGCGCCGATGCCATCCGTTATGCGCAACACCTCCGCGACTGCGTCGGGCGTCTCTTTGATGTTAATCGTATAGTCCGCGCAGATTTCCTTGGCTGTTTGTAGCCGCTTTGCATTGTCGCCTACGATTATCACCGGAGCCGCTCCGCGCAGTTTTACCAGCGCGCCATGTATTATGCCCAGCCCGCAACCGATAACCGCTATACTTGACGCCATCTTAAGGTTCATGTTTCTCGCGGCGTGCAGGCACGCGGTCAGCGGTTCGATGAACGCCGCTTGATAATCCGACACGCTGTCCGGAATCTTATAAATATTCTTCCACGGAACCTTTATATATTCTGAATATCCTCCGGAGGTTTCCGCCGTGTGAATGCCTATCTGCCGGAATGTGCTGCACAGCAAACCCTCTCCGCGTCGGCAGTGGTAGCAGGTGCCGCACGTAAGGCATATGTCCGCGCTCACCCTATCGCCCTGTGAGATGGTTTTAGGCACGGAGCTTCCGATTTCGGCAATTGTTCCCATGAATTCGTGTCCGATTGTCAGCGGAAGCAGCGCCGCTTCGTCGGCGTATTTTCCAATATACGCGCCCCAGTCAGAGCCGCAGATGCCGCAATAGCGGATTTTGATAAGAACCTCATCAGGCGCGATTTCCGGAACGGGCACTTCGTGAAGCGCCATTCGATAGGGTTTTTCAAGTATTTGAGCCCTCATGGTTTTAGGCAAAGGAGATCCCCCTTTTCTTATTATGTTTTGCCAGGCGACCGTATTTATGTTTTGTCAGGCGACCGCATAATTGACATGTCAGCGGGTGAACAGCTTGTCCGTTCGTCCCTCGTAGGGTGCGTGTATCATCAGCGGCTTCAGAAACTCGATCGTCTTGGCCAAGCCGTCCGCGCGGCTCATCGTTACATCCTCGTGTTCGTAGCTGATCACACCGTCGTATCCTACAAGGAATAATTCCGTGATAAAGCTTTTCCAATTGATGCTGCCCCAGCCCGGTATCCTGAAACGGAACGAGCGGTTTAACGCGCCCCAATTGCCCTGGTACATCCAGTAGCCTCCCATATGCAGGTTGTGCTCGACAATTTCGCAGTCCTTTGCGTGCACAAGCGCGATGCGATCTTTTAGCTCGTCGATAAACGTTTCAATCCGAATGCCGGTGAACAGCATGTTCGCGGGATCAAGATTGAACGCGAGCGCGGGGTGATTTTCCGTTAGTTCAAGCGCGCGCTTGGCCGTATGGATATCATAGATGACGTTATTTGGATGCGGCTCGAACGCGAGCTTTACGCCGTATTCCCGATAGGCGTCGAGTATAGGGGTATAGCGTTCGACAAACGCTTCTTCCTCGCGCGCCCAACCGTTGGGATAAGGCCAATCGTTGAATCTTCCAAAATTACCGACACCGCTGAACGCGACGACGGCGGGCACCTCAAGGGCGTTCGCAAGCCGAGCGGAACGAAGCAAGCTCTTTCTGCCAAACTCGATTTGCTCCGCAGGCGTTCCGTTGCACACGGCTGCGGCATCCTCGCCGTGAGGCCCCAGCACGAGCGGAGAATCCGCGTGGTTGCTGATTCCGGACAGGAATAAACCGGTGTCCTCAATGCGCTTTTTGAATTGCTTAGCGTTATCGCCCTTTAACAATTCGTCGACGTCGATCTGACCGTTGTTCTCGTAGCTGGGAATTTCCAACGCTTCGTAACCACTGCGCGCCGCCAGCTCCGCAACCTGTTCAATGGATAGTTCTGAATAATTAACCGAACAAAAACCGACTTTCATCTTGCCTCCTCCATATCTGATAAATTATTATATTTGCAGGCTTGCCAACACGGAAAGCCAGCGCCCGGCGGGCGTAGTCCATACTTCTTTATATGTGGCGTTGTTCATTTGCGGCCAGAAGGGAACGTCCTCGTTTCCTCTCGTTTGTATGCCGACCGGCAGCTCGCCGACAGATTCGCCGGGGAGCGGCGCGTACTGCTGCGCGTAGCGTCGCCCTTCGCCATACATAAGCGACTGGCGGAACGGGTTTACGCCGATGTTCCATTGAAGCTGGCGCTCCGCTATCGCGATAAGCTCGGGGTCGTTCAGAAAGCGTCCGCATAGCGCGGCGGATTTCGCCATAGACAGCAATACCGCGTTGTTTCCTTTAAACGAGAACCACACCGGAAAATGGCGCAGGTAATATCCGCCTCCAATATCGACGCCGTGCGCGAGCTGGCGCGCGTATTCTTCCAGAGCTTCGTCGCCAGTGAGCAGATGTTGCCGACGGAAGTATTCCAGATCCTGAGTTTCTTCCAGGCGATATACGCCTGCCGGCATCATGCCGTAAGGGCTTGCGAATTCGAACAGCCGTTTCAGGTATTGCGCGTGCCTTTGAATCGCGTCGCGCCAGCGCGGCATGGCGTTGTGCGTCGGCTGCGTTTCGCAAAGAAGCGTAAGCGCCTGCATGTATATCTGATCGCGCGCCTGGTGGCTGAAATGAACGATTGATATCCGCTCGGGATTGCGCCAGAAGAATCCGCCTTCAGGGAAATTGCTGCCCGCGGGTTCGATCTGCTGGCAATCCATCGCATATTCCGCCGCGCGGACGGCGGCTTGCGCATATTCGCCGCAGCCTGTCGCTTTGAAGAGCAGAGATGCCGACCAGCAAACCGTAGCCTGAAGCGCGCTTTCTGTAGTCATATAGGAATGCTCCCAGTGTGAGGGAGGGCGCTCTTCAAATCCGGTATGCGCAAATTTTTCTTGAGCGAATCGGAAGTCCGATTTCGCGCAGTCGATTGATCTCGACGCAAGTTCTGGGTCCGTGTCGCAAAGCGTTAGCCCGGCGTACGCTTCGACGCCGGCGCACAGAAAATTTTCGTATGCGTTGTTATGTACGCGCGCGGTTATATCATCGGTGTCCCCGATGAAGCCTTGCGACCACATGCTGACTCCGACGCTAGTCGCACGGAAGCCGTCTCCAAAACGACTTTTCAGAATATAATCCAATCCCCAAAGTGCTTCCTCCGTTAAGCGCTCTCGAAGCGGGTGAAGCTCGTCGCCTGCCAGAGACGCGGCGAGTTCGAACAGAGAGTATGCGACTTCCGCGCTTTGAATCGTCTGCTGCGACACATCGCCGGCGTCGTGCCAGCCGCCGTTATATATAAACTTTTTACCAGCGTGCAGAGCGCATATATCGCGGTGGCACGTTTGATGAACGCCGGGTACAGGATAGCCGCATCGCTCTGTAAACAGGAAATTGATCACCTTCCACGCCGATGGAAGCCACGCGTCATTTGAGATGGGGAACGCCTCTGTAAGCGCGTCGCCCGCGCGAATCCTATAAACGCCTTCGTCTGCGAACGCGGTAAAGTCCAGTTTATATAATCCGTCGAATCCGTCCGCTGGGGCGATACGGCCTGAGAATACTACCTCGCCGCCGCCTTCGTTTATTATGTCGAACGTTTGAACGCCAAGCGCGCCGCTGACCGCGATTTTAGGCGAATTTGGGCGATAACCAGAGCCGCATACGGCGATCTCGTCGTCGCGCATCGACCATCCGACGAATGGTTCAGGCCGCTCAATTGCTTCAAGCGCGATGCCGCCGATATCAAAAACAAGGGCGTCGCCAAGTTCTGCGAGCGTTTCGCACCCGTGCATCGAAACGTCGAACGCAATCTGGGTGACGCAGTCGCGAGGCAACGCGGCTATCTCGACCGATATGGTGTTCCATACGCCGTTCGTCAGATTGATTTGGTGATACCCGTCGCGATTATATCTATCTGGTATCTTTTCCTTGCCTTCGTTGCGAAACAGCAGGTGCATGGACGCTTTGCGAATACCTTTGCAAAGCGGACGCACGCAAAACGTCACCCGATTGTACGCCTCCCAGTTTTCATCGCCAAATTGCGCCGCTGCGGAGAACCCGCCGTAATTGCTGCAATCTCCTTCTTCTAAATAACCTTTCGGACGGATATTCAATTCGCCTATGCCGGCCAGGCGAACGCACGCTTCTCCGTTGGGCGTGCGTTCCGGGGAAGCGGATACGCTGCACGGACCGACGCCGAGCCACATGATTTTACCCGCATCGATTGGCCGCGTTTGCAGTACCCGCTTCTTCGCGCATTCCGCTTCCAAGGATAGCTCGTCGCGCAGCGGCAGCGGGCGGTGAATCCAGCCGGTATCGATTAAGTCTTTTTGAAGCTCGCTGCCAATAGCCACTCAGACCGCCTCCTTGTGCGTTTGGATTGCGGGCGGCGCGGTAAATCCAGTCAAACCCGCGCCGATCAGCCCTACATACTCTGCGTCAAGACCGGTTAGACATATTCCGTTTTTAACGAACCGCATAGAACCGGGCAGCAGGCGCCGCCGTATCTGATCAAACATCCATCCGTCTGAAACCACGCCTCCGCCCAGTACGATGGTATCTGGATCGCAAGTCCACGCCAAATTCATTATAAGCGCGGCGATGGCGTCAGCCGCGTCCCTCGCGAGAACTCCGCAAAGTTCGTCGCCCTGTTTCGCGAGGCGGAATATATCCGCTGCGGAACAGCGTTCGTCTGTCAACACAGTAAGCGCGGTGTTTGGGTATAAATGTACCATCGCGCGCGCGCGGCGATCCAATCCAATGCCGGAAGCGATTGCCTCGACGCAGCCTCTCCTGCCGCATGGGCAGCGCACGTTGGAATGTATGTCAACGACTGTATGCCCTATCTCGCCGGCATTCCAACTTGCGCCTGTGATCACATGCCCGCCTGTTACAAAGGCTGCCGCTATGCCAGTGCCAATATTGATATATATATAATTTGATGTCTTTTGCCCCCAACCAAGCTCCTGTTCGGCGCGCAAGGCGCAGCGAACGTCGTTATCTATCGCGCAGCGCAGTTGCAGTTCGTTGGAGAGGATTTGAGCCGCCGGTATAGTCACGCAGCGATTAGGATCTATTTCCAGCCACAGTCCGTTTAGCCTATCAACTCGCCCAACCAATCCCATACCGATTGCCGACGGGCGGAATCGCGCGGTATTCTTAATATATTTTTTCGCTGCGTTTACTATGATTTCCAGTATTTTACGTTGATCCGCGTCATCTGTAAGAGGGCTGTCATACCTTGCCTGGGTCAGGACATGACCGGCTGCGTCCACTTCGCCAATCAGTAGCTTAGTGCCGCCAAGGTCAATGGCAAGGCTTGCTGGGGAACTTTCCATCGGATCACCTCTTAATCAAAGTAGATGCATAATCACCCATCATTGTATATTGTTTGGGTATTTTAATTCGCCACGCAATGCGATACAATAGAATTATAGGAAGCGAGGTTCATATTCATGGACGTAAAAACAACCATCTACGATATAGCAAAGGAAAGCGGAGTATCCGTAACGACCGTCTCGCGGGTTTTGAATAACAACCCGCTTGTGTCCGATAACACGCGGCGGAAAGTGCTGGACGTAGTAGATAAGCATCAGTACACCCCCAATTCGATCGCGCGCGCTATGACGAGCAAACAAACAAAAACGATCGGCGTGATACTTCCGGATATCTCAAACCCGTACTTCTCCGCGCTATTTCTGGAGATAGAGCGGTTTACGCTGGAGCAGCAATATTCCGTGATATTGTATAACACGCTTTACGGAGGTTCCTCGCACGGAGTCCAAAGCCCGTTTGGCGAGATACGTTATCTGGAGATGATGCGCGAAAACTGCGTCGACGGAGTTATAGTTACCGGCGGTCAGCTTGACCTTTCTGAAACCCCCGCCGAGTATGTCGCGGCTCTTAACAATCTTGCGCGCATTATGCCGGTCGTTGTAATAGGTCAGCATATCGCAGGGTGCGAATGCCTGTTTCTGCATAGGAACTTAAGCGGCGGCGTACCCGCTCTTGTAATGCACCTTGCAACGCTTGGGCATCATCGCATCGGCTTTATAGGGGGCGAGCGGGGCATCCGCCAAACCATTTCTCGCCAGCGAGCTTATCGCCAAACAATGGAGAGCCTTGGGTTGGCAATACATCCGGAGGATGTTGTGATGTCCAACTTTTATACGCAGGACGGCTATGAGGCGATGAGCAAGCTTTTCGAGAATGACAGCCTGCCGCAAGCGGTAATAGCTATAAACGACAACGTGGCGATCGGCGCTATACGCGCTATCAACGATCAGGGCATGCGCGTCCCGGAAAATATCGCAATCGCCAGCTGCGATATGTTCGCGGGCAGCGAATTTTGCACGCCGCGCCTTACGACTCTCGACCAGCAGAACGGCTACCTAGGGCAGCTCGCGATTCGCATGCTGATGAGCGCGATATCGGACGTGGGGGAGGGCATACGCGTGAAGCATACCCCCCAGCTCGTCATCCGCGAATCCTGCGGCGCAAAGCTTAAGGACAACCATTGACGCGCCGCGCTACTCTTCCGGAACATCCTGTATGAACTCAATCGTCTCGCCGCCCGGCGCGCGTACGAATCCAAATTTCATCCTTACAGTTTGACCGGAGCGGGTCGGTATATTTGAACGGCCAGGGCCGGAGAGATGTTTTGCGCCGTATGCGACGGCCTTTGCCATAGAGGAATCAATATCGTCCGTCCACAAAGCCACGTGCTGCCATGATCCTATGCCGTACCGTTCCTTCGAGCCAAATATCTCCAAAAAATCTCCATGCCCAATATCCATTATAAACGCATGATCTTCTTTGCCTTCGGCTCCCCATTCGCATATAATCTCCGCGTCCAGCGCGTCTCGATAGAAACGCATTGTCTCGTGCAAGTCTGGCACGCGCAGGCATACGTGATGAATGCCCTTTTGTTTGCGGCGTTCGTACATAACCAATATCCTCCCTCAACTGATGCGCTTATATTTGAAACAGCGCCTTAATTATTTGCGGTGCGAGAGGTCCTCAAGGGGCGTATTATCCAGATATTGACCAGAGAATACGCCGGGGTTGATTGTCTCCGAAGGGGCGAGATAGCGCGCGGCGTTGCGCAGTATCTTCTGAATCTCCGGTTGATAGAAGATTGGAAACGCTTCGTGACCCGGAGTAAACATAAATATTTTTCCTCGGCCGCGGAAGAAAACGCAGCCCGCGCGATTTGCTTCGCCGCCCTCCCACCAGCCCAAGAATATCGTTTGGTCGGGTTCGGGGATCAGCATAGGTTCGCCATACATTTCATCCCTAGGTATTTCAACATAAGGACCGATGCCGTCGGCGATAGGATGACCGGGGTTCACAAGCCACAGCCGCTCTTTTTCGCCTTTGGGCATTGTACGAAAGCGCCCCCACAGTCCCGCGTCGTATGCGATGCCCATTATCCATTGCCAGGGTTTGGAGAACGTGGAGGAGTGGAGCACGAGGAAGCCCATACCGCGTCCGACGACATGGCGGCATACGCGTTTAGCTACGGCGTCGTCAAATATTGGGTTATCCAGATGGCTCCACCAAACAAGGGTATCGGTGTTCGAAAGAACTTCTTCAGTCAAACCGTGCTCTGGCATATCCTGAGTCGCTATTGTTACGGCAAAACTCTCGTCTTCAGGGAACGCGGCGGCCAGCGCGCCGTGGATTCCGTCCGGATATACGGATTTTACAGGCTCTCGGCGATCTTGATTATGCTCGCAGAATATGGTTACGCGTATGCTTCTTGGCATATCACATTTCCTTTCTTAGTGATTAAACCGGATTTAATAATTATCGGTCGACATAATTTTTTTTAACAATAACTTATCAGAAGGATCGCCAATCGAATATTGCGCATGTAGTAGGAAGCTGGCCTTTTGAAATCTGCTGATAAACCTCGTCGCATTTGCGAGGATCGCGCAGAGCATATGCTCCTTCAACTTGGATGCGTCCTTCGTTTATCCATTGCATCGCGGTTTCAAACAGCTTATAATTACTATTAGGCATGAACGGTTGCTCGTGCACCGGCAGGCACCATTCGAATCCGGAATATACGGTCAGGAATTGGTAGAATATCTCGTACATAAACTGATGCATATTGTGTTCGCTTGTTTTTCGCCACGGCACTCCCACAAGAGACAGTTCCCCTCCCTTGCGAATGGCTTTTACCATTGCCATCACGGCGCCGTCGCCTCCGGTGCAGTCTATGCCAAGTCCGTACTTGCCGTATGCGGGCGTTTCTTCAATAGACGCGTGCGCGTGTCGAACGCCGCATTTTGAGGCGGTTTCGCGCCGCGCGGCGTCAATATCTATCGCGTATACTTCGTATCCGCAATGCTGCATCATTTGCGCGCAAAATAATCCTACAATTCCAAGTCCGACTACAAGCACGGGTTCGGTCGGTTTTATTTGCGTGCGCACCAGCGTCGGCATAGACACAGCGGGAAAGCGCGCGAGAACCGCGCTCTCGACGGGCATATCCGGCGGCACACGAAGCGCTTCTTTTGCTTCTATCCTGTTATATAGCTGGTGGGGGGTGCGAGCGAATATTATATCGCCCGGCTTGTATGCGCCTACGTTCTTGCCGGTTTCAAGTACCCTTAGTATTCCGATGTAGCCAGTGGCCATGGGATACCGATTTCCACCGAAAAAATCGCTGTATCCGCCGCATTCCGAACCGGACGATACGCATGACACAATCGTTTTGGCGATGATATCGTTATCGCCGGCTTTTTCTTCAAACTGCTTTTCAAGCAGCTCCGCATGCTTCGCGCTGGTGAATATGATTTGCGGGTTGACGGGCATTAGCGGTTCCTCCTCGTATATAAATATTTTTTACAAAGTGAGCAAGAGATAGAGAGAATAACTTTGCCAATGGAAGCGGTTTCAAATAAAGCGACATCCATTGCGCCAACCTTTATTCACACGGATATAATACCATACATCTTTAAAAGGTTTCAATAGGAATTTAAAAAAATAATAATGCAAATCCGATTGACAAACAAAAACAGCCATGATATATTAGCGATGGTTGGTTGCGCGATTTTTTATTAGATATGGAAGCGGTTGCATAATTCGAGACAGCAATAATGTTTGCTTAGATATGATAATATATTAAGTTAAGATGCATAAGAATATATATATCAGCTGTAATGCGTGTATGTAATAGAAATTGAACATAACGGGCGGAGGATGCGCTATGACGAGTCGGCAACACATATCGCCGTCGACTAGAAAAGGATTAAGTAGGCGCGGCGGGTTGATCGGATTCTTTTACGAGTTGTTTCGCAACCGCACGTTGTATGCGATGCTGCTGCCGGCTATGGGTTTTGTGGCGTTGTTTTCCTATGTTCCGATGGTCGGCATTTACTACGCGTTCACTAATTATAATTATGTCGGCGGATTATTTGGAAGCCCGTTTGTCGGCTTGTCGAACTTCCGGTTCTTTTTCTATGGCGGCACCCATTCGCCCGTATGGGAGCTTACGCGAAACACGCTGCTGTATAACATTGTATTTATATTCGTAGGTAATTTTATGCAGTGCCTGATGGCTGTTCTTTTGACGGGTATAGTCAGCCGCTTTTTCCGCCGCGTTACGCAAACGCTTATGCTGCTGCCGTATTTCGTGTCGTTCGTAATTGTCGGAACGATTGCTTATAATATATTTAACGTTGAGTTCGGTTCTCTCAACACGCTGCTAAAGGCGCTTGATATGTCGCCGATAAACTTGTACTCCCAACCTGCCGCGTGGCCGTTTATTATTACATTCTTTAACATATGGAAGGGACTTGGATACGGAACTGTTATATACCTCGCGGCTATAATGGGAATTGACAGCGAAATCTACGAGGCCGCGCGCATCGACGGGTGCAGCATATTCCAGGAGATTCGTCTTATTACGCTGCCTCTGCTAAAGCCGACGATAGTGACGCTGATACTGTTCGCGCTTGGCGGCATAATGCGCGGCCAATTCGATTTATTTTATCAATTGATCGGTCGCAACGGACAGTTGTTTCCAACGACAGATATTATAGACACATATGTATATAGATCGTTGACGTTTAACTTCAACATCGGATTGTCGACGGCCGCAGGATTGTATCAGTCGCTGTTTGGGCTGATTACGGTAATGACTATCAACCTCATCGTTCGTAAGGTCGATCCGGAAAACGCATTGTTTTAAACGCCTTTTGCGCGGAGGATGCTTCATAATAATGATGTATCAATCATAATGGGAGTGGTGTCGGTGGAACGTATAGAGAGAAGCTTGCCCCAGGCGCGCGTTGGTCGAATGGAGCCAAGCCGTATTGCATTCAATATAATAGCATATACATTGCTGGGGCTTGCCGCCATTGTGAGCTTCGTTCCATTCATCATGGTTGTATCCGGATCGCTTTCGTCAAATTCGGCGATCATTAAAAATGGCTACTCCATATTCCCGCAGGGGATTACGCTCGACGCGTATAGGTTGATATTCATATTCCCCGCTGTAATTGGGCGGACGTACCTGATTAGTATAACTATTACGATCTGCGGGACGCTTGGCGGAATAACGATTATGTCTATGGCGGGCTATGCTCTGCAGCGCAGGGAACTTAAGTACGCGAACGCGATAGCATTCTTCTTTTACTTTACTACGCTGTTTAACTGCGGACTCGTACCGTGGTACATGCTAATATCAAGCCTTGGCATGAGAAATACGCTTTGGGCGCTGATATTGCCAATGATGATAAGTTCATTCAGCATATTGCTGGTGCGCAACTTTATGCGACAGCTTCCCGCGTCGCTCATCGAATCCGCGAAGATAGACGGCGCGGGAGAATTCCGCATATTCCTTACAATCGTGTTGCCGTTATCCAAGCCGATTCTCGCGACTATAAGCCTCTTCCTGGGGCTGTCATATTGGAACGACTGGTATCATGCTTCGCTTTTTATTAAGGATGTAAACCTGTGGCCGCTTCAGTTTAAGCTGTATCAGATACTTACCGCCCAGATCGCTATGGCGACCGCCGGAACCGAAACATTTTCCAATCGCGTGATCCCGACAGAAGCGGTGAAGCTAGCGAACGCCGTTATAGCGACAGGGCCTATTGTGTTGTTATATCCATTCTTGCAGAAGTATTTTGTTCAAGGGATAACGATAGGAGCGGTGAAGGGTTAACGCCGCCGACGCGCTTGCCACGTTCAATCGTTTTCATACCAATGATTAGGGCGTGTTCGAAAAATCTCTCGGTCTGAATGCACTGTCTTTTTATCCATCGCGGCGTCGCGCATTCGGTCGACGTAGCTCCACTACGCCTCCCTCATGGCTCCTTGCGCCTCATCAAAATCCAGCACATTCAGCCTCGAGATATTTTTCGAACACGCCCTAATCACATAATACGACGGAAAACGCCGATTTCCTGCGTCGATTTATAACGCATACGTACAAGCCCGCAATTGATTTTATTCCACCAACAAAAGAATCCGCCGCGCGGGCACACAGCCCAAACGCGGCGAATTCTTCATTTCTGACGAGGCTCTGCCCCCGAATTAAATGGGGCTGCACCTCATACCCACTATAAATATCTTTTTATAAATATCTTTTGATTACTTCAGGAACGCGCTGTTAATATATCCGACATTCCCGTTAATTTCAACTTTTGTCCATGCGCCGCCCTGATCCAGCACATATGCGAGCACGTTTGTTTTCACTTGCTGCGCGACATTATAGCCGTATCCGGGGCCTTTGCGCAGGTTGACGTATGATCCGCCGTTAGGATTGAACACCTGCAGATAATTATCCGTCGGCTCCCCTTTTACAACCTTCACATACTTAGCCATAACATAGCCGTTGGCGCCGCTGATTTTAACGCGATACCATTCGCCAATCTCTTCGTATATGGTTACCGGGGTTCCGTTCTTATACTGCCCAAGTATTGTGGACGCGCGGCTTGGGGTTGCGCGCAGGTTCAGTCTCGATCCGCTCTGCGGATTGCTCACCACCGCTTTTGCAGAGCCAAACACGGGAACGGACGGCTGCGGCGGCGCGGGTTTTGTCGGCGAGAGATACTGCGCGACCATATAGCCGATGCAATAGTTCACGGAAACTTTGTACCAATCGCCGCATACCGCCAGCACTTTTACAGGCTGACCGGCGCTGTACGAAGCGATAATCAGGGCCTCGTAGTTCGGCGCGCAGCGCAGGTTCAAATTTCCTCCGTTCGGGGCGTTTACATACAATATAGAACCTGGCTGGACACCGCCCGCCGCAAGCGCGCCGGACATGGGCATAAGGATAAACGATACCGCGAGCGCGAGAATTATGAGTCGGGCCGTCTTGGATTTAGGGAACGCCTTCATGTGTCGATCGCCTCCTTGATGATGAATCCACGGATACCGCATGCAAAGCGGCGCAATGCCCGCAATGCGCCTTCGCACGCCTTTTGTGCTTGATTATTATTCGTTAACGCCTCCTATTCGCACGTTGTTTAGTTATACTTATGTGCTTAATAATACTCTTGTAATGCGATGGATTTTCACGCGGGAAAGCATCCATTGTTTTCATTGTTTCTCACATTGTATCAGACGATGTATAAAATGGCTGTATTCCCTTATCTAAACTGCCAATATATGGAAGAAAACAATTGTGTGCATTTGTGGTTTTTGTTCGGTGAACTATTAGCTGTTGAGTTGCTGTCGATAGGCAATACGGCGTGCGTGGAGCGCAGCGCCAGCTCGTTCTTGGCGGGGGCTGCGCCTCGCATTATTTGATTGTCCGCATAAGCCGGAACTATTACGCATAGTGTCTGATGAGAATCGGTGACGGGGAGGAAGCTTCATGGAAATTCTTCGAAACAATGTCGCGATCGAGCGGCTGATCAGCGAAGCGAACGAGCAGACGGTGGTGGACGGGGAAGTCGCACTCCCCGGCGGCATTCGCGACGAGGCGCATATTTTGCATACCGACGCGCGGCTTTCACTTGAAGACGCGCAGGTGCTTCAGGATCGAATCGCGATTAACGGCACCGTCGTATTCCAGATTTTATACACTCAGGGCGATAGCCGCCCGCGCGCGTTGGAGGCGTCGAGCACGTTCACCCATCAAATCGCGCTTCCCGGAGTGGACGCAAAGGCGAGGATTCAAACGAGCGGCCAGGTATTGGAAGCTAACGCGCAAGCAGTCAACGGCAGGCTGCTGCTGCACGCGTCTCTTTCGATTGCCGCGCGCGCGCTTGAGCACTCCCCTATCGCGGTCGTATCGGGCATCACGGATGTCGAAGGCCTTCAAAGTCAGCCGGAGACAGTGCGGCTGATGCAGCATGTAGGCGAAGCGCAGACCACTTCCCTGCTGCGCGAGGAATTCGATCTGCCCGCGTCGCTTGGCATTCAGGAAACGCTGTACGCACGCGCATATCCGTACGTAAAGAAAGTTGGCGTATCGGGCGGCCGCGCCTCAATCGAGGGCGATCTGAGCATAGACGCGTTCCATACCAGCCAGCTTGCGGATAAACCGCTCGTAGTCACGCGCCACGTAATTCCGTTTGAGCTGAGCCTTGAGATAGGCGCATCTGAAGACGAGGATATACAAGTGCGCGTCACGCTTAAGGATATCGCCGTATCGTCCGTCGACGCAGGCGAGGGCTCCCGCGTTCTGCGCGCAGAGGGGCTGCTTAACGTGCAAGGCTCCGTCAGCCGGAACGACTCGGTCGAAACGCTGGCCGACGCGTATACGCTTCAGGGAGATATGGTAACCCTCAGCCGCGAATCTATCACGGTATTATCCAGCGAGATCACAGCTCAGTCAGTGCAATCCGGCAAGATAATGTTCGAGCTGCCGGAAGGTTCGCCGCCCGTTCGCGTTGTGCTCGCGGCGTTTATAGAGCCCAGCATCGCGGATAGTCATCCGCTTGGGGACCGTCAGCGCGTAACCGGTGTGCTGCATTCCACGGTTATATATCTGCCCTTTGGCGGCGACGCACCGGTATCCTCCAGCCATGATACGCCGTTTGAAGCGCTGTTCCAGGGCGCGCTTCCGGAAGGCGCGTGGATTCGCATCGAGTCGCAGGAGGTGGACGCGGCGGCTATCACCGCCGATAGAATCGAACTGCAATATCGCCTTTGCATGGACGCCGACGCGTACGTCCTGGAAAAATCCGCGCTGCCCACGGATGTAAAGAAGCAGGCCATACCCGTTTCAAAGGGCGGCATTGTTGTGGCCTACCCTACTAGCGGAGAGACGTTATGGGATCTCGCGCGTAAATATCGAGTCACGCAGGACAGCATCCAAAAAATTAACCCGACGCTTAAGAATCTGCAGGCAGGCAAACCTGTGCTCGTGTTCCAGCGCGCAAGCGTGTAGCGATTGTCGCTGTCTCAATCGGCAGAAGAACACTGCACTGCTTAGTTTATAATAAATATTATTATGCGCTAACGGCATGTTTTAGCGGAGGCACGCTCTTTGCAAATAGAAAGAGCGCCCTCCGCTTGCAATTCTCGTTTAATATCGCTAACGCGAATCAAGAGCAGGAATTATAACGAAAGGACGTATTCCCGCAATACGTCCTGTAATAACTCCTCAACGTCGCTAAGGCTTTTCAGAAACAAAACAGGCGCGGCGCATGTGCCAACATACAACTCAATCGCGTGGCGCCCGCAGGTTGTTTTAAGCGGGTTGTTTTAGGCGGGTTGTTTTAGGCAGAAGCATTCTTAATGGCCGTGATGATTTCCCGCCATAACATTTTGGCCGCGACTATTGCTCGCTATGTGACCGAAGCAATATACCTCGCCATGTTTGTGATATCCGGTAAGCGTGCAACCGGATATGGTGCAATAACCGTGATAGCTATGTCCGTCTCCGTAATAATGCGCCGTGTAATAGACGCCGCTGTGCTTATGCTGCCCTGTCAGCGTGCAGCTTTTTACCTTACAGACCGCGTAGGCTGCGACAGTGCCGCCACCTTTATGCCCATGGGCGAAACCAGACGTCGCGCCCAGCGCGATTGTCATTACTGCGACGGCGAGCATTGCGATAATTCTCCTCATAATGAAACCCTCCAAAAATACAAAATTTCGAAATTTGAAACCGCGCCTGTTTATAGATATACTAATACGATTTTGCAACACGGAATTCCTGCACACTTTCCGAACAATTTAAGAGTTATATGTTGCGTATTCGAAAAATCTGATGGCCGGACTACACTGTATTTTTATCCATCGAAGCGTCGCCTACGCGCAAACCCGCCTTCATCCGCCACAGGCGGCGGGGTTTGCGCACAGCCGGCGCAGCTCCGGTACGCCTCCCTCACGGCTCCTTGCTGGGGCGCGGGGCGAGTTGGCAGCAAAGTTAGCGCGGATTATGAAAACGCTGTCGAACCGCGATGCATATGCGTATAAAAAGTAGATCGGGGTCGGGTTTTGGGAAACTGTTCCTGCGTCGGAACGGCTTTCCATTCCCGGTTGTTTGTGGTATAATCATATCGTATATCACATGAACGGCTTAATGAGCGTCAAACGCAAACAACATACGGGATGGGGAGAAGGGATCGGATATGCGTCGGGAGCGATCCGGCGAGCACCAGGGTTCGGCGGATGCCGCGCGGTTGCGACGATTGCACGGCGCGCCGTCCGGTTTGGCTAATCCGCAGGACGATGAACAGATCAATTTGTTGGTGCGCGCGCTGACTGCGGCGAACGATGAGGACACGTGCGCGCGCCTGTTGGAAGATTTATGTACTATTCACGAAGTCAAATCTTTGGCGCAGCGCATCGAGGTGGCTCGGCTGCTGCGCAAGGGAGTAACCTATCAAGAAATCGCGCAGCGCACCGGCGCGAGCACCGCGACAATCAGTCGCGTGAACCGCAGTTTGTTGTATGGCGCGCAGGGATATCCGCGCGTGCTGGATGCACTCGAAGAACAGCCGACGCGAGACGGATCAAAGGAGGGATGACGGATGGATTTGCAAGCGCTAAATCCGCAGCAGGCGCTCGCGGCAAGTACGTTTGAAGGACCGCTTCTGATCCTCGCTGGCGCCGGATCCGGTAAGACGCGCGCGTTAACGTACCGTATCGCAAATCTGCTGGAACGCGGCGTGCCTGCATGGCAGATACTGGCGATCACTTTTACGAACAAAGCCGCCCGCGAAATGCGCGACCGCGTAGACCGGCTCAGCGGATCAACAGCGCGAGAGGCGTGGATACTCACGTTTCACGCGTGCTGCGCGCGTATATTGCGCAGAGATATAGAGAAGATCGGGTACAAGCGAACATTCTCTATATACGACGACGACGATCAAACAAGCGTGATACGCGATCTGCTGAAGCGGAATAACCTTGATGAAAAGGTATTTACGCCCAGGGAAATTCGCGGCTGCATTTCAGACTCGAAAAATAGGTATTTAACGCCGGACGAATGGCTGAAAGAGGATGAAAACGAGCCTCGCAGAAAAACGATCGCCGGGTTGTTCAAGCAATATGAGAAGCGCTTGAAGGACGCGAACGCTCTGGATTTTGACGATCTGCTCATAAAAACGCTGGAGCTTTTCGCGCAGCACCCGCCGGTGCTCGAATACTATCGATCTCGTTTTCGTTATGTGCATGTGGACGAATATCAGGATACGAACCACGCGCAATATTTGCTGATTCGCATGCTGGCGTCGGAGCACGGGAATATATGCGTCGTCGGAGACGACGATCAGTCGATATACGGATGGCGCGGCGCGGATGTGCGCAATATCCTCGACTTTGAAAAAGATTTCCCTGATACGAAAATAATCAAGCTGGAACAGAACTATCGCTCCACGCCCAATATACTGGACGCGGCAAACCAGGTGATCGCCCATAACACTGGGCGAAAAGAAAAAATGCTGTGGACAGAGCGCGCGGAAGGCGACAAAATTATACTTTTCCGCGCTACGGACGAACGCTCGGAAGCCGCTTGGGTGTGCGACAGAATGTTCCAATTGCACCAGTCGGGCGTGCCGTACGGACATATGGCGGCGCTGTACCGCGTTAACGCGCAATCGCGCGTTATGGAAGAAATGCTGGTGCGCGCCGGAATTCCCTATCGCGTATACGGCGGACCAAAGTTTTACGATCGCAAGGAAATACGCGATCTCGTAGCATATTTGCGCGTGCTGGTGAATCCTTCCGACGACGTGTCGCTTAGGCGAATAATAAACACGCCGCGCCGTTCGATAGGCGAGGCGACGGTGGCCGAACTGACGCGCTGCGCGCTTGAAAACGGGTACTCGCTATTTACTTCTATGATAGAGCCGCACGAAGCGCTCGCATCCCGCGCGCGCAAGAGCGTCGCGGATTTCGGCGAAGAGTTGATGCAGTCGATCGCGTACGCGGACGCGAACTCGCTGTTCGATACGGTTCAATATGTAATTGATTATTTTGGGCTTCGCGCTCAGTACGAGAAGGAGAACACGGAGGAATCGCGCGAGCGGGTCGC
>JAISZG010000007.1 GCA_031269355.1 Oscillospiraceae bacterium | reverse complement strand
CGCTCACCAACCGCTCACCAACCGCTCACCAACCGCTCACCAACCGCTCACCAACCGCTCACCAACCGCTCACCAACCGCTCACCAACCGCTCACCAACCGCTCACCAACCGCTCACCGAACCGTTCTTTTGTATAAAAAAACATCTCCCGCCGTTACGATGTATTATTCTGCGGGAGATGCAATTTTCCTTTTTTCGTTCTTTATTTCGTTGTCGTATGTCGAAAATTGACATATGCCGTTATCTGCGTATCGGCTTTAATACGTCCTTTCCGATTCTTGGCGCAAGAACGTCCGGCACCTTGACGCTGCCGTCGGCCTGCTGGTAATTCTCAAGAATAGCCGGGAATACGCGGCTTGTCGCCAATCCCGATCCATTTAGTATATGCACGAACTCGTTTTTGCCGGTCTCCCTGCGCTTAACGCGGATATTCCCGCGCCGCGCCTGATAAGCGTTCGCGTTGGAAACGGAGCTTACCTCCTTAAATATACCCATCGACGGCAGCCATACCTCTATGTCGTATGTGCGCGCCATCGACGCCGAGCAATCCTCCGCCGCCAGCTTGCTCAAGCGATAAGGAATTCCCAGGCCCTGCACCAGCGCTTCCGCCTTGCGCGTCATCTCCTCAAACGCGGCGGCTCCGCCCTCGGGGAGCGTCACCTGCACCATCTCAACCTTGTTGAATTGATTGCCGCGTATCATTCCGCGCTCCTCCTGGCGGTAGGAACCGGCTTCCTTGCGGTAGCACGGCGTATATGCGAAATATTTTTTTGGAAGCTCTTCCTCGCGAAGCACCTCGTCGCGATGCAAATTGACCAGCGCGGTTTCGGCGGTCGGCAATATAAAATGCGTGCCGCCTTCAAGCCAGAATACGTCGTCGCGAAATTTCGGGAACTGACCCGCCGCATACCCGCACTGCTCGTTTAATATGTGGGGCGGCAGTATAAACTCGTATCCGTCCGCAATGTGCGCGTCGATGAAGTAATTAAGCAGCGCCCATTCCAGCCTCGCGCCGTCGCCGGTATATATCCACTTGCCGTTGCCGCCCAGCTTCGCGCCTCGCGGGTAATCTATCAACCCCAGGCTTTCCGCCAATTCGACATGATTCTTCGCCGGAAACGCGAATTCCGGCAATGTGCCCCATTCGCGAATAGTCTGATTATTCTCCTTGCCGCCTGGCAGCACGTCCGGATCGGGCAGGTTGGGCAAGTCGTCTATAAACGCGCTCATGCGCTCGGAAAGCGCGTCGACGCGCGCGTCCAGTACCTGTATATTTTCACCGATGCCGCGTACCTCCGCGAATATCGGCTGCACATCCTCACCAGCCCTTTTCCGCGCCGGCACCTCGGCAGACAAGCTGTTGCGCCTCGCCTTCAACGCGTCCGCTTCCGCCATCACGGCGCGCTTCTCAGCATCCCAACCGAGCCACTCGGCAAAATCGACGACACATCCCTTTTTCGCCAGCGCCGCCGCAACCGCATCAGGTTCCTTTCTTATCTGGTTAATATCCAGCATATGCGTTCGCCCCTTTCAGCGAGGTTTTTATATGATCAATATCGCTCCAATCCCGAACTATATTACCAGCTTATACGAGTTTGTCAAGCCTTTTTGTTTTCGATATAATATATATGGTATGTTAATCAAATATATAATTCAACCTTTAAGCAATCCCGTCAATTCTCCCGTCCAACATATAACAAGCCTGTGCAGCGCGCGAGTGACGCAAACATACAGCAGCCTTGCGTCGAACTCGTCAAACGGATACAACGCGCCGCCCGCGTCGCACACGACGACCGCGTCAAACTCCAATCCCTTTGTGTGGGCGACGGACACGACGCACGCGCCGCTTGTAAACAGCGACTCTTGCACGTTAAGCAGCGGCAGGCCTAGGCGCTTCGACAGCTCGCTTGCCCGCTCCCGCGTGCGCTCGACAAGCGCGATCGATCGATATCCTTCCGCTTCAAGCGCGTCCTTCTCCCGCGCGAGCGTTTCATAGAGGCGATTTGCGTCCGCGCAAAACACATACTTTGGCGGCTCGCCGCTTCTGGGCAGCGGGTGAGCCGGTTCTACCTCCGGCGTTGGAAAACGCGCGGCGATCGCGTTCGCCAATGTCATTATCTCGATTGTGCTTCGATAACTAACGCGCAGGTTTCGTATATCGCCTCGCCCCATGAACGCGCCGTCGCGCGCGGTGCGCCAATCCCTTACGCCCCCGCGAGCGCCTATGCTCTGCATCATGTCGCCTACCACCGTGAACGATTCATGTCCGAGCGCGTCGCGCAGAAATCTAAGCTGAAACGGCGAAAAATCCTGCGCCTCGTCTATCACAGCATGGCGTATATCCCGCCTGGGCAACCCGCGAACGCGGCTCTCGATCGCGCAAAGCGGCGCAAGGTCGACCGTACGCGCCCGTTTTTTCGCAAGCCGCGCCAGCGCGCGTTCGGCGATTCGATCAAATTTTTCGCATTCGGCCTCCGTTATAGGCAGGTTGTCCGGATGACGCAGAAAATCCTGATATAATTCTATCGGAGCAAGCGTCGGAAGCTTTGCCCTCACATCCTTGAGAAATGTTTTCGCACGCTCTTTCGCTTGTTCAACGCGCTTATCCCGGCTATCGTACAATACGCGCATTCGGAGCTGCCGTTCCTCGCCGTCCCCCATACGCGCGCGAAGATTTTCCGCCCGGCTCGCGCATTCCTCCTCAGTCCACTCAAGCACTCGGTTCAACGCGGGTTTCAATTTTTTATTTATATATTTTATTATTTCTTCGAGACGGCGCGCGTATGGGAAAGGCGCCAGGTCGGTAATAAATATCTCTTGTAATTGGGCGCGCGTATACAGCACGACGGGTCCGAATACAATATCTTCCTCTGGAAGAACGCGAAGCTCCAGATCGTCCAAATATTTTGAAAGAAGCTCATAGTAGCGGAGCGAGCCCTCAAACTCGTCCGCTTCCGGATCGGCGCGGGTATGGGGCGCAGCCTCATCCTTTCGTGGTAGGCGAGGCTCGGCGCTCCGCTCCAAGTAGATATCTTCAGGCTCCGGTTCCATCTTTGGCGCTCGCTTCTCAAGCAGGCTCAGCGCGAAGCGAGGAAACGTCGTCTGTTCCACCTGCTCTACGCCAAGCTCCGGAAGCACAGCCGATATATAATCCAGAAACAGCGGACTAGGGGCGAGTATCAGCACGTTCTTTGGCAGAAGGCGTTGGCGATACGCGTATAATAAATATGCAATCCTATGCAGCGCGATCGTTGTTTTCCCGGAACCCGCCGCGCCCTGCACTATCAGCGCGCGTTCCATTGGCGCGCGTATCACGTCGTTCTGTTCCGATTGAAGAGTAGATACTACCTCGCGCAGCTTATCTGTGCGCGTCTCGCCCAACACGCTTTGCAGGAACGCGTCCATTCCGGCGACGCTCGTATCAAATATGGATTGCAGTTCGCCTCGCGCTATCCCAAACTGCCGCTTTAGCGTTAGCGTGCCTTCGACAGCGCCGTCCGGCGCTTCATAGCGCATCGGCCCTATTTGTCCGGAATAATATAGGTTCGCGATTGGCGCACGCCAGTCTACCACAACCTGATCCAGCGTAGCCGCGCGAAGCACGCCCCACTTGCCTATATAGTACGCTCGCTTCGCGTTGTCGCCGTTTGGAGCGGGACGCGTCTCATACCCACCGCTATCCGCTTTGGGGATAAAATCTACGCGCGTGAAATACGGCTGATCTTTCGCCAGCCGCAGGTTGCGCAGCGTCTGATCTTTATGTTCATATAATATTTCAGCAACCGCTAGTTCATCTGAAAAAGCGCCGCCAGACTCGATCCTCTTCTGCCGCATGTCGAACTCCGCGCCGACGCGTTCAGGCTCTAGGAGTTCCGTCTCAGACGCTACGATCATAAGCGTTTCCGCCAGATGTTCCAGCTCGCGAGCCGCGTCAGAGTGTTCGATCGCCATATGCGCCTCCTATTCGATCCCAAGCTTCTTCATGAACGACTCCGTCGTAAAAAATCCGCTTCTATTAAAACGATCGAGGTGATATAAACACTCGGGGTCGGTCGTAATTATATTCACCCGCTCCGCGCATGTCATGGCGCTTTTAAAGCCCGCCGCTTTCAGAAGAGACGCGGAATCCTTGCAGGTCAATCCAAATGGGTATGTGAAGCACGCGGCGTCTATCCCGGCGTTCAACTGAAGCAGCCGCTGCATTTTCGATACGTCAGACGCCAGCGAATCGTAAAACGCGGCCTGCGTTTCTCCCGCGCGCTTTGTAAACCCCATGCGCGAGGTTCCGCCGTGAAGATTGTACGAGTGGTTCTGAATTTCAACCCAACCGCTAGCGGCGGCTTTCTGAATGTCCGCCCAGGTCATGTACGCGTACGCAGGCGACGGATCCCTCTCTCGCTCCGCGCGCTCGATAAAAGCGCCTACAACTGAAAATACGGCGCGCATCTTATATTTCTCAAGAAGCGGCATGGCGTATGTTAGGTTGTTTAGCTGACCATCGTCAAACGTGAGCATTATTATTTTATCGGGCAGCTTCTTTCCTTTGTTAACATATTGAAGCAGGTCGTCAATAACAATAGATTTATAACCATGCTTATCCAAGTAGTTTAAATCGCTTTCCAATTGCGCGGTAGTAACATTATATTCGCCCGCTTTCGCGCCGCTGGTGGTTACGCTGTGATACATTATGATGGGCAGGCGAATGCCTTCCCCGGGCTTGGCGGGTTTCCAGGCCGCCCTGCCAACCGAGGTGTTTATAACGTATATTGTCAGCGCAATCGCGCAAATAATTATGGCGGCGGCTACGCCTATCCGCCGTACGGCTTTCATCGTTATACAAATAAACATAACAATCCCCCCCATCGTCACGTTATGCCATAGCCGCGCATAACAGAACGCGCGGCTTGGCGTAATGGACGACGGGGGGAACATGGAGTAAATGTCGCGTTAAAAATTATGCTGCCTTTATCATTGCGTCAGAGGATGGAAGCACAGCACTTTTCGTTCGCTTCCGATTATTTTCACCTCCGGCCTGGTAGTGCGGCAGATACCCGTAGCGTAAGGGCATCGCGGCGCGAATTTGCAGCATGTCAGCGCGAATTCTTTCGACTCCATATCCGGCATCTTCATCGACGCGTCCCACTTCTCCCCCACGCGCGGCACCGCCTGCATCAGCAGCTCCGTGTATGGATGCGCGGGCGCCTCCATTATTTCGCGCGTCGGGCCGTATTCGATCAGGCAGCCGCGATACAGAGTCGCAATATAATCCGACACATAATACGCCGTCGACAGGTCGTGGGTAATATATAGGAACGAAACGTCGTTGGTTTCCTTAAGCGTTTTGAACAGATTGACTATGTTCATTTTCATCGAAGCGTCTATCGCAGCGACCGGTTCGTCCGCGATTATAAGCTTTGGGCGAGTGATAAGCGCGCGCGCGATGGATACTCGCTGAAGCTCGCCGCCCGAAAATTGCGTCGGGTACTTTCCGCGCACCGTGGACAGCGACAGTCCCACGCATCGAAGCGCTTCGTCCACGCGCGTTTTCGCTTCCTGCCTGTTCTTGGAAATGCCCAATCGGAGCGCGGTATTGAACAGGTATGTGTCGACGGTTTTTCGCGCGGAGAAGGATTCGTAGGGATTCTGAAAAATAGGTTGAACGTCAAGCCGAAACTGGTTTGGATTGTATCCCTTTTTATCCGCGTATGATCGACCGGCAAGCTTTATTTCGCCTTGGTCGGGCGCATGCAGGCGCAGTATCATTTTGCACAGCGTCGATTTTCCGCAGCCGGATTCGCCGACGACCGATACGATCACCGGTTGATTCGCTTCTATCGACAGAGATACGTCGTCCACAGCGACCAGCTTTTTGCCCAGCAGCATCCCGCCGATACGGAAAACTTTTCGCAGGTTGTTGATCTCCAGCAATTTCTCCGCCATATCTCACACCTCCGGCCTGATAAGATGGCATGCCGCGAAGCGTCCCGGGCGAATCTCCTCTAGCGGCGGCGCAGCCTGCGTGCACATGTCGCGCGCCTGCGGGCATCTTGGCGCGAAACGGCAGCCGGGCGGCGGTGCCTTCAGCGACGGCGGTCTGCCGGGAATGCCCTGCTTTTGCCCCTTGTCTCCGACGCGCGGAAGCGCGCCGATCAGCATGCGCGTATATGGATGCAGCGGATCGTTGAATATCAATTCAGTGTCTCCCAGTTCGACAAAGCTGCCGGAGTACATAATGCCCATCCGGTTGGTGATTTGATAGTGGACGCCCATATCGTGGCTTACCAGCACCATCGTATTTCGCAGCCGCTTTTGAAGGCGAGTGAGCATCATCAAAATCCCTCGCTGCACTACCACGTCAAGCGCCGTCGTCGGTTCGTCCGCAAGCATCACGCTTGGCGACATGAACGTGGCGAGTGCGATGATCACCCTCTGGCGCATGCCGCCGGACAGCTGAAACGGAAACGCATCCAATATATCCGGCGACAACTCCAACTCCTTAAGGTAGTTGGCGACTCTATCCAGAGTTTGCGCCGGTGTTTCCTTTAGCGCAGAGCCGCGCTCCATACCCGATCCGCGACCCTGCTTTGGGATCGAATCCAAAAATTGGCTCTTAAGGCGGGTGATCGGGTTTAGCACGCTCTGCGCTGCCTGTGGCACATATGAAATATGATTCCACCAGGATTTACGAATCTCCCCCGAACAAAACTCAAACGGTTCCCCGTTCTTCTCTCCGGACAGCACGACCCGCCCGGCATCCAACTCCAGCGGAAATTCGATAATGTCGTACAGCGCTTTGAGCAGCGTAGTTTTGCCGCAGCCCGATTCGCCCGCTATTCCAAATATTTCGTTGTCCAGGATATCGAAGTGAACGTCGTTTACAACGTGCACGTTGCCGTCGATCGTTTTATAAGAGGCGGACAAATGTTCGATTTTCAGCACGTTACCGCCCCCTCTTCAGCGACATATAGTCGTTATATCCGGTGATCAGCATGAATAATCCGATAAACAAAATCACCGTCGCAACAATCGGAGAGCCAATCCAGAACCATTGCCGCGCCAGAATCGCGTTGCGCTCCCGCGCCCATTGAATCATATTGCCAAGCGAAATAAGGTTTGCGGGCGATAAGCCAAGCACCGCCAAACTGGATTCTGAAGCGATCGCGCCAAGCGTCGCGTTCATGAAATTGGACAGCGACCACGTAAGCGCGAACGGCAGAATCTCCGTAAGAACCACTTGCACCGTGCCTTCGCCGGAGAACCACGCGGTTTGAATAAAATCGCGCTCTTTCATCGAAAGCGCCATCGAGCGTATTTGTCTGCTAGGCCAAGCCCACGCGAACATCGCGAGCACCAACGCCATTAATATTACCGTCGATCGCCCTTTCATCAGCGCGGTCATAAGTATTAGAATGGGCAGCGATGGGATCACTACAAACGTATCTGTGATCACCATCAGCACGCGATCCAGCGCGCCGCCGGTAAATCCGGCGATCAATCCGACGAACACGCCGACGACCGTGCCGATCAGCGCGACTATCAGCCCTATCGACAGCGAATTGTGGATCGCTTCGATCAGCAGCCAGAAAATATCCTGACCCATCGACGTCGTGCCCAGCCAGTTCGCTCCGGAAGGCGGCAGTTTTTTTGGATAGGTATTATACGAGAATGGATTTGCGTGCGGAAAATAATACACGATGAAACCTAAAACGACGAAAAACGCGGTGACGATCAATCCCGCTTTCAGACGAACGTTCGAGTTTCGCCAAAATTTTCTCATGCGTTCACCTCGTTGTCAGCTATACCGAATCCGTGGATCTATGAACGGGTAGACCAAATCCGCGATAAGCGTCGCGGTTGAAATGGCGACGATAGAGATCGTTATAACACCAAGTATCATATTGTAATCCGACTGGAGTATTGCGGATTGCAGCAATTTCCCGACGCCCGGATATCCAAATATGATCTCCGTCATAATCGAACCTGAAAACACGGTGCCCAGGCTCATCGCCAGCGCGGTAATCTGGGTGAGGATCGAATTGCGGAACACATAATCCTTTCCGATCTTGCTTTCAGAAAGCCCTCGATAGCGCGCGTATAGCACGAACTCCTCCGCCGCTGTCGTCGCGGCGAGCGATTTCATCGATATGATCCACCAACCCGTGCCCAGCAGAAGCATCGATACGCCCGGAAGTATCGACGCGCGCACAAGCGAACGGACGAACTGCCATACGCCGTTATTCGTCAAGATAAAGGATTGAAGATCAAACCACTTTAGCACGAACGCGAAAACGATTTGCAGCACCAGCGCGACAAGGAAATATGGGATTGGATAAATGGCGATCGCGATGCCTTCCAGGATTTTGCTAGATCGCTTATCCTTTCGGAATCCCGCCAGCAGACCGATCACGTTGCCGATCACCCACGCGATAAGCGTGCTGGTCAGCGACAGCCCGAGCGTATACGGCAGATATTTTCCTATTATCGACCGGGTATCCGCCGGAAAGTTCATAAGCGACGGGCCAAAATCGAAGTGAAGCAATCCCCTGTTCAGATAGCTCAGGTACTGTTCGCTCAGCGATCCTTCCAACCCGAACTGCACGCGCAGCGTTTTGCGAAGCGCCGCTTTTTCAGCGGGATCCATCTGTCCGGAGCGCGCCTGAATCTGGCCGATCATCGTTTCAACCGGATCGGAAGGAAACATTCTTGGAATAAAAAAGATAAATGTCACGCCAATAAAAATCGTCAGCGCCCAAGTGAACAGGCGCAAGCCGAAATATTTCCAAAATTTCACGCAGATATCGCCCCCTGTAAAGCGCCCGCCGCCGGTTCGGCGGCGGGCGCTGGATGCGTCCAAGCACAATCGTGCGGAAACTACCTCGCCATGGGTTATGGGGCGGCAGCCCCATTTAATTCACGGGGCGGCGGGGCACGAAGCCCCGCGCCTATCGGATTATTGAACGGGGGTGATGTAGGGAACGATGAATTTAAAGCAGCTCCACCACCACCATGGGCCGTTGTACGCGTTCTCGCTGGAAGGATAGTTCTCCCAGTATGTCGAGTTGGTGGGAACATACTTCGTGCCGGAGTGGAAGCCGATAAACGGCAGATCCTCCGTGGCGACTTTCAGGAATTCAATGCCCAGCTCATACGCCTTGGGGTCGTCCGGAGATAGCGTAGCGAGCTCGTGGATAATATCGGTCGCCTGCTGATTATCCCAGCGAGAGCCTTGACCGGATCCGATTTCGCCAAGCGGAACGATCAGGTCGTTCGCCCAGCCGTTGATCTGCGAATAGATATCCTTCGTGATTCCGCCGGTCGGCCAATATCCGCCAAGCTCGAAGTTGCCGGTTTGATCATTGGTCGTCCATGTGGCGCTGTTCACGCTGGAGATCGTGCAGTTAAAGCCAAATTTGATCAACTGGTCGTATGCGGCGAGCGTGCCGCGTCCAGCCTGCGCTTCGGTTTCCGCAAGATATGTCAGTTCGAATGTGAATGGCTGGCCTTCGTAGTACCAACCGTCGTCCTTCTTTTCCAAACCGGCCATCACGAACAATTTTTCCGCAACGTCCGGAGCGTACTTCCAGCAGCCGATACCGAACATAGCCTCGCGCTCGATCGGATCGGTCGGAATGTCGTAGCCCGACGCGGACAATTTTTCCGCCATGCGATCCTTATAATCCGGATCCCAAGGATTGAACGATGTGCCGTCGTCAAGCACAAGCTCAAAATCTTTCAGCCACTGTTCGATCGGCTTGTAGTACAGTTCCTGAATCGCGGTCGTCGCGGTCAGTATCGGCAGCACGCTCGCGCGGCCTGCGCCTTCGAATATGTTCATTGAAATCTCGTCGAAGTTCATCGCCAGCGCGACGCCCCAGCGGAAATATTTGCTGGAGAACGGCGCCTTCGCCATTTCAAACGCGATGCCCTTCGAGCAGGGATCGTCGAATGTCGCGTATGGATAATCCGGATACCAGCAAGCGATCTTATCGTTTGCCGACGTCATCACCTCGAGAGCTTCCGGCGTCACCTCGCAAAGGATATCGACCTGGTTGGACATCATAGCCATCTGGCGGGTGGTGTCGTCGCCCAGGTATTTAAAAAGGATGTATTTTGCCTGCGGCTCGACGCCGGTTATTACGCCCACATCGCTGTTTTGCCAATCCTCGCGGCGCTCGTAGAGTATCCAGTTGCCCAGGCTGTCGTATTCCTTAACGGTATACGGTCCCGTTACGACAGGCTCGCTGTTCTGGAACTGCGAAGGATCGTCAAGCTTGGAATAGATATGTTCCGGCATGATGCGCAGGTCGTTGCCCCAGATGGTTACTCCGAATTTCTGGGACAGGCGCGGGAACGATTCTTTCGTCACGAACTTGACGGTGTAGTCGTCTACCTTTTCAACCGACGCGAACACCGTGTTGTAGTAGGCGTTCTGCGCGATACCTGTGTTGGTCAGGATCATATTGACGGTGTACACGACGTCGTCCGCCGTGAAATCTTCTCCGTCGGACCATTTGATCCCCTGGCGCAGCGTAACGATATGTTCGGTGAAATCCTCGTTGGATACCGGCATCGACTCAGCCAGGTCGCCGAACTGTTCGCCCTTTACGGTATCCATTTCCCATAGATGCGACCATAGAAGCTGATGAATTCCAAATCCGTTTTGGGTGCCCTGCATATACGGGTTGAACTGGCCCGCAGTCGAGCTTGCCGCAGACTGGCACTCGACTATGAGCGTCTCCGAACGAGGGGTTCCGACTTCGGTAGACTCTGCTGAAGCCGCGCCAAACGCGCACAGCGACAGCGCCATCAACGCAGTCAGGAACATAGCGATTATTTTTCTCACAGAATAACCTCCTTTTTTTGTTGTCTTTATTAGGAGTATATCCCGTGTTTTTGTAAATGTCAAGCAAATAATAATACACTTACTAGTCATTTCTTACAAATTGTCGCGGGTATGGGGCGCTAATTCAGGGCGGCGGGGCAGAGCCCCGCGCTAAATTGAAAGTTACAGACTGTGGAAAGGCAAGCTCTATTATGCAACATAATATATATAATAAACTATCAATAAATATTTTACAACTTTCCGATATTTCCGGCATACGCGACAAAAAATATCAAAACGACCACCCCTCCGGCATCCAGATATAGAGTGCCAGAAAGCCTTACAGCGCCTAGTTTTTTGCATATTTACAATCCCGTTATATACCAGGTCTCGCCCTAAGCAACCGGGAACGCATCGCGTCACTTCTCGTTCCAAACCCCGAGGGGAGGTTGGGAGGGGAACCGCAGTTCCCTTCCCAAAGGAGCGAAGCGACGCAGCGTCGCGTTATTCTTCTTCTTCCAGATCCTTCTTCGCGGTTTCGATAATCTTCTGGGCGATATTACCCGGTACTTCCTCATAACGTTCTATAGTCAGCGCGAACGAGCCGCGCGCCTGCGTCATAGAGCGCAGATCGGTCGCGTACTTGAACATCTCCGCCTGAGGCACTTCCGCGACGACCTGCTGGCCGTTAGCGGATTGATTCATCCCCAGTATGCGACCGCGCCGACGGTTCATATCGCCGATTATATCGCCCATGTATTCGTCGGGGATTTCAACTTCAACATGGCAGATCGGTTCTAGCAGCGCCGGGCTGGCCTCCGCGCAGCCCTTCTTGTACGCCAAGCGCGCCGCCGTTTTAAACGCCATTTCGGATGAATCGACCGGGTGATACGATCCGTCGTACAGAATCGCGCGCAAGCCGACCATTGGATACCCGGCTATAACGCCTTTAGGCAAATTTTCCCGTAATCCCTTTTCTACGGAGGGGATGAAGTTGCGCGGCACGACGCCGCCGACGACCTTGTCGACAAACTCGAAATCAGTCGAGCCGTCGCCTATCGGCTGGAATTCGATCCACACATCCCCAAACTGTCCGTGGCCGCCGGTTTGTTTTTTATGCCGTCCTTGCGCCTTTACGGATTTGCGGATCGTTTCGCGGTATGGAATCCGCGGGTCCTGCAAAACGGCTTCCACGCCGAACTTGGAGCTTAGCTTTCTGCTTATAACCTCCAGATGAAGCTCGCCCATTCCGCTTAGCAGCGTCTCGAGCGTTTCAACATTCTTCTCTATGCGGATCGTCGGATCCTCTTCCTGCAAGCGTGAAAGGCCGGTAAACACCTTGTCCTCTTCGCCGGATTTCTTTGCGTATACCGCCATCGAAATGCTGGGGGCAGGAAACTCTATGGCTTCATAACGAATCGGCTTGCCGATGTCGCACAGTGTGTTGCCCGTGTTGGTAAACTGCAGCTTTGCCAGCGCGCATATATCGCCCGCGTATACTCTTTCAGCGGGTATCTGCTTTTTGCCGCGCAGTATGTAGATCGTGCCGGCCTTCTCAGGCTTATCCGCGTTCGCGTTAAACAGCGCGGTATCCGCCGACAGCGTACCCGAGCATACTTTAAACAGAGACAGCTTGCCGACGAACGGATCGGCTATCGTTTTGAACACCTGCGCGGAGAACGGCTCACTCGCCGCGCAAACGCGCTTGGCGGGTTCGTTTTTACGAGGGTCGACACCGCTGATTACGCGGCCGGCGGGGCTTGGCATATACGCGAGCAGCGCGTTCATCAGCGCCTGTACGCCCGTTCCGTTCACGCCCGCGCAGCAGAACACTGGTATCACCGAGCCGTCCGCGATCCCCTTGCGCACGCCGTTAATCGTATCCTCTAAGCTGAGCTCGCCGTCTTCGAAGTATTTCTCCATCAATTCTTCGTCCGCGCCGGCGGCCGCTTCCTGCACCGCCTCGCGCACCTGCTTCGCGCGCGCGGAGATATCCGGCGGAACGGCGCTTTCCGCGAACGACTTGCCAACGCCCAGATACGCCTTATCTTCCAATATATTAACGACGCCCTTGAAGTTCAGCCCTTCGCCTATCGGCAAAAACAGCGGCACTACCGACGAACCGTATTTCCGCTGAAGCTGATCCAGCGCCTTATTAAACGACGCGTGCTCGCGATCCATCTGATTAATTACAAAGCAGCGCGCCACTCCATTTTTCCTGCTGTTATCCCAAGCCTTTTCCGTGCCGACTACCAAGCCGGATACCGAGCCGACCAATATCATTGCGCTTTCCGCCACGCGAAGGGGGCCCATCATTTCTCCGATGAAATCGAAATACCCGGGCACGTCGATCAGGTTGAGCTTGCTCTCCTGCCACTCTACGGGGGCCACAGCGGCGCTTAGCGATATGCCGCGCTTGGTTTCCTCGGGCTCGAAATCTGTGGCGGTGCCGCCGTCCTCCACGCGTCCCTGCCGGTCTATCGCGCCGGAGAGGAATAACATGGATTCTGTCAGCGTTGTTTTTCCTTCGCTGCCGTGGCCGATCACTGCAATGTTGCGGATGTTCTCCGCTTGATATTCTTTCATATGGACATAGCCCTCCCTATTTGCCGCGCCTTGCGCGCGGGCATAGTTGCACATAATAGTCGCATTATAGCAGAGAAATATGAATTGTTCAACTGTGGGGGGGGGGACGGGGAGCCTTATGGTGGGGGAATAGGGGTTTTTGGGTTTTGGAAAAGTGGTAGGTTTATTAGTCGGGGAGTTCTTCTTTTTCTCCGAGGAATAAAGAAGAAAAAACCCACCGGGAAGGGGGAGAGGGCGCGTCGCTTCGCTCCTTTGGGAAGGGAGAAAACTCCTACGGAGTTTTTTTGAGTGAGTTACAGCTAGGCTGCGCTGCGCCTTCGGCCCGCTTGCTACGCTTAAACTGCGGTTCCCCTCCCAACCTCCCCTCGGAGTTGGAACGATGGAAGCAAATTCCGTTCCCTGTGCGCAACCATCAAGATGATTATAAATAACGCTATAACCAGGCGAAGCGACCGCCGCATGCTAAACCTTGGAACTCCGTGCGTGCCTTTAGGCGCGCGCGGAGTTTCAGGGACAAGAGCAACAGCCTTGTCGAAAGGAGCTGCCTATTCTAGAGCCCCGTAGTCCAACAATAAGGACAACCCGAGCACGGCTACGACTTCGAGAGAGAGGGGTGGGTCCGGGAGGGGGGAGAGGGCAGGGCCCTTTCCCCCCTCCCGGTGGGTTTTTGCTTCTTTTTCCCCGGAGAAAAAGAAGAACCCCCCAAATAAAAAACCAACCCCTTTTCCGAAACCCTAAAACCCCTATTCCCCAACCCTAAGGCTCCCCCCCGTCCCCCAGGGGAGGTTGGAAGGGGATCGCAATCCCCCAGGGGAGGTTGGGAGGGGGATCGCAATCCCCCTCCCAAAAGAGCGAAGCGCCACAGTTAAGCCAATGGCAACCGCCGTTTACGAATTATACTGCGCCGCAGGATGCGGATACTGCCATATTTCCGCGCCCAGCGCATGAGGATATTTTGCGCCCGTGTGCACGAAATCGATCGTCGTCTTCTCGTTAAACGGACATTTTTGCGATAGATGGTCGCACCCGGAGTTGGTAAGCTTGACAAACGAGCCCGGCTCTATCGTTTCCTGGCTTATCGTCCCGTCCGTGATCGTCCACAACTCGTCAAGCGTATGCGACGAACTTTGGGTGAACGCCGCGACATCCTTCGTCTTCGTTTGAGGGCCGCCGGAAATCCACACGGCTCCGTTATTATATTGCGCCGGATCGTCGATGTTCTGATAGTAATACGTGTAGTGATTCGACGGCGCAGTGGCTATGCCGCCAAAAAACCTGATCACGTCGGGATATACGGTGTACCATGAATGCGTGCCGATCGTTCCGCCGTTCAGCACCTTCTTCGTAGTGGTTAAACCGTTGACGGTTTCCGAGTAGCAGCACGCCGATGCGATGGATTCGCTCATCGGCGTTTCCATCATATACAGCGTCGGCATTTCGAAATTCTTCATTTGATTCCTCCTCCCTATGACTGACGACCGCCCATGACGCGACGGCACGGCGGATCAAACCGGAGCCCGCGCTTCCAGCGATTGTCCGTTTCACCAAAATTGGTATCCGCCGCATTCTATGCGGCGTAAGATGAAAATTTGACATGTTCCACATAAGTTGCGAACTGCTTGTCCGATTATGTCGTTTTTCTATATTGCTATCTATAAATGTTCAGAATTGGATTATATAATATTGGCATATATACTATAAATATATATGCCAACATCACAGGTTTTAATTGGTTTGTTGATTATATATGGATTAATGAACGTTTCGCCGAGTGCATGCGCCTGCGGCCAGGAAGCAGAGCTTCCTTTCTTCCTGGGGCGGCGGCTCTGTTCCCGCCTGCGCGAACACCTGATAAGAGTATCTATCGCCATCCGCCGCAAATTCGGATATCAACGCCATACCTGGCAGTATCTCCGATTTATACTGCGCGCCGACGGATAACAGTTCGTATCCCGCGTCGGTAAGCGTATTCTCGAGCCACGCTATATAACGCGCGTTGTTCACGTGTCCGTTCAGGTCGATATCCTCGGGCGACGGCTCGAACGCGCGGATCGCAGTCGGCGCGTCCAATATGGCGGGCGGCTGGAAGCGAACGCTCGTAAGGCCGCGCGCCTCGTTATTATGCATCGTGTGGATTTCCGCGTTTCGCGTCATGCGCCGTGTAACCGCGTCCATCAAAACCCATGTGGTAGTCGCGCTGACCACGGGTCGACCGTCCGCGTGCGAAGCTTCGTACGCGCGCGGGTACAGCCAATGCATGCTGGGCGTGGGCGATGTGATCAGCCTCAGCTCGTCCCCGGCCTGAACATAATTCGACAGGCCGCTCGCCTGAACATCTAATAAAACCCATACGATATTATCCGGCATGGCGCCATGACGTTCGAGATCCATAATTCTCAAGTGCTCCAGCGCGGCGTTTTGAAACCATGTAAACCACGCGTCCGCGCGCATCCGTCCGGCGGCGTCGCATTCGCGCGGCGACACCACATGCGCTTCAACATATCCTTTGTCCATGTTTCCCGTGACGCCTCCGTAATTTATATGCTGTTAGGAACATACGCGCGCCAACCCAATGGATCGAGCGCCTTCTTAAGGAACTGTCCGGTATGGCTATCGTCGACAGCGGACAGCTCCTCGGGTGTGCCGTTCGCGACGATCAGCCCGCCGCCCGTTCCCCCTTCAGGGCCTAGGTCGATGCAATAATCTGCAGACTTAATCACATCCAGATTGTGTTCGATAACCAACACCGTGTTGCCCTGCGACGTCAGCTGCTGCAGCACATCTATGAGCCTTTCCACATCGGCGACGTGAAGGCCGGTCGTAGGCTCGTCAAGCACGTATATAGTGCGCCCCGTCGCGCGGCGGCTTAGCTCCGTAGCCAGCTTCACACGCTGCGCCTCGCCTCCCGACAGCGTGGTGCTCGGCTGACCCAGCTTGATATATCCCAGCCCCACTTCGTGCAGCGTGCGGATTTTTTGAATTATCGGCTGATGGTTTTCAAAGAATGTCAGCGCTTCCTCCACCGTCATGTCGAGCACGTCGTAAATATTCTTGTCCCTGTACCTTACCTCGAGGGTTTCGCGATTATAGCGCTTGCCTTTGCAAACCTCGCATGGAACATAAATATCGGGCAGAAAATGCATTTCGATTTTAAGTATTCCGTCGCCCCCGCACGCCTCGCACCTGCCGCCCTTAACATTAAACGAAAAACGATTCTCTTTGTATCCGCGCGCTTTCGCTTCGTTGGTAGCGGCGAACACCCGGCGGATCATATCGAACACGCCGGTATATGTGGCGGGATTCGAGCGCGGCGTTCTTCCGATGGGCGATTGATCGATGCTTATGATTTTATCAAGCAATCCGACGCCCTCCATGGAATCGTACGCGCCGGGTCTGGTTTTCGCGCGGTTCAGATCGCGGGCGAGCGCTTTATATATTATCTCGTTTACCAGAGAGGATTTGCCGCTGCCGGATACGCCCGTCACGCAAACGAACACGCCCAGCGGAATCGTAACGTCAATGTTCCGCAGATTGTTCGCGCGCGCGCCGCGAATGGATAGGTATCCCGTCGGAACGCGGCGCTTTTTGGGAATCGGAATCGACCGCTCGCCGCTGAGGTACCGCCCGGTGATAGACGCGGGATTATCCATTATCTCGCGAACCGTTCCCTCGGCGATAACGCGCCCGCCGTGCTCGCCCGCGCCCGGGCCGATATCCACTATGTGATCGGCTTCGAACATCGTCTCCTCATCATGTTCTACAACTATAAGCGTGTTGCCGAGATCGCGCAGCCCTTTCAGCGCGGCGAGCAGCCTGGCGTTATCTCGCTGATGCAAGCCTATGGACGGCTCGTCCAATATATACAGCACTCCGACAAGGCTCGAGCCTATCTGCGTTGCAAGACGGATGCGCTGCGCCTCGCCTCCCGACAGCGAGCCGGCCGAGCGCGACAGCGTTAGATAGTTCAAGCCCACGCTGGAAAGAAAGCCGAGCCGCTCCTGTATCTCTTTTAATATCAACGCGGCTATGCGCGCATGCTGCTCGCTCAGCCGTAAAGAGGCGAAGAACGCGCGAGCCTGCGTAACCGAATCTTCCGATATATCCGCGATGGAGCGTCCGCCTACCGTCACCGCCAGGGTTTCGGGTTTAAGCCGCCTGCCATTGCATACCGGGCACGGCATATCCACCATAATCGCCTCAAGCGCGGCCTTCATCGCGTCGGATTGGGTTTCCCTATACCGCCGCTCCAGGTTGTTTATCACTCCCTCAAACGACGTCGTATACACGCCGCGGTCGTTTTCCCGCTGATACGAAACCTGCAGCTTCTCGCCGTTTGTGCCGTACAGCAGCACGCGGATAGCATCCTGCGGAAGATCGCATATGGGAACGTCGAGCGAAAACCCGTATTTTGCCGCCAGCGCCTCGAAATACATCGTGGCCATGCTGTCGGGATCTTTGCCGCTGTTCCACCCGTTTACCGCTATAGCGCCCTGGTTGAGCGACAGCGAGCGATCCGGAAGCACCGCGTCCGGATCGACGCGCCTTAGAACGCCAAGCCCCGTGCACTCGGGGCATGCGCCAAACGGGCTATTGAACGAGAACATTCGCGGCGTCAATTCCTCTATGCTTATATTGCAATCGGGGCACGCATAATTCTGAGAGTATAATATTTCTCCAAGCTCGCCGGCGTCTATCAGCACCAATCCGCCGGAAAGCTTCAGCGCGTTTTCTATCGAATCGGTAAGGCGCGAGTTTGCGTCGGGGCGGTTTACAATTCGATCGACCACCGCCTCTATATAATGATTTTTCTGCTTATCGAGCGGCGGGGTATCTTCGATATCGTATAGCTGTCCGTCGATGCGCACGCGCGGGTAGCCGTTCTTTCGGAGGTCGTCCAGCAGACGGGTATGTTCGCCCTTGCGCTTGCGAACGACCGGAGCGAGCACCATAAGCCGCGCGCCCGCCGGCATTGCGATTATTTGATCCACCATTTGATCGACGGATTGATGCGAAATCTCCCGCCCGCACTTTGGGCAGTGAGGTATACCTATTCTGGCATATAACAAACGAAGGTAATCGTTTATCTCCGTTACCGTGCCCACGGTAGAGCGCGGATTGCGGCTGGTGGTTTTTTGGTCGATTGATATAGCGGGCGACAAGCCCTCTATGCTGTCTACGTCCGGTTTTTCCATTTGACCCAGGAATTGGCGCGCGTACGCGGACAGCGATTCTACATACCGGCGCTGCCCTTCCGCGTATATCGTGTCGAACGCGAGCGACGACTTGCCGCTTCCCGACAGCCCGGTAAACACGACTAGCTTGTTGCGCGGAATCGTCAAGTCGATATTCTTTAGATTATGTTCCCGCGCTCCGCGAACTGTAAGGGTGTCGTTCAAAGGGAGCCTCCTTATGGTTTGCGTTTGCCTGCGCGCGGTCCGCCTCTGCGGCGGTCGTGCTTTTTTACATTTCCCTGCGGTTTTTCGACAGGACTTGAGCCGCGCAAGCGGAGCAGCTCGTCCCTAAACTTCGCGGCTTTTTCAAAGTCCAGCTCCGCTGCGGCCAGCAGCATCTGATCCTCCAGCTTAGCGGCCAGCATAGCCTTCTCTTCCGGATCGAGGTCGGCGGGCGCGTTCTCCTCCGCCTGAGACGTAATTTCAAGCAGCGCGTGCACGGTGCGCTGGATGCTCTCCGGGGTGATGCCGTGCTTCTGGTTATACGCTTCCTGGATAGCGCGGCGGCGATCGGTTTCCTCCATCGCGCGGCGCATGCTGTCGGTGATCGCGTCCGCGTATAGGATTACGCGCCCGTCCGCGTTGCGAGCGGCGCGCCCTATCGTTTGGATAAGCGACGTTTCCGAACGCAGGAAGCCTTCCTTGTCCGCGTCCAGAATCGCAACGAGCGCGACCTCCGGCAAATCGAGTCCCTCGCGCAGCAGGTTGATTCCGACCAGCACGTCGAACTCGCCCAACCGCAGATCGCGCAGTATTTTTGTGCGTTCCAGCGTTTCGATATCGGAGTGCAGATATCGCACGCGCACGCGCATTTCCTCGAAATATACCGTAAGGCTTTCCGCCATGCGCTTGGTCAAAGTAGTTACGAGCGTGCGGTATCCGCGCTCGGTCACCTGGCGCACTTCTCCCAGCAGGTCGTCCACCTGCCCACGCGCCGGGCGCAATATCACGCAGGGATCAATAAGCCCCGTCGGGCGGATGATCTGCTCGACAGGTTTTCCGGAAAGGTTCAGCTCGTACGCGGCGGGCGTCGCGCTGACGTAAACCGCCTGCCGAACGCGCTCCTCGAATTCCGCAAAGCGCAGCGGCCGGTTGTCGAAGGCGGAGGGCAGGCGAAACCCATATTCGACGAGCGACTGTTTGCGAGCGCGGTCGCCATTGAACATCGCGCGAACCTGCGGAACCGTAACATGCGACTCGTCTATGAGCACGATGAAATCCTTGGGGAAATAATCCATCAGCGTAAACGGCGGGTCGCCGGGCGATCGTCCGTCGAAATATCTGGAATAATTCTCGATGCCGTTGCAGTAGCCGATCTCGCGCAGCATCTCCAAATCGTAGTGGGTGCGCTGCTCCAGCCGCTGCGCTTCGATCAGCCGGTCATCGCCGCGCAGCGCGGTCACCCGCTCGGCCAAATCCAGCTCGATTTGGTTAAGCGCCGCGTCCACCGACTCGCGAGAGTTCGCGTAATGTGAATTCGGGAATATCATCGCGTGCTGAAGCGTGCGAAGCGCGCGCCCCGTAACCAGATCGATTTCCGACAGGCGGTCTATTTCATCCCCGAAGAACTCTATGCGCAGCGCCTTCTCCCGCTCGGAAGCGGGGATCACCTCTACGGTGTCGCCGCGCACTCGAAACGTTCCCCGCTCAAACGCGATATCGTTGCGGAAGAACTGTATTTCGACGAGCTGGCGCAGCAGCGCATCTCGGGAGAGCGCCATGCGCGGGCGCAGCGATACGGACAGCCGCTCATACTCGCTTGGATCGCCCATCGCGTATATGCAGGATACGGAGGATACTATTATCACATCCCGCCGTTCGCGCAGCGACGCCGTGGCGCTGTGGCGCAGGCGATCTATTTCCTCGTTGATCGACGAGTCCTTCTCTATATAGGTATCGGACGACGCTATATACGCTTCCGGTTGATAATAATCATAATAACTAACGAAATATTCTACCGCGTTGTCCGGGAAAAACGATTTAAACTCCGAGCAAAGCTGCGCCGCGAGCGTCTTGTTATGCGCGATAACAAGAGCCGGGCGCTGCACGCGTTCTATTACGCTCGCCATAGTATAAGTTTTGCCCGAGCCCGTTACGCCAAGCAGCGTTTGCGCGCGCTTGCCCTGTTCGATACCCTCCGCGAGCGCGGCTATCGCCTGCGGCTGATCGCCCCTCGCTTCGAACGGCGCGCGCAGCACAAAACGATTCGTGCGATCCACCCTGTCTTCCATTCGAAACCTCCGCTGCGTAGTATATCATATTATGGCGAATGAATAAAGCGCTTGCCGAATTTACTCATAATTT
>JAISZG010000075.1 GCA_031269355.1 Oscillospiraceae bacterium | reverse complement strand
TCTCCTCTCGTAGCAAGCGAAGCCGAAGGCGCAGCGCAGCCTAGCTGTAGCTTACTCAAAAAAACTCCGCAGGAGTTTTCTCCTCTCGTAGCAAGCGAAGCCGAAGGCGCAGCGCAGCAAAGCTTCCACTTACTCAAAAAAACTCCGCAGGAGTTTTCACCTTATCGCGGGATTTGTCGAATATCGTTATTCCGTTAACGATATGTGTGGGATATTGTTATATTACTTATATTGGGAAAATATGGAAAGGGATTGACGCATGGATGTTTCTCGCGCTACGATCACGCGGCTGCGCGCGCTCTGCCTATCGAAGGGGATCACTGTCAACGGGTTGAGTTACAGGGCTGGAGTAACGCAATCTACCGTAAACGATATATTTACGGGAAAGACGCACAACCCCGGCATCGCCACTCTTAAGAAGCTCTGCGACGGGCTGGACATAAGCATGCGTAATTTCTTCAACAGTCCGCTGTTTGAAGACCTGGAACAGGAAATCAAATAGGCAACTTTATACTGATACTAATACAAAGCTCCGTTTATACGAAGCTTTGTATTACACGGTTGTTTATACACTCTTAACCTATGCGAGCGGCGGCGGACAGGCCCAGCGGACTATGCGTCCGTCCGAGCGTTCTATGATTAAACCGCCGCTTATGCCGACGTCCGTCAAATTTTCATCAGCCATGCCAACTGAAGCGACTATCGGTTCGGACGCGCCACAAACTGATAACACGCTAACAAACCGAGCGCTTGTTCCGACTTTGCGTTGGATCATGCAGGAACGTTCGCTCACTGACGGGTTATCAGGACTGAGCATATGGAAACATTCAATCCCATTGCTGAGCGCAGTGAATCCTTCCAGTATTACGCCATCCCCTAAGTTCCATCTGGTTTTTACGATAGAATCGGCGGCGTTTGTTTTCCATACATCGTGAAGATATTGCCCCGCTCCATATTCCGCCCAAGATTCTGCATAGAATGTATCTTCAGGAGAGCGTGCGCGTTCGCCGCGCACATGAAGCGCCAAATCAATTCGGTGCGGCTTCGGAACGCATACGTCAAAGCAGTCGATAACGAAATCATCATGCCAGACGATATGCCGCCGAAAGCGCGCGCCTTGATATGCTTCCAGCGACCACTGCGGCATAGTGAATGAATCAAGCATACGATATGAGCCATCCCAGCAGGTTTCCGCCTCTATTACCGTAATGCAATCCTTTCGCTCGAACCGAGTGACGCGGCAGTCTGCGGGCGGTTGATTTTCTCCATCCAAACAAACAGTGTTATGAGCTGCGGTGTTTTTGTAGTACGCGTAATGCAGCGGCGCGCCATACGGGCAGGTACCTATGTCCGGCGCGGCTGATCGGCCTAATCCCAACAGATGAATATTTAATCTATCATAATGATCATGCTCGCCGCCGTACGGAGAATGCTTAAACAGCAGGTACCTGTCATTCGAGCCATGCAGCACCGTCAAACCTGATCCGCCGGGCGACTCGTCATGGTAATTCGTTAATTCGCCGGGCGCGATCGTCGGCAGTTCGTCCACTCCGTCGAAAAACGAATGATTGTTCAGCCGCTCCTTCTTTTGATACGCAAAGCCGAGTATCCGCGCGAAATCCGGATCGCCTGTGCGCGCGTAAGCAAATTCATACAGATTCTCCGTTCCGGCAAATCCTCTGCTGCCATCGCCTGAATCGTTGAGCGGCGGAAGCAGTCCGTCGGGATGAACCAACCGCAGCGGGAACTTTAGTACATCGATAAAACGGGGATCTCGAAAGAAGCTATACGGCGCGTTAACGGCAAACCGTTCAAATTGTATAAACTGTTCCATAGCATAAAAATGATAGCTGGGCGTGCCCTCAAACCAAAACCCATCCGTCAATACCGCCAGCTTTAACTGATTCTTCAGTCCGTACGGCGTATCCAACGCGAACTCCAGATAACGCGAATCCTCCAGCAGCGCTCCGATAACGCCTATGGCGGAGCTTACGATACATTCGTGGTTATGCAGCTGATTAATGCGCTGCTCCATTAGGAAATCCGCCGCGCAGCGCAATAGGTTGTCTTCGATGAACGCGCGAGCGGCGGCGTCCAGCGCGTCGCGGATTATATCGTACGCGACGGCAAGGGTGCGCACCCAAAACGCATCGCACAGCGTCTGCGCGTTAGCCTTTCCAGGGTGATTATATGGTATGCCGCCGTGAACCTCATATCCCGGATAACGCGCGGCGTAATCGCGAAGTATTCGACCAGCCAGTTCCAAGTCGGACGCGTCCCCGGTGAGCATCCAGCGAAGGGCGGCGGCGTGGCACGCGTTTGAATTATGGTCGTTGAGCAATCGCCACCACGCGCCTTTATATGGCTCGCCCATAAGCAGCTCTCCGTCGACCGGGCAGCGATAAACGTCGGGTCGCGTTATATCAAACTCCAACGCAATCGAATGCTTAGGGCACGCGTAAAACCCAGCCCATGATGCGCGCGCGGTTTCCGGGATGCGATAGTGCTCCCGAACCGGGCGTATTCGCGCGCCTAGAACATCAAGCATGCCGGGCTGACGCGCCAGCCGCTCCGAAAACTGCGCTAGCTGCGCGCGGGAAAACTGTTTCATATCCTCGCTCCTTGCGGCTTTTCTGTTTTAGCGAAATACGGGATGCGTCACGCTTTGACTGCGCCAGACAACAAACCGGAGATGAACTGCTTATGAGTGAATATATATAATATAAGCACGGGTATCAGGGCGATCGACGCGCCCGCGAGCATTATTTGCCACTCCGCCGCCGCGTTCGACGAATACTTAAGCTGCACCACCGCCACGGTGAGCGTACGCAGTTTCGCGTTGCCAATCGTCATGATAAGAGGCGTGATATAATCATTCCATGCGGAGCGGAACGAGAAGAGGAGCACTACCGCCAGTATCGAGCGTATCATCGGCAGTATCATAATGATGAATACTTGAAATGGAGTGCATCCGTCAATAAACGCGGCTTCATCCAGTTCTTTCGGCACCGACTTAATAAATCCTGTAACCAGGAATACGTTCGACGCCTGGCCGCCCGTCATCACCAGCGCCATAGCAATTATTGTTTTAGTAAGTTTCATGCGGCTGAACAATACGAACAGCGGGTAAATCGTCACCGAACCCAGCGAGATAAACATAAAGGCCATATACAGGCTCATGATGAATCCTTTGCCGCGGAATTGTCGGCGCGCGAACACATACCCTGCCATCGACGATGTAACCAGCGACAGCAACGATACCAATCCAGCTACCATCAATGAGTTGAACGTATACAGCCCGAAACGCCCGCGCGTAAAGGCGTCCATATAGTTCTCAAACTTCCAAACTTCAGGGAATAAGTGACCACCCAGCGTAAGCTCATAGTTAGATTTGAGCGATCCCAGAAGCGCGTATATTACGGGGTATAGTGTAAACGCGATTAATGTAAGCAGGAAAACCCACTTAAGAGCCGCTCCAACTCCTCGCATCATCCGATCTTTATTCAAGGGATTCCCTCCTTATGAGCCTATCAATAGACATCGTCAAGCTTCTTGGAGATTTGTATGTACGCGATTGTGATAACGCCGACAATCGCCGCAGCGACTACGCTAACCGCCGCGCCATACCCATACTGGGGAAGGAACGAACTGGCTTCCGACGACGGATAATATTGATTATATATATACAAATACATTACATTTGTCGAGTTAAACGGACCGCCGCCGGTCAGCACCATTATGCTCGTCATATCTTGGAAAGCGTTTATAAGTGACAGCATTAATATCACCTTGAGTACCGGACCTAACAGCGGAATAGTGATCCTGAACATTTTAGTGAGCGCGGACGCGCCGTCCAAATCGGCGCTTTCATACATCTCGGGCGATATCTGCTGCAGCCCCGCCAGAAAGTACACCATATAGTTGCCCAATCCGCCCCATATAGCTACGATAAGCACGGTGGTCATCGCCATTTCACGGCCTAACCAGTTAATTGGTTTTACGATCCATCCAATATTAATAAGCAGCTTGTTTATCTCGCCGCTATATACGTTGAACAGTAGATAGAATACCAATGCCATTACCGCCGAACTCATGATCGTAGGGCTGAATATAACGGCTTGTATTGCGGCGTAACGCCTCTTGGTATTGTTGATCAATAGCGCGGTCACAAAAGCGAGCGGCAGCATGAATACTATTTTTAGCCCGGCGTATTTGAATGTGTTGAGCACAGCTTGCCAAAATTGTGGATCACGCGTGAATACGCGGACGAAGTTGCCCAATCCTATGAATTTCTTAGCGCTCATTCCGTCATATCGATAAAACATATACTGAAGCGCCCATATTACCGGATAAACGGATATCAGTAAAAATAATATAAGGTTGGGCGCCAGCATCGCGTAGCTTCGCGCTGTGTCCCTGCGGCGCGCTTTCCGATGGGCGAGCGTCATGCCGACAGCCTTGTTTTTCGATTGAATAGTGAACACCACCAACCGCCCCCCTGCTCGAACTTATAAGCGCGGGAACGGCGAAACATGCTTCGCCGCTCCCGCATTACGCTGCCTATTATCAGTTCATCGTATTTGTAAGATCGTTCGCCGCAAGGTTCGGATACTGAATCTGCGTATTGAATCCGTCTTCGATCGACTGCAGATACGCAGCTTGATAACGTTCGTTGAGATCCGCAATGATTCCATCGATATCATTGTTATATCCGAAGACCACTTCCGCAAAGCGCGCGCCCCAATTATCGCCTTCCGGCACTACGTTCTGGGGAGCGACCGGCCAAATTTTGTCAGTCGGCTGAATCCCCATATATGGCACTGCGGCTATTGCGGAAGGCGCGGTAGCGGCCGCGATGACGCTGGGAACAACGGATACGCCATAACCGGCTTCGTAGTATTTGATCAGGTTCTCCTGGCTGTAGATCGCAGAGTACACGCGCCATGTCTTCTCGAGATCCTTTGTCGCCGAATTAATCACATACCAGTAGCCCGCGCTGAGCGACTGCGAGCCAACAATTTCGCCGGAGGTGCTTGGTATCTGAGCATACTGCCATCGCTGATCTGTCGGGAACTGATCCATATATACGCCCCATTCCGAATGGCTGTATGTCATGTACATCCCGATCTTTCCGGCGGCAAACTGGGTGCGCAGCGGATCGATGTTCAATGATTCACAGCCGGGAAACGCGGCGCCGCTGTTCCAGATATCTGCCAGTGCGAGCACATACGGCTTATAGACTGTGAAATCATATTTTCCCTGTCTGTAATCAAAGCCTTCGAAAACTGGATATCCGTCGATCAGCGGGAACTGATTGAATCCGCGTTGAAAACCGGACTGCGGGTTTGCCAACGGAAGCGCGAAACCGTAGACGCCCTCGCCGCCTAGCTGTTCCGTAATCAGCTTTGCGTCCGCGACCATCTCGTCTATGGATTTCGGCGGGCCGCTAAGGCCAACGCGTTCGAATATATCTTGATTATATACCAACCGCAATGTAAGACCGGTGTTCGGGAGCGAGTATATCTGCCCGTCGAACATATTGATTCCTTCAATAAACAGGCTTGCGTCAAACCTAGCCTTATCCTCGTCGGTTATTAAGCTGTCCAGTGCGGCGAGCTGCCCGCGCTGATATGCCTGTGTGATCATCGGCGTGTTGTTAATGCAAAAGATATCAGGCAGTTCGCCCGCGCTGGAGGCGATCTCAATTACCTGCGGATAGTTATCGGTGTATTGCTCATAGTTTATATGAATATCAGGGTTTTCCTTGTTGAACTGATCGACGATTGACAGCAGCAGATCCTGGTCGTGTCGATCCTTCGTCCAAACGGTGATTTCCGTGACATCCTCTGCCATAGCGGGTACGGTAAACAGGCAGGCCGAGATAAGCATCAACGCCGCCAACAGTGCGGAAAGCATCTTGTGGTTTTTCATGGACATACCTCCTTGCTGATTATGGAGTTTGACGCGCTAGATTGCGCAATCGATTGCTTTGATTATAGCACTAATATCACAATTGTCAACTGAAAATTTAGCCCATATTGGCAGAAAACATACAAATATCGCGCTGTTCACCGAAATGATTGCGCAATATATTGCGTTGAGTTGACAGTTTGAAAATTCATTGATACTATCAGTAAAAACGAAAACGCTTACGGGTTCTTTTGAGTAAGTGGCAGTTTGGCTGCGCTAAGCTTAAACGGAGGAGCAAACGAAACATGAGCATCACGCTTCAAGATATAGCCCGCCAAGTTGGGGTGACGCCTTCGACAGTTCAACGCGCGCTTGCCGGCACTGCCGGAGTAAGCCCGGCGCGTCGGGAGGAAATCCGCCGAGTGGCGCAGCAGATGGGTTATAGAATAAACTATCACGCCTCTTCCCTTAAACGAGGGCTGCTGCGTGTGGCGGTGGTGCTATCCCAAATCAAAAACGACGACCGTTACTATGCTTATTATATGTGGAAAGGTATCGAGCAGGCCTCTGATGAATTTGTCGGCCAGGGTGTTGAGCTGGTAAAACTGACCACGAACACCGCTGCGGAGCGCAGCGATCAATGTTCTATACTTGAAAGGATACTCAATGGCGAATATGGTGAAATACATGGCGTAGTGACAAGAGGTCCAGGCCCGGTCGGTTTGGAAAACACGCTTCAGAAACTACGGGACGCGAATTTACCCGTCGTATTGATAGGCAGCGATGTCGCCAACAAAGCGCGTATATGCTGCGTAAAAAACGTAGACGAAATGCAGGGGCATTTGGCTGCCGACCTGTTAATCCATTTTGGCGCGGCCGATACACGCGGCAAGATCATACTTTGCGGCGATTTTCGCGGTACGGATCAGTATAGAAACGCGAAGGGGTTTGAAAGTCAGATACTGCAGTACAACCGCGCGACGAATATCCATATGTATACCAGCGACGACGACGGCGAACGGCTGCAGTCGGAACTGACGCGCGAATTGCTTCAAGAGAACGCGTATGCCATATATACATGCAGCGCGCGCAGTACGGTGGCTATGTGCGGGGCCGTAAAACAATCAGGAAAAGCTGGTGGCATATATACAATTGGAAGCGATATCTTTTCAGAGAGCATTAGATATATGCGCGAAGGCGTACTGAAGGCGACTCTGCACACGCGCCCGATCGCCATGGCGCGGCAAGCTTTGCAGGTATTAGTAGCTTATCTTGCCCAAGGCGGACTCCTCAGAGAGGATACAATTTATATTGATCCTATCATAATAATGCCGGGCAATCTGGATTTCTACAGCAGCGCATGTCCTCAACGAGAGGAGACGGAGGAAGACGGCGTGAGGTAAATTGATGTTCTCGCCGCCAGTAAACGCAATGCACCAAACAATTAGCGAGAGCGTCACATTTGAATCGCACCCATATCAATTCTCATATGCCGCTCAGGTTCAACCGAGCGGTTCACGCTTCTAAATTCGCTCAAACTGCGCGCTCAGATCCGCGCGCCTGCATCCGTTTAAAACCATACTGCGATAAAAGCAACCTCATGTCGGCGCTTCCCCAATAGGTGGGCGATTGACAACGCGCTCGCTTCATGATATGGTTTAAGCATGTTTGATTTGCTTCAGAGCGACCCCGCACGGTTTTTCGATATAGCGCTGTATCGCGTGCCAGCGGTGCTTATCGCGCTTATTCTGCACGAATGCGCGCATGCGTATGTCGCCTACCGGCTCGGCGATCCGACTGCGAAGGAGCTTGGCAGGCTGACGCTGAACCCGGCGCGCCACCTCGACATTATGGGAACAATACTTATGATATTCGCAGGGTTCGGCTGGGCGAAGCCTGTGCCGATTGATCCGAGGAACTTTAAGAATCCGCGAAGAGACGATCTTCTGGTGTCGGTCGCGGGCGTTACGGTAAACCTTGCGCTGTTTATCGCGCTGTCGATCTTGTGCGTATGGATAGACCGCGCGCTCTGGGACGAGCGCGTATTCGAGCAATCGACCGCGATGGAGCGGTTGATGTTTGACGGGAACATTCTGCCGTATATTATGTTTGGCTATGCGGACGAGCTATCCGACTGGATGCTGCGCCCTTGGCTTATTCCGGCGCTTCGCATATGCGCGCAGCTTGCGATGGTTAACTTATATATCGCTGTATTCAACCTGCTCCCCGTGCCGCCGCTAGACGGCTCGCATGTATTGAACGATTTGATACTGCGCAGAGATCTTTTCGCAAGCAGATTGACAGCGAGCGTCGGAAGCGTCGCGCTTCTTATATTGTCGTTTTCCGGTTTGCTCGGAAGGGCGATAGGCTGGCTGGCTGGAGGGGTACAGCGCGGCTTGCTGATGATTATCGCGTAGTGTAGCGTAGCTACTTGGGGAGGGGGATCGCGATCCCCCTCCCCACCTCCCCCTGGGGGTTGTGGGGACGGGGGAGCCTTATGGTGTGGGAATAGGGGTCTAGGGGTTCGTGAAAGGGGTAGATTTTTAATTTGGGGGGTCTTCTTTTTCTCCGGGGAAAAAGAAGCAAAAACCCACCGGGAGGGGGGAAAGGGCCCTGCCCTCTCCCCCCTCCCGGACCCACCCCTCTCTCTCGAAGTCGTAGCCGTGC
>JAISZG010000090.1 GCA_031269355.1 Oscillospiraceae bacterium | reverse complement strand
TTCTTCATGGAATGTAATATCACTATGTTTTGTTATTGTCAAGCAAAAATCAGGGCAAAATCATTTACTCTCATATAGTAGCATAGACAACATAAACTCATCATCAAAAAGAGCGCGCCTCTGAATATTGTGGTAGCTCAAACTCTGTGTTTTTAACTTTATCATGAGTTCCATAGCTATCTTGCGCAGGCTTGTCATCTTTTTACATGCGTTTATTTCATGGATTCTTCATTTCCATCACCTCGCGCTTCTTATTCGACTTTTTTCATTTCCCTTTTGGATATTTTAACAACCATTATTGACCAATATCTCTCCCCTTGAGGTAAATGATTTCGCCCCGGCTGATAGTTGACAAGATTCGCCAAACCAGTTACACTGATCGACATATCATCCAAGCGGGTGTGGGGCTACGTCCCGCCTCGTTCGGGGCGGTGGGGTGTAGCCCCGCATTAATGGAAACGATCGGTATGCGGTGCATGGGAAACGTGGTATATATATTATAAAATATATTATCGGATATAACAAATGCTAAACGGACACGACGATTGCTGAAACGATTGCTAAATTGAGGTGATGCGCTTGGATCGACTGCTCAGCCAGCTAATCAACGGACTGCACGTAGGCAGCGTGTACGCGCTGATCGCGCTGGGATATACGATGGTATACGGAATTGTTAAGCTGATTAACTTTGCGCATGGCGATATCATTATGGTTGGCGCATATGCCGCGCTGATGCTATTCACGAATACAGCGCTGCCGTTTGTCGTCGTCGTCGTAATGGCGGTTGCAGTATGCGTTGTGCTGGGCGTTGTTATCGAGCGCATCGCGTATAAACCGCTGCGCTCGTCGCCGAGGATATCGTCGCTGATAACGACGATAGGAGTCAGTTTCTTTTTGCAAAATAGCATCCAACTTATGTTCTCGCCAACGCCGCGACCGTTTCCGGTGCGCGTTAATCTTCCGTCGCTAATCGTAGGTCCGCTGCGCGTAAGCGGATTGACATTGCTTACGATTCTAACCGCTGTCGCATTAATGATATTGCTGGAACTGTTCGTCCGCCGCACTCGAATGGGCAAGGCTATGCGCGCGGTATCCGAGGATATAAGCGCCGCGCAGCTTATGGGTATAAATATTAATACTACAATATCTGTTACGTTCGCGATAGGCGCGTGCCTGGCGGCAGTAGGCGCGGTGCTCTACAGCACAGCTTATCCGACCGTGTCGCCTACTATGGGCGCGCTGCCGGGGCTTAAGGCGTTCATCGCCGCAGTGCTTGGAGGTATAGGCCTGATGCCCGGCGCGATGATAGGCGGGTTTATCATGGGAGTAGCCGAGAGCCTTACTAAGGGATACGTTTCCACGCAGCTTGCGGACGCGGTAGTATTTGGTATTTTGATTATCGTTTTGCTGGTTAAGCCAAGCGGGCTGCTGGGTAAAAACGTAAACGAGAAGGTGTGATCAATGGATAAAAAAATTAGCCGCGCCTGGATCATCAACCTTATCGCCCTTTCAGCGCTGTCATGCGCGCTATTGATCCCAGTCCAAATGGGCATTATAAAGAACTATTATACAGGAATAATTATTACCATATTGATCAACATACTGATGGCTACCAGCCTGAACCTGGTGACGGGGCTGCTGGGTCATTTGGCGCTGGGGCACAGCGCGTTCATGGGAGTTGGCGCGTATGCCGCCGCGCTGTACTCGATTCATATAGGGCTTACGAATCCGCTGTCGTTCCCGCTTGCGCTTCTGTTTGGAGGATTATGCGCGGCGGCTGCCGGTATTCTGATAGGGGTTCCCGCGCTGAGGCTGCGCGGAGATTATCTGGCGATAATAACGCTAGGATTTGGCGAGATCGTGCGTATCATAATGAATAACCTGCCGTTTATTGGCGGCGCTCGCTCGCTGCGCGGTATACCGCGCGTTACAACCGTTCCGTTCGCGTATTTCACCGTGGTACTGGTGGTCGCGCTTATGTTCACAATCGGGCGATCCAGGCACGGTCGCGCGATAATATCTATACGCGAGGACGAAGTGGCGTCCGTGTCGTCAGGGATTCCGATTACGTTTTATAAGATATTCACGTTTACGCTGGCCGCGTTCTTCGCGGGAATCGCGGGCGGCTTATACGCCCATTATGTTGGGGTTCTGAATCCAAACCGTTTCAATTTTGATAGGTCTATCGAATATTTGGTGATGGTTGTGCTAGGCGGAATGGGCTCGATTACCGGGGCTACAGTTGCGGCGATAGTACTGACGCTTCTACCGGAAGTGCTTCGCGGGCTATCCAATTATCGCATGCTGATATATTCGCTTGCGCTGGTGCTGATGATGCTGTTCAGACCGGCGGGGCTTCTGGGTACGGCGGAACTATCGCTGACCAATTTGTTTCGCAAGCGCAGGAAGGGTGAACTGGTCGAATAGCGGGGAGACGCTTCCTACGCGTATTATACGGTACAGCAAAGCGTTCGAAAGGATATTCTTTTATGTCCCTATTGGAAGTAAATGATTTAAGCATTCAGTTTGGCGGATTACATGCGCTGGAGCATGTGACGTTCGCGGTTGATTCCGGTGAAATCGTCGGGCTGATCGGCCCAAACGGCGCCGGTAAAACGACGGTGTTCAACTTGATCACAAGCATCTATCCGCCGCTGTCCGGTGAAATAAAGCTGGATGGAGTAAGCTTAATCGGCAGAAAGACTCATCAGATATTTCAATCCGGCGTTTCGCGTACGTTCCAGAATATCCGTTTGTTTAAGCATATGAGCGTGCTTGATAACGCGCGGGTCGCGTATCATCATCGAATGAAATATGGCGTATTGGCGGGAGCGATGCGCATGCCGCGCTATTGGCGGGAGGAGCGCGAAGCGACTGACCGCGCGCTGGAACTGCTTGATCTGTTTAATATGAAGCCGCTCGCGGAAGAACTCGCGTCGAATCTTCCATATGGCAGGCAGCGCGAATTGGAAATAGTCCGCGCCTTAATTGGCAAGCCGAAACTGCTGCTGCTGGACGAACCGGCGGCGGGTATGAATCCGACGGAAACCCATTCGCTGATGGATACGATTTGCCGTATCCGAAATCTGTTTGGAGTAGGCGTGCTTTTGATTGAACACGATATGAGTTTGGTCATGGGAATTTGTGAAAGGATTGTGGTGCTCGATTATGGGCAGGTGATAGCTGCCGGAGCGCCTCGCGAAATACGCAGCGATCAGCGCGTGATAGGCGCCTATCTGGGCGTAGCGCGCGCGGCTGGCAAAGCAACCTAGCGGGTACGGGGCACAGTCCGCTCTATCAGGGATGCGGGACATAGTCCCGGTTTCAAAATAAAAACATGCAAAGGCAATAAATATAAATTTATTATTATTCTATTTATGAATGTTGCAAAAGGAATCCTAATGTTATATAATTGGAATGAATGCGGAAAGAAAATGTACGAAATGCGGCATTATATCAGGTTGCATTAGCGTAAAACCCTCCATCGGATCAAATTTGATATTTGATAAAACGCCGTCTCCGAGCTGCAACTTTTACAGTCTGTGATGCGGAGACGGCGCGCAAACCCTCGTTTGCTACTCAAACTATAGCTGCGGCAGCGGCTGTTTACTTTATGGTCACCTGCTCAACCAGGCGGTTGTTCTTATATATGCACTCGTAGAGAACGCCTTTCATCACGATATAGGCGTCAACATCGTGGTACATTGCTTCCTTGAAATTGCCATAATAAAGCAAATCAAGGCTCGGGTTATAGGACATGCCGTAGCCTGTGACAATACCATCCTGCATATGGGCGACGCGGACGAATCCATCCGGAAGGACATCGGCATACACTCCGGTACGCTTGCCCTCATTGACTTCCCAGATCATAACCGATCCATTCGCGCTGCGCTGGATGTTCAGGCTGTTGACCTTGAGCTTGCTCGCCACGTAGCCGTCGAGAAGCTTGCCGCCACGATAACGCCCCTCGGTGCGGGTGCCGTCCTTGCCGATGAGAACCGCTTCGCCGTCGACGTCGCCATCCAGAAAGTTACCGAACCACAGCCTGTTTCCGTCAGCTGCGGGCGCAAAGTAGATACCAAACCCATTCGGCAGGCCGTCGGCGTACTGTCCGATATATATGTCTTTAGTTATGTCGATTGCATTAGTATCGGTGATCACCTTATTGTTTTGCACCACAAGCAGCGGCGAGGTGTTGGTTGGTACCTCGGCTAGCGCGGGTGCGGCAAGCAGTGTGACCATCAGCGCGAGCATCAGTAAAAGCGCGGGTATGCGGGGCTGTTTCATTGGGGTATCTCCTTTCACAGCTCGGCGTTACATGGGTGAACCTGGGAACCGTCCGATTCAAGTATAGCAGATCGTTGGATCGCGTTGGTTTGCAGGTTGCATAATCCGACATTTATTTTTGCGCTGCGATCCCGACGCGCGGCAGGGTTTTCGGATTAGCTGCAGAAATAGTGACTGATATAAACGCTTCATAGTGACCAGCCGACATGAAAGGATGACGCGTCAATGCCGCTTACGACAACGCAGCTCACCCGTCAGATTGAGCGGCAGAATGATTTGAGCCAAGCGCTGCTGGCGCAATCGGCGGCACAGCCGAGTCCGTTCAGTGCGCAGCTGAAGGAATGGATGCGCACACATCGCAAGAACACGGAGAGCATGGCCAACGCGCTGTATACGACGCGCACCTACGTCTACCAAATGGCCAAAGGGATGCGCGTGCCTGGGCGGGACATGGCGCTGCGCTTGGCGTTCTTGTTCGGATACGGGCTGGATGAAACACAACGGCTGCTGCGCAGGCTAACCAAAGGCGCGCTGTATCCGTGTGTGCGCAGGGACGCTGTAATCGTGTTCGGCCTCACGCATGGCTGGACGCTGGAACAGACCGAAAGCGCGCTGCTTGAGACTGGCGAGCGCTCACTCGTGGCCATCGGAAAGATTGATGATCGCGCGGATTGACAATCTCCGCAGCGGCGGTGCGCTGGCGGACGAATCCGAGATTCGGCGCGCGCTGAAGCCTTTGCTCAAAGACGCCGTGCTGCTCCGCGAGGCGGATGACCGATGGGTGTACCGTGCAGTAACCGCAGAGGGTCAGCGGTTGCTGCTCAAGCGTGCGCGCGGCGCTTGCAGGGCTGTGTTGTGCCGTGAGTTCGACTGCCTGCGCGCGCTGAGCAGCTCCAGTTTTCCAGCCGCCTACCTGTGCGTGGACGAAGACGAACATGACGAAACCATCCTAATCCGGGAGTATATCGAGGGTGTTTCGCTTGCCGATTACGCTGGCTCGCGTGCGCTGGGGTGGCGGGAAGCGGCGAGGATCGGCGCGCGGGTCTGCACGATCCTACGCGAACTGCACAAAGGCGGTTCGCGCACGATTTATCGCGATCTGAAGGCGGACAACATCATCCGCAGCGACGACGGCTCGCTCGTGTTGGTAGACTTCGGCACCGCTCAGGCGGCCTCGTCTAGCAAGCGCACCGATACGGTGTTGATTATGACGCCTGAAACCGCCGCGCCGGAACAGTTTGGCTACCAGCGCTCCGACGAGCGCACCGATGTGTACGGGTTGGGTATGCTAATGACATGCCTGCTAACTGGCGCGTACGATCCGCGCCTGCTGGCGGGTCACGCAATGCCACGCGCGTTGCGCCGCCTGATCGCGCGGTGCCTGAGGTTTGACCCGGCGCATAGGCCGCACGATATGCGCTCTGTCGAGCGTGCGCTGAATCGACTGCAGTCGCCTTTGCGGCGCAGGCTGTTTCATACGATGTGCGCGGCGGCTCTACTCGTGGCGATCGCGTTGGCGGCTTTGAACAGTGCGCTGCCAGTCGGCCTAGCGTTGCATTGGCGAACCACTATCGGTGTGGCGTACAGCGATCCTGAGCTGGCGCGTGCTGTCGAGTTGGGAATAGGCGGCGTGCGTTCGGACAACCCGCAGGTGTCTGCCGACCAGTTCGCGCTTATGCTAAGCCGCATGATCCGGCTAGTCGACCCCGACAAGATGACCGCGTTTCAGGTAGACATGGGTTCGGCGATGGATTCCAGCCAGCCGCTCAGCCGCGCGGACGGTTTTGTCATGCTGTTCTTCGCGGCGCGCGCGATAGGCGGCAGCGCGGCTGCCTGGGGCGATTGGCATAGCCTGAACGACACGATCGGCCTGCCATGGGACGACTACAAGCCGTCACAGGCGCTGTTTTCCATGCGCATCTATAGCGAACGGACGGGCGATCAGTACAGCGATTTCATCATCCACGCGGCGGCGTACTTCTTCGCGCTGGCCAAGACAAGTCGCTTCAGTGGCAGGAACGTGTTCGACTACGACTCGGCGACAAACTCTATGCGCACAGCTGATCCTCTAACCTACGAGGAGGCGCTGCTCGCGGCGGTTCGTCTGTACGATTCCGTAAATTCCCAAAGAAAGATCCACAGTGGTAAAGCGGTGGAAAAAAGCGAGGGAAGCGGCTGAAGTTAGAGAGGGAAGAGTGGAGGAAAGAGGGGTTGAAGAGAGAAAAACCGAG
>JAISZG010000074.1 GCA_031269355.1 Oscillospiraceae bacterium | reverse complement strand
CTTCGCGTATTTTTGCGCGGCTTTTGACGAGCCGTGCCCGTCCGTGTTTTTATTAATTCATAATTTTATTTTTGACCGCCACATATATATGACGGGTTTCGAAGGAGGGACAGATATGGCATGCTCTAACAGGACAAAGGCGAAGGCGTCGGGCAATTATCTGAAAAGCTCCGCAGACGCGGCGGGCGATTTGAGCGGATCAAAAAAGAAAGCGCCGCCGCTTTTTCTTTCCAGCGCGCTGCGCGAATTCGATAACGACGTATATGTCGGGAATTCCGGCATTCCTTTTTCGGTTTCGTCTTCGGCGTGGATATACGATCCGGGTTCATATGGAACGCGCGGGTATCACCTTTGTATCAACGGCAATCAGAATTACGGCATTATCCCCTCTTTCAGCGCATCACGGACGGACGCGAGCGGTTCGCAGAGCAATACGGCTTATTGCTTAAACCATGATCTCCAATTCGGTTCCGTTAATCCGAGCAACAGCACCTCGATCGGCGCGGGGCTGGCGGGAAACGGCAGCCTTGGCAGCGCGCAGTGCGCGATCACATGGCTGCTCGCGAACGGTTATTACGACGAAGAAACTTCCCTTGCCGAGTTTTTTGACAAATTGTCCGTCGTTATAGGCACCGATTCAGAAGACCCCGACACTCTCCGTGATTGGGATGCGCAATATCTTACTCAGGCTGCGATCTGGTATATAATTGATAAAAAGCAAAGACCTTCGGCAGCTCCCGAGGATTTAATTCATTTTTGTTCCGGAGCCGCGCCGTGCACCACGTGCGGAATCGGATCATACGATCCGTCGACTTGGCCCGGTTATTACGTTGCGTCGCCGATATTAATCGACAAAATGAACACCGCGCTTGAAAAATTGGTTCAACTTGCCATGGGGCATACGGGATCGGGATGCGGCAAACTGGCGCAGTGGAATCCGGATGATTTTCCGCAGCCCACGTCCTACAACGCGAAGACGCTGCTGGCTCAATATAAGAAGCCGTCGGCGCTATGGAGAGAACCCGGCAAGAAATCGCGCGCCAGCGGATCAAGCGCGCAGATGGGATCTAACTGTTCGCTTTCGGAGGCGGATATATCGGTATGCGGCGAGGATAGCCTAAGCATGGACTGGGGCGCGAAACCGACCTCCGCGCGAATGATCTGCGGCAGACTGGTCGTAGGCCCGATGAGCGTGAACTCGAGCGGCGGCGATCCCACCATATCTACGGAACCATGCTGCGCGTGCAGCGACGGCTTTAGCTCCAGCTATGTCGACGTGTGCGGCAACGCTATAGAAAACCCTTCCGCCGACGAGGAAATTTACACGAGCCTGCGGGTGACGGGACGCACTATATGCTACCGCACCTGCGCGTCGACGGAAGGCCCGGTCGATCTCGAGGAGCATAGAGTTTATTTTATCGATACGGGAGGGTACTATACAGGTCCGCCGGATAATCAGGTTTTTATAAAATACCAGAATTTGGGCACGCGGTTTCTTGATAAGCATCATGAGGACGCCGCGACCGACGAAGCGTGCATGATGATATGCGTAAAAGTAGATGTCGGAGGCGGAAGCGGCGGAAGCGGGAGCGGCGGAACGGCGGAAGGATCGGTGGTTCCCAATCTGCCGCCGCCAATGCCGCTGTTCTATCCACCGCTGCGCCTTCCGCCGCCGCCGCCGATACCGCCGCTTATAATAGAGTCGCCGCCTATCGTGATGCAGGCGCAGATGCCGAAGGTGACGCTGCCCACGCCGCCGCAGCAGGTGCTTGTCGCCCCGCCGCCGCCGCAAAGGCCGCCGATTGTGATAAACAGTCCGCCTATCGTCACGCCGCCTCCGCCCGCACCGCCCGCGCCTCGGCGGTATATCGATCAGCCGCCCGTGCTATATTCAATGCAGCGCCCGATGCCGCCTCCGCGCCCCATACCACCGCCGCCGCCCCCTTTGTTTATTAATATGCCGCCTCGTCCGCCGGCTCCGCCGTATCCGATGCGCCAGCCCCCCGTGCTGATTAACATGCGGCAGCGGACGTGCGATCCGCCTTGCGCGCCTCAACCGCGATCGCAGGGTATGCCGCCCAACGGCAGATCGACATAACAATAGCGCGAGCGCGTCTACTCGCGGCGGCGCCGCTTATGGCCGCAAATTCAGCGTGCTCAATCATAGTTAGGTTGATAATGTCGTCAAGCAACCCGCCGGGCGCGAGAGCATCCGGCGGGTAAACATATAATTATTATATTGTATATGTTTTGGTCGTATAGATTAAATATGCTGTTGGCTGAAGTTTCTGAGGCGCAATCCTACTTATTGATACGGATCGTACACTCGCGCGCGCAGTCCTTCGATCGTCAGCCTGCGAACCGCCTCCGTTCCCAAATCCTCAAAAGCGATTACCTCCGCGCTTTTTACGCATCGAGCGATCAGCGCGGCCGCTCCGCCAACCGCCTGAAAGTACAACGAGCCGGTTTCCCTCAGAGCCTGCCGTACGCTATCGCCGCGTTCGCCTTTCCCGATCATACCCGTTAAGCCCAGGCGAATCAGCCGCGGCGCATAGTTATCCATCCGGGAGCTTGTCGTCGGTCCACACGGGCCTATTACCCGCCCGGGTTTCGCGGGGGCGGGTCCGGCGTAATAGATCGTTTGATTCTTAATATCAAACGGAAGCGGCAGCCCATCATCCAGCAGCGCGAACATACGCTTGTGCGCGGCGTCGCGCGCGGTATATACTACGCCGCTTAGAACGGCGATATCCCCGGGCTTTACTCGAGACGCTTCTTCCCTGGTAAACGGCAGATTTAACTCAATCGTCGACATTGCGCCTCCTACTCGCCCTGCGGATTATATTGGGCGCGAATCGTCTGGGCGGGCGCTCCGTACCCGCGCGCGCTCGCCGACCGCGAAGCCGCGCAGCTCAATCGAACGTCTCCCGCCATCGCTTCCATTTGGATCAGGGACGCGCGTTGGATCGAAGCCGCGCTGTCCGCCGAAACGCCTTCAATTATATCTATATCATCAATATTATAAAAACCATAGCGCTGGAAGAACGCTGCGCAGCCGCGCGGCGACTCTAACCGAATCGCGCGCGCGCCGTGCGTCAGCGCCATATCCAGCGCCATTCGAATCAATAGATCTCCATAGCCCTGTCCGCGCGCACACTCCCGCACGGCAAGCGAATCGATCCAGTACGCGCCGTCGGCGTAATACAACCGCACGGCGGCCACGCATTGCCCGCAGTCGTCGCGCAAGCAAGCGACGCGTGCGAGATTGTCCCGCACGCGGATCGATCCATCCGCCGAGCCGAACGTTTCCTCCCAAATTAGCGCGGCTTCGTCGGGGCGCGCTCCGGGCGGAAACCATTTTCCCGTTATCATCTGTCGCGCGGCTCCGCGCCGCACCCGCGATCGCCGTCGTTCCGCTTTACGAGCGGCGCGTAGCTGCCGTCTTCCTGTTCTACGCGTACAGATTCCAGCGTCGCCCTCATGTTCTCGCGGAAATCGCGGAGGTATTGGTTGCGCAATCCTTGCTGCTCCGCTTGTTCAAGTTTGTTCAGCCCAACGGTTTTCTGTTTGCGTGCCAGTTCGTTGATGCGCTCGATGTCTTCGCGATTCATAATTTACCTCATGCGGCGCGTTACAGCGTATTGCGCCGCGCCTTCATCCGCCTGCGGACGGTTTATTTGCGGATCTCCGCGCCATATTGTTCCTCAACGGACGATAACATACGCTCGAATATCTTATCGACTTCCTCGTCTGTGAGCGTTCGATCCGGAGCGCGGAATCGAAGCGAGAACGCGGCGGATTTTTTGCCGCCAAGCCGCGCGCCTCGGTATACATCAAATAGCGAAGCGGACTCCAGCAGCGGCCCGCACGCATTTTCGATCGCGTCGCGCACTCCTCCCAGGGGCACGGATTCATCCATCGTCAGCGCGACGTCGCGCGACACCGCAGGATGGCGCGGCAGCTCGCGTATCGGAGGCGCGGGCACGGCTAGCGCGGCGAGCGCGTCCAGATCGATTTCAGCGATATAAACCCGTCCCTCTATGCGAAACCGTTCAGCCGTATCCGGATGCGCTTCGCCGAGCTGCGCGACGGATTGTCCGCTTGCGGTAAGCCGCGCCGACCGTCCCGGATGATAATACGCGTCCGCTCCGCGCTCGATCGCTGCGGCGATGCCGAACGATTTCAGAAGCGCTTCAACTATCCCGCGCATTTCATAGAAATCGACGGACGCTCCGTACGCGCCGATGCACAGCGTTTGGCGTTCCCACGGCAGCTCGCCTTCTTTTTTTTGAGCGCCGCCGCGTATGGTCTCAAACGCCGCGCCGGTTTCAAATAATAAGCATGCCTCGTTCTTTCGGCTTTGATTCAGCGCCAGCGCGTCCAGCATCGATGGAACCAGCGTGGTGCGCATCACCTTAGTATCCTCGCCCAGCGGATTGCGGATAGCCACTGGCGACAGCCGCAGATCGCCCGCCGGAAGCCCAAGCTTTTCCAGCGACGCCGGGCTGACGAACGAAAACGCGAGGGTTTCGTTTCCGCCCCAAGCGCGAAGAAACGCCTTCACGCTGTCCGTCATTCGCATGCGCTCGCTGCGCTTTCCCGGTATGCCAGCGCCGATGGGCAGCGTCGGTTTAAGATGATGATAACCATATAATCGAATTATCTCTTCCGCGAGGTCGGCTTCCTGATCGACATCCTGCCGAAACGCGGGCGGCATTGCGGTCAGCGCGCCGCCGTCCAGCGAAACGCCGAAGTGCAGCGCGCGGAGGATTTCGGCCATTCGCTCGTCGGGCACGTCCACGCCGATGCGCTCTCGTATGCGAGCGCAATCGGCGCGAACGGCGGCGGGCAGTGATGGGTTGGGATATAGATCGATCATCATGCCGTTGTCCGGCGATTCGCCTACTACGTCTCCCGCGTTCAGCAGATTTACAAGCTGGCACGCGCGCAGCATGGCCGTGCGAACCGTCTCGGGCGTCACACCCTTCTCGAACCTGCCGGAGGATTCCGTTCGCATTCCCAGCGCGCGCGATGTAAGGCGAACGCTAGTGCGGTCAAACGCCGCGCACTCAAACAAAATAACCTTCGTATCTTGAGTAATCTCGCTTTCCTCGCCGCCCATAATGCCGGCCAGGCCGGTCGCGCCTTCCGCGTCCGCTATAACCAGCATGTCGCAGGTAAGCGTGCGCTCCTTTTCGTCGAGGGTGCGCAGCGTCTCGCCCGGCGACGCGCGGCGTACGATTATGCGCCGCCCTCGAACTTTATCCAAATCGAACGCGTGCATCGGATGACCGGTCTCGAGCATTACGTAGTTAGTTATGTCTACAATATTATTTATCGAGCGCATGCCCGCGCCGTTCAGCGCCTTGCGCATCCACATGGGCGACGGCGCGACGCGCGCGTTATTGATCGCGCACGCGGTATATCGGGGGCACAGCGCGCCGTCCCGCACGTCGACGGACGCGAAATCCCCGATATTCCCACCGGATGTTTTCACTTTGATCTCGGGTTTGCGAAACTCCGTTCCAAGCACGGCGGCGGATTCCCTGGCAATGCCCCATGCGCAAAGGCAATCCGGGCGGTTAGCGAGCACCTCGAAATCGATTATAGTATCGTCTATGCCAAGAATAGGACGCACGTCCGCCCCCGGCGGATGAGGCTCGTTAAATATCAATATGCCGTCCACGCCCGCGCCGGGATACAGCGCGTCGGGAACGTTCAGCTCCGAGCCGCTGCACAGCATTCCCTCCGATACCTCGCCGCGCAGCTTGCCGCGCTTGATTGATTTGCCCCCGGGAAGGAACGCGCCATGAAGCGCGACAGGCACATACGCGCCTTCGAAAACGTTTGGCGCGCCGGTTACTATCTGCAGAGCTTCGCCGCCGACGTCCACCCGGCATATCAGCAGATGATCGGAGTTGGCGTGCTTGCGGATCGATTCTATCCGCCCGACGACCACGTTCGATATCTCCGCGCCAGGCTCTTCCACGCCTTCTATTCCGTCGCCCGCGAGAATCATCCGCGAACGATACTCGTCCGCAGAAACATTTATGTTAACATATTCTTTTATCCAGCTCAGCGGCAGTTTCATACGAATACCTCCTCAACGGAACTGCGAGAGCAGCCGCGCGTCGCCCTCGAACAGCCAGCGCATATCGGATACTCCGTATCTGCGCATAGCCACGCGTTCCAACCCGATACCAAACGCGAATCCGGAATACACCGAGCTATCGATGCCGCACATCTCAAGCACCTTGGGATTTACCATTCCGCTGCCCAGCAGCTCTATCCAGCCTGTGCCCTTGCATACGCGGCAGCCGCCGCCTTTGCACGCGGGGCATGTTAAATCGACCTCTGCGGAAGGCTCCGTAAACGGGAAGAACGACGGTCTGAACCTTGTGGCTGCGTCGGCGCCGTACAGGCGCTTCGCGAATATGTCGAGCGTTCCCTTAAGATCTGACATTCGCACGCGCTTGTCGATATAAAGCCCTTCCAATTGATGGAATACTGGCGAATGAGTCGCGTCCACCTCGTCCGCGCGGTATACTCGCCCCGCGCTGATTATCCGAATCGGCGGCTTGCGCTCGAGCATTACGCGAGCCTGAACGGGCGAGGTATGCGAGCGAAGCACTATATTGTCTTCGATATAAAAGGTATCCTGCGCGTCGCGCGCCGGATGGTTTTTCGGTTGGTTCAACAGCTCGAAGTTATATCGATCGTATTCTATCTCCGGCCCCTCGACCGTTTCGTAGCCCATTCCCACGAACAGATCGACCAAGTCGTTGAGCACTATGGAGATAGGGTGAAGGCTGCCAAGCTTTCTCGCGCCTCGCGGTTCCGTAACGTCTATCGTTTCGGATTTCAGCTTGAGCGCGCGCTCCTGAATCTTAAGATCGGCCGCGCGCCTGTCGAACCAGAGTTCCGTTTCGGCGCGCGCTTCGTTTATCCGCTGCCCCGCCTGCGGACGCTCCGCCGGCGGCATTTGCCCAAGCCCGCGCAGCAGCAGCGTAAACGATCCCTTTTTCCCGAAATAATGAACGCGCGCGTTTTCCAATTCAGCCGGAGTATTCGCCTCGTCTGCGGCGCGCCGCGCTTCCTGCCGCAGCTTTTCGATTTGTTCGCGCATACTTCGCCCCCCTTTTTGGCTGGCGCAAGGCCCCGCGCCCCGCCGCCCTGAATGGTATGAGGCCTAGCCCCATACCCGCAATAAACAAAACGCTCCGCCCCCGCAAGGGACGGAGCGCGTTACGCCCGTGGTACCACCCAATTTGCCGCGCGACCGATTATCGCGCTGACCGCTTTTCCGGAACCGGAATCATCACGCAAACGTATTCCGAATCCTTGGCGCTTTAACGGGCGCCGTACGTCGTCCCCTACAGCCGCTTGGGTTTCAGGGCGCGGCTCTGGAGTGAATCTCGCCGCTATCCCAAAAACGCTTTTCAGCCGGACTCGCGTCCGCGCGTTCTCTCTGGTTGGGATGGCCGCAGCGCGCCGTCTCCGTCATCGCCTTTAGTTTTCATAGTATACCTGAAAGCGTCGGCGCGCGCAAGCGGAAATTTCGCAGGCGGCGCGGCATAATTTTCGAATAGGCATTAAAATTATGTAAAAACTCCTTTGGAGTTTTTTTGAATAAGTTACAGCTAGGCTGCGCTTCGCATTCGGCTCCGCTTACTACGCATAAAAAAGTGTCGTTTAAAGACGAAAAGTCGTTGTAATTTTTGTGCTTACGTCATACAATATTACAATGGATTTCGATTGGAGATGCCGCACTATGTATCGAGCCGCAATAGAACAGTTGTATAAATGGAAAGAAAAAAATAATCGCAAGCCGCTGATTATTCGCGGAGCACGGCAAGTCGGCAAGACATGGCTGATGAAAGCGTTTGGCGCGTCTGCCTATGCGCATACCGTCTACGTCAGCTTTGACAACAACCGGCTCATGCGTGAGTTATTCTCCGCAGACCTTGACGTTGCGCGCCTTGTCACAGGGATTGAATTGTACGCAGGACATAAGATTAACCCGGAAAACACGCTCATCATATTTGACGAGATACAGGAAGTTCCGCAGGCCTTAACGTCGCTCAAATATTTTGACGAGAACGCGCCGCAATATCAAATCATATGCGCGGGTTCGTTGCTTGGAGTCGCGCTTCATCAAGGCACGTCGTTTCCGGTCGGCAAGGTGGAATTTTTAGATTTATATCCGTTGTCTTTTATTGAATTTATGAAAGCAATGGGTAAAGAGCGGTTCGCCGAACTTTTGGATAAAGGCGATTTCGCGATGGCGACCACGTTCAAGCAGGAATATATCGATCTATTAAAGCACTACTACTATGTGGGAGGCATGCCGGAGGTCGTTATGAATTTCTCGGCAAGCCGCGATTTCAATGAAGCGCGTGAGATTCAGCAGCGCATCCTTGCGGCGTATGAGCAGGATTTTTCCAAACATGCGCCTAATGAAGTCGTGCCGCGAATCCGTATGCTTTGGAACAGCATTCCGGCGCAGCTCACAAAGGAAAACAAGAAATTTATATATGGGATTATTAAAGAAGGTGCGAGAGCAAAAGATTATGAATACGCGCTGATGTGGCTGACTGATTGTGGGCTTGTGCATAAGGTTTATCGGGCGACCGCGCCGAGCTTGCCGCTGAAAGCCTATGAAGATTTAAAAGCCTTCAAGCTGTTTTTTGTCGACGTAGGCTTGTTATCCTGTATGACACAGCTGCGGCAGGATGCGCTGCTTGACGGCAATGAATTGTTCAAAGAATTTAAAGGCGCGCTGACCGAGCAATATGTGCTGCAGCAGCTAAAGACACTTCGGGGAATTAAGCCGTATTACTGGACGAACGACCGCAACACTGCCGAGATAGATTTTCTCCTCGACACAGGCGACGCCGTTCTGCCGCTCGAGGTAAAAGCGGAGGTCAATTTGCAGAGCAAGAGCTTAAAAGCCTATGCCGATAAATTCAACCCGCCATTATCGATTCGTTCGTCTATGGCGGATTACAGGCGCGAGGATCGGCTGCTGAACCTGCCGCTTTACGCCATCGGAAATATTTTATCCTGTGTAAGCTGAGCGGATCACCGCCCCGCACAAAGCGGATTTGGGGGAAATGCGAATAGAGGAATACCTACTTAGGGCGTGTTCGAAAAATCTCTCGATCTGCATGTACAGTCTTTTATCCATTGCGGCGTCGCGCGCGCGTAATCCCGCCTTCATCCGCCACAGGCGGCAGCTGGTTTACGCGCAGTCGACACGGCGGAGCTGCGCATCACTCATGGTTACTTGCGCCTCATTAAAATCCAGCACATTCAGCCTCGATATATTTTTCGAACACGCCATGGATAAAAATCGAAACTTCTTCGCCGCGCGGGATGGCGTAATCGACGCGCCTCGCGCAAGCGATTCGTGATTTCATTCAGCGCTAGCTCTGCCCCGCCGCCCAACTCGCCAATACACCGCTCCGTCAAACCACCTGGTTTATAAGCGCGCCAACTTTCTCGATCTGCACCACCATCGTGTCACCGGGATGAACTGCGCTGGGTCCCTGCGGCGTTCCGGTGAATATGACGTCCCATGGTTCGAGCGTCATATACTGGGTGATCGATTCGATTAGCTCCGGCACGCTGAAGAACATATCGCTTATCTTTGCGCTCTGGCGCACCTCGCCGTTTACGCGCGCCTCGATCGCCAGGCCAGATGGATCATCAATGCCCGTCACCAAAAACGGCCCGATAGGCGAGAATGTATCGACGGTTTTTGCGCGGGGAAGATTCGCGTATTCAGGATGATTCTGAATATCGCGCGCGGATACGTCGTTTCCGCAGGAGTAGCCCAGTATATATTCGTTCGCGTCGGCGGCTTTTACGTTTTTCGCGCGCTTGCCGATTATAACGACAAGTTCCGCCTCGTGCTCTACGCGGCTTAATCCGACGGGATATATCACCTTATGCCCATGGCCGATGATCGAGCGCGGCGATAATGGATAGAACAAAGGTATTTCAGGGCCTTTGCCAGCCGCGCCCGGCGTATGATCCTTATAATTCCAACCGACGATTATCATCTGCCCTGGCTGGCAAGGCGGAAGAAACTCAAGATGTTCGTCGTGCTTCTCGCTCTGCTCCGCGTATGAATGCTGAATATCAGTCGCGCGGTAACCGTTGCAGGGGTCGCCGCTGATCTCTTGAATATAAAGCGCCTTTGATATCCCCCAGTGTTCCTCGCCGTTGTATAGATAGCGAACGAACCTTATTATCTCGCTCATAAACAGCCCTCCCGATAAGATAAAAACTCCTGCGGAGTTTCATTGAATCCGCTTGCCACGCGCGTCGCGTCGCTTGCCACGCTTAAATTGATGCGGCGGCTGGATAGAAATTCCAACCTCTGATGTAACGCGAAAGCGCCGCCATTCCATCCCCGCGCGCGGAAACCGAGCTTGGTAATGAATCTACTTGTACTGAATATATTCGAGAACCCCATCTTCTTTGGAGCGCGATACCGCGTCGATTGTGAACGGACGCAAAACATTTGCCCGCGATTTTACGCGCGCTTGACACTACCGACATCCAATGGTATAAACTGGTTGACGTTATTATCATTTGGGAAGGACGCCGCGCATGTTCCCCGAACGAGACTAGTCTGCGCCCCGCGCGCGCTTTCCGCAATCGGTGCGATGAGAAAACTACTTATCACATAACAAGGAGGCGTATCGGCATGAGCGATTTCAGCTACACATTAATGACGGACTCCACCTGCGACCTAACGCCGGAATATCTGCGCAGCGTTAACGTTCCGGCAATCGCGCTGTCGTATACGATCAACGGCGAAACACATTTCGACGGCAATTACGAAGGCGCCGCGACAATCGAATCTTTCTATGAATTGCAGCGTCAGGGGCAGCGCGCTACCACAAGCCAAATCTCGTCGACGCAATATATAGAAGGAATGTCTCCATACCTCGAGAAGGGCGATTTGATTTACCTTTGCTTTTCGTCGGCGCTGAGCGGTTCGTACGCCTCCGCGTGCGTGGCGGGAGAGGAGCTTAGACTGAAGTATCCAAACCGCACGCTTTATATTATCGATACCAGGGCCGCCAGCCTGGGCGAGGGTCTGCTGGTAATGCACGCCGTTCAAAAGCGCGACGATGGTCTGAGCATTCACGAGCTTAAGGAGTGGGTGGAGCTTAATTGGCGGAATTACTGCCATATCGTAACGGTGGATAACCTGCACCATCTGCGCATGGGCGGAAGGATTTCAGCCGCGACCGAATTCATCGGCTCGATATTCGACATAAAGCCCATGATCTACCTGAACCTTGAAGGAAAGCTGATTCCGGACGGAAAGGCGCGCGGGCGCAAGCGCTCGCTGGATAAGCTCGTAGCGCAGACGAAGGCCGATATTGTTAACCCGGAGGAGCAGATACTTACCATCTGCCACGGCGATTGCCTGGCGGACGCCAAATATGTGCGCGAGCGCCTGATAAAGGAAGTGGGCGTGAAGGACGTGCTGATCGGATACACAGGAACCGTCATCGGCTCGCATACCGGCCCGGGAGTGCTCGCGGTGTTTTTTGTAGGCAACAATAGAAAGTAATATATCAAGTTATGGAAATTGCTAATTGATAAGGGAATGAACGAAATAGATCTAAAACGTGTTTCAGATATTAGTACGCATCTATAGCCAAAATGGGCAAGGGCGAAAGTTTAACCACAGACGTGTTATTGAAAGTCTGCAAGGCGTTAGCCTGCAACGCAGACGATATTTCATGGAAGCGATCGAAGATAAATCAATTCAGGAAGGCGGTGAATAAGGTGATACGTTCATTGGAATTGTTCAGCGGCGCAGGTGGTCTTGCGCTTGGTCTTCATCAAGCGGGTTTCAGTAATTCGGCTTTGCTCGAATGGGATAAGGACTCCTGTGACAACATAAAATTGAATATTGCGAATGGTTATAAAGGTATCGAGAATTGGAACGTAGTCCAGACTGATGTACGCCTTGTTCACTATTCCGATTATGGGCGTGATATTCAATTTGTTACAGGCGGTCCGCCTTGCCAACCGTTTTCGCTTGGCGGCAAGCACAGGGCTTATACAGATGCCCGTGATATGTTCCCCGAAGCAGTCAGGGCAGTTCGGGAGTTGCGTCCGCAAGGATTTATCTTTGAGAACGTCAAGGGACTGCTCCGAAAATCGTTTAGTTCTTATTTCAATTATATACTGCTCCAGCTCTCTCATCCGGAAGTCGTCGCTCGCGAGGACATGGATTGGATGGAGCATTTGAAACTTTTAGAGGAATATCATACTTCAACCGGCGACAAAGGGCTTGAGTATAATGTTGTCTTCAGGCTCGTTAATGCCGCCGATTACGGCGTACCTCAACAGCGGCACCGTGTTGTGATTGTCGGCTTCCGCAGTGACTTGAACGCGCAATGGTCTTTCCCGAAGCAAACGCACTCGAAAGAAGCGTTAGCCTACGCTAAATACGGCGATTGTTCTTATTGGGAAGAACATCGCATCGCTAAGAAAAACCGTCCCGACTCGTCCTTACAGGAGAGGCGAGCATTACAAATGGTTGATAAATCTGCGTTAGGCGATCGTTGGAAGACTGTACGCGACGCTGTAATCGGTTTGCCTGACCCAAGAAGTGAACAGACTGTTAAGTTCAAGAACCACGAGTTTCGCGATGGAGCGAAACCGTATGCAGGGCATTCTGGCAGCGTTTTGGATGAACCCTCAAAGGCAATTAAGGCGGGGGCGCATGGAGTACCCGGCGGCGAGAATATGCTTGCCCTTGACGATGGCACTCTTCGTTACTATACGGTCAGGGAATCCGCAAGGATTCAAACATTCCCCGACAGTTATCTGTTCCACGGTTCGTGGACGGAAAGCATGAGGCAGATTGGAAACGCCGTACCCGTAAAATTAGCTGCTATCATCGGGATGTCGGTAGCAACACAGTTGAAAAGGATGGTGGCGCAGTATGCCGAGAAACGACAAGCTGGTCTTAAAGCCGTATAATCCACTCGATAAGCGGAATCTTGGTGAAAGCGTCGCCGATAAGCTACTCGAAATGGATGAGCAGCCATTACCGCCAGAACCATTCATCGGAGCGGGAGTGTACGCTATTTACTACACTGGCTCTTTTTCTGCTTATGGTCGATTATCAGAGGTGAACCGCGAAGGGCAATTTAGATGCCCTATTTATGTAGGCAAGGCGGTACCCGCAGGAGCGCGTAAAGGTGGTTCCAGTTTGGAAGTTGAACACGGACAGGCGCTATATAAGCGCCTTACCGAACACGCCGAGTCAATCAAAGCGGCTCAGAATCTTGATATCACTGACTTCTATTGCCGTTTTCTTGTCGTGGATGACATATGGATTCCCCTTGCAGAGTCTATGCTGATTGAGCGTTTCAAACCTGTTTGGAATTGTGTCCTTGACGGTTTTGGCAATCACGACCCCGGTAAAGGCAGATATCAAGGTATGATGCCGCAGTGGGATTGTCTGCATCCCGGCAGGGCGTGGGCGGCGAGATTGCAACCGTGTTCGCAGACTTCCGAGCAGTTGGCGGAGCGGGTGATCAATTATTTTTCCAAGAATTTACCAGAGATTCTTGAGTTATAGATTCGGAGGAGATAATACTATGAAAATGAGTCAGTTATTGGGGCTGAGGTTTAATGACACTCCTTCCGGTCGCCAAATCGCATGCCACATTTAGATGGTTCGCTGTGGGCATAGAATCAATTAACAGGCAAAGAAATCTAATTAAGTAAAGGAATCATTATGAAGCCATATTTGCAATCCGCCGACGAAGTATTGCGGGCGTTGGAATCGGCGCAGCGCGGGCTTGCGTCTGCGGAAGCGGCGGCGCGGCTTGAGCGGGAGGGCATGAACCTGCTGGACGATCCGCCCAGGCCGTCGCTGCTTGTTAAGATTTGGAATCAGGTTCGCGATCCTATGGTGATCGTGCTGCTGCTTGCGGCGCTATTATCCGCGCTGTTCAAGGAGTGGGCGGATATGGCGATAATACTTATCGTAGTGGCGCTGAACGCGTGCCTTGGAATCTATCAGGAGGGCAAGGCGGAGAAGGCGATCGAGGCGCTGCGCGAGCTGTCCGCGCCCCAAAGCCGCGTGCGCAGGGACGGCGCCGTTCGCGTTATCCCTTCAAACGAGATTGTGCGCGGCGACATAGTGCTGCTTGAAGCCGGGGATTCCGTGCCCGCCGACCTGCGGCTTATCGAGGCGGCAAGCCTGCGAATAGAGGAAGCTCTGCTAACGGGCGAATCTGTGCCGGCCGAAAAGCAAACCGCCGCACTGGAAAACGCGTCGCTTCGCTCCTTTGGGAAGGGGATTGCGATCCCCCTCCCAACCTCCCCCTGGGGGGTGGAACGAGGGGACGAGGGGACGGGGATACGTGGGGGCGATGGAGGGCAAAGCGATGCGGTATTTGAGGACGTAGTGCCGGGCGATCAAACGAATATGGCTTTTTCCGGCTCGTCCGTGGTATATGGGCGAGGCGCGGGCGTAGCTGTATCGACGGGCATGAACACCGAAATCGGGCGCATAGCGGGGATTCTCTCGGCGGCGGAGGACGAGCAGACGCCCCTACAGCAAACGCTTGCGGGGCTTAGCAAGATTCTGAGCATAGGGGTGCTTATAGTATGCGCGCTGGTGTTCGGCATTAGCATACTGCTTGGCGGAACAGAACAGCATCATATGTTTAACGCGCTGCTTACCGCGATAAGCCTTGCGGTGGCCGCTATTCCGGAAGGGCTTGTCGTCGTGGTGACGATACTGCTATCCATCGGTATAAAGCGAATGTCCGAGCGCAGCGCGATAATCCGGCGCCTGACAGCCGTGGAAACGCTTGGCTGCGCGCAGGTGATATGCTCGGATAAAACGGGTACGATCACCCAAAACCGCATGACGGTGACGGAATCGTTCGGCCATCCGTCGCTGCTGCCCACGGCTCTGGCGTTCGCGAACGACGCGCAGGAGACGCAGCCGCCGTCTAACTGGATAGGCGACCCCACCGAAATCGCGCTGGCTGTTTACGCGCGCGCTTCTAATATCGATCTGCCTGGCGCGCGGCGCGTCGGCGAGGCGCCGTTCGATTCAATCCGCAAGCGAATGTCGGTAGTAGTCGAAAGCGCGGCGGCGGACGGCGAGTCGATGGTTATTACTCAATATACAAAGGGCGGGCTGGACGAAGTGCTCTCCCGCTGCGATCGGATTCAGCTGGACGCAGGAGAGCCGCCGCGCCCGATTACCGACGCGGACAGGGCGCGCATTCAGCAGGAAAACTCATCTATGACAAGCCGCGCGCTACGGGTGCTGGCCGCAGCTGTGCGCGAATGGGACGCGCCCCCCGATTCGTATGACCCTGAAACGCTGGAAACCCGGATGATATTCGTAGGGTTCGCTGGAATGATCGACCCCGTTCGCCCCGAAGCGCTGGACGCGGTGCGAGTGTGCGCCCGCGCTGGATTGCGCACTATAATGATTACTGGTGATCATAAAGATACGGCGGTTGCGATCGCGAAAGAGCTTGGCATACTTACCGACCCAGGCCAGGCGATTACGGGCGCAGAGCTGGCAAAATTATCGGATGAGGAATTCGAGCGGCGCATCGACGGACTAACCGTTTACGCGAGGGTTCAGCCGGAGCACAAGGTGCGCATAGTATCGATGTGGCGCAAGAAGGGCCGCGTAACCGCGATGACCGGCGACGGCGTGAACGACGCGCCCGCGATAAAGGCGGCGGATATCGGCGTCGGAATGGGGATAACCGGCACGGACGTTACGAAAAACGTGGCTGATGTGGTGCTGGCCGACGATAATTTCGCGACAATAGTATACGCGGTGGAGGAAGGTCGGCGCATATACGAAAACATCCGCAAGGCCGTGCAGTTCCTGCTTTCGTCGAACCTGTCGGAGGTTGTGGCGATATTTATCGCGACGCTGGCGAACGTCACGCTGTTCGCCCCAATACATATTCTATGGATAAATCTTGTGACGGACACGTTCCCCGCGATGGCGCTGGGCGTCGAACCCGCGGAGGCGGACGTGATGGATCAGCCGCCTCGCGATCCCAAAGAATCGCTGTTCGCAAACGGGCTGGGCATAGAAACCGCCGCGCAGGGAGTGTTCATCGCGCTGCTGACGCTGGCCTCATATTTCGCAGGCGCACAGTTTGGAGCGGGCGCGAACGCGGCGGTCGGCACTACTATGGCGTTCCTGACGCTCTCGCTTTGCGAAGTGTTTCACTCGTTCAATCTGCGCTCGCGCACGCGCTCGCTTCTGGCGCGCGGTCCCGGCAACCCGTCGATGCTGTGGTCGGCAGCCCTTTCGATTCTGCTTACATTCGCAGTGGTATATACGCCGCGCGTGCACACCTACTTCTCGCTGATAAGCCTAAGCGCGCGGCAGTGCCTGACCGCCTCAGCCTTCGCGGCGGCTATACTGCCGTTTGTAGAGGCGTACAAGGCGATCAAGCGAGGGATTATATCGAAGCGCGAGCTGGCGAAGGCGTAACATAATCCATATATTGTAATAATTAATACGCCGCGACTGCCGAAGGCTGCCGCGGCGTTTATGTTGTTTAGTATTATATTAAGCGTCGCCGCCTTCCGGAGAATCGGACGTCTGTTTTTGCAGAATTCGACCGCTGTTTAGGAGCACCGCGAAAGCGCCCACGTTGTGCAGCAACGCGCCTGGCAGCACTGTGATCACTCCGATTCCGGAAAGCAGGATCATCAAAATGCTGCTTAGGAACGCGATCAGCATGTTTTGGCGTATGATCCGCTGCGCCCGGCGCGCAAGGTTGATGATGAACGGTATACCGCTCATGTGATTGTTCATAAGCGATATATCCGCGCTTTGGATGGCGGTGTCGTTTCCCATTGCCGCCATTGCTATGCCGATGTCCGCTTCCGACAGCGCCAGCGCGTCGTTTACGCCGTCGCCGACGAACACTACGTTTCGCGATTCGCGCGCCTCGTTTATGATGCGCTGCTTTTGCTCCGGCAGCACCTGCGCCTTTACGTCGCCGATACCGCATTCGCGCTGCAGCCGCAGAGCGACGTCCAGCTTGTCGCCCGTCAGCAGGCAGGTGTCGTTTATACCCATCTTCTTTAGTTCGTCTATCATTTCCTTAGCGCCCTCGCGGATGGTATCGCTGAAGCCTATGCGCCCCAAATAACGCCCGTTTCGCGCGGCGTGCGTGAACATACCGCCCGATCTGAACGAGTGCGGCACGGTTATGCCATAATCCGAAAGCAGCGCGTCGCTGCCAAGCAGCAGCACGTCTTCACCTCGCGTTCCGATTACGCCCATGCCGCCGCGCTCTTCAATCGAGTATCCTTCCTCCGCCGGGTAGCCGGCGATCTGGGATGCGATCGCCTTCGACAGCGGATGCGCAGAATATTGGGACAGCGAAAACGCGGTAGTATAAAGCTCTTGATCGGAAACGCCTTCCGCCGCTTCGGCGGTTTGTATGGTGATATCCCCGCTGGTAATGGTGCCGGTTTTATCGAAGAAAACCGCGTCCGCCCGCGCAAGCTTCTCTACGAAGGAAGCGCTGCGTATCAGTATGCCTCGCTTCGACGCGGAGGCGATGGACGCGATCAGCGGAGCGGAGCTTATGAGCATATGCCCGCATGGACAGGAAACGACCAAAATCGCCGCCGCGCGCTCGATTTGCCCTGTAAAGAACCACACCAGCGCCGCGATCACCAATATGAGCGGAATATAATACGCCATGAAGCGATCCATAATCCGGCTCTCGGGCGTAACGCTCTTCCCCGTTTCTTCCAGCATGCGTATTATTTTTTGGAAAGAGGTATCCTTCCACGCCTTTTCCACGGAAACGGTAAGCGCGCCGTGTATGTTTAAAGTTCCCGCGTATACGGCGTCGGAAGGGCCTACGTCCACCGGCAGCATTTCGCCCGTCAGCGATTGCGCGTTGACGCTGGACACGCCGGTCAGCACCTTACCGTCTATGGGAAATCCCATGCCCGGCTTCACCAATATTACGTCTCCCGTTTTCAAATCGCGCGCGTGCACTTGCGTCTCGACGCCGTCCACTATGCGCAGCGCGACGTTCGACTGCATTTTGCGCAGCCCGTCGATCGCGTCCTGTCCGCCCACTATGCTTTTCTCCTCTAAAAAATGGACGAGCGTCAGAAGCAGCGGCACCATTATTGCGACCACATATTGTCCGCTTAGCATACTTATTATTATTGCGATAGTAACGAGCAATTCCACAGCGAAGCACAGCTCGCGCTGCAAAAGGCCTTTAACGCCCGTAACCGCAATCGGTATTCCTATGATCAGTATCCCTATTAGGTACGCCAAACTTACGGGTGTATCCTGGCCTGGAATCAGCCGCTGATATATTTGCGCCGCGATAACGCACGTCAGCGCGCCCATCGCGCCTCGTATGCTCGAGGATATGTGCTTTTGATCCTCTCTTAGCAATGAGGGTTCCAGCGTGTCTTCAGCCGCGTCCAGCGCTATGCGCTCGACGGCGGGATAACTTTTTACCATGTTGCTCCTCCTCTTAAGCGGCGTTAGGGCAGCAGTACTCGCGGCGCGCTTTCCGCGTCGGGGGTAATTATAACCTGCATCTTAGCCATCAGCGCGTTCAGGCGCGCCCTCAATACGCCTTCAATAACAATTTCCGGATTGATTTTATACTGCTCGTATAACCCTATAAAAACCGCCATATCGTTTTGCGCCGCCGAAACGGCCTCGTTACGAGCTACCCTGGCATTTTCAACCAGCGCGCGAGCCTGGGATTGGGCGGCGGGAATAGTGTTGATGCGATATTCGTTGGCCTGCTGTATCAGGGTTTCCTTTTTTATACCCGCCGCGATTACCGCCTCGAATTCCGCCATTGTTTCCGCCGGGGGCGTGAGGTTCGTGAAATCAAGGCTTGTCAGAAAAACGCCGCAGCCTATAGCGTCCAGGCGCGCCTGCGCGTCTAAAATGGAAAGCTCCGCGAGATGGGATTTGCCGGTAGTCAGAATAGAGTCGACGTCCATTCCGGACGCCTTTTCTCGCAGTACGCCGCTCATTACGCCGCTGATAACGCCCTCAATATTTTCAAAATTTAGGGCGTACGCGATTGGGTCGATTATTTGATATTGAACGACAGCCTGCAGCAGCACGATATTCTGATCGCCCGTGATCAGATACCCCGTGTCCGCGACTTCGCTGCTTATGCTTTCGCTGCTCGCGTAATGCGTGGCGACTGTTATCTGGCGAATCTTTCCGACGGGGATGCGAACCACTTCGTCTATCACCGGCGGAAACGCGATGCGTATACCGGGCATTTTTAGCTGCTGATCGAGGTTGGCGCCTACCAGCTTGCCAAAGCGCAGCACGACGGCGACTTCGTCGTTTTGCACTACGTATACTCCGGACAGAAGCAGCAACGCGCACAGCGCCGCGATAAGAGGACGAACCAGTCGCAGCGTCCACTGCACCGCTTTTTCAGCGCCGCCAAACGTGTCTGAGCGCCTGATTACAGGCCTGCTGTTTTGGGCGGTTATCATATCTTCTTACTCCTGCGCGTCCAGCAATATGCCGAACGGAGATTCGCTGGTGTCGATCACCAGCACCGTTTTTTCGTTGGCCGCGCTTTCCAGCGTGGTCAATTTTTTCAGAAGTGTGAACAGCTCCGGGTTTTTCATATACGCGTCGGCGTATATGGCGGCGGACTGCGTTTCCGTATCGGCGTCGATTGCCGCCGCTTCCGCAAGTCCGTCCGCGATTATCTGCGCGGCTTCCGAGTCCGCCTGGCTGCGCAGTATCGACGCGTCGCGCTCACCCTCTGAAATCAGCTGCGAAACGGATTTTTGGCGATCCGCGCGCATTTGTTCGAACACGCTTTCCACGTTGGCCGTGGGCAGCGCCAACCGTTCTATTTGGATAGATTTAACGGAAACGCCATAATTCGCGAGCGCACGCGGCGCAGTCATCATCATTATTTCAGATTCAATATCTGATATTTTTATATCATCTTCATTTGTAGATACCAATGCAGACAACATATAATTTCCCATTACCCCGTTTTTAGCGTTCGCCAACAAGTCGGCAAGGTACGCGGAAGCAGTTCCCGCGCTGCCTATGCGAGTGTAGAACCGTACGGGATCCTCTATCTTCCAAACCATATAGGTTTGCAGGATAATATTCTTTTTATCCTGGGTGAGGGTTTCGGTAAGCCCCGAATCCAGGTACTGATAGCGCATATCGAACAGCGTTATTTTGTCGATAGGCCACGGAAGTTTTAACTGCAGGCCAGCATCCGTATGCAGCGCGATAACTCGCCCAAAGCGGGAATGAATAGCGCTTGACCCTTCCCGCACCGTATAGGTAAAGCCGAACCATGCCAGCAGCAATCCGAACAATAGCGCGAGGCCCCATTTGATTAATCGATTCATATATGCCCCCTATTCCGCCCAAATCACGGGCAAGCCGTTCGTAAACGTGTAACGATCCAAATGCGCCATCGCGCCGGGCGACAGAGCGTATACGCGCTGGTTTGAAATCGCGGTTTGATACGCATTCAGAACCTTAAGCAATTCATAACAATCCGGCGATATTTCGTGAGCCAGATACGCGTTGTTGTATACCGCCATATCGCGCCGTATCTGCGAAAGCTTTTCAATCTGCGATTTGGACGCCTTCAATATGGAGGATTCCTTTTGCCAGGCGGAGTCGATAACCTTCTTTTCCGAATCCGCCTGCGCGTTGGTTATGATCGTTTCCTTCTGTATGGACGCGCTTACCACCCCTTGATATACGTCGGCCAATTGAATCGGCGGGTGGATACTTTCGACTATAATCTGCTCGACGCTGACGCCAATGTTATTCGCTTTTATGAACGCGTTCATCTGATCGCGCAGATCGTCGGACAACTCCCGCCGGTCGATGTTCAGAACCGTGTCGAGATCGGAAGACATCGTTTTCTGCATCAGGATATCATAAATATTTGATGTCATAACGGAACGAGGATCGGCGTTTGTCGTAGCGTACGCCTTTACGTCCGATATGGTATACGCCACGCGCAGATTAACTGCGATAAGCTCGTTCCCGCCGCCGAGCAGCAGCGTGTTCTCCTCGCCGCCGTGCTCGCTCGTCCAAAGATAATCCCTGCTTTCGGAAGGCGTATAACCTACGAGAAGCGTTTTAATTCCATCTACATTATATAGAGCTATGCGATCGATAGGCCATGGAAGCCTGAAATGCAGCCCGGGGGTTTTTACGGAATCGCTGCGCAGCACGCCAAACCGATACAGCAGCGCTTCCTGACCCGGATCGATCGTATATAGGCATGTCATTCCCAGCAGCAAAACGGCTCCAAACAGCGCCATTGACGGAACGAGGCTAAGCGCGTAGCGGATCGACCACAGCGACTTAAGCGACAACCCCGTCCGCTCCGAAAACGTGAGGCTCGCGTCGAACAGGCGAAATCTCTCCAGCAATGAAAGCGCGGGGCGATGCGAAAAAGAACCTGTAAGGTCGCCGTGAATGCCGTCCAATATCATGCCGCGCAGCACGGATATGGAAAAATACAAGGCCGCCAGCAATAATCCGACTTTACATTGAAATACGTAGTTTACATAAAACACGCTGCCGATAACGTGCACGGCTCCGATCAGGCAGGCCAGCCCCACCGCCTGATACAAATTCTCCAGGATCGGAACGCAGGATAAACGTATCGGCATTTTTCGCGTAAGCCGTCGAAACAGCGGCGGCGCGATTGTCGCGAATACGCCGACGGCGCCCATAATAACCAACGTAGACGGAGGATAAAAATTGTTTCCATATACGGTGACGGTGGAACTGGATTGGTAGAACGAAACCGGCGAATACTCGGTGCAGCACAGCCAGGCATATCGCCCTATGAAAAAGAGCATCGCCGCCGCGTAAGCCGCGTCCAGCAGCCATAATGAAAACGAGAGGAGGCGGTCGCGGAACAGTATTTGCGGCGGCTCCGCCGCGTCGCCCGGCGCTTCATTCATCGCAGCGCGCCTGCCTGCGGATGCGGATTTTCTGCGCAGCGCGTCGAGAATGCCCCTCACGCCGGACGCCGCCAGCCAAACCAGCGAGGCGCGATATAGAAATTGAACGAGGCCGTATATGTGGCTAACCACAAACGAATAGCTTTCGTATTCCAGGAACCAGATTTTTGTGCCGATTAAACGCGCCAGATAATACAGCGCCGCGCAATGAATCGCAAGGCAGGCGAACGACGCCATGCTCATTTTTGATGGAGGATGCGGTTTTGAAAAATATCGTATTTTCCTGCGCCTGGGTTTTTTGCCGGTATCGCTCATAAGCAGAAGCCTCCTACATTAATATCGATAAATAAAATAAGAATCCTGCACGGATTCTGTGGTTGAAGTGTAGCATGGGTCGACGAATTGTGTCAATAAATGCTAAGAATTCTTAAGAAAAGATTGCTGTTTTGATATGTGCGCAAATTTTGCGTTAGCAGGAACGACGCGTCAGCGCCGCCCTTTAATCATTTCGCCGTTGGATATAATGCTTGGGTTGACGATAACAGGCAGCGAAATCGTTACGACAGTGCCCTTGCCAGGCGCGCTGTGAAACGACAACCCGCTGCCATCCCCGTATGTGATGCGCAGCCGTTCATGGATGTTGCGCAATCCGTAATGGCTGCCATGGGCGGACAACCCGCTTGGAATCTGCAATCCTTGCGTAATCTGGCGCACGCAGGATTCGGTTATGCCAACGCCGTCGTCCGATACCGTGATAAACAGCGTGCCCTCTTCCGCCCGCGCTTCCAGGCGAATTTCGCCCGTACCATCCGCGTGCGGAAGTATGCCGTGGTATATGGCGTTCTCTATGATCGGCTGCAGTATGATATGCAGCACTTCGCACGATTCCAGCGCGGGCGGTATTTCGCATACAAGGCGGATGCGGCCTTCATACCTAATATCCTGTATGGACATATACGTCCGAGCCAGCTCGATTTCCTTGCCCAGCAGCGACACCTCGGCGCCGCGATTCAGGCATAATTTATAAAAAGACGCGAGTAAATTTACAATGCGCTCAACCTGCTTGGGCTGTTCCAGGTACGCGAAGTAGTTGATCATCTCAAGCGTGTTATAAAGAAAATGCGGATTGATTTGCGCCTGCAGCGCTTTCAGCTCGGTTTGACGCAGGCGCGCGCCGGCCAGCGCCCGCGTTCGCGTCAGCATGGTCAGCTCTTCCGTTAGGTAGTTATAACTTTCGACCAGCACGCTTACTTCGTCTCTCTGGCGGGATTCCGGAAGCGGGTGAAGCACGCCGTCCTTCAAGCTTTGCATACCCTGGCACACCTGAGCGATTCGGCTGCTGATGCCGCGCACAAACAGCACGGACACCAATACTATGAGCACGCCGCCGATAAGCGCGGGCAGCAGCACGCGCATCCACTGCCCGTCGTCCAGCAGCGTTTGATAGCTGCTGCCAAATGGCACTATCATAACCAGCTGCCATGGGTTATTGCGGAACGCGCGCGACAGCACATGGTACGACGTGCCGCTTTGCGCCTGGGTATCCCATGTGGTTGTTGTAAAGCGCAGCGCCTGTTTATCCGGCAGCGGAAGCGGCTGCTCGCCGCGCTCGGCGTGAAGAATTATCTCCCCGTCCGCGCCTGTCAAATATACGCCCACGCCTTCCATGGGCAGCAGCGCCTGCCGCAGGTTTTCCGTTATTGCGGCGCGGGAAAAGCTGATTTGCAATATCGACGTAGTTTCGCTGTAGTTGCGTGGATTGAATACGCGCACCAAATATAATATTCCCGCGTCGTCCGCGCTGTCGACCGCCGCGCCCGCCGCATGCGTTTGCATCCACGCGTTCTTGTAGGGACACTGCGTCAGCATATCATACCATGGCGCGCGCATCGCGATATCATAGGGGAAGAACGTTTGGTTCTCCACCAAATACGCGCCGTTTTCCCTCAGGAAAATGCTGATGCGCATATCCCATATGCTGGGGTTCTCCGCGAAACTTATGATCGCGCCTATCCTGGTTTTTACGCGAATTCGCTCCAGCGGATCGGTTATGCGAGTCTCTTCCTGCAGCAGTTCCCGTGAGTTGCTTTCCGCCAGCAGCAGCTGCGCGTTTTTACGCACCACCTCGAAATTGCTGGACACAATGTCGTATAGCTGCAGGAACGAATCTTCCGCAGATACCCTCACGCTGTTGTAGAACGCGGTCGTGGTATACCGGTTAAACAGCAGCAGCGCGAACGCAAGCGGCAAAAAACCAGATAATATAATAAGCATAGACAGCTTCGCGCTGAGGCGCGTGTTCCCGCGCCGCTCCATCAGCCTGCGCAGCCAGTCGCCAAGCGCCATTATCCTTCCGCTCATGTATCTATACCGCTGGGCGAATATCCCATATGCTGCTTAAATATATATGAAAAATAATTACTCGATCGATAACCCACTTGCCGCGCGATATCCTTAACTCTGAAATCACCGCTTTCCATAAGCTCCAGCGCCATTTTTATGCGGAGATCGGTCATGTAGTTGCCGAGCGTCATGCCCGTTATGTGCTTGAACAGGTGGCACACATAAGTGGGCGACAGCTTTAAATGATCCGATATCATCGTTATAGATAAATCAGGATCGGAATAATTCTGACGGACAAATCGGATGATGCGGTTTACGACGGAGTTGCTGGTGCTGCTGCTTTTCAGCAGCAGGTAGTAGCGCTCGACCGATTGCAGCACAAATTGGTGCAGCTCGTCTAAAAAATGGAATTTATTTATCGCGTTCCAAATTTCGATTTCGTCCGCGTATTCCTCGAACAGCGACAGGCTTTCCTTCTCCGACGCGCGGAGCAGCAGAACGATCAGTGAATAAAAGAAACGGCGCGCTTTTTCGGGAGGAGTTCCCGCTTTATTTTTTAGATTTCCGGCGACGTCGTTAATCAGAGCGAGCAGCGCGCCGGGCGATTCGTTTTTAAGCGCTAGCTGAAACTCCGTCAGCGGCACGCCGTCCAGATCGTATTCTCGCGTATCCCGGGTTTGGTTGTAGCAAACATAGCCCGGGTGCTTGTAGAAGCACTGCGGAAGCGCCGATATGGCGGCGGCATACGAATCCGGCAGCCGCTCCAGCGCAGTCACCGGCTTTCCGATAGCGTAGACCACGCCATACCCCCGCTGAGAAAGCGAATTCGTGAATTTGATAAAATAATTATCCAGCTTATCGCGCCACCGCGTGAACACGGCGCGGCAGAACAGGTGCGCGACGATGCGCTCGCCCTTAAGAAAACCGACGCATGCGGCTTCATCCGGGGGAAGCGTTTGCTGGTAAAGCTCCAGAATGTCGTCCTCGCGCGGCGCGTCGCTGTCTGGATTTGGAATCAGTTGAGCGATCATGGTTACATAATGATAATAGGATGAGACGTCGAGCGCGCAGCGCAGCGCGTCCGCAGCGGCAGCGTTTGTCTGCGCGTTTAATAGAGCCTTCGCTATCTGCGCCGCGCGGCTTATGGAATCCAGATATTGAAGCCGCTCCATGTTGTTCGAAATCGCTCTGTCTCGCAGCAGTTGATCCGCCGCCACCCGAACGGCGTTTTCAATCTCCTCCATTTTGAGTGGTTTTTCGACAAAGCTCACCGCGCGCAGCCTTATCGCACTTTGCAAATATGGCACGTCGGCGTATCCGCTGATGAATATCACCTTGCAATCCGGCTTTACGGATTGCGCCTGCTCGGCTAGCTGAATGCCGTCCATTTGAGGCATGCGCACATCCGTGATAAGGATATCCGGCGGATTCGCTTTGATAAACCGAAGCGCCTCCATGCCGCAGGCGGCCTCCTGCACATTATCGATGCCCAGCTCAGCCCAATTCAATTGATTTTTGATTCGATCCCTCACGAAAAATTCGTCGTCCACAACGAGCAGCCGCATGCGTTCTATCTCCTTCCCGGATATAGAATCGGAAAAATTCGGCGCTTTTTGCATAATATACAAATATATCGCAACCGGAGAGTACATATTTACTATATCATATTTTAGCGAATTCATCAATTTACTTTTCAAATTTTATATTTTGCCGCAGCGGGATTGCGCAGTATTTTTTCGCAATCGCAAGAATTTGTAGTTTGCATATTTTGAGAATATCTATATAATGGAAGGTGATCAAATGCGCAGGAGGAGACTATGGAAAAAATTTTAGACTTTATCAAAAGCACAGGCGTCGGATATTTTGCGACGGTCGAAGGGCAGCAGCCCCGTGTGCGTGCATTCGGGTTTGGTTACTATGAAGACGGCAAGTTTTGGTTTTGCACGAACAACACAAAGAAAGTGTATAGTCAGCTAAAAGAAACACCGTATGCGGAAGTCATGTTCACCAAACCGGATTTCTCGCAGTATCTGCGCCTGTCCGGGCACGTGGTATTCGATTCGTCGATCGAATCGAAGGCGAAGGTTCTAGAAGCGATGCCCGCCGTGAAAGGCCTGTACCAATCCCCGGAAAATCCGATATTCGAGGTGTTTTACCTTGAAAAGGGCCAGGCGGTTCTGGAAGCGTTTCCGCCGCTTACCCCGCCATACGTTGTGGAATTCTGATTTTTTTCACCCGATAAGTAACCCGTGCGACGGCGACGCGCAACGGATGCGCGCCGTCGGCGCTTATCGGTGTTTCTGCGAAATTAGTTATACTGATTATTAGTATTTGTATAATATTTATAAAACGGAGGAGCTCTAATGCTGCTGAAGGCGGGAGATATTTTGCTGTTTCAAGGCGACAGCGTAACCGATTGCGGGCGCTCGCGCGAAGACGACGCGCGCCTTGGCGACGGCTACCCGAAGATTATATCAGAATATCTGAAAGGGAAATATCCAAACGCAAATTTCCGCGTGATCAATCGAGGCGTCAGCGGAGATCGCGCGAAGGATTTGGAAGCGCGTTGGGACGCGGACTGCCTTGCCATCCGACCGAACGTGCTGACGATTCTGATAGGCATAAACGACACGTGGCGGCGTTTTGATAGAGGCGACCCCACATCCGCGCAAGCATACCGCGCGAGCTATCGCTGCCTGCTGGAACGCGTGAAAAACGAAACTGATATCCGAAATATAATTCTTATAGATCCGTTCGTTCTGCCCACCCCGCCGGATCGCGCGGCCTGGCGGGATGATCTGAACCCGCGTATCGATATAGTGCGAGATTTGGCGCGCGAATACGGCGCGCTGTATATACCGCTGGACGGTTTGTTTGCCGCCGCGAGCTGCGAGCGCCCATGCGAATACTGGGCGGCCGACGGCGTTCATCCTACGCCGGACGGACACGGGCTTATCGCCGACGCATGGATTCGCATCGTAGAGAATCATTGAAATTCGCTATGTATAATAAACACATTACATCATCATATTGTAAAAGCAAGTATGCAGCCCGCCGCCTGGGCTTGCATACTTGCGTGAGAGATACGAGCCTGCGCAAGAATCTCCGAAACTGGTTCTAAAACCGACGATTATATGCTCATAGCGCGGTCGGTTTTTATTGTTCGTTTTTGCTATTATTTATATAGAAGCATCGTTTTTTAAATGATCCAACGCATCCTTATGTGTCCATAGATTTCGGATTTCCTCGCGCTTTGCGGACGCCTGTCCGTGATTTCTCGCTTCCTTAACCCTGGCTTTCGTTATATTGAACATCATCTCAGCCTTTAGCAATTCGAGCTTTCGCGGGTCGTCCGTTATTATATCCTCCAGCAGCTTCATAATGCATGCCTCGAACAATTGCCAGCGCTCCCGGCTTACGGCGAACGTTCTTGGCGCGTGCGAGTGGCTGTTCTTGCGCACCAGGCGATGCGCCAGAACTTCGTCGATTTTGCCCAATTTGTGCCGGTAAAGAATAGGCATCAAAAACTGCGCGTTTGGATCGTGGAAGTCGTCGTATATCTGGCCGCCAGGCGAATACCGTCGAAAGAACGACACGCGGATCATGTGGCTGAGCGACATATAGAACATGCGGTTAAAGGTTACGAACGACATAAAATATTCTTCGTTGTCCGCGTTCAAGTTTTCCGCGATATACAGCCGCCGGAACTTTTCGGTAAGCTGTTCCACCTTGACGCACACGTCGCCGCAATCGGGATGCGCTTCCAAATAGGCTACCTTCTTCTCCACGCAGGTTGGCGCGAACCAATCGTCGGCGCCTATCCAGGATAGATAATCGCCCGATATTAACTTTAGCCCGGAGTTGATCGCCCTGCACACTCCCCTATTTTCATGCGATACGTACAGCAATCGAACCCCCTTTTCCTCAAACCGTTCGCGATATGAAAATACGATATCCTCGGTGCGATCCGTCGAACCGTCGTTTACAAATATAAACTCTATCGGAGAGTATGTCTGCGCCAGTATAGAATCGAGCAGCCTATGAACAAAAGCAGCCCCGTTTAGGCACGGAGTAATAATGCTCGCAAGCGGATTACTCAACCAAACCGCCCCTTATATAATTTTTATATTTACTGTATGTTATTTTGACATGCGGGATTTGATATAATATACGCGCGGCGCGTAGCAAGTGTTACTCACGCGTTGAAATGGATTTGATGCGGCGAAAGCTGCTGGCGAAAGCGGTCGTCTGCAGGAAAAAATCCGCCGTATGCTGACAGAATTCGACCGCGTATTCAATAACGAATATCGTGATATCTACATAAAATGATGGATTCTTCCTTAATCGACAAAGAAAAACACTTTTTCGACAAGAAACGCTATTGATAAATATCAAAATCCGCAGTATAATCATCTCACGCCGAGAGGGGGCGTATACCTTGAAAAAAGAGGTGGACAGCTTGAAGGAATGGTTTCTGACGCACATTTGCAGGTGGCTGACACGGCAAACCGAGGACGCGTACCTTGCTGGTGACGCGCAGACCGCGCTTGAATGGAGCCGCAAGTTGGATAAGGTCATTTACCAACTGATGCTCATCAAGAACCACGATCTGCTTGAAAGCGGGCGTACCGGAAAGTAACGGGAAATCGGCAAACGGAACAATCGGCGCGACGGTCTTGGGGGAGAACGTTCGCGCCGATTTCCGTTTTTGGGCAAGCAATCGGTCAGCCAGCTTTCGCATTATCAAGCCGCAGCATCATTCTTACCAGCGCCAATCATATAACCATTCTTATATTATATTTAATTTACACGCGCACACCGCGACGTTTTCCGGAATTCGCACCCTCGCGGCATCCGCGCCTCCGATCATATCCGCGCCGCCTGCGGACACAATTTCTCCGCCATTCGCTTCGACAACCGCAGTTCCGTGGAACACGACGTCCAGACCGCCGTGTTCGCCCGTGATCGTTATGTCCGCGCGCCCCTCGTACCGAGCTACCGATATATTCAAACCGGCCGCGCCAAGCGCGTCGTATATCGTCGCAGCCGCGCAATCGCCCGGCTGAAGCGCGTATACGTGCACCGACGCGCCGACGCGATAATCATAATCCGGGCGAGTTTCCTCTGCGCTAACCGCTAGCAGCGATTGAGGGCGCACAAACAGCGGCAGGCTCAAGTATCCATATTTTTCCTTCCGCCATCCGCCGCCCTCGACCCGCTCGCCCGTTAACAGATGGGTCCACACGCCTTGCGGCAGATAATAAACGACCTCGCCGTCCTTGCGGAATACCGGCGCGACCAGCAGGCTTTCACCTAGCATATACTGCCTGTCCAAGTCCTCGCAGCCGGGATCGTCCGGGAATTCAACGAACATCGCTCGCATCACGGGCACGCCGGTTTCATGGGCCGCAACCGCCTGTGAAAACAGATAGGGCATCAGCCGATGCTTAAGCCGTGTGAACATTCTCACGACATCCACAGCTTCTTCGCCGAACATCCACGGCACGCGGTATGAAGACGATCCGTGCAGGCGCGAATGGGTGCTCAGCAGCCCGAATGCCGCCCAGCGCTTGTACACGTCCGGCGAGGCCATGTCTTCGAATCCGGATATGTCGTGGCTCCAAAACGCGAATCCGCTCGACGAAAGCGACAGCCCCGCGCGCAGCGATTCCGCCATAGACGAATAGTTCGACGTACTGTCCCCGCCCCAATGCACGGGATACTGCTGCCCGCCAACCGTCGCGCTTCTGGCGAACACGCACGCGTCCCCTTCGCCGCGCTCCTGGCGCAGCAAATCGAACACAGTTTTATTATATAATAAAGTATAATAATTATGCATCATGACGGGATCGCTGCCGTCGAAGTATACGCAATCCGTGGGGATGCGCTCGCCAAAATCAGTTTTCAGGCAGTCTACCCCTTGATCCAGCAGCTGCTTGAGCTGCCCCTGATACCATGCGCACGCGTCCGGGTTCGTGAAGTCGACCAGCCCCATGCCGGATTGCCACATATCCCATTGCCAAACATCCCCGTTCGCGCGCTTGAGCAGGTATCCGCGCTGCATAGCCTGCTCGAACAGCGGCGATTTCTGCGCGATATACGGATTGATCCATACGCATACGTTCAGCCCCTTCTCGTGCAGCCGACGCAGCATTCCGACCGGATCGGGGAACATCTCGGGATCCCACGTGAAATTGCACCACTCGCAGCTCTTCATCCAAAAACAATCGAAATGGAACACGCGCAGCGGTATCCCGCGCTCGCACATACCGTCGACGAAAGCGCTGACCGTCTCTTCGTTATAGTCGGTGGTGAACGACGTGGACAGCCACAGCCCGAACGACCACGCGGGCGGCAGCGCGGGTTTACCCGTCAGCCCCACATACCGCGCGAGCGCGTCCTTGGGCGAAGGTCCGCCGATCATCATAAACTCCAGCGACTCGCCAGGCAAGCTGAACTGCGCGCTGGCCACCGCTTCGCTGCATAGTTCGTATGACACGCGCCCGGTGCTGTTGACAAATACGCCGTATCCTTTATTGGTTATATAGAATGGTATATTTTTATAGGCCTGTTCGGACGCCGTGCCGCCGTCCTCGTTCCAAATATCTAAGCTCTGGCCGTTTTTTACGAACGGAGTGAATCGCTCGCCCAACCCATATAACTTTTCGCCGACGTCCACATCCAGCTTTACGCGTATGTATGCTCCGTCCGGCGTCGTTACATACGACAGATGCCTGTCCGCCAGCCCCGTCAGCCGCTTGCCGTCATACATAAAATCGATAGCGAAGCGATCCCGCTCGATTATGGCGCTCATCTTCCCGGATGATACGGTGACAGTGTTCGGAGTTTGCGCCGTCTCCAACGCACAGGATACGCGGCTCAGCGCGAATGACGGCTCGCGGCGCGCTATGCCCTGGTAGTGCTCGACGCGCACGGAGAGTATATCCGGCTGAGGCGCAGTGAATGTAAGCGTGAGCATAGGCCCGCCAAGCGTCATGCCCCTATGAGCGAGGCGCGAGTTCGTCGCCCATACGGTTACGCGATCCGATTCGACGCGCACGTCGTGAACCTGGGCGGCGCTGTACAATGTGAAACCCTTTTTCGGCAGCCAGAATCCATCTGTGAATTTCATGCGGACGGTCGCTCCTTCTTTTTTTTGCGGATATGCAGTATAAAACCGCCGTTCGGAGCAAGTGGAATTTTTAGCGTCGCGCCGCTGCAAAGCGCCAATTCCTCAATTCGAGTAAGGTGCATGCCATGCTGGTGCAGCGCCGGACGCATACGCGCAGCCGCCATTTGCGCGCACAGTTCATCGCTCGCGGGCGGCAGCGAATCTATGGCGACATCGAACGGCCGCATATCCGACAGGGCGTCCGCATACAGCGTTCCTATATAATCATGATCCTCCAGGAACGATAGCTTCACCAAAGCGTTGCGCGGTCGTCTGGCGCAGATGCCAGCCACATACCATTCTTCGCCGCTGCGCCGCGCGATAGTCACATAGCTGCCGGGATAGCCTTCAAGCAGCCGCGTTTCATCCCATGCCGCCGGAACGGCGGACAGAAACGGACGAAACGGACTTTCTAAAACATAGTCGCCGCGTTCTCCGATATGTTGAATATAACTGGTGAATATCACCATTAGGGCAGTCTGGTGCGCGTGCGTGGTGCCGGTGCGGTATGTCTTATACATGACGGGGGTATAGTCCATCGGCCCTACTGCGTTGCGGGTGAACGGCAGCGTGCAATTATGCGCCGCGTCTGGGCCGCTCGGAGTGAATGTGGAGAAATTCTGAAGATATTCGCCGCCCTGAACGCCTTCGCGCGTCATGACGTGCGGCCATGTGCGAGATTCCCCGGCGGGCTTTGTGCATCCATGGAAATTGAGCATCAACCGATATTTCGCGCCTAACGCCGCCAGCATGTCAAATTGAGCCATCCGCTCCGCGCCGTCCGACTCGAAGAAGTCAATCTTGACGCCCACAACGCCCCAGGAGGACCATAAAGCTAGTTTTTCTTCCGCGATACCGGCGTCGCGCATATCCGCGCTGTGCTCCCATATCCAGATTTTCACATTTCGTTCCGCAGCGTATTTTACCAGCGCGGGGATATCCACCGTTCCCGGCCAGCCCCAGTCGGCCAGATAATAAGGGAATCCCATCTCCGAGGCGTAGTCAACGTACTGGCGGATGCGTATCGGGTCGGTAACAGAATCATTCTCCGCCATCCAGCTCCAGGCGGAAACGCCGGGGCGGATAAACGAGGGATCGTCCACAATTGAAGGCGGGTTTAGATTTTCAAGCAGGTTGGACGACAGTATGTCGGCAAGAGTTTCGCCCATCACCACGCGCCACGGAGTCTTTACCGGATAGTCGCTTTGAATAGGGGTCGGCTTGTCCTCGGCTTTCATCAGGCGCAGCAGCGCAGGGTTTTCCGGCGTGGAAAGCAGATGAGATCCTCCATAATCGCCAAATACTGCCGCCTCTGTGTACAGCGCCCACTTCCCCGCGCCCGCTTCAACAAGTACGGGCATGGCGAGCCGGTTCTGCCACAGATCTTCCAACGGGATGGGGTGATAGTGATCCTCGTACGAAAACACATGCTTCATACCCGTTATATTTCGCGCGCCGCTCGGAACGGCGAACGCGCATGTTTCATCCAGTACGGCGCTCCTGCCGTCGCCCGGTACGACGAGCCGCACCGCAAAGCCATCGTCATAGGCCCGCGCTTCTACCCGCAATTCTCCGTCCGTGGATGTCAGGCGAAGGCTCAGCGAATTGCAGTCGTTTATACACCTTGACTTTTTGAAGGCGGGGATGACGTATTCATCATGGAGGCGCTCACGACGCTCCGAGAGAAAGGTGAAGCCGCCGCGTAAATCCTGCGTATCAAGCAGTATGCCCAGAGGGGACGCGTCCAGCAGAGGCGTGCCATGGGCGGCGACACGGTATTGCAGCGCGCCGTCAGACAAAGCGATAGTTCCTACGATACCGCCGTTCGGCGATGCAAGTTCGAATACCGCCATAACAAAAACCGCTCCTTCTTTTTATTCTTTCACCGCGCCGAGCATTATGCCCGATATAAAGTAACGCTGCAGGAACGGATATATCAGCAGCATAGGTATCATTGTGATGAACACCTTGGCGGCGTTCAGACCTCTGTTGGAAAGCTGGGTTATCCGGATCATCTCCTCGCGGGATAGCGACTGCCCTTGCGGAATGTTTACCACCAGCTGCTTGATGTACGTTTGCAGCGGATAGTGCGCCTGCGTGCTGGAGAGCACCAATCCTTGAAAAAACTCATTCCAGTAGCCCACGCTTACAAACAGCGTCACCGTGGCCAGCACGGGCAGCGAGCAGGGCACAACTATGCCCCACAATATTCGCCAAGGCCCCGCGCCGTCTACGACAGCCGCTTCCTCCACGTCGGCCGGCAGATTGCGAAAGAAGTTCATAACCAGTATCACGTTGAACGTCGGCAGGCTGCCGCAGAGTACCAGCCCCCATACGCTGTCCATCAGGCCGTACGCTTTCATCATCATCCACCACGGAATGGTGCCGCCGTTGAACACCATGCAGAATATGACGATCCACATGAACGCGTTGCGGCTGGCAAAGCTCGCCTTCTTGCGGGAGAGCGCATATCCCAGCATAATGATAACGACGAGCGTGAACGCCGTCCCCAGAACTGTACGCTGCGCGGAAATCCACAGACTATTGAAAAACGCGCTGTCGCGCATTATCTCCTGATAGGAGCGCAGGTTGGGGCCGATCGGCCAGAACGTCACCAATCCCGCGCTGGTTGCGGCCTTATCTGAGATCGACGTACAGAACGTGTACCACAGCGGGTACAGGCAGCTAAACGTAAGGAGCGCCATCAGCGCGTAGTTGAAGCCGTTGAACACTTTGGAGCCTATCGAGCTGCTCTTGATCATCCGCCCACCCCCCTAAAATATCGTGTAATCCGCAAACCGATAGGCAAGCAGATACGATATGGAAATCAGCACGAACGAAATGGCCGACTTGAACAGCCCCGCCGTAGTGCCCAGCGAGAATTGCAGCTTCGTCAAGCCGATGCGGTAAACCCATGTATCCAGTATATCTCCGGTGGAATATACCATCGGGTTATACATGTTGAAAACTTGATCGAAGCCCGCGTTGAGCACGTTGCCGAGCGACAGCACCAGCAGCAGAACAATTGTGGTTAACAGTCCGGGCAGGGTTACATGCCATACCAGCTGGATACGGTTTGCGCCATCTATGGAGGCCGCCTCATAAAGAGTCGGATTGATGCCAGTCAGCGCTGCAAGAAATATTACCGCGTTATAACCAAATTCCTTCCAGACGTCCGTGCCTACGACAAGCTGGCGGAATATGCCCGGCTCGCCCATCCATACGACAGGCTCCTTGCCGAAGATTCCCGTAAACTTATTGACCACGCCGTCGTAGCCGAATATGCTCAATATAATGCTGGCCAGTATTACCCATGAAAGGAAGTGCGGCAGGTATACGACAGTTTGCACTATGCGTTTATACCGGCGGGAACGCACTTCGTTGAGCAGCAGCGCGAACATCAGCGGAATAAGCAGATTAAGCGCGATTTTTGCGCCCGCGATGATCAATGTATTCGTTATGACGCGGCGGCTTTCCCGCATGGAGAAAAGGTACTCGAAATTCTCCAGCCCGACGAATGGCGAGGACGCGATCGCCTGAAAAAGGCTGGATTTCGGAACATAATCCTGAAACGCGATAATGATGCCCGCCATAGGCACAATGCTAAACAAAAACAGCCACAGCATACCCGGTGCGGCCATTATATAATAATGAATCTGCGATCTGAACTTGGATTTCCCTTTCACTCGCGCGGCGACCAAACAGAGCACCTCCTTTGCGTTTTATTACGGCGGGCGCGGATTTCCCGCGTCCGCCGCTTATCGCCGCTCTTACTTCAGGCTTTGCACTTCCTCAAGCATCGCGTCTCCACCTTCGTCTTTCCACTGCTGTACGAAGCTGTCGAAAGCGTCGAGGGGCTGCTTGCCCGTGATTATCTGGCGGATGGTTTCCTCTTCCAGCGCCCACAGGTTGCTCCAGTAGCGCGCCATTTTATCCGTGTTGCTGTACGTAACGGAGTATACTTCCTTATCGGGCGCGCCGGTGGCGACCGGGCGATCGCCGATCAGGATCGCGTACATCCGGTTGAAGTTTACATGGTTTATGTCGAAGTTGCTGATATGCAGCTGCTCCTCGCCGTTCCAGCTCACGGCGTCGGTTACGCCAACCGCGTCCGCGTACATATTGGGGTACATCGAGCCGGGGATATTATAATCTTCGGCGGTCGTTTCGCCCTTGATCACCTTCCACAATTCTTCGTATTCATATTCGCACTCGTCGGCCGGCGCCATGACGTTGCGCAGCGGATACCAGGCGATAGCCTCGGTGGTTTCGTTGGTAAGCTTCGCTTCGTCGCGCTTGTATACGTTCGCCATGATTACGATAGCTTTCGCCACATCCTCGGAAACATTCTTGTTCACGAGCGAATACTGCGTGCCTACTTCCTTCATGTGGGTGTTCCACTGGCCGTCGTCCGTATAAACCGGATACGCCTGCCAGTCCGCGTCTGGAACGTTCTTCCAGATGTCCGCGTAGCCGTAGCCCATCGCCCACCACGGGCCGAAGAATATGCCTACCTGACCCGCGTTGATCGGTTCGGCCAGGTATTTTCTGGTGGCGAACTCGGGATCGATCAAGCCCTCCGCATACCACTGGGAGAGCACTTCCAGCGCGGCCTTGGTATTCGGGGAAAGCGTGCCATATTCCACCGTGCCCGCGTTGTCAATCCAATAGCCCGGGTATGCGTCGAACGCCTGGAATATGGGATCGAACACGCCCGATATGTTGGCTGATTCAAGGAAATATTGATACACGCGGCTGTCGTTCTGCGCGCCAAGTATCGGGATGGTAACGCCGTTCGCGCCAAAGTTGGCTTCCTTGAATGCGCGCGCCACATCGCCTATTTCGCTCACTGTCTTCGGCACTGAAAGGCCCAGCTTATCCAGCCAATCCTGGCGAATGAACATCACGTTGATTCCGTCCGTTGCGACGGAGGTGTTCGGCATCGCCTTAAGGCGGCCGTCGATGGAGGAAATCTGCACCGCGCGGCCGCCAGTCGAGGCGTGCGTATCCAGCAGCGCCTGGGAAGCGTACTCGGCGAAGAGATCCGTCAGGTCATACAGCATATCCGCTTTGGCGGCCGCCATGAAGTAGGTGCGATCCGGGGCGATGATTCCGTCGGGCAGGCTGTTGCCCGCGATGCTCAGCGCCAATTTTTGATTGTAGTCGTCGCCGGAAGCGGCGGTCCAATCCACAACAACTTTGATGTTGAAGTTTTCCAGCAGATAGCGGGTGTAAACGTTGTCCTCAGCCGTATCGCCGCTCAACAGCGTCGCGTCCGTAGGATCGATAGACATGCCGATATGCACCTCTACCGGTTCGGGAAATTTGGCGAACGCGCGGGCTTCGCGCGCAGCCGCTTCGTCTTCCGCCAGAGCGGGCAGAGCAAGGCCGATCAGCATTGCCAGCGCCAGCAAAAGGGTGATGAAACGTTTGGACATGATAATACCTCCTCGTCAAAAATGCCTTTGCTACCATATAGTATATCGTATGATGCGGCCAAAAAATATGGCGTAACGTATCCAGTTTGCATACAAAAACAACGAATGCCGCCTTTTCGGGTGTATTTGTTCGGAGATTTTCGAACAAACGGAACAGATATCCGGAGCTATCGGCTTTGCGTACGATAAGCGGCGGGAGATAACCCCGTCTGCTCATGAAACGCCTTCATAAACGAACGCGCGTCCTCGTATCCTACTTCCGACGCTATTTGCGCTACGCTGGCTTCTCCATCGGCAAGCAGCTTCTGCGCGCGCGCCATCCGCTCCCTGCGCACAAACGCGTGGAACGACAGCCCGACCGCCTTCGAAAAGCTCGAGCTGAAGTACGCGCGGCTTAATCCCACTCGCGCGGCGATCGTCTCCGTATGCAGATCTCCGCTTAAATTATGCTGCACCCTGTAAATTGCCTTAAGCAAACAATTCGAAAGCAGCGACAGCTTCCCGTGCGCATGCGCTTTTTCCAATATGTCGTCGCGGTATGCCCGCAGATATTCGACCGCGTCCGCCGCGCCGAGCAGCGTTGGTATCGGAGGCCCTGTCAATTGTGTCGACGACTCCGCCAGCACCGCCGCGCGAACCAGCATGCGCACCAGCTGCTCCGATCGCACCGGACAGGCTATCATGCGCTCCGACATGCTTTCCAGCAAACACGGGTCATATAGCCAGCGCAGCCCGTACAGCGTCTGCTCCCAGTCGGGAGGCTCGCCTTCCCGCTCGGCGGGCGCAAGCTGAGCGTTTAATTTCTGAGCGATGCGCGCGCAGATCGCGTCATAGTTGGCATTCTCCAGCTCCAATTTTGAGATATAATCCAACACGCCCAGGCGAAGCGCGGATTGTACGGTGGCGAAATCCTCATGAAAAGTCAGCGCTACAAAGTGCAATCGCGGATAGAGCACGCGCGCCTGGCGTATCAGCTCCAGTCCGGATATTACAGGCATGGCGATATCCACAAACACAAGATCTACGGGCGTCGTTTGCAATATCGCAAGCGCCTTCGCGCCGTTCGCCGCGTCCGCCACCACCCGCATGCCATATCGCTCCCAGGGGAGCATCGCGTGCAATCCCATTCTCGCGAGCTTGTCGTCGTCCACAATCAGCACCCGAATCATATCGTACGCCTCCTGTCGAAGGGCAGCCGCAGCGTTACTCGCGTCCCTCTGCCAGATTCGCTATCGATGCGGATAGACGCGCCTGGCGCGCAGCCGCCGAGCATCGCGCGGACGTAGCGCAGCCCGACGCCCGCGCCGGGCACGTCGGCGTCCCGCAATTGGGATAGCGTTTCCTCCGGGATTCCCACGCCGTCGTCTTCAATATGGATTTCCGCGATATCCAGCACGGGATCCCAGCCAACGCAAATGCGCAGCGTTCCGCCCTCGTCCATGCCATGCCCTATGGCGTTTTCAACTATCGGCTGCAGAATAAGCCTGGGCGTTTCCCTGTCCAGGTACGCGCCTTCCTCTATATCAAGCTTTACGCAAAAATCATGCCGGCATTGTTCTATATCTAAATATAAGGAGAGCATCGATAGTTCGGAGCGCAGCGTGGGGGCGTCCGATGTTCTGCCGAGGCTGTACGACAGAATGGCGCTGAGGTTGGAGATATATCGGGAGATTTCGTGCTGCTTGTTCATAACAGCCAGCCAATGCACCGAATGCAGCGTGTTAAGCAGAAAATGAGGGTTGATCTGGTATATCAGCCGCTCTCGCTCCTGATCGCGGCGGCGTTCCTCCCGCTCCGCCTCCTCGCGCATAATGCCCTTAATGCGCGCCTTCATATGATCGAAATGAACCAGCAGCGCGTCCAGCTCGGATATGCCGGTTCGCCACGCGGACGGTTCCATGCCGCCCGCGATGGTTTTGTCGATTTCGTTGGAGAATACGCGCAGCCCCGCGAACACATATCGATATAACAGGCGCGCGCCCAGAAACACGATGCCCGCGATGATCACCGACGCAAGCGTAGAGCGTCGCAGCCAAACGTTAACGCTTTGGTTGTAAGCGGAAATCGGCGAGAGCAGTACGCACGGAGAACCGAACGACAGGTTGGTTCTTGCGAAGAAGTATTCCTGATACCGTCCGAACGCGCCGCCGGGAAGCGCGATCGTCTTGTTCGGCGGAAAACGCTTCGAGTCGCTGGTGTACTGAACTCTACCCTCCATATCCAATTGCAGAAAAATATGCGGCGTTTCCCGCGCTCCGCGCGCGGATTCCATAACTGCGGGCACGTTCGTCTGCTGCTCGATATATATCATGTATATGGTATCATCATCGAAAGCGACGCCCCTGGATAGCGCCAGCACGGGTCGGTTCGAATAGCGGCTGAACGAGGGGCGGATGGCGTAATATGTGAGCGCGTCGTTCGAATATATGGACGCCGACAGCGCCGCCGGCATGAATTCCGCGTCCGGCAGAAAATTAAAAAAACTTGGCTCGTTTTCCCGGATGTCGAAGTACATCACCAATTCGCTTGCTAAGCCGGAATAGGTGCTCATCGTTTTGGTCAGCTTTCGCTGTGTTGCGCCTTTTTCGTACATATCCCGCGCGTGCAGATATTCTTGAACGATACCGCCTATCGGTCCGCTGGCGGTCATGTTTTGCGACAGCATCAACAGCGACTGGTAGTCGCGCTCCAGATCAAGCCGAACCTGATAGAGCGTGTCTTCCAGCGCGTCGCGCCCGCTTCTTCGCTGAGCTTCAAGCAGCGTGAAAAAGGAGACCGATCCTGATATCGCGAGCGACGCCAGCATAGTGGCGAATACAATCAGAAAAACACGACCGCTCAGCTTTCCAAAACGCATCGCGCGGCCTCCTTGCAGTTTACGGTGGCGAATGCGCGCCCGGACAAATTGATTATACTCCGACTGCGGCTTTTATGCCAGCTTCACATTACGATTTTTATGTTGCATTCTAATGCTATGATAGTACAAACGATTATTGATGTAATATTCTTTCGCTATATAGACACTCCCCGACAAAACAGTAGGTAAGTTAAATGAGATTCGGTACATATCGAAGCAATCGCCCATTTGGAATCATTTTCTTTTTTTATCGATTGGAAACGCGTATGATCGATCTTCCGATTAGGGCAATATATTACCAGCAACCGCAATGGTTTACAGGGGAGGGAAGCAAATGTTCAGTGCCGTGCTTGTTATTATTCAACTCGCCGTTACCACCATAATAGGCGTCTACTTCTTTACGCAGCTTCGCAGCCAGCGGCGCGCGCAGCCGGCCGCAAAGCGCGAAGGCGGCAAAGAAATGGACAAGCTGCTCCGCCTTAGGAGCATTCGCCTGAGCGAGCCGCTCTCCGAGCGCGTGCGCCCGGCGGCGTTCGAGGACATCATAGGCCAGCAGGAGGGAATAAAGGCGCTGAAGGTGCTGCTGCACGGCCCAAATCCGCAGCATGTGCTTATATATGGGCCTCCCGGCGTCGGCAAAACATGCGCCGCGCGGCTCGCGCTTGAATCCGCGAAGCAGAGCGTGGGAACGCCGTTTCGCGCGGACGCGCCGTTTATCGAAATGGACGCGACATGCGTTCGGTTCGACGAGCGCGCGATAGCCGATCCTCTGCTGGGCAGCGTTCACGATCCTATATATCAAGGCGCGGGGCCGCTGGGCGTGCAGGGAATTCCTCAGCCCAAGCCCGGCGCGGTAACCCGGGCGCACGGCGGAGTGCTGTTCCTGGATGAAATAGGCGAGCTGCACCCCACCCAAATGAACAAACTTTTAAAGGTGCTGGAAGATCGCAAAGTAAGCTTCGAGTCCGCTTATTATAACCCGGAAGATTCGGCGGTACCAAAGTACATACACGAAATTTTCAAGAAGGGCATGCCCGCCGATTTTCGGCTGATAGGCGCGACGACGCGCGGCCCCGATTCAATCCCGCCCGCGCTGCGATCCAGATGTATGGAGATATTCTTCCGCGCGCTTGAAACGGATGAAGTGGCGCAGATTGCCGCAGGTGCCGCGAAACGCGCTGGCTACGATATGGCGGAGGCGCAGGCCTCACGCGTTGGAAGATACGCCTCCTGCGGACGCGACGCCGTGAATATAGTGCAGATGTCCGCCGGTCTGGCGCAGATAGAAGGGCGGCGCACAATCCGCGCGGAGGATATCGAGTGGGTGGCCGACGCCAGCCATTTCGCTCCTCGTCCCGATCAACTGGCGTGTTCCACATCCGAAGTCGGCAGCGTGCACGGGCTTGCGGTGTACGGCTCGCATCAAGGCGCGGTGATGGAAATAGAAGCTGTCGCAATGCCCGGCACTGGAAAGGTGACTGTAACCGGCATTGTGGAAGAGGAAGAGCTTGGCGGCGAGGGACATCGCATGCGCCGCAAGTCTACAGCGCGCGGCTCGGCGGAGAACGTGGCCACGCTTCTGCGAATTTTGGGTTATGGCGCGCCGAATACCGATCTTCATATAAATTTTCCGGGCGGCATGCCGGTTGACGGACCAAGCGCCGGCGTAGCTATGGCGGTGGCCGCGTGCTCCGCGCTGACCGGCGTGCAGGCGGATGGAGAAACGGCGCTTACGGGCGAAGTATCGGTTCGCGGAGATGTTAAGCCCGTGGGCGGGGTGCCTGCTAAGATAGAGGCCGCCAAGCGCGCCGGGCTGAAGCGAGTGCTGATTCCAAGAGCGAACTGGCAGGAACGCTTTGAGAATATGGGCATTCAGGTGCGGCCCATAGACAAGCTGGAAGAAGCGATAGCGCTGATGCTGGGAAACGAAACGCAAGCGCACGAGCACGAGGAAAAGATTCTTCCGATGGAACCTCTGGCGGCGCAGGCGGCAAAGTAGGGCGGCGCAGGCGGCAAAGTAGGGCGGCGCATTCATTTGACCGGCATATATCGGGCGAAGCGATCCGCCGCTATTGCGGTCCATCTCTATAATAGAGATTGGGCCGCCGTATTATAAATTCGCCCGATACTTGATCCGCGAAATCGGGGGAATCTTTCGCGAATCTACCATCAGCCATGCCGCCCCGTTTGATGTTTTATGTTCGCTGCGCTATACTGCTGAAGAATATTCAGATAAGCGAGGCGCTGCATGAACGTTTCGATATTGCATTCGGATGTTTTAGCTATTAGGGAAGAAGCGTTGCGGCGCACCAGCTTTGGCGGCGATCAGAAATGGTATGCCGACAGGCGCCGCCGCATGTCGGGCTGCGGCCCTACCTGCGCCGCTAACTTGACGGCTTATCTGGCCTTGACCCAACAGGCGCTGCGCGCGCTGTACGCCGGCGAGGAAATGTGTAAAACTCAATTTTCCGCCCATATGGAAGCTGTGTATGAGTTCGTCACGCCAAGGTTTATGGGATTGAGCCGGGTGGAGATGTTCACCGGCGGTGTGGAATCCTTCGCCGCGAGCCGCGGGCTTTCGCTTAAAGCGCATGTGTTTGAAGCGCGAGGGAACACGCGCGGCGATCGCCCGCCCGTGGCCGAGCTTGCGAGGTTTGTGCGCGAAGGCCTTGACGCAGATTGCCCGGTTGCCTTTTTGAACCTTGCGAAAGGGCGCGTGAAAAATATACAGAGCTGGCATTGGATCACTATCGTGGGCGCCGACATAAGCGATTCAAGCCTGTACGCCCGCGCCAGCGACGAAGGCGCGGAGATATGTTTCGATCTGGGGCTATGGTATCTGTCTACCCGGTTGAGGGGCGGGCTGGTATATTTCACGGCAAGCTGACAGTTGCGCCCCGATATATAACCGAATCGCTCACCATGAATAATTAATTATATTTATAATGATTATAATATATGAGGATTTTACACTCCTTTACATCTTACAAACCAACTGTTATAATATCCGATATTCCGCCCGCCGCGCAAGCCAACCAAGTGAGGAGTTGTGCCCATGTTTCAACCGGTAACCACCGATTTGAACTTCCGCGCCCGCGAAATGGAAATCATGGATTTCTGGAAAACGCGCCGCATTTTTGAGCGATATATGACATTCCGCAAGGGCGGCCCCACCTATACGTTCTACGACGGCCCCCCTACCGCGAACGGGCAGCCGCATATCGGGCACGTTATCACGCGCGCCTATAAAGATTTAATCCCCAGATACCGCACTATGAAAGGCTGCGACGTGCTGCGCAAAGCGGGCTGGGATACGCACGGCCTCCCCGTAGAAATAGAGGTGGAAAAACAGCTGCGCCTGGATGGCAAGGAGCAGATTGAATCCTACGGCATCGAGCCGTTCATCCACGCGTGCAAGCAGTCGGTTTGGAAATATTTATCAGACTGGAAGGAAATGAGCGACGAGGTCGCCTTCTGGGTTGATATGGATCACCCGTATGTTACATATGAAAATAATTATATTGAATCAATATGGTGGTCGCTGAAGAAGATCCACGAGAAGGGGCTGCTCTATCAAGGCGCGAAAAGCGTGCCCTACTGCCCGCGATGCGGCACCGCGCTTTCAAGCCACGAGGTGGCGCAGGGGTATAAGGAGGTTACGGATAATTCCGTTATGGTTCGCTTCCCGCTGGCGGACGAGCCTGGAACGTCGCTGCTCGCGTGGACTACGACGCCCTGGACGCTGCCGAGCAACCTCGCGCTGTGCGTGCATCCAAACGAAACATACGCTACCGTATCCTGGAAGGGCGAACGGCTGATACTGGCTAAGGCGCTTGCAGACAGCGTGCTTGGCGAAGGGTATACGATAGAGCGCGAGCAGCAGGGCGAGCAGCTTAAGGGCACGCGCTATATTCCGCTGTACAGCGCGGAGCTTTCCAAACCCGCGCACTTTGTCGTCGCGGATACATATGTAACGCTGGAGGACGGCTCCGGCATAGTGCATATCGCTCCGGCGTTCGGCGAGGACGACGCGCGCGTAGGCCGGGCGTACGGCCTGCCGCTGCTGCAGCGCGTGGATACGCAGGGGCGCATGACGAAGGATACGCCGTGGGCGGGAATATTCGTGAAGGATGCCGACCCGCTTATTATTGGAGATCTGCGCAGGCGCGGGCTGCTGTTCTCGGTGATTCCATATACGCACGATTATCCGTTCTGCTGGCGGTGCGATACGCCGCTTTTGTATTACTCGCGCCCGACATGGTTCATCCGCATGACGGCGGTGCGCGACGGGCTGATGCGCGCGAATCGCTCGGTGCGCTGGCTTCCCGACAATATAAAAGAAGGCCGGATGGGTAACTTCATAGAGAACGTGATCGACTGGGGATTGTCGCGCGAGCGCTATTGGGGCACGCCGCTGCCGGTGTGGACGTGCGCGTGCGGACATATCCACGTGATAGGCTCGATTGAGGAATTGCGCAGGCTGGGCAGGGATGTGCCCGAGGATATCGAGCTGCATCGCCCGTATATCGACGCGGTTGAAATCGAATGCCCGGCGTGCGGCGGAGCGATGCGTCGCGTCAAGGAGGTTATCGATTGCTGGTACGACAGCGGATCGATGCCCTTCGCGCAGTGGCATTATCCATTTGAAAATAAAGAATTGTTCGAGAATCGGTTTCCCGCGCAGTTTATCTGCGAGGCGGTCGACCAAACTCGCGGCTGGTTCTATACGCTGCTCGCGATAGGCACGCTTCTGTTCGACCGCGCGCCGTTTGAAACCTGCCTGGTGCTAGGTCATGTGCAGGATAAGAACGGGCAAAAGATGTCTAAGCATAAAGGTAATGTAATCAAACCTAAAGAAATACTCGAGGCGGTCGGCGCGGACGCGGTGCGCTGGTATTTTTATGTGAACGGCGCGCCATGGCTTCCCAGCAGATTTTCAAAGGATATGGTTGAGGAAGTTCAGCGCAAGTTCATGGGCACGCTGTGGAATACATACGCGTTCTTCGTGCTGTACGCGAATATCGATGGCTTCGATCCCATTAAGCGGCCGCTGAATATCGCGTCTCTGGCCGCGATTGACCGATGGCTGCTCTCAAAGCTCAACACGCTTGTAAAGAAAGTCGACGAGAATCTCGAGCAGGAACGGGCGGTCGAAAGCGCGCGCTCTATATCCGCGTTCGTAGATGAGCTTTCGAATTGGTACGTCCGGCGCAGCCGCGAGCGTTTTTGGGGAAAGGGCATGCACGCCGATAAAGAAGCCGCGTTCGCGACGCTGCATTCGACGCTCTCGACGCTTGCGCGGCTCATCGCGCCGTTCATGCCGTTTATGGCGGAGGCGCTGTATCAGAATCTCGTCCGCGCGCACGATCCCGCCGCTCCCGAAAGCGTGCATCTGACAGACTTTCCGGCGGCGGATGATACGCTGATCGATCCCGCGCTCGAGGCGGATATGGATTCGCTTATCCGTATGGTGCAGCTTGGCCGCGCGTGCAGGAGCGCGGCCGGCATAAAGGTGCGCCAGCCGATCGCCGCGCTGTACGCGCAGGGGATCAAGCTTTCCGACGCGTTCGCTGAGCTTGCGAAAGAAGAGCTGAACGTTAAGCGCATCGAGTTCGTGGAGGACGCGCGCTCGTTTGTCGCCTATAAAATAAAGCCGCAGCTGCGAACCCTCGGCCCCAGGTTCGGTAAAAGGATAGGCGCGCTTCGCGGAGCGCTTGAGAGAGCCGACGGCGGCGCCGTTGTGGAAACGCTTGGCAGGGGCGAGGCGTTCCAATTCGAATTTGAAGGCGAAACCGTCGAGCTGGGCAGGGACGATCTGCTTATCGAAACGGCGCGCGCGCCGGGATATATATCGGAATCGGACGGCGGGGTAACCGTCGCGCTCGATACGAACCTCACGCCGGAGCTTATCGAGGAAGGATACGCCCGCGAACTGATAAGCAAGATCCAAACTACCCGCAAGGATATGGGCTTTGATGTGACGGATCGAATCGAAATCGAAATCGTATGCGATCAAAAGCTGGCCGCCGCTATAAGCGCGCGGTACGATATGATTATGTCCGCCGTGCTGGGGGTAAAGATAGACGTAGCGATTAAGCCGATCGAAGACAGCGAGGCGAGCGTGGATATAAACGGCGGGAAAGCCGCGCTTATAATAAGGCGCGCGCTTGTCGGCGAGTGATATGTTTATAAGCGGCGGATGGAACGATTATGAAGTGCTGGATACCGGCGGCGGCGCGAAGCTGGAACGCTGGGGCGCCGTGACGCTTGAGCGCCCAGATCCTCAGGCGATATGGCCGCCCGCACGCCCGGATCAATGGCGGAGCGCGGACGCCGCGTATATCCGTAGCGACGCCGGCGGCGGGCATTGGGAATTCCGCCGCGCGATTCCTGATCGCTGGGAAATGAGATACGGCGCGCTGCGGTTTTATGTGCGCCCGACCGGTTTTAAGCATACTGGGTTGTTCCCGGAACAAGCGGCGAATTGGGATTGGATGTCGGAGCTGATCCGCGCGGCGTCGCGCCCGATCAGCGTTCTTAACCTGTTCGCGTATACGGGGGGCGCGACTCTCGCGTGCGCCGCCGCCGGAGCGACGGTTACCCATGTGGACGCGGCGAAGGGTATGACGCAATGGGCGCGCGCGAATTACGCGCTATCCGGACTGCCGAATATGAACGCGCGCTGGATCGTCGACGACGCGCTCGCGTTCGTAGAGCGCGAGATACGTCGCGGTCGCTCGTACGACGCCATATTGATGGATCCCCCTTCCTATGGGCGCGGACCGGGCGGCGAGGTATGGAAGATTGAGCGCGACGTGTATCGCCTTGTAGAGGCGTGCGCCAAGCTTATGAGCGGAGAACCGTTGTTCTTCCTGATCAACAGCTATACGACCGGCCTTGCGCCTTCCGTATTGTCGAACGTGCTCTCTCGCGCGCTAAGCGGTATACCGGGGATCGCGCACGCACAGGAACTGGCGCTGCCCGTTAGCTCGGGCGGAGTGCTTCCGTGCGGCTCGTCCGGACGCTGGACGGCGAAAGGCGCAGCTGAATGACGGATGCGCCAAATATATTATATGAAGATAATCATTTGCTTATCGCGTTGAAGCCGACAAATATGCCCGTTCAGGCGGATGAATCGGGCGACGACGATCTTTTGACTATATTAAGAAATTATTTGATCGAGCGGTATAGCAAGCCCGGCGCGGCATATTTGGGGCTTGTGCATCGAATGGATCGCCCGGTGGGCGGCGTCGTCGCGTTCGCGAAAACATCGAAGGCGGCGGCACGTCTTAGCGAACAGCTTCGCGCGCATAGCATGAGGCGCATATACCGCGCGGTTGCTCGCGGCCGGATCGACGGCGCGGGAACGCTAAGGGATTATTTATATAAGGATACTCGATCGAATACCGTGTCCGTCGTCGACGCGAACGCACCGGGCGCTCGCGCCGCTGTTCTGCGATATGAACCGCTGCGGTTCACCGATTATATTGAGCCGCTGTCGTTGGTTGAAATTGAGCTGGAGACGGGGCGTTCGCATCAAATTCGAGTGCAGCTCGCGCACGCCGGATATCCGCTGTGGGGCGACGCGCGCTACGGCGCGGGAAAGCCCGGTCAGCAGATAGCTTTATGGGGATATGAATTGATATTGACCCATCCGACGCGCAAGGAGGAAATGCGGTTCAGCGCGCCTATGCCCAATCGTGATCCATGGACGCGCTTTAATGATTATGCGTAATCAATAATATATAAATAATATTATCGCGCCGCATGCGTAGAAGCGGAGCGATAATGATATAATATGTACGAATGAAGAAACGGACGAGCGCCGCCGGGAGGGTACCCATGCGAAGAATAATTTGGAAATCGCTCGGCACCGTCGCTGCGGTGATCGGGTGTTCGTATTATCTGCCGGGGATACATTGCGAGGATTGGACGCAGGCCGCCGCCGCAGGAATGCTGCTGGCCGCCGCGTATCTGCTGTTCCGCCCGGTCGCGCGCATACTGGTGGGGGCGTTTAATTTGGCTACGCTTGGGCTGGTTGGCACTATCGTAGACGCCGCGCTGTTCATGGCGTGCGCCGGCAAGATACCGGGGCTTACGGTCGACGGGTTTCACTGGGCGCTGCTCGCCGCGCTTATTGTAAACGCCGCGCGCATCGCGTTCGGGCTTGTCGGCAAATTAAACCGCGCGTAACAATGTTATAATAATAATTTTATAATTAAGAACAGCGCCGCGCTCTTTATAATAAAGAGGCGGCTTTATTTATCAATATATAATTGCAATGGCGAATCTGCGAAACGGGCGACGCAACCCGCCGTCGAATATACCGCAAGCGCCGCGCGCCGACGGATTGTCCGTTTTGCGGGACGGACGCGAATCTTTGTGATTGACGTTGGGCGTCGCGCGTACGATATACGAGACAATCCGCGCGTAAAAACAATATTAATATAAGCGCAGCAAGCGAAGCGACGCCCCAAAGAAGCGAAGCGACGCGCGCGGAAAGCTGCAGCGGATTCAAAAAAACTCCGCGGGAATTTTCACCCTAGTATAGCCCGCTGCCAGTCAAGGGAGGGCGTTATGCAAACGAACCGACAGAAATCATCCGCAGAGCGTTTAACGAGCGAAGAATGCGCGGTTCCGGCAGCCGCGAGGGGCAGTCGATCGGCACGCGCGGAGGCGCAGCCTAAATCAGCTGCGCCATCCGTTCGTTCCAACAACGCAGCAGCGATTCGAAGCTCGCTGGATTTGCGCGGTCCGGCAGGCCCTCGCGGTCCCGCCGGACCGATGGGACCGACCGGACCGACTGGCGCGCGCGGATATGACGGAGCGATCGGGCCTATGGGGCCGCGCGGATATGACGGAGCTAAAGGCGCTACGGGACCGACGGGACCTGCCGGAATGCAGGGTCCGCAAGGCCCTGAGGGGCTGCGCGGCGAGCAGGGGCGCGACGGGCGCCCGGGGACTGCCGGGCCTACAGGCCCGATCGGTCCGACGGGACCTGCGGGCGTCATGGGTCCTCGCGGCCTTCCTGGCGCTATGGGCAGCCATGGGATGGCGGGTCCAATAGGCCCGACGGGTCCTACAGGCCCGGCAGGCCCGACAGGCGTCGCGGGAATAAACGGATTGATGGGACGCATGGGACCCACCGGCCCAACCGGCGCGATAGGGCCTATCGGACCTACCGGCCCCGCAGGGCTGCGCGGCTTTATGGGATCTGTCGGCCCAACCGGCCCCAAGGGCGAACCCGGAATGATAGGCCCTACCGGCCCTGCCGGTTTAAACGGATTGATCGGCCCTGCCGGGCCTGCCGGACCAACGGGTCCGCGCGGAATTCGCGGCCCCGTCGGCAATGACGGACTGCCCGGTCCTACAGGGCCTATCGGCCCAACGGGGCTGCCCGGCATGGTCGGCTTGAGAGGCGCGAACGGTGAGACCGGGCCGCAGGGCGAACCAGGTGCGAGAGGCGCGACGGGGCCGAAGGGCGAACCGGGCGCGACAGGGCCGACAGGACCGCGCGGTTTGGATGGCGAGCCAGGCATAGCAGGCCCTACCGGCCCTCGCGGGGCGAAAGGCGATCGCGGGCCTGCGGGCGCGATTGAGTCGATATTTGGAATGAAGTACCTTTATTCAGATATAATGGGCGATCCGCAGCCCGTCGTCGGCTGGCTGATACCGCTGCCTTCGGACGGAACTGGAGTCGGCGTAGATATGAAGGCAGAACATATGCTGCGCGTGGAAAAAGATGGATTATATGAGATTACGTATCAGGCGGTCGTCGAACGCGCGGAGCAGATTGCCGACATATCGGTTTATGTGTCGCGAAACGCGCAGCCGATTGCGCAGGACTGCGCGCTGAGGCAAACCGTCGGTTTGCTCGCGTGGGATAGCACGCCCGTTCCGGTCGTGTTCGCCGGGCATTTGCTTGAAATGCTGAACGAAGGCGACTTGCTTCGTCTGGAGCACGACGCGGGATGCGCGATATATCTAGCGAGAGGGCGATCTGCGTCATTGTTTATACGAAAGATAGACATATAATAATTATGATAAAGCGAACGCGTCGGTTAACGGCGCGTTCGCTTTTTCGCATTATCTATATATTTATATAATAGTTTTACCGCTGCAGCGTTTCGGTAAGCTTGGGCGTCAGCAGATTCCACACGCTCTCATATGTGGCCTCGATAGTCCAATAATCGCCTTCCGCGTGTATGCGATCTCCCAGCAGAAGCCCAAACGACGTATCGGTTAGGTAGAACGAAGTGTTGAACAATTCGGGATCGAACTGATCTACAAAATCACCGGCGAACACTTCCATCATGCCGTCGAACTCCGCGTCCGGATGGGTTACGGTGAACGTGCCGTCCGTTATCGCGATGCGCAAATCTTCGTCCACCAATATAAAATCGTTTACCGCGCCGGCAGGTTCGCCGGTTTCCAGATCGAATACAAGTGTCGCCAATCGCGACCACGGATGCGCCAGGCTCGCACCGTTGTAGAAATAATCTGTACGAACGCTAATATAGCGGTCGTTTATTATTGCAAACTGCGTTACGCCTTCGACAGTTTCGTATGCGTATTCGGGATCGTCGTCAAGCTCCGCGCCTATTGAGAACCACTTCAGCAGCGCGTTCAGCGATTCCTGAACGACCTCGTCGGCAAGACCGCTCGCCTGTGCGTATTGAATGAACGAGTCGCCCTTGGTTTCGGTTTCAATGTGAGCGGCGATTTGGATATCCGGCACGGCCTCGGACGTCGCGAAGAAAGGCAGCGCGCACAAGGTCAGCGACAAGATGGCACAAAGGATTTTTCTCATTGGTTTTCCTCCTTTTTTAAGTCGACTTTTTATGCTTATTCAAAGCAAACGCGGACATGCCTCAAAATTGCCGCGAGGCAATATGGCATTAGGGCGGCGCTCTCCGCCCTAATATAACGAACGACGGCATGGATTAACGCCAATTATGTTGGAAGAATTGTATGTAATCCAGCATTATGGCGTCGCTTAACAAAAAGGCCCGGCGTTTCCGCAGGCCTCGCACAACGAACATATTATAGATTTATATTATATATAACCGCAGCGCTTACGTTATAGAATTACCGACAGCGCTGCGGCCAGCGCGACGCCCGGAATGCCAAGAATCCCCGCCGCGCCTATGCTCAGAAGGTTCACGGGCACGCTGATGCCCCATGCCGGAAGAAACGTATTGATTAATAGCAGCGCGAAAAGTCCCGTCGCGGCGTTCACCGCGATGTGGCGCGCCCGCTCTTGAGGCTTTTTTGCAAGCAATCCGAGCATGCACAGCAGAACAAGCGCCGCTCCGAGCACGGCGACGAATCGCCAAAGTGAAACTGTCATATCGGGGAACCCTCCTTGCGCCGCGCGCGTTATTTCGAACATGCCCCAATCAAAGCTATGCGCCGCGCCAGTCTATCATGCTCAAATAATAGCGCGCCGAAAAATCTACGGAGCGCGTGAACGATCCTGTTGAAGCATTCTTCACGGCGCAAAAAAGAAAGCCCGTATTTCGCATCACGCAGTACGGGCTTCCCAAAAGTGGCGAACGATAAACTATGTCGATATAATTATTCTTTCGAAGGGGTGACGGCGCGGTACGCAATTACCGCCAGTGCGGCGCCTATCAGCGGCGCGGCAATGAATATCCATACGTCGGCGAGAGCCTTGCCGCCCGCGAACAGCGCCGGTCCCAGGCTGCGCGCGGGATTGACGGACGTGCCCGTAAGAGGAATGCCCACTATGTGAACGAACGCGAGTGTCAATCCTATCACGATTCCCGCCACTCCGCCGAATTTATCAGACGAAGTAACGCCCAGGATAGTAAACAAAAATATGAACGTCAGTATAATCTCTACGAAGAAAGCGCCGCCCACGCCTACGTTCGCGATGCCGTTCGAGCCGAGTCCGCCCGTCAGATCCTGTCCGAGCACATTCGCCAGCGTGCGCAGCAGCGCGCCCGCTATGATCGCGCCTACGACTTGCGCGACGACATACCCTATTAAATCCTCGGAGCTGAGCTTCTTGTGAAGCCACATTGCGAACGATACCGCCGGGTTGATATGGCAGCCGGATATGTTCCCGATAACATACGCGGTCGCTACGATAGATAATCCAAACGCGAGCGCGACCGCAAGGTGCCCACCCGCCGCGTTCGTACCCAGCACGACCGCCGCGCCGCATCCCATGAACGTGAGTATAAACGTGCCTATCGCTTCCGCCGCATATACATGGAGCTTACCTTTGTTCATGCAAATCACCTCCTCATCCATTTTCCATATTTTACCAAGTATTGTGAGTATTTGGAAGTCGCTTTACCGTTAGCTGATAAAAAAATATAGCTTGGATTGCGTGGAGACCGTTTCCTTAAGATTGACGGTGACATAATGAAAACGCAAGGCGCAGCCACCTAACAACCACTACAGCATAATATTAATCAATACATTAGTAGTATACATGTAAATATCTACATTTATAATGTGGACAACCTGTGCGTAAAATGTGCATATCACATAATTTATCCACATTCCAGCACATATATGCCGGCACGGCGGAAACTCATCTCATGCTTAAATCTATCTGTTTAGCCGCGCAATTATTTATGAAACATCATATTTTGCCGACCGCCGCGCTAAAGAAATGGTGCCCAAGTTCCCCATTTCATTCGTTGGCATACTTTAAAAATGAAATATATGGCATGCAAAAAACTGCAGCAGAAACGAGGGGTCGCCATGCCCATTCGCCGCGATATAACCTGCGCTGAAGAGCTGATGAAAATCGGACGCGATCCAAACTACCCCGGCAACGGCGTATACACAATTCGCAAGGATATTCAGATCGCCTCGCCGTGGGTTTCGCTGCCCGGCGTACAAGGGATTGAATTATATGGCGAGGGATATTGGATAGGTCCGCTGTCCGCTCCGCTTTTTGAATCCATAACCGACGGCGTGATTCAGCACGTTCGACTGGAACTTGCGATCGACGCGCGCGGCGGCGATCCATCCAGCGGATTGGAGGCGGTGGGAGGATTGGCCAGGCAGGGCGTGCGAATGGATATGGACGCGTGCGAAGCGTATGGCAGTGTAACGGGTTTATCGCATATGGGCGGCTTTTTCGGCAGGATGATAGATTCGGACGTGTGGGGTCTGCACAACTATGCGAACGTAACCGCGACCGCCGGTATGGTCGGCGGCGTGGCGGGCGAAGGGCGGGGCAATCGCTACCGCGATTGCTGGAACCACGGAAGAATAGCCGCGATGGGTTTGGATATAGAGGAAGCGCCCGGGGTCGCAGGCGGGGTTATCGGCCAGGAAACCCCCGCCATGCGCGCGCACGAGGAAGATCCGCGCGAGCCGTTCATAGAGTTTTGCACAAATCGCGGAGCTATCGAAGCGTACTCGGACGCGGGCGGCATCGTCGGCTGCGTGGCTTCCGAAAGCGATACGCGCTCCGCGCCGTTTACAATGCTTTGGTGCGGCAACTTTGGAGAGATATCCTGCAGCGGCTCCGGCCTGCGCGCGCGGGCGGGCAATAAGCGCTTCGGCGGTATAATCGGATTCGCGCAACGGCCCTGTTTCCTTACGGAGTGCTACAATCAAAATAAAGTATGCGGCGGCGCGTTTGTGGGCGGCATAGTAGGGCTTGGCCAGCGGGCGCCGAGCGGCGAAGACACGCCGGAAAATTCATGCGCGTCGGCTCGCGGCGACGGCGCAATTGAAAACTGCGCCAACTACGACGTGATTTGCCTGGCCAGGGACGACGCGTCCCCTTGCCAAACGGACGTGAGCGAATGCGTGGGCGGCATAGCGGGCGCGCTGATCGGGTTTGGCAATCTATACAGCTGCCAGAATAAGATGACCATCTGCTCCGACGGAGCGAATGCGGGCGGCCTGGTGGGTTTGCTGGAGGACGGCGACGTTCAATCATGCCAGAACGAGGGCTTCGTTCACAGCTCATCCGATTCGGTGGGCGGTATAGTTGGATGCGCTCGAAGCAGCGGCTCGCGTTTGAAAGAAAATTCGCAGCCGGAAGAAGAGCTGGAATTGGAAAAAGCTTCGGAAAAAGCTTTTATAAATGAAGCCGCAGCTTCGGAAGATGGGCGAATAGAGGAGCTCAGCCGTATTGAGGAATGCGAGAACCACGGCGAGATTGAAGGCGGCTCAAAGGATATTGGCGGCATTGCCGGATGCCTGGCGGGCGGCGCGCGGGTTGAACGCTGCATCAATTGGGGCAGCGTGCGCAGCGCGTCGGGCGAGCATGTTGGCGGAATCGCGGGATACGCGTTTCGTATGGCGGGCGATCTTCCAAACGCCGTTGATAATTCAATATCGCTGGCGCCGCACATACAAGGCGTGCGCGGCGTGCATCGCGTGCTGGGAGCCGAACGGGAGATGGGCGAAACTCGCCTGTCGGGTCAGGCGGATCGCGGCGCGCTTCTGCTGGGCGACAACGCGTTCATGGGCGGGACTGCGTATCGGGAGGAGACAGTCACGGCGGACGATCCCCAATTGGGCGAGGATCGCTTGCACGGGCGCTCCGTATCCTCGGCGATAGCGGCAGCGGAATCTATCCGGGAGATGAAGCGCGGCGCAAGCTGATCGAGCCTACAATAATATTAATTATTCATAATATATAACTCGACATAAAAGGGGGCGCAGCAAATGTCCGAATGCAGAGGCGCGGAAAACAACGCTGAATTTACCAACGCCTGGTCGTGTAGATGCCATATCGACGCCGATCCGCCGCTTCCCAAGCGATGGCCCGATCCATATAAAGGAACGCGCTACGAGAACGATCCGCGCCTGTGCTATGGTATAGCGCCGCGCCCGTTCCAGGGATGCGGATACCCGTTCAACGGCGTGTATCCGGGGCAGTACGGCATATGGGGTCAGCAGCCGCACACGCCGCATTATCCGTGGGAAAATCCCGATTGGCCGTGTCCGCCAAAGTTTGAAGAGTGCTGCCATTACGACGACGCGCCCACCCCGTCCCCGCCCGCCGCTCCTAAGGGCGAGGAGATGAAGTGTTTCAAAGATATTCCCGACGGAACTGTGCTGGGCAGATACTCGCCTTGCTGCTGCAGCGAGTACAGCCGCGGATGCGATCCCGCCTGCCCGGATACCGATGAAGAGACGGTATGCGGATGCTGGCCGCGCAAAGAGATAAAGCAGATGCCGTTCTGCCAAATTCCGGACGGAGATATACTGGGCACTGCGTGCCCGCCGGGAGCGGACTACAGCATATCCGACATTGCGCTCGGGCGCAAAAATGGAGCGAACGTACAGGAATTGTGCGGCGGAATGAATTTGTATACGCGAAGAAACTCTAAATATACATTATGCGGAGGATATAAGCTCATAGTATAATTTGCATAATAATATAATGAAATAGGAGGCGCGCCTTGCATCCGGCGCGCCTCCAGCTTTACAGGCGGTCTGATTTACTCCGTTACTTCCGCCGTTTTTAAAAGAACGTTTCCGGAGTAGTCCAGATAATATCCCGCCACCTTTGGGCTCATCAGCATCGACTGGGAGCCGTAATACATATATAGCAGCGGGTATTCCGCCGTCGCGATGTTTTCAGCCTGCCGCATTACTTCCATCGCTTCCTTGGGATCGTTAATCGAGCGCGCCTTTTCGACAAGCGCGTCGTATTCCGGATTGCTGTAGCCGACCACGTTGTTCGGATCGCCCGTCGCAAGCAGCGGCAGGAACGTCATCGGATGCAGATAATCCGCGCTCCAGCCCATCGCGCCTACGTCGTAATTTCCGGCGATTACGTTCGCGTAATAAACAGCCCAATCCTCGTTCGAAATTTCCACCGTTATTCCAAGATTTTCGGTGAACATTGCCGCCAGCGCTTCCACGACCTTCTTTACGGTATCGTTGGTATAGTAAGATAGATGCATGGTGGGGAAGCCTTCTCCGTTTGGATAACCGGCTTCGGCCAAAGCGGCGCGCGCGCCTTCAACGTCTGCGGTCGGGCCCATGCCGAATGTCGGACGACCATCCACAAAATCCTCTCCGTCCACCACATAGCCGGGGGCGTTAAGGCCGTACGCGGGGGTCGCGGGAGTTTGAATAACCTCTTCGATTATGGCGGTGCGGTCGACCGCCAGGTTGAGCGCCTTGCGAACCAGCGGGTTATCGTAGGGAGCCTTCGCGTTATTTATATCATAATACGTAGTTCCATACGACGGCTTTATCACAAGACCTGGCACGTTTGCGCGGATGCGCTGGAATTCGCTTGTCGGAAAGCCGCGCGTTCCGTCGATGTCGCCGGCTTCGTAAGCCATCAGCGCGGTTGACAGATCGAGAATATAGCGGAACGTAACCTTCTCCAGCTTTACGCTGTCGGCGTCGTAGTATTCCGGGTTCTTCTCCAATACTACGCGCTCGCCCAGCAGGTTTTCAGATATTCTAAACGGACCGTTTGTGATATATGTTTCAGGCTTGTTCGTCCATTGATCGCCGTTGGCTTCTATGGTAGCCTGATTCACCGGGAAGAACGTCCACATCGTCAATACCGAAAGGTAGAACGGCGCGGGGCTTTTCAGCGTAAGTATCAGTGTGCGGTCGTCTGGCGCTTTAATTCCCAGGCCGTCCACAGCCGCCGCGTCCTCGTAGTATTCCTGAGCGCCTACAATGTAATCCGTGAGAAGGTTAAGATACTGAGCGCCTGTTTCGGGAGTCAGCACCCGCTTATAGGCGTAAAGATAATCCTGCGAAGTGAGCGGCGAACCGTCGGACCACTTCAGCCCTTCGCGCAGCGTGAACGTATAGGTAAGCCCGTCGTCGCTGATCGTCCACGATTCGGCGTTTCCGGGAATCAGCGAACCGTCCGCTGTGCTTGTGGTTACTAGCCCTTCGAAGCAGTTGAATAAAAACGGGGAGGCGAAGCTGTTGTTCGTGATGCCTGGATCGATGCCGTCGGGAACATTGTTCAGCGCGAACGTCAATTCCTGCGTCGGCGCCGCGTAAGCGGTCAGCGGCAAAGCGGCTGCGGCCAGCAGCAGGCATGTCAGCAGTATAGATAGTAATCTGCGCATTGAGATTCCTCCTTCATAAATATGATGTCGCACCATGTATGCCAAGCGGACGAGCCGCGTGTGGCCGATAGGCGCCGCGCGTCAACGCTAAACCAGATGGCACGCCGTCCAGTGTCCGGGCGCCGCTTCTTTAAGGAGGGGCGGCTCGGACTTGCAGCGCGCCGCCGCGCGCGGGCAGCGGGTATGAAAGCGGCAGCCGGGGGGAGGATCGATCGGGCTTGCGATGTCGCCGGTAAGGCCGCGCGCGGTATTCTCGCGGGCGACGCGGGGATTGGGAATCGGTATACTTTCAAGCAGCCCCTGGGTATACGGATGAAGCGGACGCGTATATAGATCGCCGCCGTCGCTCAGCTCCACCAGCTCGCCCATATACATAACTCCGACAGAATCCGACACATATCGCACCATGGAAAGGTCATGCGCGATAAACAAATACGCAAGTCCAAGCTCCTGCTGAAAATCGCGCAGAAGGTTAATCACCTGCGCCTGTATAGATACGTCAAGCGCGGAGATCGGCTCGTCGCACAGCACCAGCGCGGGCTTTAGTATAAGCGCGCGCGCTATGCCTACCCGCTGCCGCTGGCCGCCGGATAATTCGTGCGCGTAGCGATTCTCGTGCTCGCGCGTCAATCCTACCCTGGAGAGCATCTCGCCGACCATCTCGCGCGTTTCGCCGCTAGAGTACGAGCGCTGAGCGCGCAGCGGCTCGGCTACTATATCGCGCACGGTCATGCGGGCGTTAAGCGCGGTATATGGATCCTGGAAAACCATCTGCATTTTGCGGCGTACGGGCAAAAGGCGCTTTTGCGGGATATGTGTTATATCCTGCCCATCCAGCAAAACCTGCCCCGCGCTGGGATTGAGTATGCGAACGATGCACCTGGCGCATGTGGATTTACCGCATCCGCTCTCGCCAACCAAGCCCAGCGTGCGCCCGTGCGTCAGCGTAAACGAAACGTTTTCAAGCGCGTGCACAATCCTGTGGCGTCCGCCGCGCGCGGGGAAATGATGCGTAAGCCCTCTTACCTGCAGCAAAGGGGCGTCGCTTTCCTTCGCGTTGGCGCGCGTCGATTCCGATCGCATCAAAGCGCCTCCTCGTCCGGAACCGCCGTTCCTCGAATATCCCGGTATGGATTGTCAAACGCGGGGGCGTCGTGGCTGTGAAGCCAGCATCGGCTTTGCCGTCCGTCGGCGTATGTATAGGTCGGCGGCATTTGAGAGACGCATATGTTTCTGGCGTGCGCGCATCGCGGCGCGAACGGGCAGCCAGACGGCGGCGCGCTCATATCCGGCGGCGAGCCTGGAATAGGCGAGAGCCTGATCGATCTATCCTGCATAAGGCTTGGCATGCTGGTAAGCAGCCCTTCCGTATACGGGTGAAGCGGGCGGTCGAACAGATCGTCCGCTGCCGCGTCCTCCATCACAAGCCCGCCGTATAGAACCGATACTCGCGTGCACATCTGCGCGATTACGCCCAGATCGTGCGTTATAAACGCCACGCCCATTCCCATCTCCGACTGCAGGCTTTTGATAAGGCGCAGTATTTGATTTTGAATGGATACGTCTAGCGCGGTGGTCGGCTCGTCCGCCACCAGCAGATCCGGCTTGCACGCGAGCGCCATAGCGATCATAACGCGCTGGCGCATACCCCCGGAAAATTCGTGCGGATAGCTGCCGTATCGGCGCTCCGCCTCCGGAATATGCGCTTTTGTCAGCAGCTCCAGCGTTTTGTCCTTGCGCTGCCTCGCGGTGAGATTCTTCTCGTGCGCCCACAGCATCTCGTCTACCTGTTTGCCTATGGGAATAAGCGGATTTAAACTGGAGAGCGGATCCTGAAATATCATGGCTATCCGCGCGCCGCGCACCTCGCGCATTTCTTTTAGCCGCATATTAAGAAGATCTCGCCCCTGGAAGCGTATCTCCCCGCCCATAACCCGCCCAGCTGGAGCCAGCAGGCGCAGCGCGGATAAAAAAGTTACGCTCTTTCCGGAGCCGGATTCGCCCACCACGCCCAGACATTCTCCGCGCCGCACGGTTAGCGACACACCTCGAACCGCCGCTATTTCCCCGGCACCGGTAAAGAACGATGTTCGCAGGTTGCGTATCGTCAGCAGCGGTTCGTCTCCACCGGGATTATGGCTCACGTCATAATTTTTATATTGCATCGTCATATTGCGCTCACCGCTTCAGCTTGGGGTCGAGGGCGTCGCGCAGCCCGTCGCCCACAAAGTTAAACGCGAACATTGTAAGGCAAATCACCAGCGCGGGAAGGAACAGCTGATATGGATTCTGCCGCAGCGCTTCGGTCGCGTCGTTGCACATCGTGCCCAGGCTGGCCATTGGCGGAGCGATTCCGATGCCGATAAAGCTCATAAAGGCTTCCATAAATATCGCGCTGGGTATCAGCATAGTTACTGTAACCAGTATTGGTCCCATTGCGTTTGGCAGTATGTGCGATATGAGCAGAGCGCGAGTGCGAGTGCCCATCGTGCGCGCCGCTTGAACGAAATCCTGCCGCTTAAGCGTGAGCGCCTGCCCTCGAACCACTCGCGCCATATCCACCCAATACACGCTCGACAGCGCAATAATTATGCTCATCAAACCATTCCCGAGCACAACTTTTATAAGTATCACATACAAAGTCAGAGGAATAGTGCTTATTATATCAACGATGCGCATTAATATCGAATCGACCCGTCCGCCCAGATAGCCCGCTACGCCGCCGTACAGCGCGCCTATTATCAGGTTAACCGTAGCGGCGATGAACGCCACCATAAGCGAAATACGGGTTCCATACATCAGGCGGGTGAGTATGTCGCGCCCTAGGTGATCCGTTCCAAGCGGGTAGGTTAGATTCCACTTAATACCGCCGGCTGGCAAAGGCGTGCTGTCCGCGTCCAGCAAAACCGGCGGGTTCACCGAGTAATCAATATATATCAACGAATCTTCAGAATATTGAAACGATATAAGGGACGCGGCGTAATCGTCGGTTACCTTTGGCAACTGGCGGATAAGGCGTCCGCTCGCGTCCAGCTCCATCACCTTCATGCTGGTGGTGCGATAGAACGCGCGATCCTCGTCCGGCGCCAGCGTAGTATGGAATATGGGCGGGATATTCGCCAATGTCAGCGTCTGTTTTTGATAATCGAACGGCGTAAACAAAGGCCCCGCCAGCGCGAACAGCAGCAGCAGAATGACGACCGCCAAGCCGCCGAGCGCGGTCGGTTTGCGCGCGAACCTGCTTATTACGTCCTGTGCGAACGTGCGCGGCTTGCGGTATATCAGCTCGCGTTCCGCGTCTGTCGATTCAACCTTTGCCCATGGGTCGATTGTCACGAACACACCTCTTTTGGCAATCAATATTTATCATATCAGGTATCGAACTGTATTCTAGGGTCGATTAGGCAGTAGAATAAATCGACGACGAACACCATGCTTATCAAGAAAGCCGCGTAGAATACAGTCATACCCATTATGGTGGTATAATCGCGCTGGGTGACGCTGTTCACGAAATGGTTGCCTATTCCAGGAATAGCGAATATTTTCTCGATGACAAAACTTCCCGTCAGCAGATTCGCGACAGTTGGCCCCAGCACCGTAACCACCGGTATTAGCGCGTTGCGCAGCGCGTGCCGCACTATCACCCGCACCTCGGATATGCCCTTCGAGCGCGCGGTGCGGATGTAATCCTGACCCATCACCTCAAGGAGGCTCGAACGCATAAGCCGCGCGAGAAAGCTAATCGAATATCCGCCCAGAGTGATTATAGGGAGTATATACCCTTGCCATTTATCCACTCCAAACGTCGGCGCCCAGCCTAAACGGAACGCAAATAAATATAATAGAAATGTTGCAATAACGAAACTCGGTATCGTAACCCCGAGCGTCGCGGCGGCCATCAGCACCATATCCGCCCAGCGTCCACTGCGCAGCGCCGCAACTATGCCCATCGGAATGGATGCCAACAGCACGAATACGAGGGTATACATTCCAAGCTTCGCGGAATAGGGAAAGCCGGCGGTCAGGAAATCGTTAACGCTTTTGCCGGTGTATTTAAAGCTCGGCCCAAGATCAAAGCGCAGCAGGCCGCCCAGATAGTCTGCATACTGTTTCCAAAGCGGATCGTCCAAATTGTATTTTCGCTCCAGCGCGGCGAGCACTTCGGCGGGAATTTGCTTTTCGCGAGTAAACGGCCCGCCGGGAACAACGTGCATCAATAGGAAGGTTAGCGCGGTGATCATAAGCAGCGTAACCAACATCATCGCCAGGCGGCGGAGAACGTATCCGCGCAAATCGGCACCTTCCTTCCACGCGACTGCATTAATTTCGCTTATTTTGACATGATACGCCCTTTTGTGCAATTTCGCAAGCTCGATTTTGCAGGGGCTTCATTTTTGGAAATTATGTTTATGCGGATACCGCCTGAATATCTGCGCAATAGCGATTGGTATTATGCCTGCCTCGTATCGGCAAATTACAAAAATTACAGCCGCAGCGCTGAACTCTGCTAAAAGACGGCGTTTATCGTTATCAATTCATAATCCAGCCATCCGTCCGCGCATATGTTTCCAGCCCGCTATGCAGGGGGATTAATTTTTGCGCGCAGCAAAAATTTGACAAACTTCCATTCATGATGTAAAATTCTTCTTATACATATCTGGACGGCATCGATCGGGGGCATTCAATGAGCGCTAAGTTTACGGGATATTTGCTGCGCCGCTTCGGCATGGCGCTGCTGACGATCTTCCTCGTAATCGTAATAACATTCGCTACCATGCACGCGATTCCCGCAAGCCCGTTCAGCTCCGAGAAGGCCAAGAGCGACGCGACTATAGCGGCGCTCGAAGCCAAGTATGGGTTTGATAAACCGCTGCCCGTGCAGTTTTTGAATTATATAAAGGGCATCGCACGCTTTGACTTCGGGCTGTCCACCGCGTGGGTAGGCAGCACCGTATTCGGTTTGATAAGAAACGGCTTTTCATACTCCGCGATCATAGGGCTGTGCGCAGCGGTTCTCGCGCTTCTTCTGGGGCTTGTGCTCGGCTCTGTTTCCGCGCTCAATCGCGGCGGTATAATAGATCAGGTTATACAGGTCATCACAATCGCGCTGGTGTCTATGCCCTCGTTTGTGCTGGCCACTTTATTTCTGTTGTTTTTTGGATTGCGCTTGAAGTGGTTTCCGACGCTCGGAACGCAGCCGGGGGGGCTGTTCTTGCCCATTCTATCGCTCGCGCTGTATCCTATGGCGTACACAACGCGATTGCAGCGCTCAAGCATGCTCGACGTGCTGGGGCAGGATTTCATACGAACCGCCCGCGCGAAAGGCTTGCACTGGTATAAGGTGGTGTTTAAGCACGCCCTTAAATGCGCGCTTATCCCGATAGTCACCTACGCGGGACCGATGATGGCCAACATATTGGTAGGTAGCATGGTTGTGGAAAATATATTTTCAGTGCCGGGATTAGGCCGGTTATTCGTAAATAGTATGCTGCGTACCGATTATATGATTATAATGGGAATTACCATATTCCTGGCGATTTTAATAGTGCTGATGAATTTCCTGTGCGATATCCTCTATAAAGTAATCGATCCTCGAATTCAGCTAAGTTAAGCGCATATGGATAAACGGAGTGAACGCGATGATACAGCCAACGACTAGCGACGCCGGGCGTCCGAAAAATTTATTGTCGCTGCAAATCGACTTGCCGGATTTCACCCTAGCGACCGATGAGGAAAAGGCGCAGCAGATTCAAACCCGCCCGTCCGTATCGTTTATGAAAGACGCGATGCGTCGGCTTGGCCGCAATAAATTGGCTATGCTGTGCCTGTTCGTTATACTTCTGTTCGCGCTTATCGCTTTTATCACTCCATATTTCTATCCTTATACATATTCAAAGCAGGATGTAACGGCTTCATATATGCGGCCGTTTCAATATTCCCAAAAGGAAATCGCTCGCATTGAAAACGGCCAGTCCGTGTTCCCCCATATAATGGGCACCGACGCGCTCGGTCGCGATTACGCGATACGCGTTATTTACGGAACGCGGATATCACTTATGGTCGGCATATTCTCCGCGCTTATTGTTATTATAATCGGAATATTATATGGCTCGATTTCAGGATACTTCGGCGGACGGGTAGATCTTATAATGATGCGCATAGTCGATATAATATACGCGCTCCCCGACGTGCTGATAGTAATACTGCTCAGCGTCGCGATAAAAGATATGGTGAGCATGTCCAAAAATGCGCTTATATTGCGGCTTGGTCCCGGCATGATAAGCATATTCCTCGTGTTCGGTCTTCTCTATTGGGTTGGCATGGCGCGGCAGGTTCGCGGGCAGGTGCTATCGATAAAGGAGCAGGAATACGTGCTCGCATCAAGGGCTATCGGCGCAAAGGCGTCGCGGATAATTCGAAAGCACATGATACCCAACTGCGTGTCGGTGATAATAATCGTAGCGGCGATGCAGATTCCATCCGCCATATTCACGGAAAGCTTCCTCTCGTTTCTTGGGCTTGGCGTATCGATGCCCATGCCCTCACTCGGCTCGCTCGCGGCCGACGCGCGCAACGGGCTTGTTTCATATCCGTATCTGCTTTTCTTCCCCGCCACGTCGATATTTCTTGTAGTGCTGTCGTTTAACCTGCTAGGCAACGGCTTGCGCGACGCGTTCGATCCAAAACTCCGCTCCTGAACTGGAGGGCTTTAATGCGACTTCTTGAAGTGGAAAACCTGCGCACCTCGTTCTTCACACCCGCCGGCGAGGTGAAGGCGGTGGACGGCGTATCGTTTAGCCTGGATCACGGAAAGGTGCTGGGTATCGTCGGCGAATCCGGCAGCGGCAAAAGCGTGACAGCTTATTCGATATTGCAGATTTTAACCCAGCCCGGGCGAATTGTAGGCGGCAGCGTGCGCTTTCGGGGCAAGGAGCTGGTAGGTGCTCCGGAATCGGAAATCCGCGCGATACGAGGCAATAAAATCAGCATAATATTTCAGGACCCGATGACGAGCCTGACGCCCGTATATACGATAGAGAATCAGCTTGTCGAGGCGATTTCCCTCCATACCGATCGGAATAAGCGGCAATCCCGCGACCGCGCGCTTGAGATGCTGCAGCTCGTGGGAATAAACGATCCAGAGAAGCGGCTCAAGCAATACGCGCACGAGCTTAGCGGCGGCATGCGACAGCGCGTTATGATAGCGATGGCGCTCGCGTGCGAACCTGATATATTGATCGCGGACGAACCGACTACCGCGCTTGACGTAACTATTCAGGCGCAGATACTAGAGCTGATGGATCGCCTTCAGAAGCAGCTTGGGATGGCTATAATTATGATAACCCACGATCTGGGCGTAATAGCAAACCTATGCGACGAAGTAATAGTTATGTACGCCGGACGGGCGGCCGAGCGCGGAATCGCTCGGGAGATATTTTACAATCCAAAACACGAGTATACAAAGGGGCTTCTCAGATCGATACCGAACATAGAGAACGACGAGAAGGAACAGCTGGTTCCAATCAGCGGCACGCCCGTCGATTTGCTCAATCTTCCGGGTGGCTGCGCGTTCGCCCCGCGATGCGACCACGCGATGAAAATATGCCTTCGCGAACACCCGCGCGAGATATCGGTCGCTCAATATCATCTGTCCTCATGCTGGCGCAACGTTGAGGAAGGCATTAGAACTGGCATGCTGGAAACGGATGAGACCGGCGAGCCGATTCGCATCCGCGAGGCGATTCCCGCGGAAGGAGGGCGAACGCTATGACCGAAACCGCTCAGGCCAATAATAAAATCCTGCTGGATGTGCGCGATCTAAAGCAGCATTTCCCTATAGCGACCGGCTTTTTCAAAACTTCCATGCTAAAGGCCGTCGACGGCGTTTCGTTCTCTATACGAGCGGGTGAAACGCTTGGGCTTGTAGGCGAATCCGGCTGCGGCAAAACTACTGTCGGGAGAAGTTTGTTATATTTATATACTCCAACGAGCGGCGAAGTTGTGTTCGACGGCGCTAGGATCGCGCCCGGCCCCACGCTTGATATGCTGCGACGCCGCGCGCAGATTGTATTTCAGGACCCATACTCCGCGCTAAATCCCCGAATGACGGTTTCAGATATCGTCGCGGAACCGCTGGATGTTCATAAATTGACATCGGATAAAAATGAACGAACCGAGCGGGTGCAGGCGCTCCTAAATTTAGTGGGTCTATCCAGCGAACAGGCTACTCGCTACGCGCACGAATTCAGCGGCGGGCAGCGGCAGCGAATAGGCATAGCCCGAGCGCTCGCTTCAAAGCCCGAATTTATCGTATGCGACGAGCCTGTTTCCGCACTCGACGTTTCCATCCAGGCGCAGGTGCTCAATACGCTTGAGGATTTGCAAGCGCGGCTCGGCTTATCATATTTATTTATAGCGCATGATTTATCTGTAGTTAAGCATATTTCAAATCGTATAGCGGTTATGTATCTAGGAAGGATTGTCGAGCTTGCGCCGTCCATTGAGCTGCATCGGCACGCGCAGCATCCGTATACGCTGTCGCTGCTGTCGGCAGTGCCGATTCCCGATCCCGATAGATCGCGAAAGGCGCGGCGCATAATATTGTCAGGCGACGTGCCAAGCCCTATGAACGTCCCGTCCGGCTGCTCGTTCCGCACGCGCTGCTCAATGGCGAACGATATATGCGCGGGCGAAGCGCCTTCGTTGAGAGAGATTTCGCCAGGGCATTACGCGTCGTGCCATTTGTTATAATTATAAAATAAGAGTTGCCCATATGTTCTGATGAGCATTGTTATGGGAGCCCGTTCTATATTTCCTCAGCCGACGCCGTTCTGCTTCCCCGGGGAATCCAGCCGGAAAACGCGGTTTGCAGCGCGTCCGATTCAAGCGCGACGTCCCCGCCCGTTTTTGTTACGATCTGCCGTACAATAGATAACCCCAATCCCTGGCCGTCAAATTTCGTAGTGAATCCCGACTCGAACACTTTTTGCCGCATACCTTTTGGAATAATAGGGCCGTTATTTATCACTCGAAATCGATATCGATCAATCTCCTCAAACAGCTGTATTGTGAGGCGCGGCGTCTCCGATGCCGCCAGCGCATCGCGCGCGTTATCTATCAGGTTGCCAAGAACCCGGCACATCTCCCAACCGGGCAGGGGCAGGCCGCGCCAATCCGAGGTGATTTGCGCCTCAAAAAGAATACCGCGCTTCTCGCACTCCGCCTGCTTCACCATCAAAAGCGCGTTTACAGCAGGAACCGCAGTGCGCAGATTCATTCCGACAGACTGCACGTCTCCATAAACTTTTTCGATATACGCTTCCGCCTCGGCATATTCGTTCATTTCCAATAAGCTTCCAATAACCTGCAGATGGTTCATGAAATCATGTCGCTGCGAACGCAGTTTTATATTTAGAGTTTCGAGAGCGCGCGCGGTTTGCGTCAAAGCGTTCGTTTGGCGAAGCATATCGCGAGTCGCCCGCGTTTGCTGCATGCCCATGAAAACTCCCGCAAGCGCTGCCACACCCGCCGCGATCACTGAAATCGACAGGCGCGGCATGTCGGAATTCCACGGCTTCAAATACAGCGCAAACGCGACGAGCGCGGCGACCGCCGCTATTTGCAGCGCATGCACTATGGCCGTAAAAACAAGCAGCTTCCCCACGCTGGTTTGTCCGTCGATAGGCAGGCGAATTCGTTTTTCTTTCATAATATATTCCTCAAAAAATCTGTGAAGTTTAGAGCGAATGCTTCGCATCCATAACATCAGCAGCCTTCCGAAACTGCGCCGATTTTATTATACCGCCTCGACGCGGCTCGCACAACAGCGGCGCGATCTATAAAAAACAGTACGGGCGGTGCGTTCACCCAAGTCCGGCGAATCACATACGATGAATCGGAATCTATAAACGGGAGGCGAAACGCGCAATGAGCGAACTGTTTTCCGCAAATACCCCAGAGGATTTTGACAATACCGAAGCGCTATACGCGTCGGCATCCCCTTGCGGACCCGGCACGGTTCGATATGCAATCGGGCAGGGAGAGACGCTCGTGGGCATCGCCAAGAAGTTCGGGACCACCGTCGAGGAGATAGTAAGCGCAAATCCAAAGCTGAATCCACAGAAATATTACGCCGGCGACACCATTTGCGTACCCGATGGGCCGTATTGCAAAGGTACCGTCCACACGATCGTTAAGGGCGACACATTCTTTACGATCGCGCAAAAGGCGGGCGTCAGCGTGGACGAAATGCTCGCGGCAAACCCAGGTGTCGCGCCCGATAAACTGGTGATCGGCCAAACCGTATGCATCCCCAAAATATCGACCGCGCCTGCGCAGCCAACATGCAGCGGCGTACCGTACACAATCCGGCGCGGCGATACCTTCTACGCGATAGCGCAGTGGAACAAGATCGCGATGAGCGACTTGATCGCCGCTAACCCGGGCGTCAGTCCGGAAAAACTGTACGTCGGGCAGGAAATATGCATTCCCAAAGCCGCCGCAAAACCGCCTGAAAAACCGGCTGACCCTGTATGCGACGGTCGAAAATATCAAGTGTTGCGCGGGGATACGTTCTATCTCATCGCGCAAAAAAACAAGACGACAATCGAAGCGCTGCAAAAGGCGAATCCAACCGTAAAGCCTGATCAACTGACGATCGGCCAGATAATCTGCATCCCGACCGTTTCAGCTCCCGCGCCGCTATGCACCGGAACAAAGTATACGATTCAGCGCGGCGACACGTTCTTCGCTATAGCGAAGCTTAACCAACTAGAGCTTAGCGCGCTGATAGCCGCGAATCCGTCCGTCAATCCGGAGCAGCTATATATCGGGCAGGTAATCTGCGTTCCAAAAAAAGAAGCGCCTTCCGCTCCCACAAGCTGCGACGGAACGAAGTACACCATATCGCGCGGCGATACTTTCTTCGCAATCGCGCAGAAGAACGGCGTAGGTATAGCGGAACTGCTGGCGGCCAATCCGTCCGTAAACCCGGAGAAGCTATTTATAGGGCAAGTAATATGCGTACCCAAAAAATCGACTGCAGCTCCGGAACCGGCTTGCGTCGGAACTCGCTATACAATTATAAAAGGCGATACATTCTATGAAATAGCTCATAAACACGGCATCACCATTCAAGATTTGCTGACCGCAAACCCCGGCGTTAACCCGGAGCGCCTATATGTCGGCCAGTTGATATGCATACCGCAGAAAATTGAGCAGCCGCCCGCGCCTACCGCACCACCCGCGCCCGCGTGCGACGGCACAAAATACGTCGTAGTCAAGGGAGATACGTTCTGGGGCATATCTCAAAAGGTTGGTATCGAGCTGCCCGACCTGCTTGCCGCGAATCCTGGCATAGTTCCCGAGAAGCTTATCGTCGGCCAGATTCTATGCGTGCCTAAGAAAGCGGTTCCGCCGTTCGCGCCAACCATCGCGCCGGCGCCCGCGCCCGCTCCTTCGCCGACGAAATGCAGCGGAACGAAATATATCGTTCAAAAGGGCGACACTTTCTTCCTGCTGGCTCAGAAGAACGGCGTCGATCTGACCGACCTGCTGGCTGCGAATCCGGGCGTGAATCCAGAGAAGCTTGAAGTCGGCGCCGCAATATGCATACCGAAAAAACCCGACGACAAACCTGTCGACAAGCCGTGCAACGGCGTTCGCTACGCCGTGCAAAAAGGCGATACGTTCTACGCCGTCGCTCAGTGGAACAATATAGATCTTGCCGACCTGCTGGCTGCGAATCCTGGCGTGAATCCCGAAAAACTTGAGGTTGGGCAGGTAATATGCGTGCCGCTGAAATCAGGTGAATCCACGCCTGGATGCAACGGCAATATATATGAAGTGCAAAAAGGCGATACGCTGTTCGCAATAGCGAAGCGCAACTCAATCCCGATTAACGATCTGCTGGTCGCAAATCCCGGCATAGTACCGGAAAAAATGTCCGCCGGTCAGGCGATATGCATCCCCGGCGGCGGCGGAGTTTCCCCGTTTTGCGCTAACGGCGCGCCGTATTCAATACGCAAGGGCGACACGCTTTACGCGATAGCGATTCGCTTTGGAATTCCACTCGCCAGGGTATTGGAAGCGAATCCGGATATCAACCCTGAGAAGCTTATCGAAGGCGACTTGATTTGCCTACCCGATCCGGATTCGAATACTCCGGAACCGCTCTGCCCCAACGGCACGCCGTACACTATTCAAAAGGGTGAAACATTCTATACCCTATCGCTGCGCTATGGAATTCCGCTGGCCGACGTGCTCGCGGCAAACGCAAAGGTTAATCCCGACGCGCTTGAGCCAGGCGACGTGATATGCCTGCCCGTCGCCGGTCCGTTGAAGCCGTTCTGCGAAACGGGCACGCCTCACGAAATCGTCAAAGGCGACACCTTGTCAGCCATCGCGTTGAAATACGGAATATCGCTTGAAGAATTGATGAAGGCAAACCCGAGCGCCAAACCCGATAAATTGGAGATCGGCTCGTTCCTGTGTGTCCCCAAGAAAAAGACGCCGCCCGCGCCCCCGGCTCCGCCTGTTTGCGACGGTAATAAGTATGTGATCCAAAAGGGAGACACATTCTTCGCGCTCGCTCAAAAATATGGCGTAGAACTTGCCGACCTGATAACGGCAAACCCGGGGGTAAATCCGGAGAAGCTGGAGCCCGGCGACATCATATGTATCCCAAAGAAAACGGACGCCGCTCCGAACCCTCCCCCATGCAGCGGCAATAAGTATGTGATCCAAAAAGGGGATACTTTCTATTCAATCTCTCAGAAGTTCGACATAGCGCTTGCTGACCTGCTAGCCGCGAACCCAGGAATGAATCCAGAGAAACTGGAGCCTGGCGACATCATATGCGTTCCAAAAAAATCCGGCGCCGCGTCTCCCCCGTCATGCGAAGGCGCGAAGTATGTTATCAAGAAAGGCGATACCTTCTATAACATCGCGCAAAATTTCTCGCTAACCGTCGACGCGCTGAGGAAGGCGAACCCAACGGTCGATCCGGATAATCTGCAGATAGGGCAAATTATCTGCCTGCCTAAGCCCGGCGATTCAAAGCCGCCCGCCGAGCCGGTCAAACCATGCAAGCCTTGCGTATATATAGTGCAGTGCGGCGATACGCTGTTCTCCATCGCAAAGAAATTTGCGGTTACGCTCGCCGATCTGTTCGCCGCAAATCCGGGGTTGCGCCCCGATTGCCTGCTCGAGGGCGCGAACGTCGCAATCCCTTGCGCGGCAAAACAGCCTGACCCGATTCCAGATCCTCCAAAGCCGCAGTATTGCCCCAGCGGTTCAACATACACCGTGCAGCGCGGCGACAGTTTCTACCTTATCGCGCGCAGGTATGGGTTCAATCTGGCCGATCTGCTCGCGGCAAACCCGGGAATCGCGCCCGATAAGCTGCTCGTCGGTCAGGTAATATGCCTGCCGCAGGCGACGCGCAAATGCGCCGACGGCTACACCGCGCACACGCTGTCAACCGGTCAAACATACGCCGATCTGCTCGTTCTGTATAACCTTTCGTACAGTGCGCTGGAACTGGCGAATCCGGATATTAACATCTCCCAGCTTGGAGCGGGGCAGACTGTATGCATCCCGCCATCCGGCAACCGCGGCAAGTGCGGCGACGGCGCCCTCGAACCGCATGTGATGGTGAAGGGCGAAACTCTCGTGTCGATCGCCGCGCAATATAATACGACGCCAGCCGCAATACTCGCCGCGAACCCAAATCTTGCGCCAACCGATTTTGTAACCGGACGAATAATCTGCCTGCCGAAGGACGCAAAGCTTGGTTGATCGGGCGATATAACATTTAGCGCGTATTTCCGCTGAGTCCGCGACGTTCCTCGCATTCCGAGGAAAGTCGCGGACGCTTGCGCTTTGCCGCTGCAACCCGCTTGACGCGCCGCATTATAAATGATATCATAATTTGGCGATCAATAAATTTTCTATCATATATAATTATTATAGGAGGCGCCTATGTCACAGTCCGATAAGCGGCGCGCGCTCGCGCAATCATATAAAGCGCAAACGGCGAGCGGCGGAATTTACAGATTCATACATCAAAGCGGTTGGCGATCCACGCTTCGCTTCACCAGCAACCTGGAAGGCGAACGCAATAAGCTGCGCCTTTATAAAACAGCAGGCTCTACTTCTGATATCGAACTTATCGAACCCTGGCGGATGCTGGGTGCAGAAGGCTTCGATATTGAAATTGTAGAAGCCCTCAACCAAAAAGAAGGCCAATCTGCGGAGGATTATAAAAACGATCTAATCGATCTATTTAATATTCTTAAAAAAGATAAAATATAAAATTTATTATATAAGAAAACGTGCAGCTGTAACTGCACATTTTCTTATATAATATAAACCTATTAACAAATCAAACCAGCTCGATTATAACCATTTCCGCCGCGTCACCGCGTCGCGGACCCTTGCGCAGTATCCGCGTATATCCGCCGGAGCATCCCTTTTGTTCATTGCGCTTTTTATATTTCGGACCGATATCGACAAAGAGCTTTTCGATAAGCGGGTGGCGAATATCCTTCGTGCGCTCTTTATAATCGGATTTTGTTTCGTCCTTCGCACGGATCTCTTTAAGGTCGTATAAATACGACATCATAATGCGACGCGCGTGAAGCTTGCTGGGGAGATCGTTGCGCGTATCAATCGTCACCGATTGACCTTTTTCGTTGTTATATGACTTCTGCACGGTTATGCTGTTTTCGCATTCTTTAATCGCCAGCGTCACCATGCGATCGGCAATTGATCGCACTTCCTTCGCGCGCGCGAGCGTAGTTTCAATCTTGCCGTGCCATAGCAGATGCGATACCTGATTGCGAAGCAATGCTTTGCGTTCATCCGCCGGACGGCCCAGCTTGCGTTGATAGGGCATCGTGGGTTCCTCCTTCCAAACAGGGTTCGATCGAACCCGCTTATTCGTCCAGCGTCTTGAGCGAAAGACCCAAGGCAGACAATTTTAACTCTACTTCTTCCAGCGATTTTTTCCCGAGATTGCGCACCTTCATCATATCTTCCTGATTGCGCTGCACCAGCTCCGACACCGTGTTGATGCTCGCGCGCTTCAGGCAGTTATAGGCGCGCACCGAAAGATCAAGTTCTTCGATCGTCATCTCAAGAATCTTTTCTTTTCTATTGTCTACCGGCTCGCTGAAATCAACCGGTATCGGCTGCTCTGTCAGGTTAACGAACAGCGCAAGGTGACCGCTGAGTATTTTCGCGGCCATGCTTATCGCCTCATCCGCCTGGATGCTGCCGTTCGTCCATACCTCGATCGTCAATTTATCAAAGTCGGTTATCTGCCCAACGCGCGTATCTTCGACAGAATAATTAACCTTGCGGATCGGGGTAAAAATGGAATCGACCGGGATCACGCCGATGGGCATGTTGTTGGATTTATTTCGTTCCGCCGTCACATACCCACGGTTTCGATCAAGCGTGATTTGCATCTCAAGCCGCGCGTCCGCGTTTAGCGTCGCGATATGCAAATCGGGATTCATTATATCAACTTCATCATCTGTTTGCAAATCGCCCGCCGTAAGATCGCACGGTCCCTTTACGTCTATGGTGATAAGCTTCACAGTGTCGCTGTACAAGCGCGCTGACAGATTCTTAAGGTTCAATATGATTTCCGTCACATCCTCCTTGACGCCGGGGATAACGGAAAACTCATGCTGAACGCCTTCAATTCTAATAGTAGTCACCGCAACCCCCGGCAGCGAGGAAAGCAGAACTCTGCGCAGCGAATTGCCCAGCGTCTGACCGTACCCCCGCTCCAAAGGCTCAATGATGAACCGCCCGTAACAGCCGTTTTCCCCCGCTTCCGCGCGCTCGATTCTCGGCCGCTCGATTTCGATCATACGCCAACCTCCTTACGCCGCCATGGATCGATCGTCATTGGTAGGGTTAGCGGGAGTACAACTCAACGATGAGATGCTCCTGAATCGACAGATCGACATCCTCTCGAGCCGGGAGGGCGGCGACAGTCGCGGTCAGATTCTCCGCGTCAAACGTTAGCCACTTAGGAACGATCCGCCCGGTACCCTCGCGCAGAGCCTTGAAATGTTCAATCTCTTTGCTTCGCGCGCGAAGCGTTATAACTTCGCCCGCCTTCACGAGGTACGACGGTATGTCCACCTTCGCCCCGTTTATATAGATATGTCCATGCCTTACAAACTGGCGAGCCTGCGCGCGCGAGGAACCCAGCCCGACGCGGTAGATCACGTTATCCAGGCGCCTCTCCAGAAGCTGAAGCAGGTTTTCACCCGTAACGCCCTTCATGTTCGAGGCGTGCTCATAGTAACGATGGAACTGCGTCTCCAGCACGCCATATGCGCGGCGCGCTTTTTGCTTCTCGCGAAGCTGAATGCCGTATTCGCTCATCTTGCGCTGTCTCGCCTGACCATGCTGCCCAGGCGGCGTGGGACGGTGCCCAAATACACATTTCTGCGAATAGCATTTATCGCCTTTGAGGAACAGCTTCTGTCCTTCGCGGCGGCACAGTCGGCATACTGAACCGGTATATCTGGCCATTTTCGCTCCTCCTCAATCAGACTCTTCTGCGTTTTGGCGGTCTGCAGCCGTTATGGGGAATCGGAGTAACGTCTTTTATCATATTAACTTCAAGGCCTGCCGCCTGAAGCGAACGTATTGCCGCCTCGCGTCCGGAACCCGGGCCTTTAACATATACTTCAACCGTCTTCAAACCGAACTCCATAGCTCCGCGAGCCGCAGTTTCCGCAGCCGTCTGAGCCGCGAACGGCGTTGACTTCTTGCTCCCGCGAAAACCAAGTCCGCCGGCGGATGCCCATGACAGGGCGTTTCCAGCGGTATCGGTAATCGTGACGATCGTATTGTTAAACGAAGAGCGGATGTGAGCCGCCCCACGCTCGACAAGCTTTTTCTCGCGGCGTTTGCGCACCGTGCGCTTGACGGATTTTTTAGGCGCCATCGAATTCTCCTCCCGTTATAAATCAGCCCGGCTTTAGCGGGCCGCCTTCTTCTTTCCGGCGACCTGCTTTTTGGGGCCTTTGCGAGTGCGGGCGTTCTGCTTCGTGTTCTGTCCGCGAACCGGCAGCGAACGGCGATGCCGTACGCCTCGGTATGAGCCTATCTCGACCAACCGTTTGATATTGAGCGACACCTCGCGGCGCAAATCGCCCTCGACCTTAACGTTGCGCTCGATATACTCGCGCAGCTGGTTGATCTCCTGCTCGTTCAAATCCTTTACGCGCGTGTCCGGGTTAACTCCTGTTTCCGAAAGTATCTTCCGGCTGAGCGACACGCCGATTCCATAGATATAAGTGATGCCGATTTCCACCCGCTTTTCACGAGGCAGATCGACGCCGGCGATTCGTGCCATAGAGTATTCGCACCTCCACTATGCGCTTTTTCTTGAATCGGCTCCAGCGGCACCCGCCGCTTTTAAAATATAGCGCGAACCCCTCGCGGTACGCCGGTTTGTTTCATCCGACGTCAGCCGCCCGCACCCGAATTCGCGCCGGGAACGGTCAACCCTGCTTCTGCTTGTGCTTCGGATTCTCGCAAATCACCATAACGCGCCCTTTGCGCCTGATGATCTTGCACTTCTCGCAGATTGGTTTCACCGAAGGTCTTACTTTCATAATCTTCCTCCTTATAGAACAAACCGTTAAACCAAACCGTTAGTTCTTGCTGCGCCAGGTGATTCTGCCGCGCGTTAGATCATATGGCGACAATTCCATCGTCACCCGATCTCCCGGATAAATGCGGATGAAGTTCATTCGCATTTTCCCCGATATATGCGCCATAATTTTATGCCCGTTCGACAATTGCACCTGAAACATGGCGTTAGGCAGCGCTTCTATAACGGTGCCCTCAACTTCAATGACGTCGCTTTTAGCCAAACGCGTCCTCCTCCTTGCGGGTTGCGCGATCCTCTCCGATACGGTCTAAGTACTTCCGAATATCCGCGTCCAGCAGACGCCCGACCGAATAATTGCTGGCGATATCGGGGGCGCATTCACATTTCGCGCGAAGGTGCATCGTCTTCTTTTTCTTTGGCGTCGCAATCTTGCGAAGCCGTCCGTCCGCAATCCGGACATATCCGTCGTCCAGAACAGACAAAATAACGAAGAATTTTCCCGCATCCCTTCCCGCCTTGGACACCACTACGCGTCCCGGTTCCATTGGGAACGCTTTCATGATCCGCCCTCCCCGCGCGCAAACTGCGGCAGCGAGAGAACCTCCGGTTCACCGTCCGTAATGAGGATCGTATGCTCGTAATGCGCGCACAGACTGTGGTCGCGCGTAACGACGTCCCATCCATTTATATCAATTTCCCAACCGCCCGCCGCGATCATAGGTTCGATAGCAATCGTCATACCGGAAAGCAGTCGAAAACCGTGCCCGCGTTCTCCATAATTGGGCACTTCCGGATCTTCGTGCATCTTGCGCCCTATACCATGTCCGCACATAGCGCGAATCGGCTGATAACCGTTCGCCTCCGCATGCGACTGCACCGCAAAGCCTATATCCCCGATCCGCGCGCCTTTTCTCGAGCTGGCTACGGCTTTCCAGAAACATTGCTCTGTCACGTCGATCAACCGCTGCGCCTCGCGCGATATCCGTCCGACGCCTGCGGTAAACGCGCTGTCCGACTGCCACCCGTCAAGTATTACGCCGCAATCAACGCCCAGTATATCGCCTTCGACAAGCGGCTTGCCGTTGGGTATTCCATGCACCACAACTTCGTTGACGGATGTACACAACGAGTTCGGAAAATCCTTATAGCCCAGAAACGACGGTTTCGCCCCTGCGTCCATAATCATACGATGCGCCGCACGGTCGATATCAATCGTAGCCGCTCCGGGTACGATCATCGGTCGCAGCGCGGTGAGCACTTCATAAAGTAACCGCCCTGCGGCGCGCATCTTATCAATCTGAGCCGCGTTCTTTACGCTGATCATCGAACGTTCTCCAAAACGTTCGCAATATGACGCACGCCTTCATCCAACGCCAAAGCCCCGTCCAGTGCGGTCATTTTGCCGGTCGCTTCGTAATACGCCTCAAGCGGCGCCGTCTGCTTATGATATACGGCCAGTCGGTTCAGTACGGTTTCAGGCGCGTCGTCCTTGCGCAATATAAGCGCGCCGCCGCATTGTTCGCAATTCAGCCGACCGCCAAGGCGGCTCGTATGATAGGTGGCCCCGCAGTCGCCGCACACCCGGCGTCCCGACAAACGCTTGACAATAGCCTCGTCTTGAATGGTCAGGTTGAATATCACATCCAGTTCGCAAAACTCTCCAAGCGCTTCAGCCTGCGCTACCGTGCGCGGAAAGCCGTCCAATATGAATCCGCCTTCGCAATCCGGCTGCGCGATTCTATCCCTTACCAATTCAATCATTACCTCGTCCGGAACGAGCTGACCCTGATCAACATATTCCTTCGCTCTAAGCCCGACGGACGTGCCCGCTTTCATAGCTTCCCGCAGTATCGCGCCAGTAGATATCTGCGGTATTCCATAGCGCTCCGATACTATCGCGGCTTGAGTACCCTTTCCCGCGCCGGGAGGTCCAAGGAACAACAGCTTCATTTGACCTCCAACTTCTTAGAGGAAACCCTTGTAGTTGCGCATGAGCAGCTGGCTTTCCAATTGCCTTATTGTTTCGAGCGCCACGCTCACTCCGATCAAAAGCGAAGTAGCGGCAAACGGCAGCTGCGTGCTCAGCGCCCGCGTCATAAACGTGGGGATTGTCGCCAGAACCGCGAGGAATATTCCGTCAAACAGAATGATTCGCGAGGATATCCTGGAAAGGTAGTCGCTTGTGGGCTTACCTTGCCGGATGCCCGGCACGATGCCGCCGTTCTGCTGCAGGTTCTTCGATATATCCACAGGATTAAACGTTATGTTAGAATAAAAATAGGTGAAGAATATAATCATAAGCGCCAGTACCACTTGATACCATATGCCGCTCAGGAACTGATTATTCCACCAAACCGAAATAGAACCATTAGGCCAGAATCCCATTATCGTTCCCGGGAACTGCATAATGGAATAAGCGAAAATCAAAGGAAGAACACCGCTCGAATCAACCTTCATAGGAATATGGGTCGACTGACCGCCGTACATTTTCCGCCCGACTACGCGCTTCGCGTACTGAACCGGAATACGGCGCTCGCCCATGTTAACAAACGTAATGGATACGATCATCACAAGAGCGGTTATCAATACGCCCAGCATCGTTATCCAACTGATAAGGTTCGATCCTGTAAGCAAGCTGCCGAGACCCTGGCTCGTCCAGTTGAAAAGGTTTGATATTATGCCAGCGAATATCAACAGCGAAACTCCGTTGCCAACTCCGTTTTCGGTGATATGCTCGCCTATCCACATGGCGAGTGTAGAACCCGCCGCCATCGATAATCCGATAACCAGCGCGCTCCCGAATGTCTTTTCGCGCATGCCGCCCAGTCCATAAACCAAGCCAACCGCCTGAATGAATCCAAGGACTACGGTGACGTATCGCGTAATCTGAGCGATTTTCTTGCGCCCCTCCTCGCCTTCCTTTTGCAGCCGCTCAAGCGCGGGTATCGCTACCGTCAGCAGCTGCATAATGATAGAAGCGTTTATGTAGGGCGTAATACCCATTGCCATAATGGTCATGTTTGAGAATTGGTTACCCGTCATCATGCTCATAAAGCCCAGGAGGCTAAAGTTTTTCATCGCCTCCTGAACCGCGTTTATGTCTATGCCCGCCACAGGAATGACGCCGGCGAGACGATATATGAGCAGCATGCCGATTGTATAGAGAATCTTCTTGCGAAGCTCCGGCACGCGCCAGCAATTTTTTAAGGTTTCCAGCATTTAGACCACCTCGGCCTTCCCGCCCGCCGCCTCAATCTTTTGCTTCGCGCCGCTGCTGAACATAGTCGCCTTAACCGTAAGGCTTTTGCTCAGCTCGCCGTCGCCGAGTATTTTCACGCCGTCCTTAGCCTTCTTAATAAGGCCGCTCTGGCGAAGGAGCGCCTCGTCGACTACCGCGCCGACCGCGAACACATCCAGCTCGGATACGTTTACAGTAGCGTACTCCTTCGCAAAAATATTCGTAAACCCGCGCTTTGGCAAGCGGCGAATCAACGGAAGCTGCCCGCCTTCGAATCCCGGACGCTTTCCTCCGCCACTGCGCGCCTTCTGGCCTTTGTGTCCTTTGCCGGAGGTTTTACCCAGACCTGAACCTACGCCCCGCCCAAGTCGCTTCGGGGCGCTTGTCGATCCCGGCGCGGGTCTCAACTCGTGAAGCCTCATACCCAGCCTCCTTATTCCGAAATTTCTTCGACCTTAACCATATGCTTGACGCGGAATATCATACCGCGCGTGCACGCGTTGTCTGGAAGGACAACGCTCTGGCGAATCTTATATAACCCCAGCGCCTTCACTGTGCGAATCTGCTTCTCCAGGCTTGCGATGGGGGATCGTACCAGCGTAATCTTCAGCTTCATACATACCCTCCTCAGCCCAGAATCTCTTCGACTGTTTTGCCGCGAACGCGCGCGACCTCTTCCGCCGTGCGGAGTTGGCGCAAGCCCTCTATCGTAGCCTTAACCATGTTGATTGGATTGCTGGTTCCAAACGACTTCGTTCGAATATCTTTCACGCCGCAAAGTTCGAGAACCGCGCGAGCTGGTCCTCCGGCTATAACGCCGGTGCCCTCGGGAGCCGGCAGCAAAAGTACCTTGCCTGTTTCAAAATATCCGATCGATTCATGCGGAATCGACGTTCCCTTAAGCGAAACGTTGATCAGATGCTTTTTGGCGTCCTCAACAGCCTTGCGAATCGCTTCCGGAATTTCAGTCGCCTTTCCCAATCCGCACCCGACGCGGCTCTTTTCATCTCCGACTACGACCAGAGCCGCGAAGCGGAAATTGCGTCCGCCCTTAACAACCTTGGTAACGCGGTTGACCGATACCAGCTTCTCTTTGAACTCGCTATCTTCCCGATCCCGTTCCCTACGCTGCATGCGTATGTCCTCCCATTTCTAGAAATCGACCTGAGATCGATTAAAAGTCGAGTCCCGCTTCCCGCGCGCCTGCTGCGACTTCAGCGACGCGGCCGCAGTATACATAACCGCCGCGGTCGAATACAACATTCTTATATCCAGCTTGAATCGCACGCTCGGCCACTGCTTTCCCGACAATCTTCGACGCGCCCTTTTTATCGGCTTCGCCTATGCTTGCGCGCAGATCGCTCTCAAGGGTTGAAGCGGAAACCAGAGTCACGCCTTTGCTGTCGTCAACCAACTGCGCATATATATGTTTTAAACTTCTATATACACACAGGCGCGGCCTTTCGGGGGTGCCGCTGACTTTTTTCCGCACCCGCGCATGGCGGATTCTGCGTATCTCGTTTTTATCCTGCCTTTTAAACAAAGTTCAGCACTCCTTTCTCGGCCTTACTTCTTGCCGGTCTTTCCTTCCTTGCGCCGGATAATCTCGCCCTCGTACTTGATGCCCTTGCCAAGATACGGCTCCGGCTTGCGGATAGCCCTAATGTCGGCCGCTATGCTGCCCACCTGCTGCTTGTCGATTCCACGTACGATTATACGCGTCGGCGCGGGCGTCTCAAAGCTTATGTTAGTAGGAGCATTTAATATGACCGGATGGCTGAAGCCGATGTTGATAGTCAGCGTGCCGCCCTGCGCGGACGCGCGATATCCCGTTCCAACTAGCTCTAGCCCCTTGGAAAAACCCGTCGTTACACCGGTTACCATATTATTTATTAAAGCACGATATAATCCATGCATCGCCTTATGCGGCTTATTATCGGTAGGGCGAGTAAGCACAAGCGCTTCCCCATCCTGCTTTACCGTTATATCCGGATTTACCTGCTGAGCCAGCGTGCCTTTGGGGCCTTTCACCGTGACGAGATTTTCCGCGCTCACGTCAACGGTTACGCCCACGGGCAGCGCTACTGGAAGTTTTCCGATTCTGGACATTCTTTCGCCTCCCTTTGCCGCTTACCAGATGTAAGCGAGCACCTCGCCGCCCACCGCTTTCTTGCGGGCATCCTTGTCGGTCATTATCCCCTTGGATGTTGATAGAATAGCCGTGCCCAATCCGCCGAGCACGCGCGGCACGTCGTCTCGCCCCGTGTATACGCGAAGACCCGGACGGCTTATACGGCGCAAACCTATTATAACGCTCTTCTTATCCGTCGTATATTTAAGAGCTATTCTTATACCGCCCTGAGGTCCGTCGTGGATAACGTCAAAATTCCTGATATAACCCTCCTGAACCAATATGCGGGCAATCGCCTTTTTCATATTAGAGGCGGGTATGACCACAACGTCGTGTCGGGCGACCAACGCGTTGCGGATGCGGGTAAGCATATCGGCAATCGGATCCGTTACGAGCATGTTCAACCCTCCTTCTTACCAGCTAGCCTTGCGCACGCCCGGTATCTGACCTGCATACGCCAGGTTCCGGAAGCAGATGCGGCACACGCCGTACTTGCGAAGCACCGCGTGCGGTCTCCCGCAGATGCGGCATCGCGTATACGCGCGCGTCGAGAACTTTGGTTTTCGCTGCGCTTTGAGTATCATGCTGGTTTTCGCCATGTTCTCTCCTCCTTGATCAGCCTTGTGCGAAAGGCATGCCCAAAAGCCTAAGCAGTTCGCGCGCCTCTTCATCCGTTTTGGCTGTGGTAACAAAGATCATTTCCATGCCGCGTATTTTATCCACCTTGTCGTACTCTATCTCCGGAAAGATAAGCTGTTCTTTTACGCCCAGCGCGTAATTGCCGCGCCCGTCAAACGCGTTCGCGCTTACGCCTCTGAAGTCGCGCACTCGCGGAAGCGCGATGTTAAGCAGCTTATCTACGAAATAATACATACGATCCGCGCGGAGCGTCACCTTTGCGCCAATGTTCATTCCGGCGCGCACCTTAAAGTTCGCGACGGACTTGCGCGCTTTCGTTACCAGCGGTTTTTGCCCTGCGATCGTAGCCAAATCGGCTACCGCAGCCTCCAACCCTTTTGCGTTATCCTTGCAGTCGCCAAGTCCCATGTTTATGACGACCTTCTCCAGTCGGGGCACCTGGTTGACGTTCTTGTAGCTGAACTTCTGCATCAACGCGGGCGTGACTTCCTTCTGGAATTTTTCTTTTAACCTCACGGCCATGCTTCTGCCCTCCCGCGTCAATTATCGATATCCGCGCCGCACTTTTTGCACATGCGCGCCTTCGTGCCGTCCTCGCGCTTTGTGTGCGCGTTTCTCGTCGCTTTTCCGCACTTGGGGCATATTATCAATACCTTGGACGCGGATATCGCCGCTTCCTTTTCAATAATACCGCCCTTCATGCCTTGCCCGCGCGGCTTCTGATGCTTTTTAACTATCGCCACGCCTTCGACAATCACCCGCCCGTCCTTCGGAAACGCGGTGAGCACCTTGCCCTTTTTGCCCTTGCTGACGCCCGAGATAACGACGACCGTATCGTTTCTGCGGACATGGAGCTTGTTATTCATTCGGGTTCCTCCTCACAGCACTTCAGGGGCAAGCGAGACGATCTTCATATAATCCCTCTCGCGCAATTCGCGCGCGACCGGCCCGAAGATGCGCGTGCCGCGCGGCTGCTTCTGATCGTTGATTATGACCGCAGCGTTATCGTCGAAACGGATGTAGCTTCCATCCACGCGGCGTCGATTTGTGCGCGTGCGCACGATTACCGCCTTGACGACCTCGCCCTTCTTCACAACGCCGCCGGGCGTTGCGACTTTTACGCTGGCAACGATCACGTCGCCTATCGAGCCGTCGCGGCGAAACGATCCGCCCAGCACGCGTATGCACATGATCTCCTTGGCGCCTGTATTGTCCGCGACCTTAAGCCGCGTTTGTGGCTGAATCATCGGGACCTTTCCTCCTTCGGAACTGCGCGGCCATAAGCTTGCGCGCTGCTGCGCGTTTCGCGATTACGGCCGAACCTCGCTTACTTCGCCTTCTCGACGATCTCCACCAACCGCCAGCGCTTTTCACGGCTTATCGGACGCGTTTCCATCACCAGCACCCGGTCGCCTACGCCGCACTCGTTCTTCTCGTCGTGCGCTTTTAGCTTTGTCGTACGATTTAAAATCTTGCCGTACAGGGGATGACGAACACGCGTGCGGATGGCTACGACGATCGTCTTATCCATTTTATCGCTGACGACCACGCCTGTGCGGGTCTTGCGAATGCCTCTCTTTTCCTGAGCCATGGTTGTCTCCTCCTCCATGACGCGCGTCACGCGCGCTGGCGCAGTATCGTTTTGCACCGGGCTATGTCGCGTTTCACGTTTGAGATCGACATCGTATTCTCAAGCTGCCCGGTCGCCAGCTGGAAGCGCAGATTGAACAGCTCCGCCTTGAGCTGCTTGACCTTGTCGTTCAATTCCTGGGGAGAGAGTTCTCCAAGAGCGCTTGCTTTCATTCCGTCACATCCCCCGCGGACGCCGCCAGCGCCTTGGCGACTATCTTGCATTTCACGGGCAGCTTATGAGAGGCAAGGCGCAACGCCTCTCGCGCATCCGCTTCCGGAACGCCCGCTATTTCGAACAGCACCCTATCGGGCTTTACCACCGAAACCCAGTATTCGGGAGAACCTTTTCCCGAACCCATTCGCGTTTCCGCAGGTTTCTCCGTAACAGGCTTATCAGGAAATATCTTTATCCATACCTGACCGCCGCGCTTCGTGTACCGCGTAAGCGCTACGCGAGCCGCTTCAATCTGGTTGGACGTGATCCACGCGGGTTCCGTCGACACAAGCCCATATTCTCCATACGTGATCGTATTTCCGCGGTGCGCTTTGCCCTTCATCCGTCCGCGAAAAACTCTGCGGCGCTTAACGCGTTTAGGCATGAGCATTAGATACGCCTCCTTCAACCTTCGCCTTCTTTTTAGGTCCAGGCAGAATTTGACCCTTGTATATCCAAACCTTAACGCCCAAGCGCCCGTATGTGGTCTTCGCTTCCGCAAATCCGTAGTCGATGTTGGCGCGCAGCGTTTGCAGCGGAATCGAACCCTCGTGATACCCCTCCGAACGGGCGATATCCGCGCCGCCCAGTCGTCCCGATACCGCCGTTTTTATTCCCTTCGCCCCACCCTTCATAGCGCGCTGCAGGCTCTGCTTCATCGCGCGTCTGAACGATATGCGCTTCTCAAGCTGCTGCGCGATATTCTCCGCAACTAGCTGCGCGTCTGTATCGGGGCTTTTGATCTCCATTATATTCAGCGAAACGGCGCGCCCGCTGAACGATTCGATTTCCTTTTTCAGCTGCTCTACGCCCGCGCCTCCGCGACCGATAACTATACCGGGCTTCGCGGTAAATATATTTACCGTTTGCCTATTCGCGCTGCGTTCGATATCTATATGTGATATCCCCGCGTGATAAAGTTTCTTCTTGAGCATCGTGCGCAGTTTATAATCGGCGTTCAGCTGATTTGCAAAATCTTTCTTGTTCGCATACCAGCGAGCGCTCCAATCCAATATAACCCCGACGCGCGCTCCATGAGCGTTAACCTTCTGTCCCATCCTGACGCCTCCTTACTTCTGCGCGACCACAATCGTTATGTGGCAAGTTCTTTTCAGAATCGGCGAGGCGCTTCCGCGCGAGCGAGCGACAAACCTTTTCAGCGTAGGACCCGGATCAGCGTAGCAACTCTCAACAAATAAATCGTCCTTGCTCATTTCAAAATTATTCTCGGCGTTTGCTATCGCGGAGTTTAAAACTTTGAGCGCGTAGGGCGACGCAGCTTTGGGAGTATACATCAGAATCGCTTGCGCCTGCGCGACCGGCTTGCGGCGGATCAAATCGAGCACGATCTTCACCTTTCGCGAGGATATGCGAATGTGCTTCGCAACCGCATACGCGGAACGCGGCTTTAACGCTTTTAATTCGTTTGACGCCTTGGCGTTGGAAGCCATGCTGCTTCCTCCTTCCTTATTTACGGGCGCTCGACTTCTCGCCCGCGTGACCGCGGAAGGTACGCGTCGGAGCGAACTCGCCGAATTTGTGTCCAACCATCTCCTCGGTTATATACACCGGAACGTGTTTGCGTCCGTCGTGCACCGCGACGGTGTGTCCTACGAAATCCGGAAATATAGTTGAGGCGCGAGACCAGGTTTTGATCACGCTCTTCTTGCCGGCCTTGTTCATGTCGACGACTTTTTTCAACAGGGACTCGCTGATAAACGGACCCTTTTTGACGGATCTGGACATCTCCTCGTCTCCTTTCCCGTTTGTCAGCGCTTCTTGCTGGCGCGTTTTACGATTAGGCCGTTTGAATACTTCTTGTGTTTGCGCGTTTTAAGACCCAGCGCGGGCTTGCCCCAAGGCGTTACCGGAGCTGGCATACCTACCGGGGATTTGCCCTCGCCGCCGCCGTGCGGGTGATCGCATGGATTCATTACAACGCCGCGCACCGTCGGGCGAATGCCCATATGGCGCTTGCGTCCAGCTTTGCCGATACGAATATTCTCGTGATCGGAATTCCCTACCGAGCCTATCGTCGCCTTCGCGCCGATGGGGATTTTGCGCACCTCGCCGGAGGGCAAACGAACCTGCGCGTACGTGCCTTCCTTGGCCATAAGCTGAGCGGACAAGCCCGCCGAACGCACAAGCTGACCGCCGCGTCCGGGTTTCAGCTCGATATTATGGATCAGCGTTCCAACCGGAATATTGCCAAGCGGCAGCGCGTTGCCCGGCTTGATATCGGCGGTCGATCCGGATATTACCACGTCGCCGGCCTTAAGGCCCTGCGGCGCGATTATATACCGCTTTTCGCCATCCGCATAATGGAGAAGCGCGATGAATGCGGAGCGGTTCGGATCATACTCAATAGAAGCCACCTTCGCCGGTATGGAGTCCTTGTTCCGCTTGAAATCGATAAGGCGGTATTTTACCTTATTGCCGCCGCCCTGGTGGCGGACGGTTATCTTGCCCTGCGCATTGCGGCCGGAATGCTTTTTCAGATATTCCGTCAGCGAACGCTCCGGCGCCTTATTATGCGTCAGCTCCTCAAACGTTAGCGACGACATAAAGCGCCGCGCGGGGGAGGTGGGCTTGTAGAGTCTCACTGGCATCCGTGCTTCCTCCTGCCTTACTGCGCCATGCCGTCGAAGAACTCGATCGTCTTGGAGCTTTTTTTGAGGGTGACGTACGCTTTTTTAATTTCCGGCGTCCGTCCGGATGTTTTATTCTGGCGCTTGATCTTACCCAGCGTACGAAGGGTATTCACGCGCTCTACCTTAACCCCGAATATCGATTCGAGCGCTTGTCGTATCTCGATTTTATTCGCGCTGGGATGCACTTCAAACACATACCGCTTGTCGGCCAGGCCGTCGTATGCCTTTTCAGTCAGCACCGGGCGCAATATAACGTCGTGCGGATCTTTCATGACGCGAAGACCTCCTCGGCGTGACGAACGGCTTCCTGCGTGATAATAAAGAAGTCATACGCCAATATATCGTACACGTTGAGAGTGCCCACGTGGCTGAGCTTCACGCCCGGAATATTGCGCGTCGCGCGCAATAGCAGCGAATCCGATTCCTTTGTCACAATAAGCGCCTTGCGCGGCGATCCCAAATTTTTAAGTACCTCCGCCATACGGCGTGTTTTGGGTTCAGTCAGCGCAAGCTGATCAAGAACGATGATCTCCTTCTCGTTCGCCTTGCAGGTCAGCGCACTCTTCAGCGCAAGGCGGCGAACCTTTCTGGGTACGCTTACAACGAAATCCCTGGGCTTTGGCGCGAACACAACTCCGCCGTGCCTGAACTGAGGCGCGCGGTTTCCATGATGGCGCGCGTTGCCCGTTCCCTTCTGGCGATAGATCTTCTTGCCGCCACCGCGAACCTCGGTGCGCGTAAGCGTCGATTTAGTGCCCTGGCGCTGATTCGCGCGGATCGAACGAACGACCAGATGCATCGCCGCTACGTTTACGTCTGCGGCAAACAATTCATCGGGCAGCTCGATTTCCCCCACGGAAGCGCCTTGCATATTTGTCAGCGTGATGGTTGGCATATCTCTCCTCCTCGCATGCGCGGGAAATCCCCCGCCGTCCCGCTTACCCAGCCAAAGCGCGGACCGGCTATCCCGCGGTTACGCCCGCACGGTGTTGCGAACCGTCAGATACCCGCCGTTAGGTCCGGGCACCGCTCCGCGCACGAGCAGAAGTCCCCGCTCGTCGTCCACGCGAACGACCGTTAAATTCTGTATGGTTACTTTCTCCACGCCGTAGTGCCCGGGCATATGCTTATTCTTAAACACTCGGGACGGCGTAGAGTTCGCGCTCATCGATCCGACGCCGCGATGGTATTTCGAACCATGCGCCATAGGACCGGTATGCTGGTTCCAGCGATAAATCGCGCCGGTGAATCCATGGCCTTTGCTCACGCCGCTGATATCCACCTTATCGCCCGGCTCGAACACGCCGACCGTAATCAGCTGCCCAACCTCGTACGACGCCGCGTCCGTCAGGCGCAATTCGCGCAGACGCCGCGTGGGCGATATGTTCGCTTTCTTGAAATGCCCCGCGAGCGGTTTATTAACAAGCTTCTTAACCCGGCGCTCGGGATACGCGTCAAAGCCGACCTGTATCGCGTTGTAACCGTCCGACTCGATCGTTTTTTTCTGAACGACCGGGCAAGGGCCGGCCTTAATAACAGTAACGGGAATCAGCTTTCCATCCGGCGAGAATACCTGCGTCATGCCGATCTTCTTGCCTACGATGGCTTTGCTGGCGATCTTCTTGTGAGCGTTCACAGAAATCGCGCTTATTTTCACTGTCCTCAATCCTCCGTTCCGGTGCTACAGTTTTATCTCGATTTCAACGCCAGCGGGCAGATCCAGCTTCGTCAGCGCGTCCACCGAGCGGGACGAAGGGCTGAGGATATCGATCAAGCGCTTGTGGGTGCGCAACTCAAACTGTTCGCGCGAATCCTTGTATTTGTGCGGCGCGCGCAGGATGGTGACGATTTCCTTCTCCGTAGGCAACGGTATCGGCCCTGATACCGTCGCGCCCGTGCGCTTTACGGCTTCCACAATCCTGGCGGCCGATTGATCTATCAGGTTGTGTTCGTAAGCCTTGAGTTTAATGCGGATTTTTTGACTGGCCAACGCGTTTCCTCCTTCTAATGCGGGATTCCGCCCCACTGCCCGAACGAAACGGGACGAAGCCCCGCGCCATGTTCGAGCGAGGACATCTCCCCGCGCCGCTGAAAGAACGGGACTGTGCCCCGTACTCGCTTTTTTCGACCGCACACAGCGCCGTGTGTTTCGCGCCGCGCGCGCCCGCGCCCGATTGACGGACATGGTCGGCGACAATTATCCGGCGGCCAGACCGGTAACCTGCCGCTTCATCCCTATATCGCTTCCGCAGCTGTTAACGCCTCCACGCGCATTCGCGCAGAAGAAACCCCGGAAGGCAACTGTCATATTATAATCGACGCGCGCTTGAAACGCAAGCGGAAATCGCAAAGTATTCGGCTGGAAATATTAAATTATTATTACAAACAATTTGCTTTGCTTTCGAGCAGCCATGTTCTTTCGGTGCGGGGAATGAATGATAGCGGCGCGCAATTCACAATTTTTTTGCCTATTCTCTATCCGCCTCGTGATAATTCCTAGAGCGTTCTCAAGTGGGAGCGGGAACTATGTCCCCGTCGTCCCCGATAGAACGGGGCTGCGTCTCGTTTTCGCTGCGCGTCGGCGGATCGTCCCGCGCCTCGTCGGCGGCGGTATTCTCCCCCTCAAGAAACGCCTGTATCGAAGGCAGCGCCGCTCGAGCGGCCTCGCGACCGCGCGCGATGCAGTCCGCCGCCTGCAGCATATGCGCGGGATTCAATCCCCTCACATCCGGCACGAGCATCACGTCCGCGTTATTGCTGCGCTCCTTCGCCACCTGCCATTCCATAATATCATAGGCCTGCAGCATAATCCCGATCAAACCGTGCGGTTTCACCGCTTCGCCTCTGTAGCCTACGTCCACGCCTATCACGCGCTGCGCGCCCAGCATCCTGCATACCGTAACCGGAACGCGGTTGACAAGCCCGCCGTCCACATATAGCCGTCCGTCTATTTCCACCGGAACGAATATGCCCGGTATGGATATGCTGGCGCGGATCGCGTCTTCCATCAGGCCTTCGGTAATTATCAGCTCGTCGCCGGTATCAAGCGCGCACGCTACCATACCGCACGGTATGCGCGTCTGGTCGAAGGTTTTATTTCGCGTGAGCTGACCGCACAGCTTCTGCACGCGTTTGCCCGCGATCATGCCCATGCGCGGAAGCGCGAGATCAAAATAGCTCAGCTCCTGCAATTCCCGCGCTATTCGCTCAAGCTCCAACCCGCTGCGGCCCGCCGCGTACGCGCCGGCCACTATCGCGCCTATACTCGTGCCCGACACCACGTCTATTGGGATATGTTCGCGTTCCAGCACTTCTATTACGCCGATATGCGCTAATCCCCGCATCGCGCCCGCGCCAAGCGCCAAACCAATCGCGGGTCTGCTCATGATTTTCTCGCCTCCTCGCATAGTATTTTATTGGAGTGGGAACACGTCCGCGCCTCATCGCCCAGCCGCCGTCATGGAGGAATCGTATTGATCGTTATCATATTGTGCGCATGGATCGCTTTGGCAATGCGCGCTCCCTCGATAGCGGCTGAAGCCGCCCGCCAATCGTGCCGCGTATGGGCGAACTCCGTAATGCCAGCGCTGTTTCCGTTTCTAGCGCTCAGCCTGCTGCTGGTCTCCAAATGGTCCGCGCGCGAAAAGCCGGGGCGATTTTCCATCCCGGCGATGATACTGCTGGGGATGCTGGGCGGTTCTCCCGCAGGCGCGCGGCTGCTCGACGCTTACGGTTCGCGCGCGCGATTATCGGAGCGCGCCGCTCAATGCGCCGCCGCATGCATTACGACCGCAAGCCCGATGTTTATACTCGGAACGCTGACCGCATGGCTTGGCGGCGGATCAGCGCGCGACGGTATGCTGATGCTCGCCGCGCATATCGCCGCCGCACTGCTTGCCGGCGCGGCGTGCTTCGCTTGGACGAGGCGAATAGAATATACCGCCGATTCCGCGCGATCGCTCCAGCCGGAACCGACCGCGCCGCAGCAGCTTCGATTTGGAGAGGCGGTGTCGCAGGCGTCGCTGGCTATGTTGAACATCTGCGGATGCATGATACTGTTCAACGTGCTGCTCGAATGCGCGCTCGCGCTGATAGCTATGCCGGATTACGCCGCCGCCGCGTTAGCCTGCGCGCTGGAAATGGCAGGCGGCTGCGCGCGCGTAGCGGCGCTGCCAATATCACGCGGCGCGATGGCGGGCGCTATGTGCGCGGCCGTCACGTTTGGAGGCGTATCCGTATTCATGCAGAACGCGTCGTATCTAACGAAGCTGCCCGTTCGCATGACGGTGCAGTTCGCCGCGCGCGTATTCGCGGGGGCGCTGGCGTATATGCTTTGCCGCGCGCTGATGGGCGAATGGCGGTACGCGATCGCCGCCGCAGCGCTGTTCGTCGGCGGATGCCTGTTCGCTATACCTCCGAACGCTCAGCCTGATCAGCGGCCTTCGTTCAGCTCGTTGCGGCTGCGGCGCAGTATGTCCGCGATTTCTATGGCGCGATCCTCGACTTGCTTAAGCATAGCCTCGCAGTGGTCGAGGTTCATCAGATAAATGCGCTGCGCCTCGCCCTGCGCTTTGGCGATCAGCTCGTTCGCCTGCGTTTCGGCGCGCTTTAGTATCGCGGTTTGATTGGTGCGCTCCTCCGCCTTGCGCTCGGCTGACTCGATCGTCCGCTGCGCCTGCTCCTGGCTTAGCGTCTCGCGATCCCGCGAACGCTGCTCCGCTTCCGCTATAAGCTGATCGGCGCGATCCTGCGCGTCCTGCGCGATCTGGCGCGCGTGCGATTCGGCCTCCGCAACCTTGCTGTCCGCCACGCGATTGGCGTTTTGAAGGATGCGATTCTGCTGGCGGATCAGGTTGGCCGCCTCCCTCATTTCCACAGGCAGCTTGTCGCGAAGCTCCGTCACTATATCCATAGCCGAATCCCGGTCGATCATATAAGAACTTCCCAGCGGGACTTTCCTCAAGCCTTCCAGCATCGTTTCCAGCTCGTTGATTAACGAGTACGCCTCCATGTTGTACGCCCCAAGTTCCATATCGCGAACCCCCTCCAGCGCGGCGCTCAACCGCCGCAAGTATCGATTGTCGCGGGACTCCGCCCGCCGCCCCGAACTCGCCCCGTGCCCGCCTTGCCCATTCTTTCAAGCAGCGCGATCGCCGGACGCGGAACGAATAATTCTATCGAACCGCCCGCCGCCGCAAGCTGCCTCGCGGCGGCCGCGCTTATATGCGCATATTCCGGCGATGACGCGAAAAACACGGTCTCCACCGCCGCCATCGCTCTATTGATCCGCGCCCAGGAAACCTCATACTCAAAATCGGCGGCCGCGCGAAGTCCGCGCGCTATCGCGTTAGCGCGATTTGCTTTCGCGCAATCGATAAGCAATCCCTCGAATTGAATAACGCGCACCGCGCGCTCGAACGGTCGACCGGCGATACACTCGCGAATAAGCGCCTCGCGTTCGTCCCAGGAGAGCCATCCGGTTTTTTCAGGATTGCGCAATATCGCCACGACGACCGTGTCAAACAGCGCGATCGCCCGCTCGATCACATCCATATGACCAAACGTGATCGGGTCGAAGCTGCCGGGTACCAGGCACACGCTCACGCGGATTCCTCCCGAATATAAAAGCTCAGCGCCGTATCCCCATACGCCCTTGATTTAACAAGAACCAGCGGCGGCGATACTATTGGCGATACCGCCCGCGCGTGTTCAAGCGCGATCATCGCGCCCGGCGCGCACAGCTCCGCCAGCATATCCGCCTGCTTGCCAGGTTCCATGCGATACGGGGGATCGAGCAGCATAATATCGAACCGCGCCCGCTCGCCTTGCAGCTTGCGCGCCGCCCGTTCAAAATCCATCGGCAGCACAAGCGTGCGGTCAGACATGCGAAGCTCCCGAATATTGCGGCGTATCGCCGCGAGCGCTTTCGGCGCGTTCTCAATCAGCGTCGCGTGCAGCGCGCCTCGACTGAGCGCCTCAAGCGCAAGCGCGCCGGAACCGGCGAAACCATCCAATATTCGCGCGCCTTCGACATAACCCGCAAGTATATCGAACAGCGCTTCGCGAACCATGTCGCGCGTCGGGCGCGTCTCCGTTCCGATTGGCGCGACCAGCGGCCTTCCGCGCGCTTCGCCCGCTATTATGCGCATGCTCAGATCAAACGGTTGCGCTCGCCGTCGGGCTGCTTTTGAGCGCGCTTGCGCACCGCGCTTTTCTTTAGGCGAAGGCGGGGCTTTGATTTCACCTGCTCTATATATTTGCTCGTTTTCGCGTACTGCGCGGGGCCGAGCAGATATCCCGCCGAATACAGCGCGGGCATTATCAGCGGCGGAAGAAACGATAGTTTATCAAAGTGATACGACGCCGCGTCGCCGCCGGCCGCCAGCAGATACACATACGGAAGCAGCGCGAACCGCAGCGCCATGCGAAGCCAATCAATAATCGGAACGACGACCTCCCTGTCATAATACGCGAGCGCGTTTCCGATATCAGGCTGGCGCATGTACGAGCCCAGCCACGGCGGCAGATCCTGCAGCGAGTACGTATACGGCACGGCGAGTATCGCTACGGCGGCGCCCAGCAAAATCCACGGCGCCGCGCCTATCAGCGCGCCCAGCGCCGTGCGTCTGCGGCTGTAAAACAACGCGTCCGTTTCGACGCCGCTCTTTTTTCGAAGCGCGTCCGACGCCGCGTCGCTCTCGCCTCGTCCCGCGCCGGAAGTGAAGAACAGCCATCCCACGCCTACCAGCAGCGAGACGTTCAGCCCGATTCGCAGCGCGTCGTTTTCAGACATCAGAACGGGCGCGAACATAAGCGCTACGAAACCGACAGCGACGCCAAATCCGAATATAGTCAGCGCCGTACGCAATATTTTTGTTGGTTTTGCTACAATGCTTTCGCTCACGGCAATCTCCGTACCTCCCGTCGGTCTCTCAGTATTATCAAGCCTTCCGGAAGCGCGATAGCGTCCATCGGCTGATCCCATCGATCCGCAGGCGACAAATCGTCAAAAAGCTGCGCCGGGTGACATAATCCGACTCGATACGCGGGACACCCCGCCAGATATCGATCATAATATCCGCCGCCCTGACCTACGCGAAGCCCCGCGCGATCGAACGCGACTCCCGGCACTATCGCCAGGTCAATCTCACATTGCGGAATTATGCTGCGCCCGTGATCCCGCCCCGACGTCCCGCTCGGATGCGGAACGCCGAACCGACCCGGCTTCATGCCCTCAAGCGCTGGCATATCGGGCACCAACACGGCCTGCATGGCGCCGGGCGCGCTCAGCACTTGCGGAACGCACAGCCGCTTGCGCTGCTCAAGCGCGGCCAGAAGAAGCTCATGCGTATCGACTTCCGCGCGAACGGACACATAACAGAACACCGTTCTCGCCAGCCTCCACGCGTTTGACGCGAGTACCGCCCGCGCTATCGCTTCGGACGAAAGCTCGCGCTCGGATCGCGGCATCCGCGCTTCAAGCATCGCGCGGAGCGCGGCTCGATCAGCGCTAGGCATCGGGGATCACTACGCGCGGCACGCGCTCGCTCGGAGCGCAGAATATCTCATAACTAATTGTACCCGCCCACGCGCCAAGCTCGTCCGCACCGATCGCATCCTCGCGCTGCGCGCCAAGCAGCACCACCTCGTCGCCTATCTCGGCCTCCGGTATTTCGGTTATATCCGCCATACATTGATCCATGCATACCCGTCCGACAAGCGGGGCGCGGCGTCCACGGATAAGCACAAACCCACGATTCGACAGCGCTCGATGGTATCCGTCCGCGTATCCCACCGGCAAAGTCATAACGCGCGTCCGCCCGCTCGCGCGGAACGTTCGACCGTATCCGACGCACGCGCCGCCGCCTATTTCCTTTATATAGGATGCGCGGGTCGACCAGCGCATAGCCTGCCTAAGCGGAACCGCAGTAGATACGGGCGGCGCGCCGTATAGCGCGATGCCCACGCGCACGCAATCGAACGCCGCTTCCGGATAGCGCAGCGCCGCCGCGCTGTTCGACGCGTGCAGCATTATATGCGGAAACATCCTTCGAAGCGGAAGCGCCGCTTTTTGAAACGCGTCGATTTGATCGCGCGTAAACGCTTCGTCATCCGCGCCGTCGCCGTCGGCTGCGGCGAAATGAGTGTACGCGCCCTTCACGCATACGAGGCGCGAATCAAGCGCGGCGCGAGCAAGCTCGTCCAGCGCGCCGCCCGCGACGCCGATGCGCGACATTCCGGTATCGATCTTAATATGAACGGACGCTCGCTTACCAGCCCGCGACGCGGCATCTTCCAGCATTCGAATATGCTCCGGAAGAAACGCTGTCTGCTGTAAATCGAGTTCGACGACGTCGCGAAGCGTTTCGGGTTCCGGCGTTCCGAGTATCAAAATCGGAGCGCTAATGCCCGCGTCCCGCAGGAGCGCTCCCTCCTGCGCAAACGCGACAGCGAGACAATCGCAGCCGTTCGCGAGCGCGGTTTTCGCCGTCGCTATATCGCCGTGTCCGTACGCGTTCGCCTTTACTACCGCCATCAAGCGCGCGGATTCGCGAACCGCTCCGCGCAGCGCGCGCGCATTATGTGCGATAGCGCGCATATCAATGGTCAATCGAGTAGATCTCATACCCCTCGCAAAGCGGCGATCTGATCCTGATTGATAAGCGGAACGCCGCGAGACGACAGCGCCAATGTCGCGCGCTCCAGATCGTCAACGCGCAGCACGAGCGCCGCGCCGCCGTTTTGCGCGAAGCTCTGACCCGCCGTTTCCCGAGCGAACGAATAACAATATTCCAGGCTGACGCCTTCGTCGGCAAGCGTAATCAACACGTCCGCAAGTCCGCCCGGCTTATCCGGAACCACTGCGGCGAGCACGTCGGTAAGCCGCGCGGAATACCCTGCCTTCGTTATAACGCGGCACGCCTCGTCTGGATCGGCTACCAGGCAGCGAAGGATTCCAAAGCTTGTGGTATCCGCGATTGTCAGCGCGAGCAGATCGATGTTCCCCTCGCCCAGCAAGCGCGTGAACGCGGCCAGCTTCCCCGGCGAATTTTCAATAAATACGGAGATTTGGCGAACACTCATATAATACGCTCCTTTTAGGCGGAGCCCCTGCCCCGAACAAACGCGACCGCGCCCCGCGACCGCATCTCCCCGCCAGCAGCGCGCGGGGCGAGGGGATGATAACCCGAAAATCTGAGCACATCTTAACACACGGGCTAATTGATTGCAAGCTATGGCAAATAAAGCGGCGAACAATACTGCGGCATATAATCGCGGCGCTCCCCACCCCCCCCCCAGTGGTAATATGCCGGACTAGCATGAATATGCAATTGGTAATAAATGGAAATTAACTATATAGAATTGACATTATTTGACAACCACACTAAAATTGTCGAATCCTGAATAACACATGGAGGCGAAACCGGATGCAAAAAATCCTCGGAAGGTCGTTGGCAGTTTGGTTGGTGATCGCTCTGATTCTGTGCAGCGGCATGGTATCCGCTTCAGCGGCGTCTGAAACCTGGAAAGTGAATACGTCGGCGGGCATTTATGTGCGCTCCAGCGCGAACTCCAGTTCCTCGTATATTGGCGCGCTGGCGTACGGCAGCATTATAACCGTCACAAGCAAAACAACTGCGGGAGGCTACACGTGGGGATATGTCTCCTCGTCCTCAGCGGCCGGCGGAAGCTGGGGCTCAACAAAGGGCGGCTGGGTAGCGCTGAATTATTGCGTAAAGACGACGTCCGCCGTATCCGCGTCGCCGTCCACGGCCACCTACAGCATTCGAAAGAGCACCGCCGTCAGCTACCCCGCCGTAAACGTTACCGTAAACACCAGCGTGCCCGTACAAAGCGTGCGCTTGACCGTCATATTATCCGGGCAGGTTTATAACGGCACCGGCGGCACGCAGCTCAGTTCCAGCAATGGCGGCAAAACCTGGACGTTAAACAACATGGCCAAACCGGCGAACACAAGCTATCATTTTTGTTTCGCCTTTGTAAAGGATGGCGTAGCCACCCCGGCTCGCCCCGTTTCTTACTCCTATTCGCAGCCAACCATCAGCGGTTCATTTCGTTTTATAAATACGAATCTCTGGAAGTAAGCACCTGCGCAAGGATCGGAAAACGCGCAGCTTGGAGCGGATTTTTCGTCAGGTTGGGTAATGCGCAGGGAGGCGTAGCCGACAGCTGCGTTGACCGGAGCCGAATCCAACCTGGCGGAAAAAACGCCGAAGATGCACGTTTCGGAAATTCTTGCACACGCCCTAATATTCTTCGCCATAAAGAAACGCATGAACGGTTTAGCGAATACCGTCCATGCGTTTTATATAGTTGTTATTGCATACTATTCTTTTGTATTATATAATTATTTACTCTCCAGCGCGCGCTTTACTTTATCCGTATAGGAAGAGCATAGTTCCTTCGCGAATTCAGCATCGCGGGATTCGCCAAATACTCGCAGCTCCGGCTGGCCGGTACCTGTTATAAGCATTGCGAAACCATCCCCGTGGTCAACCCGCAATCCGTCCGTCAAATCCGGAAAACGCTCCTCCTCCGAGAGCGCGCGCAACACTCTTCCCTTGTCAGGATTCGTGCACGGTATCGTCTCCCAGAACCTATGCAGCGCGGGAAGCTGTTCCATAATTCCGCGCAGAGACGTGCGCCTGCGCGCGAGCAGCGATATTATCGCCAGCATAGCCGCTATCCCATCGAAAAACACATCCAATTGCGTCAGCATTCCCGCGTCCACCAGCGCGCCCATCCAGCTATCAACCGCAGATCGCACCCTCTTCACCCGCGCGTGATGGGTCGAGGCGATCTGCTCCAGCGTGAAGGGCGCGTGCATCGGCACTATCAGCAATCGCTGACCCTGTTCCAGCAGCGCTTCGCAGCACAGCAGCAGCTGCTGCTCGTCGTCCGGCACGCCCAGCGAATCTCGAACCTGCACATGCACGCCTTCCTCATCCAGCGAGAAGCCCGTTTCCCATGGCTCCAGCGCCGGATTATCCTGCGTAATGCGCGCATGTTCAAGGCCTACCGTGTCGAGCACGCGCCGAACCAGCGCCGCCTGCGCGTCCGAGCGAACGAACACCGCCACATGCGGCTGGAGAGCGTGTATCGCGTCGCTGTCGCACGCCGCCGCGATGGACCCGGCATAAAACAGCCCGCCGTCGTGCAACACCCGTGGAAGCGTGGGCGGATTGGCAAACGCCTTATTGAAATCCTGCCGCTGCGCGAGAGTTTCCCAGCTGCGCAGCATCGTGCGCGACGGCCATACTCCAAGCTCTCCGGATGGCAGCATTCGATCCGCGCGCATATATAAGCCGGCGGGTATTCGCAGCATCCGCTGCAGCCGCCGAAGCATGGGCAGCGTTCCCTCCCCCATATCCAAAACGGCGACGCCTTGTCCCATCAGCCCGCTGAGCGAAGCCGCCATCAGCGCTTGCGCGGTCGCGCTTGGCTCGCGCATAAGCGCGACTTCCTTCGCGCCGCACGCTTTCGCGAAAGCCGCGGCAAGCGTGCACGCGCATTCCGGAGTGCCGGGGTCCAGCCCGCGCTCGTCCGCCTGGGGCCGCTTAAGATCGCCCCATACCAAATTGGTCGTAACGCGCATGCCTGGCTCAACGCGTTTATATGGCCATACCTTTACGCCCGGATCAAGCCGCGCGCGCGCGCCAAGCGCCGCGTTATCGCCTAGCGCTGAATCCTCAAACGCGCTCGCGCCTTCGCCAATTGACGAATCCGCGCACAGCACCGTCCCACGCAACGCCGCTTCCCTGCCGACTCGCGCGTTCTTCCAAAGAACGCTGCGCTTGATCGACGCGCGTTCCTCCACATGTACGCCCGCGCCCAGCACGCTTCCGGCAAGTATAGACGCTCCCGCGTCTACGCGCACTCCCTCATCCAAAAAGCACGGCGCCTCCAGTCGCGCGTCCGGATGAACTATCACGTTCTGCGCTCGCCATATGCCGGACGAATTCGCCTTCACCCGCGAATCAAGCTGCACGCGCCCGGAGAGAAAATCCATCTGCGCCTGCACATAAGCGTTCTGGTCGCCTATATCGCACCAGTAACCGTTCATCATAAATCCGTATAAAGGCAGGTTTTGCTCTACCATTTTAGGAAACAGCTCTTTCCCAAAATCATACGCAATGTCGTCCGGGATCAGATCAAGCGCTTCAGGTTCCAGAATATATATACCCGTATTAACCGCGTCCGAACACACCTCGTCCCAGCCCGGCTTCTCGATGAAACGGCGCACGCGCCCGTCGGAATCCGTTACGACCACCCCGTACGCCAGCGGCTGAGCTATACGCTTCAACACGAGCGTTGCCATCGCCCCGCGCTTTTTATGAAATTGCATAGCCGCGTGCAGATCGCAATCCGTCAAGCCGTCGCCGGATAACACTATAAACGTTTGCTTCAGCCTGTCTTTCGCCAGCTTAATGCTGCCGGCTGTGCCAAGCGGCTGCTTTTCATGATAGTATTGCAGAGATAGGCCGTCCGCCTTGCCATCCCCAAACGCCTGCTGTATTCTCTGCGGAAGATACAGCACTGTCACTCCGACCTCGCTCATGCCGCTGCGGCGAAGAAGCTGCAGCGCATAGCGCATTACAGGCTCGCCAAGCACGGGAACCATTGGTTTTGGCATATCGCATGTAAGGGGTCTTAGGCGCGTTCCCTCGCCGCCGGCCATAATAATTGCCTGCAGATGCATATTTTCCCTCCAATTACGCGGGGCTTCGCCCCACAACCCTTCGTATTTTCTCGCCGTCACGATCACCGGCGAGAAAACTTGCTTGTTTCAGTATGCGTCTGCAGCCTTTCGTTCATACATAATATTAAGATAAAATTATCTATAATTTTTATTTATGATCGATATCATACAAATAATTTTAATAAGCAAAATTATTTACCGTGCCTATATCGCCTGGAAAACCGGCGGCTGTTCCGCAGCGCCGCGCGCTTTGGACAGGCTTTTTTTTGCATGCACTTGCATTTTTTCGATCGGTCTGATAGAATCACACTATGAACCAAGGAGGCGTTATTGATGCAGGCGATTAAGGCGATATGCACGATACTGTTGGTTATATCATCCCTCATTGTTATTGTGTCCGTTTTGTTGCAATCGGGCGAAACGTCGGGGCTTGGCGCGATTGCGGGCGGCGCCGAAACGTTCTTTGGAAAGAACAAAGCGAAATCGTATGAAGGCAAGCTTGCGTTGGCGACAAAGATAGGCGCTTGCGTATTCATAACGATGTCGCTGATCATCGCCGCGATTAGCCGCTGAACTGTATTATTTTGCCCGACGCGGGCGGGGTTTCAAATTATTAAAGCGCCGACGGCGTATTATACCGCGGCGTTTTTGTTGCGTTTAGCGAAGCGGTTGGCGGCGGAGGTCGTTCCTTTAATAAGCAAAAAGAATCAGCCATGAAATGAGTTCACGCTGTGTTCGCATTTCATAACAGTTTGCCCTTCGCTGCGGCATGAGGATTAAAAAAAGAAAAGTTTGCGCGAAGTGATTATGAAGCCGTCAAGATCATCCGCGCCTCGAATTGGCGCGATCGTTATGGCCGTTTTATGCGCGGCCTGCATCGCTGCAGGCGCGGGCGCGTGGGCGCGCGCGGTTAAGCACGCACGCCCCATATGGACGTTTCGGCGGGATGCCGTAGAGCGGGAGCGCATTCCATACCAGGCGACCGAGCCGCCCGGCGCGATGCTCGATCTTAACGCCGCCGATCAACAGGCGCTTGAAACCCTTCCCGGCGTCGGACCAGCCATAGCGGCGCGTATACTGGAATACCGCGAGCTGGTGGGCGGCTTCACCGACGCGGAGGAACTTGTGCGCGTGAGGGGCGTGGGCTATAAGATGATGGCGCAGTTTCGCCCTTTGGTATACGCCTCGCCCGACGAATGACGATTGCTCCGCTCGCGTCGGGAATGAAACGCCGCGCCTCAACCGTTATTTGAATAGGCTTTGGATAGGATTTGTATAAAATCAAACGACGCCGGATTCGCTGGCGCGCGGTTGCGGCGGGAGATGAGAACGCGGTGAAACAACTCCGCAGGTTGTTATGGTTTATTACTGTGCGATTGTTCGCGCTATGCGTAATCAGCGCGTTATTGGTCGTCACGTTTTATCTTTCTATGAATATAACAAATATCGTGATACTCTTGAAGGATGGAATGGCGGCGCGCGCTCAGGTGGTGCTTGGCATCGATAGCGACATATCGCGGCTGGAAAAGTTTTTTACGCAGGAATGTTTGCAGCATGACGCCAATACGCAGCGCGCGCTAGTCGGAAGCGGGGACTATAAAGATTATGATATTCGCGGATTGGATCATCGGCTGAGCATGGAATGGATATGGAGCTGGCCATGGGAAGACACCGCCAGCGCTATCGTAGTCGAAAGCGTGCCCGCGATAGACGGGAAAGTAAAAACGTCTCTTCGATCCGATGTTTTGGAGCAGCGCGGCGAGGAGGGGCTTACGCCACCCGAATGGCGGGAGGTGCGCTATCGCGTAACTCTGGCAAGGCTTGAGGGTCGATGGATTATATCCGCGCTTACTGCGGCGGATTCGTAGCGGCAATATAATGCGAATCGGCAATATCGATCTCGCGGGCGGCCTGATGCTCGCGCCAATGGCTGGGATGTCAGATTTCCCGATGCGCGCGCTTTGCCGCGATCAAGGCTGCGCATACGCGATAACTGAAATGGTAAGCGCGCGCTGCGTAACGCTCGCGCCAAAAGGGTTGCCGGCGCTGGAGGAATTGCTGGTTCGAGCGCCGAACGAGGAAAAGCTGGGTCTGCAGCTTTTTGGATTTGATCCGTCGGATTTCTCGGAGGCGGTGAAAATTCTTGAGCATAGACAATTTGACGCGATCGATATCAACATGGGCTGCCCCGCGCCAAAGGTTACCCGCTCGGGTGCGGGCAGCGCGCTGCTTCGCGACCTGCCGCTCGCGGCGCGGATAATACGCGAGGCTGTGCGCGCGTCGAAAATTCCGGTCGGCATAAAGATGCGCTCCGGCTGGGACGCGCCGGACGCCGCAGTGCCGCTCGCCAGAATCGCGGAAGCGGAAGGCGCGGCTTATATTACGATACATGGCAGAACTCGCTCCGATATGTTCGCTGGCACCGTAGATATCGATACTATCGCCGCAGTAAAGGCGAGCGTTCGAATACCCGTAATCGGCAACGGCGACGTGAGATCGTATGCCGACGCGAAGCGGATGCGGGATGCAACAGGATGCGACGGCGTTATGATCGGGCGCGCTGCGCTGGGAAATCCATGGATATTCTCGGAAATAGCGGCGGCTCGCGAGGGCCGCGTTTATTCGCCGCCTTCGGTTGAACTCCGCCTTGAAACCGCGCTGACGCACGCCCGAGCACAATGCGGCTGGAAAGGCGAACGCCGCGCGATGACGGAGATGAGGGCGCGGTTGGTTTCTTATATGCGAGGCCAGCCCGGTTCGGCGCGATGGCGCGCGAACGTGCAAAGCGTATCGTCATTGGACGATTTGCGCGAGGTGATAGAGCATACGCAAAATTATACGCCAGAACCTAATGACAGCTGACCCCGCCCCTCCCCAGAAATACGCCGAACGATGGAAGGAGATTTCAAATGGACGCTGAAAACAAGAGCAGGCCGGTTATATCCGCAGATGGGCTGCAAAAGCTCGAGCAGGAGCTGCTGCATTACAAAACGGTAAAGCGCAAGGAGATAGCCGAGCAGATCAAGCAGGCGATAAGCTTTGGAGACTTGAGCGAAAACGCCGAATACGACGAGGCGAAGAACGAGCAATCCCGGATAGAGGGGCATATTAGTTATCTGGAAAACACCATTCGCAACGCTACGGTAATCGACGCGTCCGACGTAAGCACCGAAATAGTCGGAGTGGGCAGCGTCGTTCAGGTGATAGACACGCGAACCGGCACGGAGGCGGAATATAAGATAGTCGGAGAAACGGAAGCCGATCCGCTCGAGGATAAAATCTCGAACGAATCGCCCGTAGGCGCGGCGCTTATCAACCAGCGCAAGGGCGCGAACGTTACGTTCAGCGTGCCCGACGGATTGCGCACGCTGCAAATACTGGACATACGGCGCGCATAACCAATATCGTTATTAAAGGCGTATAAGTTCGAGAGGAGATGTTTCCGATGGATACGATCGCCGCGCCCTCAGAGTGGAGCGAGCAGGAAGCGCTGCGCCGCGCAAAGCTGGAAGCGCTGCGCACGGCCGGAAGCGACCCATACCGCCTTACGGAATATCCAAAGACGCACGGGTCGCGGGAAATACGCGACGGATTCGACGCGCTCGACGGGCTGGAAGTTCGCGCAGCGGGGCGGATGATTTCCCGGCGCGTTATGGGTAAAGCTTCGTTCGCGCATCTGCTGGACGACGGCGGGACGATTCAGGCATATATGAAGCGGGACGATCTGGGCGAAGCGGGATACGCGGCGTTCAAGGAGCTGGATATCGGAGACGTGGTGGGGGTGCGCGGCATGGTATTCCGCACCCAAAAGGGCGAGATATCGATACACGCTTATGAAGTTACGCTGCTCGCCAAATCGCTGAAGCCGCTTCCCGAGAAATTTCACGGGCTGACGGACACCGATCTTCGCTTCCGCCAGAGATATTTGGATATGATCGTAAACCCGCATGTGCGCGAGGTGTTTCGTAAGCGCGCGCTGACGATTCGCGCTATCCGCGAATTTTTGGATGCGCGCGGATTTCTTGAGGTAGATACGCCTATACTGGGCACGCTGGAGATCGGCGCGGCCGCGCGACCATTTATAACGCATCACAATACTTTGGATATAGATATGTACCTTCGCATAGAAACGGAGCTGCACCTAAAGCGGCTTATAGTAGGCGGATTTGAGAAGGTATACGAGGTGGGGCGCATATTCCGGAACGAGGGGATGGATACCCGCCACAATCCGGAATTTACGACCGTAGAGCTGTATCAGGCGTTCGCGGATTACAACGCGATAATGCGGCTGGTGGAGGAATTGTTCACGCATGTCGCTATGCGCGTGGCTGGTTCGACCGATATTGAATTTCAGGGTGAAACGCTTCATCTGGCGGCGCCGTGGCCGAGGGTGCGAATGACGGACGCGGTGCTTGAACACAGCGGCGTGGATACCGCCGCGTGGTCGGACGACGCGCAGGCGCGCGAGCAAACGAAGGCGCTACGCGTGGATATCGATAAGAACGCGACGCGCGGCGACTGCCTGAACGCGCTGTTCGAGGAATTCGTAGAACCCAAACTGGTGCAGCCTACGTTTATATTGGATTACCCGGTGGAGGTTTCGCCTCTCGCGAAGCGCAGGCGGGACGACCCCGGGCTTACGGAACGGTTTGAGTTTTTCATCAGCCGCTGCGAATATGGCAACGCGTTTTCCGAGCTTAACGATCCTATAGATCAGCGCGAGCGCTTTGAACGCCAGGTCGCCGCCAGGCGCGCGCAGGGCGCGTCTACCGCGCAGGTGGACGAGGATTATCTAAACGCGCTTGAATATGGCATGCCGCCCACGGGCGGGCTTGGATTTGGCGTGGATCGACTCGTAATGCTGCTGACCGATTCGCCGTCCATTCGGGACGTGCTGCTGTTCCCGACGATGAAGCCGCGATAGGAAGGATAATATGCAATCGGAATCGGCGTATGCAATCGGAAAGGTGGGCGCGATGGTTCGCACTAAAATTACGAAGAAGCGCGTGCAGAATCACTTCGCTTATTCATTCTGGAAATATATGTTATGGGCGCTCGTTTCAATATTCGGCTGGAATTTGATCTACAGCGTAACTGCGTACCGTCCCCCGGCCGATAAAAAAGTAGACGTCTATTTGGTCAGCTACTCGATGGCCGACGGCGCCGAGGATCAATTGGCCGCGCTAGCGCAGCCTGAGTTTCAGGATATGGAAGAGCTGAACTTCATGCATATTGCGCTTACGGACGAAAACGATTATTACGCGAACCTGCAGATGTCCACATATATCGGCGCGCAGGAAGGCGACGTTTATCTGATGCCGGCGTCAAGGTTTCGCACGTACGCGCAGGGCGGGCTGTTCATTCCGCTGGAAGAGGCGCTCGCGGACGGAACGATCGATCCGAGCGGCGTCGATATTGATAAGGCGCGAATGACTCTGGTCGACGACGAAACCGGCGAGGTGATCGGAGAGGGCATATTCGGCATACCCGCCGCATCTCTTTATGGGCTGATGGATTTGGGAATAGATAACCGCGAGCTTTGGATAGGCGTTACCGCCTATTCCAAGAACGCGCCGAACGCTATGAAGATGATCGGCTGGCTTATAAATACGTATCAAGCGGATAAACCCGAATGGCTTGTCGAGCAGGAATCCGCGCAGCCGTCCGTTCCATTGGGCGAGGACGCGCTGCCTTCGTATTAGCGCGCCGCTCTACCAAATAAGAATATGATCGATAAATAATATTATCGATTAATTATTCGTTAAGATTAAGGAAGTGTGCCTGATGCGCATGGCGCTGCGACTGATCCGCATGGCGCGCGGTCAATGGAAGTATCTGGTAATCGCTATTGCCGGGCTTTTGACCGCCGCAGTGATGAACCTGATTACGCCGGGAGTCGTGCGCGCGCTGACTGCGGCTATGACTAGCGGCGAATTAATGACAGGGCGGCTGCTTGGCATATATTCGATGATGCTTATCGGCTCATATGCCGTGCGCGCGGGCGGACGTTTCCTGTCGATGTATTACGCGCATGTGGCCGCGTGGAGTTTCGTCGCGGAGCTTACGCTTAATATTTATGATAAGCTGCAGCATTTATCCATGCGCTATTTTCAGGATAAGCAAACCGGCCAGCTGATGAGCCGTATGGTGAACGACAGCAGGCAAATCGAGCAGCTCGTCGCGCACGCGCTGCCCGATCTTGCGAGCAGCGTTCTGATACTTATAGGCGTTATCGTGATGCTGTTTACAATTCATCCGCTGCTCGCGCTGCTTACGATGATTCCGGTTCCTATCGTGCTGTATATCAGCTCGCTGTTTTCTCGAAAGGTCGCGCCGATGTTCCGAGTCAATCAGGAAGTGCTGGGCGAGCTGAACGGCGCTTTGCAGGATCATCTGTCCGGAATGAAGGAAATTCAGGCGTTCGGGCAGGAAACGCGCGAAGCGGAGCGGCTGGATTCTCTGCGCGCCAGGTACGCGGACGTGAACATCCGCGCGAATTTCGCGAACGGCCTATTCCACCCGAGCGTTGAATTCCTAACATCACTCGGCACTGTAATAGTCGTGGGTATCGGCGGGCTGATGACGCTGCGGGGCAGCATGAACGCGGCGGACGTAGTTGGATTCCTTATGTATTTGGGAGTATTCTATCAGCCGCTTAACACGCTGGCGCGCCTGGCGGAGGATGTGCAGACCACGTTCGCGGGAGCTGTCCGCGTATTTGAAATAATAGACGCTACCAGCGAAATACAGGAACGACCCGGCGCGATCACGCTGGGCAGGGCGAAGGGCGGAGTTCGTTTTGAAAACGTAAGCTTCGCTTATAATCAGGACGAACCGGTGCTGACGAACGTGTCGCTCGACGTGCGGCCTGGAAAGATGGTCGCGCTGGTCGGCCCTACGGGCGTAGGCAAAACTACGCTGATCGCGCTCCTCGAACGATTTTACGATCCGACGGCGGGGCGCATTATGATAGACGGGCACGATATACGCGATCTTACGCTGGCTTCGCTGCGCGAGCAAATATCGATCGTACTGCAGGATGTGTTCCTGTTTCATGGAACTATCGCCGAGAATATCGCGTACGGCGCGCCGGACGCGACTATCGAGCAGATAACCGAAGCCGCAAGCGTCGCGCGCGCGGACGGGTTCATCCGATCTATGCCAAACGGGTATCAAACGATAGTGGGCGAGCGCGGCATGCGCTTGTCAGGCGGACAGAAACAGCGCATAGCGATAGCGCGCGCGGTTCTTCGAGATACTCCCATATTGGTGCTGGATGAAGCGACCTCCGCCGTAGATACCGAAACGGAAGCGGAGATACAAAAGGCGATAGATCAGCTCGCTGGCAATCGCACACTGCTCGTCATAGCGCATAGGCTTTCCACAATTCAGAGCGCGGATCATATACTTGTGATGGAAAACGGCCGCGTTGTGCAGGAAGGCAATCATTCGCGGCTGATTCAGGAGGATGGCCTGTACCGCCGCCTGCACGAAGCGCAGCGCAATCTGCTTTAATATTAAACTCCTTAGTATAATCTGGGGTAAGCTCTCTTTAGATACACGATTATAAATAATATTCGCGAACCGATTTTTTTCCGCTGGTGGAACGCGGCCGAAAAGCATTGACTTAACGTGAACTTTAAGGTTTATACTGCATATCGGCGTCGAGTTAATTTGTTATGGCCGCAAAATCCATCAAACCAAACTGGGAGGAAAAATCGTGAGCGCATTCAAATCGTTAACGGATTGCTATGTATTGTCGAACGGCGTTAACATTCCCTGCATCGGTTTTGGCACATGGCAGGTAGAGAACGGCGACGGCGCGGTAGCCGCCGTGAAATCAGCGCTGCAAAGCGGTTATCGCCATATCGACACTGCGGAAGGATATGGCAACGAGGAGAGCGTAGGCAGAGCCGTTAAGGAAAGCGGCGTGCCGCGCGAGAAAATTTTTATAACAAGCAAACTGACCAACAATATGCACGGTTATGAGAACACGCTCGAAGCTTTCGAGAAAACCATGGCCGATCTTGATACCGGGTATCTCGATCTTTTCCTAATACATTGGCCAAACCCTATCAAATTTCGCGGCAATTGGAGGGAAGCCAACGCGGGTTCGTGGAAAGCGTTCGAGGAACTTTATAAAGCCGGACGGATTCGCGCGATAGGCGTAAGTAATTTCCATCCTCATCATATTGATGAACTTATGAAAAACGCCGACGTCGCGCCTATGGTAAACCAAATACGCCTTTGCCCCGGATGTACGCAGGATGCGGTTGTGGATTACTGCAAGTCGAACGGCATACTTGTTGAAGCGTACAGCCCGCTGGGAATAGGCAAGGTGTTCGAGGTGCCGGAAATGCGGGAGTTCGCGAAGAAGTACGGCAAATCCGTCGCGCAGATTTGCGTGCGCTGGAGCATTGAGCGCGGCTATCTGCCGCTGCCAAAATCGGTAACTCCGGCGAGGATAAAAGAAAACGCCGACGTATTCGATTTTGAGCTGTCTCCCCAGGATATCCAAACGATAGCGGGCTTGACGGGCTGCTGCGGTTTGGCGAGCGATCCCGATACGATTACATGGTAAAAATATAAATATTATCACAAGCGGAATTACGGAAGGAAACATAATATGCTGAACTTTGATTTCTACGCGCCCGCGCGCATCCTGTTTGGGAAGGACTCGCATAAGCAAATCGGCGAGCTGCTGAAGCCGCTGACGGGCAAGGCGCTGCTGCACTACGGCGGCGGCAGCATCAAGAAGAATGGAATTTACGACGCGGTTACGGCATCGCTTGCGGCAAGCGGTATATCGTATGTGGAGCTTGGCGGAGTGGTGCCAAATCCCAGGCTGTCTCTCGTTCACGAAGGTATAGCGCTGTGCAGGGAAAAGGGCGTGGATTTAATACTTGCGGTCGGCGGCGGCAGCGCGATAGATTCCGCGAAGGCGATCGCGATGGGCGCGTATTACGACGGCGACGTATGGGATATATATGAACAAAACAAGTCGATAGACAAGGCGCTGCCGGTGGCTACCATCCTTACCATACCGGCGGCTGGCAGCGAATCAAGCGGCGATACTGTAATAACAAACGAGGAGAAGCAGCTTAAGCTCGGATACGGAAGCCCCAGGCTGCGTCCGCTGCTTAGCGTTATCAATCCCGAATTCTTTTATACGCTTCCCAAAAACCAGATAGCCAACGGCGTTGCGGATATGATGAGCCACGTGTTCGAACGCTACTTCACCAACACTACGCATACCGACCTGACCGACGGGTTATGCGAAACCGTGCTTAGAACAATCATGCGCAACGCGCCTATCGTGCTGAACGATCCTGCGGATTACGACGCGTGGAGCGAGGTGGGGTTCGGCGGCACGGTCGCGCATAACGGTTTGGTGGGCATGGGGCGCGCGCAGGATTGGGCGTGCCATATGATGGAGCACGAGCTTAGCGCGATATACGACGTCGCGCACGGCGCTGGTCTCGCGGTATTGACCCCGGCATGGATGGAATATGTTTATCGTGATAACATTAATATGTTCGTACAATTCGCGGTTAACGTGATGGGCGTGGACGGAAGCTTTCGCGATCCGGACGCGATTGTTCGAGAAGGGATAGACAGGCTGCGCAGGTTCTTCCGCCGCATGGAACTGCCGTCCACGCTGAGCGGGCTGGGCATCGACGGAAGCCGCCTGGAGGAAATGGCGAAGAAGGCTACCGGCGCGGCGTTCGGCGAAGAGTATCCTATCGGCGGCCTGAAAAAGCTCGGCTGGCAGGATGTGCTGGCGATATATAAGCTGGCTCAATAACTGGACGGAGGCTATTTAATATGCCATTTAACGGCTATCATCATATCGGCTTATACGTGAAGGACGGCGGGGAAAGCCTGCGCTTTTATACAGAGGGCCTGGGCGGGAAGATAACGTTCAGCTTCCCCATGAGCGGCTCTGACAAGACGATCTATCTGGTCGATCTGGGCGGCGGCGCTGTCGTGGAGATTATACCGCGCGGCGGCGAAGAGGCGGAATCGAACCCGCGCTGGGTGCATGTGGCGGTCGCGACGGACGACGCGCGCGCGGCGTATCAACTCGCGATAGACGCCGGAGCGAAAGCGCAAAGCGCGCCGACCGACGCAATGCTTGGCACGATGGCGGTATGCAACGCGTTCGTCAAAGGGCCGGACGGCGAGACCATCGAATTTTTTCAAGTGAAATAAGCAGCATAACTATTGCCAGGAAATAAGCGGTCGTCCGAAGAAGCAGCGCGCAAGTATAGCGCTGTTTCTTTGGATTATCCGTATGGCTGCGGATGATTATATATATTCGCCCGATACGCCGTCAGCAGCCGAGCGAATCCCTCCGGCGAGATTCGCTCGGCGCGCTCGTCGCGGTTAATACCCGCCAGCGCCAGCCATCCGTCCGCCGTATCCGCCGACAGGTTATACGCGGCGCGCAGATTATTTCGCAGCGTCTTCCGCCGCGCTTGGAACGCGGCGTTTAATAAACGTCCGTACGCGTCGTAGTCGCCCGGCGCGACGGTCGGCTGCGCCATTGGGCTGCACGCTACGAACGCGGATTCCACGTTGGGCGCGGGATCAAACGCGTCCGCCGGCACGTTCAGCAGTACGCGCGGAACGCCGACGGCTTGCGCCCATATCGATAGCGGCCCATATTCGGACGCGCCGGGCTTGGCGATCAGCTTTTGCGCAACCTCGGCTTGCGCCATGCACGCGACGCCCGCGAACGGCGGCGACTGCCGAAACGCCTTCATCAGCAGCGGCGTCGTTATATAATACGGAAGATTCGATATAAACTTTATTGGAATACCGCAGCGTATTTGATCGCTGAGCAGCTCGTTCCAATTCAGGCGAAGCGCGTCGCCTATTATCAATTTTATATTATTATATTGTAAGCAAACGTTTCGGAGCGCAGGCTCCAAATCGGAATCTATCTCAATCGCGATTACGCTTCGCGCTCGCCTCGCCAGCGCCGCCGTCAGCCCGCCAAGCCCGGCGCCGATCTCGAATGCCGCGTCGCACGCCGTTATGCCGGACGCCTCGGCGATTTGATCCAGCAGCGCCGCGTCGCGTATGAAGTTTTGACCGAGCGACTTTTTTGGCGCGAACCCGCCGCGCGAGTGTGCGGTCACGGCGCGGTAAGAACCGGCGCGTCCGCCGGAATATTGAATACGCGCAGCGCGTTCCGCGCGGCCGCCTCCGCCAGCTCCTCCACATCCATATCCCGAATTTCCGCGATCCGCCGCGCGGTGTGCGCTACAAACGCGGGCTCGTTGCGCTTGCCGCGCATAGGAGCGGGCGCTAGATACGGGCAGTCCGTCTCGACGAGTATTCTGTCAAGAGGCGCGTTGGCCGCAACTTCCCTCAATTTTGACGCGTTCTTGAACGTTACCGAGCCGGAAAACGATATCATGCAGCCAATCGATAAATATATTTTCGCGCTCTCCCAGCTTCCGCTGTAGCAATGCAATATAATTTGAGGAAGCCGCGAGCGCCGTTCGCGCAGCAGCTCCATTATTTCGCCGTGAGATTCCCGCACATGCAGTATCGCGGGCAGGCGCAGCGCCGCCGCCAACTCCAGCTGAGCGGTGAACGCTTCGCGCTGCTTATCGCGCGGCGGCCCGTCGTCATAATAATAATCCAGACCGATTTCTCCTACCGCTACCGTCTTCGGATAGGATGCGAGTTCTTTTATCCAGGCTTCGTCCGACGGGTGAAACCGATCCGCCGATTCCGGATGCACGCCGACAGCGGCGTAAAGTCCGTCGTATGCTGTCGACAGCGCCGCAGCCGCTCGGGAAGTTTTCTCATCCGCGCCTATGCAAACGCATCGCGTAACGCCCGCTTCAACCATACGCCGAAGCACGGCGTCGCGGTCGTTGTGAAACCGCTCGTCGTCAATATGCGCGTGCGTGTCGAACAGCGTCATCCGACGGAGCTGCCTTCCTTTATGTCGCCGTCGAGCGTCAGCAGCCGCAGCCCGCCCGCATCGTCCGACGCGGCTAGTATCATTCCCTCCGATATTATGCCGCGCATCTTGCGAGGCTCAAGGTTCGCGAGCAGTATCACCGTTTTGCCTACCATCTGCTCGGGGGTGTAATACTTTGCGATTCCGCTGAGAACGGTGCGCTCGCCATCGCCCGCGTCAAGCGTCAGCTTAAGAAGCTTGTCGGATTTGGGCACGCGCTCCGCCGCAAGTACGCCTGCGGTTATCAATTTTATTTTATCGAAATAGTCTATCGTAATAACATCGGATCGCTCCGTTTCCGGCGCGGACTCGCTTTGCGCGGCGGTCTGCGGCTGATCGAGCGAAGCCAATTCCTTTTCGATATCTATGCGCGGGAAAAGCGCGTCGCCCTTCTTTACGGAGTGCCCGGCTGTTTCCTTATGGATTGCGCCAAGAGATTCCCACGACATAAGCTCCGGCTCGGCGATACCCAGCTGGCCGAGTACGCGCGCCGGAGTGCGCGGCATATACGGACCTATCAGCGTCGCGATAAACCGCGCGGCTTCCGCCAAATGGAACAGTACGCTCGCAAGCTTGCCCCGTCCCTCTTCCGATTTGGCTAGTATCCAGGGCGCCGTCAAATCGATATATTTATTGCATTCTCCTATAACCCGCCATATGGCGCTCAGCGCGCCGGAGAACTGCAGGCCGTTCATATAGCGTTCAACTTCCGCAGGAAGCGCCAGCAGGTGTTCCTCCAGCGTTCGTTCAAGCTCGCCGTCCTGCTCGGGCGCGGGAATATTCCCGTTGAAATAGCGCTCGATCATAGCGACGGTGCGGCTGACGAGGTTGCCCAGGTCGTTGGCGAGGTCGGCGTTTATTCGCGTTAGCAGCGAAGCGTTTGTGAAATTGCCGTCCGCGCCGAATGGCAGCTCGCGCAGCAGGAAATAGCGTATCGCGTCGGAGCCGTACCTATCGCACAGCTTTGTCGGATCGACCATGTTGCCGCGAGACGAGCCAATTTTTTCACCGCCGATGATAAGCCAGCCGTGCCCGAACACCTGCCTGGGCAGCGGCAGATCGAGCATCTTCAGCATTATCGGCCAATAGATAGTATGGAAGCGCACTATCTCCTTGCCGACCAGATGCACGTCGGCGGGCCAATATTTTTGATATAGGCCGTCGTCTTCCGAGCCGTAGCCCAGCGCGGATATATAGTTGGTAAGCGCGTCTATCCATACATACGCGACGTGCTTCGGATCAAACGGCAGCGGTATTCCCCACGAGAACGACGTGCGGCTGACGCACAGATCGTTAAGCCCCGCGCGCAGAAAGCTAAGCATTTCGTTCACGCGCGACTGCGGCTGTATAAACGCGGGATTCCGTTCGATATAATCTATTAGCCAATCCTGATATTTCGACAGGCGCAGGAAATAGCTCTCCTCGCGCGCCGGTTGAACAGGGCGGCCGCAGTCCGGGCATACGCCTCCCTTCGCCTGCGTCTCTGTCCAGAACGATTCGCACGGCGTACAGTACAGCCCTTCATACTCGCTTTTATATATATCGCCCTGCGCGAGCAGGCGCTCGTATACCTGCTGCACCACGCGCTCGTGGCGCTGTTCCGTGGTGCGGATAAAGTCGTCGTATTCGATATCCATACGCTTCCACAGCGCCTGGATATTTCGAACTATCGCGTCCACATACGCCTGCGGCGTCAGCCCGGCGGCTTTGGCCTTATTCTCCACCTTCTGGCCATGCTCGTCTGTTCCGGTCAGAAACCGAACGTCCCAGCCGGTCAGCCGCTTGAACCGCGCCATGGTGTCCGCCGCCACGGACGTATAACTATGCCCGATATGAAGATGATCATTCGCATAATAAATGGGGGTGGTTATATAGTATGTTTTTGCCATGCGCTACTCCGCCTTCCGCAGCCTAAATTAGATATACATCAAGTATGAACAAGAATATATTTCATGATTATTCTATCCGAATTTTGTTTGATTCATTCGACATCACGGGTTTAAGCGACGCATTCGCTCGTATTCCTCCCTAAGCAGCGAGTATACAACCTTGTCCCGAATCCCATTATAGGGCGTGAATATCGCCTGACGAAGCGTTCCTTCGCAGCTCATCCCGCATTTTTGCATTACGCGCCCGGAGTTTGGATTCTCGGGATCGTGCGTGGCTTCAACGCGATTCGCGCCAATGCGGTCGAACATGAACGCGATCAGCGCGCGCGAAGCCTCTGCGGTAAACCCGTTGCCCCAATAGGCTTTGGAGATGCAGTAGCCGAAGTTGCAGGTCAGCGGTTCGTGCAGATCAGTTCCGATGGAACCGATCGGAATTCCTGCGGGCTTCAGTGTGATCGCCCAGTTGTACGCGAGATGATCGCTGTATTCGTTAATCCATCTGCGCAGAATCCCGCGCGTCTCGTCGACAGACTGATGCGTCGGCCATGTCATAAACCGCGTTACGTCTGGATCGCTCGCCCAGTTCGCGTACATAGCCTCGGCGTCGGATATCTCGAATTTTCTCAGAATCAATCGCGGGGTTTCCAGCGTTTCGATATCCGGTCGATTTAGCTGCGGACATTCCATTAGGTTCACCCTTTAGGTTCACCCTTCCTGCGATTTAAATAAATATTTGCGAAGCGAAAACCTATGGTTACAGTTTTGGCGGACGGCGACGCCATCGCCAGATTATCGGTTGGGTTATGATTTCGATAAAGCCATATAAGCCGCAGGCGGCGGATTGACCGCGCGCTTTCCAGATTTTACATGATCTTCTGGTAAAACGCAACCCAGCGTGCTATACTTAATATGCTTAATGAGCATACTGATAAAGATAAAAAAATGTTTTGCCCACTATCGGGAGGGAATTGGAATATGAAGTTCACCAAGATGCATGGCGCGGGGAATGATTATATTTATATTAATGGTTTCCAGGAAACTGTGGATGATCCCGCCGAGCTGTCGATAAAGATGAGCGCGCAGCATTTTGGCGTAGGCGCGGATGGATTGATAATGATCCTTCCGTCAGATAAGGCCGATATTCGAATGCGCATGTTCAACAGCGACGGCAGCGAGGCTCAAATGTGCGGCAACGGCGCCAGATGCGTCGCGCGCTACGCGTATGAACGCGGGCTGATTAATAAAACGAAGTTCACGCTGGAGACGGGCGGCGGAATACGCGAGTTGGAAATTATTGAGAACGGCGGCAGCGTAAACGCGGTGCGGGTGGATATGGGCGTGCCGGTACTTACGCCATCGAAGATTCCAGTCGCGCTGGGCGGAGAGCGCGTCGTCGAGCGGGCTACGCAGATAGTCGGGCGCACGTTTCCGATGACGTGCCTATCCATGGGCAACCCGCACGCGGTGCTGTTTATCGACGAGGATCCGTTCGCGCTCAAGGCGTTTGAAACCTACGGCCGGATGCTTGAAAACGATCAGCTTTTCCCCGAGCGAGTTAATGTGGAGTTTGTGCAGCGGCTGTCGGATACTCGCCTGCGCATGCGCGTATGGGAGCGCGGCAGCGGCGAAACGCTCGCTTGCGGCACCGGCGCGTGCGCGGCTGTAGTGGCGGCAAAGCTGACGGGGCGCGTTAGAGGCGAGGAAACGCGCGTCGCTCTTAGCGGGGGCGAGTTATCCATTTCCTGGAATGGCGAGAACAGCTCGGTTATGATGTCCGGCCCGGCTACGTTCGTATTCGACGGGGTATGGATAGATTCATAACGATGCGAACTATATCAGAAGATAGTTCATAAATATTATATATTATATGTTGATCGCACATCAGAAACGGAGGAGGCGCGTTATGGATCACGCACCGAACGTTTCCGGCAATCCGCCGGAAGAAGAGTATAAATCAAACTTCATATGGAAATTCATCGACGACGATCTCGCGCAGGGCAAGAACGACGGGCGGGTGCATACGCGCTTTCCGCCCGAACCAAACGGCTATTTGCATATAGGGCACTGCAAGGCGCTGTATGTGGATTTTGTAACCGCCCGCAAATACGGCGGATTGTGCAACCTGCGCTTTGACGATACGAATCCCGCGAAAGAGGAAACGGAGTACGTCAACGGCATTATGGACGATATCCGCTGGATGGGCTTCGAATGGAACGGCGGATTATTCTTCGCGTCGGATTATTATGAGGAATGCTATAACCTTGCGTTGAAGCTGATCCGCCAGGGCGACGCGTACGTGGACGAGTTGTCGCAGGATGATATGCGCGCGTACCGCGGCACGCTGGAGCAGCCGGGCAGGAACAGCCCCTGGCGCGGCAGACCTGCAGAAGAAAGCGAAGCGCTGTTCAAGCGGATGCGCGCGGGAGAATTTCCGGAGGGCAGCTACACGCTTCGCGCCAGAATAGATATGTCCTCGCCAAACGTCGTAATGCGCGATCCCGTGCTATATCGTATTTTATATAAGGAACACCACCGCACGGGCAGCGCCTGGTGTATATACCCCATGTATGATTACGCGCATCCGATAGGCGACGCGCTGGAGCGCGTCACCCATTCGCTGTGCTCGCTTGAATATGAGATACATCGCCCGCTGTATGATTGGGTCGTGCAAAAATGCGGATTCGAACAGCCTCCCCGGCAGATTGAGTTTGCGCGGCTGAACCTGACGCGCACTATAATGAGCAAGCGATATCTGCGGCGGCTGGTTGAAACGGGAAAGGTTCGCGGCTGGGACGATCCGCGCATGCCCACGCTTGCGGCTATGCGGCGGCGCGGGTATACGCCGGAGGCGATACTCGATTTTGTACAGCGCGCGGGGATAAGCAAGGCGGATTCAGTGGTGGATTTCGAGCTTCTGGAATCGTGCGTGCGCACCGCGCTGGAGGAATCCGCGCCGCGCGCGATGGCGGTTTTGCGTCCGCTCAAGGTTGTGCTTACGAATTGGGACGCTGGGCGGAGGGAACCGGTCTCGCTTGAGAATCATCCAAACCATCCTGAAATGGGAAGGCGCGAGCTGAACTTCACCCGGGAAATATTTATCGAGCGGGACGACTTTATGGAGAATCCGCCGAAGAAATTTTTCCGACTGAAGCCCGGAGGCGAAGTGCGGCTTAAAGGCGCGTACATAATTCGTTGCGAAGACATAATCAAAGATGAGAACGGCAAGCCGACAGAGCTGCGCTGCCTGGTGGATATGGATAGCAAATCAGGAATGCCAGGTTCGGAGCGCAAGGTCAAGGGCACTCTCCATTGGGTAAGCGCGGAGGACGCGGTCGATCTGACGGTTCGATTGTACGAACCGCTGCTGAACGACGAGGCGGCGATCGAATCCGACGCGGAAACCGAGGATGCGGAAGCTATCGAGGATAAAGGCGCGAAGGCGGATTTCGAGCGGCGCATGAACCCCGATTCGCTAAAGGAATTGACCGGCTGCGTCGGCGAACCGGCGCTTGGCGCCGCCGCCGTTGGAGCGCGGTTTCAGTGGATGCGCCAGGGATATTTCGCGCTCGATCCGGATAGCAGACCCGGCGCGCCTATATACAACAGAACAGTTGGCCTGAAGGACAGCTGGGTTAAAATAAAAAATGACTGACGGAGAAACGTTTATGGCTGACTCTGTTCGCACAAGATTCGCGCCAAGCCCTACCGGCTATATGCACCTTGGCAATTTGCGAACCGCTTTATATACGTATTTATTCGCGCGAATGTCGGGCGGCGCGTTCGTGCTGCGCATTGAGGATACCGACCAGGAGCGCGAGGTTCCCGGCGCGGTGGAGGCGCTAAAGTCGTCGCTGAGCCTGGCCGGGCTGACGTGCGACGAGGGGCCGGATGTCGGCGGTTCGTTCGGGCCGTACGTGCAGTCCGAGCGCCGCGCGCTGTACGCGCCTCTCGCGTGGGAGCTGGTCGATAAAGGCGCGGCGTATCCGTGCTTCTGCACTAAAGAGCGGCTGGAACAGGCGCGCGCGGAGGCTGAAGCGGAGGGCAGAACGTTTAAGTATGATAAGCACTGCATCGCCATTCCCGCCGACGAGGCGCGTCGGCGCGCCGACTCGGGGGAACCATATGTAATCCGCCAGAATATTCCGGAAACGGGCTTCGCCTCGTTCGACGACGCGCTTTACGGCCGCATAGAGGTGGAGTGCTCGCAGCTGGACGATCAGGTGCTGCTGAAGGCGGACGGCCTGCCCACTTATAATTTTGCAAATGTTATAGATGATCATCTTATGAAGATAACACATGTTATGCGGGGCACGGAATATCTGTCTTCCACGCCTAAGTATAATTTGCTGTACGACGCGTTCGGCTGGGAGAAGCCGGTGTATATTCATCTGCAGCCGGTGATGGCGGACGCTACGCGCAAACTGTCCAAGCGGAAGGGCGATCCATCGTTTGAGGATCTGCTGGCGGAAGGATTTCTGCCGGAGGCTATCGTCAATTACATTGCGCTGCTAGGCTGGAGCCCGGGAGACGACCGCGAGTTCTTCACGCTAAGCGAGCTGGAGCGAACGTTTTCGCTGAGCGGTCTTAGTAAATCTCCTTCTATATTCGATAAGAATAAATTGAAGTGGATGAACTCGGAATACACACGCAAATTATCTGAAGATAAATATTATGAATTATCAAAGCCGTGGCTGGAACTTGCGCTGCCTGCGGGGTTTGATATGCAAAGGCTTGCGGAATTGCTTCACGGGCGCACGGATACGTTTGCCGCCATCCCGGATATGGTCGCGTTCCTGGCGAATATGCCGGAATACGACGACGCGTTATATATACATAAAAAAATGAAATCGGATATCGCGACAGCGGCGGACGCGCTCGCGTTTATTTATCCCGTGCTAAACGGAATCGAAATTTGGACTGAAGCGGCGATACACGACGCGCTGCTTGGCGCGATAGCGGCGGACGGGCGCAAGAACGGGCAGGTTCTATGGCCGATGCGTATAGCGCTGACGGGGCTTATGTCAACGCCCGGCGGAGCCACGGAGATCGCGTATATTCTTGGCAAGGGCGAAACGCTTCGGCGGATAGAAGCCGCGCGCGCGCGCCTTTTGTCGAGATAGAATCGACGCGCAGCCGATCGATATTGATCGGCTCCCGATCGAATTATCAAGGAGTTTTTATTGCAGATTCAATGGTATCCCGGGCATATGGCGAAAGCCCGGCGGCAATTGCGGGAACAATTGCGTCAGGTTGACGTCGTATTAGAATTATGCGACGCGCGATTGCCGGGCTCGTCGCGGAATCCGGATCTGGCGGGTATGTGCTCCGGGAAGCGTCACGCGCTGTTCCTGAATAAATCGGATCTTGCCGACGCGCGCGCGACACAGGCGTGGGTCGGCGCGTTCACGCGCGTCGGCGTGTGCGCGTCTCCATTTGACGCGCTGCGGGGGCGCGCGCAGGACGCGCTTAACATAATCGAAGAAATCGTGCGCGAGATGGTGGCGCGATACGCGTCGCGCGGCGTTCGCAAAACGGTGCGCGCGCTTGTCGTCGGCGTGCCGAACGTGGGCAAATCCGCGTTTATCAATCGCTTGAGCGGGCGCGCGGCGGCGCATACCTCCGACCGCCCCGGCGTCACGCGCGCGCCTCAGTGGGTGCGCGTAACGGACGATCTGGAACTGCTGGACACTCCCGGGCTTCTATGGCCGCGCATCGACGATCCAAACGCCGCGCGAAGGCTTGCGTATCTTGGAACGATACGGGATACGATACTCGATCAAGAAACGCTGGCCGAATCACTTCTTGAGGAACTGCTGATCGCTGCGCCGGACGCGGCGCGGGCGCGGTTTAAACTGCCCGACGGCGCGCTCGCTGGCAATGAGCTTGGCGAGGAATCCGACAAAGCGTCGCTGCTAGACGCGGTTTGCGCTGGGCGTGGATTTAGGTTATCAGGAGGCCGTATGGATACAACCCGCGCGGCCGCTATTGTGCTGGACGAATTTCGAGCTGGCAAGCTCGGCAGAATAACGCTGGAAACTCCGGGAGACGCGCAATATGATAAATCGACAAAAATCGGCAAACGGGCGGACTGACGTATGACCCGCCGAACGGAACGCCAGGAGGCGCTGCGCGATTTTGACGCGGCATACTGGGCGCGGGGGCTGCGCATAGCCGGGATGGATGAAGCCGGGCGCGGCGCGCTGGCCGGTCCCGTAGTCGCGGCATGCGTGATTATGCCCGACGCGCCTATACTAAAAGGCGTGGACGATTCGAAAAAATTAACCCCCGGGCAACGCGCCGAGCTTTATAACAAAATATTGGAAACGGCTCTGTTTATAGGCGTGGGTTCCTCGAACGTGCGAGAGATAGCGGAGCTTAATATCCGCAGCGCGGCGCTTCTCGCGATGAAACGCGCTGCCGAAGGGCTGGAGTGCGATCTTTTGCTGACGGACGGATTGGATAAACCGGATGTTCAGCCGCCGTGCGAGGCGGTGGCGCACGGCGACGAGCGCTCGTACAGCATAGCCGCCGCGTCTATCGTAGCGAAGGTGACGCGGGATCGCTTTATGGAGGCGCTGGACGGACGCCTGCCGGGCTACGGATTCGCTCAGCATAAGGGATATGGCACCGACGCGCACTACAAGGCGATACTGTTAAACGGCGCGAGCGAGGAACATCGGGCGCTGTTCCTGCGTTCTATGGACGCCAGATATCCGGCTTGGAACCAGAACGCCGTTTCGCCGTGACCAGGCGCGGCGCGTTTGGACAATACGCGGAGGATCAAGCGGTCGCGTTTCTTGAGGCAAAAGGATACAAAATACTCGCGCGCAACTATAGGGTACGCGCGGGGGAGATAGACATTGTGGCTCTGAGCGGTTATCGCGTGGTGTTCGTCGAGGTGAAGGCGCGCTCGGACATAGCGCACGGATACCCGCGCGAGGCGGTGACGCCGCTCAAGCAGGCGCGCGTCGCCCGCGCGGCCTGCGCCTTTCTGGAGGAGCGCGATTTGTCGGACGCGCCGTCGCGGTTCGACGTGATCGAAGTTTATGGCGGCAGAATAGTTCATTGGCGAAACGCGTTCGAAGCGGTCGACATTTGACGCGCCGCGCGGGACGGCGCGGGTCTCAGCGCAATAGCGGAGGGTTTATGAGTCGAAAGAATGCGCCGCGCAATCTGCGGATATGGAAAGTCAACCAAACGGCAAAGAAGTTCGCGGCGATTTTTTTCGGATATATAATATTATCTATTATTGTATTATCTACAGGATGCGCCGAACAGTCGCAGGCGGTAAATCTGCTGAAGAACGGCGGATTCGAGAGCGCAGACGACGGGCAGCCCGCGTATTGGTACAGGGATATGTGGGTTACGGACTACGGCGCCAGCTACCTTGAAATAGTGCGGGACGAACAATCGGGCAGCAGCGTCGCGCGGATTGAGAACGTTAGTTCCAACGACGCGCGGTTTACGCAAACCGTGTCCGTCGAGCCTAATCAATGGTACAAACTCTCGGGATTAATCCGCGCGGAAGGGTGCGATACCGAGGGCACCGGCGCCAACCTGTCCGTTCTGGGTTCATATTCCGTAGTGCCTTCGCTTTACGATACCGCAGGCGCTTGGGAAGAGTGGACTATATATTTTAAAACATATGCCGGGCAGCGAAGCGCGAATATAGCCGCGCGGCTGGGCGGCTATTCCAACGAAACGACGGGCGTCGCGTGGTTTGACGATCTGTCGCTTGAACAAGCCGACGCGCCGTTGCCCGGAGAATTGGCGGTCGAGCTGTCCGCGCCGTCCTCTCCCGCGCAGAATTCCGGCGCTCCAACAAACGGTTCGCTGCTGTGGCTTATCATCCCGCTGTTCGCGGCGGTTGTTTTCATTGTGATGAAGGCGCGTCCGCGCGGGGGATCGTTGGCCGCGCTTATGATAATACTTGGCGCCGCCGCCGTGCTGCGCATTGCGGTCGCGTATTTCGTTGCGGGATACGGCGTTGATATAGGCTGCTTCCACGCGTGGGCGCTGCGCATCGCGCAGGTAGGCCCGGCGGATTTTTACCAGGGCGATTATTTCTGCGATTATCCTCCCGGATATATGTACTTCCTTTGGCCGATAGGCTGGCTTATACGCGCGGTGGGCGTGTCGGCGGAAACGTCGGAGATGGAGCTGCTCGTAAAGCTGCCTCCCATTATATTCGATTTGGCCGCGATAGCCGCGCTGTGGCATATCGGGAATAATAAAAATGATAACCGCGTCGGGTTCGCGCTTGCGGCGCTGTACGCGTTCAGCCCCGCGATAGTCGCGACAGGCGCGGCGTGGGGGCAGATCGACTGCCTGCTGGCGCTCGGCCTCGCGCTTACCGTTTGGCGCGCCAGCAAATCCGATATGCGCGCCGCTATCCCGATATATATGCTGACGGTATTAATAAAGCCGCAGGCGCTGATGCTGGGGCCGCTGGGGCTGCTCGCCGTTATATTGCATTTACGCGAGCTAAAGTGGGATGCCGGAGCGATAAGGCGCGCGCTGCTTGGAGCCGGTATTGGGCTTGCCGCGTGTTTCCTGCTGATTCTCCCGTTTACTATCCGCTCGGGCTGGGCGTGGCTGCCGGGCAAATACCTGGGCACGATGGCATCATACGACTATGCCACTATAAACGCTGTTAATCTATATTATTTAATGGGCGGTAACTGGGTTGCGAGTGGAGCCGCCGCAATAGGCTCGATATCATACGCCTCTATAGCCATTATACTTATGGCGCTGACGCTTGCGGCAACGTTCGCGCTGTATATCAAGTCGCGCAGCTTGAATTCTCTATTCCTGGCGGCAGGGCTTACGTTCCTTGGATTTTTCCTGTTTGGATATCGGATGCACGAAAGGTATCTGTTACCCGCTATCGTGTTCTTCCTGGCCGCTTATTCGGCCAAACGGGACGGGCGGCTGCTGTGGCTATCTATCGGGCTTAGCGTGACTATGTTCTTTAACGTGTGGCTGGTGCTGCGCAACGAGCACTTGATGTACGGCGCGCTTCACGCGATAGGCTGCGTACTGTCCGCGATTAATCTGCTGCTCGGCGCGCTCGCGTTCTGGACGGGCTGGGAGATTTGCGTCGTCGGCAGAACTCGCGAGTGGGGCTTCGCGTCGACGGAGGACGCAAATAATTATTATATTGATAGTAGTAATGCGGAGCGATCGGCGGTTTCAGCCGGTATCAGCGAGCGCATATTGGGGAAATCCGACGCGCGGCTGAATTTTCGCCCGCTCGATTGGGCGCTGATGCTCGCGCTAACCGGAGTATACGCGGTCGTCGCGTTTACGGGGCTTGGATCGCACATCGCGCCGCAAACCTGGTGGCGCTCGTCCGGAACCAGCGAGTCCGTACTGTTCGATCTTGGGGAAACGAAGTCGTTTCAGATATTATATTATAATGGAATATCGTCGTCGGACATAAAGATAACCGCGAGCGAGGATGGCGAAACCTGGACGACGCCTATGCCCGCGTCCGTCGAATCGGAATGCTTCCGCTGGAAGTACGTGGTCTATTCTACGCAAAGCGCCGACGGGGCGGTTTCGTATAACGATGATATACCCCAATTGTTCACCGCGCGCTATGTTCGAATAATACCCGACGCGCCGGGCGTGATGCTGTTCGAGGTCGCGCTGCGCGATCTCGATGGGAACATACTCAGCGTGAACGAGGTGATAGACGAGAACCCTCGCGAGGTCGGAGCCAACGATGTGACCAAACTGATCGACGAGCCGAATACCGTTCCCGATCAGCCCGGCTACATGAACGGCACATACTTCGACGAGATATACCACGCGCGCACCGGCTACGAATATCTGCACAAAATGTCCGTGCTGGAGTGGAGCCATCCGCCGCTTGGCAAGGTGTTCATAATGCTGTCCATATCGCTTATGGGCATGACGCCGTTCGCGTGGAGATTCCCCGGAACGCTGGCGGGAGTGCTCATGATACCGGCCATGTATTTCCTTGGCAAGCAGCTTTTCAAAAAAACTCGCTGGGCGCTGCTTGCGGCGTTCCTGCTCGCGGCGGATTGCATGCATCTGGCGCAGACGCGCATCGCGACGATCGACAGCTATCCGGTGCTGTTCATTATGCTGATGTACGCGTGCATGTACCGCTACTGGAAGATGAGCTTCTTCCGCGACGGGCTTGGCAGAACGCTCGTTCCGCTGGCTCTGTCCGGGCTGTTTATGGCGGGGGCCATCGCGAGCAAATGGATAGGCATATACGCGGCTGCAGGTTTGGCGGTAGTGCTTTTCTGGTCGTTCGGCATGCGGCTGAGGGAATATATTTATGGAATCAGCGCGGGCGCGGAGGAAAGCCAGGCGGTCGCCGCGTATCCGCGCCGCATGATTATCACCATATTGTGGTGCGTGCTGTGGTTTATTATAGTGCCCGCAGCGGTGTATCTGCTCAGCTATATACCCGAGCTTACCGCCACCGGGCCGTATACGATCAAGCGCGTAATAGACCTGCAAGCGTCGATGTACAACTATCACAGCCATTTGGTGGATACCCACCCGTTCAAGTCGAAGTGGTGGGAATGGCCGCTGATACTCAAGCCCATGTGGTATTATCAGGGGCACTATGAACCCGACGGAATGGTGTCGACGATACTCGCGTTCGGCAACCCGGCGGTGTGGTGGACGGGCTTTATCGCGCTGATCGCCGTTATAATCCGCTGGTTTAAAGGGCATGTATCGCGCGGGATACGGTTGGACCGCGCGGACGGCGATTCGACGCCCGGGCTTTTGCTGGTGGGATTCCTAGCGCAGTTCATGCCATGGGTGCTTGTTCCGCGCTCTACGTTCATATATCACTATTTCGCAAGCACGCCGTTTGTAATGCTGTGCATCGTATGGGGTTTCGTTCGCATGTATGAACGCGCGTCCGCCGTCGACCGTGCGCTGCGCACGCCGCGTCGGAAGAAGCTTGTGTCGCTGGCGGCAGCCGCGCTGGCAGCCGCAGCCGCGCTGCTGTTCGTGGGGTTCTATCCGTTTGCCACGGGCGCTCTAATGCCGCGCGCGTGGGCGCAGGCGATGAACTGGTTCTCCGGATTGTATCTGCCGGGATGGGCGTATGCGGGATGGATGTGGTTTTAATTATAATATTTAATAATATATATCGAAAGAGATGAGAGGTTTGTTATGCCGACGCGTGAGAGTATTGCCGCTCTGATCGGGCAAATGTTTCGATTTGGGATAGTCGGCTTGCTGAATACGGGAATAACATATCTGGTATACTTCGCATTGAACAGGCTGAACGAGCCTGCCGCGTGGGCTATAGGATACGCGGCAGGGATGGCGTCCGGGCTGATTATCAATACGCGCTGGACATTCCGGCAGAAGGCCAGGCCGTCGATCGGTCAAACGGTTAGATTTATATTGATGAACCTGGTTACGCTCGCGCTGTCCACCGCGCTGATCGGCTGGCTTACCGGAACGCTTGCGATAAGCAAAGCGGCCGCCGGGCTGATCGCGGCGGCTTTCTCTGCGGTGGTTAACTTTACTGGGAGCAAGCTGTTCGTGTTTCGACATTATGCGGGGGACGCGCGTTCCGATTTATGATAACTTGCGCATATTAAAACGACGAAGGGAGGGCTGCGGCGCGTGTTCGCTCAAGTGATGAGCTATGGGCTGGAGGGAATGGACGGCTATCCTGTTACCGTGGACGTAAACTGTTCCGGCGGAGTACCGCGTTTTTCCCTTGTCGGGCTGCCGGACGCGGCGGTGAAGGAATCGAACGAGCGAGTGCGCGCGGCGATACGCAACAGCGGCATGAGATATCCTGTCGCGAGCGTGGTAGTGAATCTCGCGCCGGCGAACATAAAGAAGATAGGCGCGATGTACGATCTTCCGATAGCCGTGGGAATACTAATTGCGTCCGGCTTCATCGAACCGGAAGCCGCGCGGGGGATATTGTTCGTCGGCGAGCTGGCGTTGGACGGCTCGACGCGTCAAACGCCCGGCGCGCTGTCAGGCGCGCTGTTCGCGCGCGAAAAAGGGTACCGCGCCATGATACTTCCGGAGGAGAATACGCGGGAGGTGCAGTGCGTAAACCGCGTGGAACTGCTTCCGGCGCGCTCGCTCGATCAGGTTGTAAGGCACCTGAACGGCGAGGAGCGGATAGAGCCGCTCGAGGCGGTTTCATATGAATCGCTGCGCTCCTCAAAAAAGCCTGAGAAAGATCTGCGCTACGTGCGCGGCCAGCAGCAGGCCAAGCGCGCGCTTGAGATAGCCGCTGCAGGCGCGCACAATCTTCTTATGGTGGGGCCGCCGGGTTCCGGAAAAACAATGCTTGCGGAATGCATGCCCGGCATACTGCCGGATATGACGTTCGAGGAAGCGCTCGAGGTAACGCGGATATACAGCGTTGCGGGGCGCCTTGCTTCCGGGGATTCGATGCTTACCGAGCGCCCGTTCCGCAACCCGCATCACACGGCGTCCGCCGCGTCGCTGGTGGGCGGCGGCAAAGACGCGTCGCCAGGCGAGATATCATACGCCCATCACGGCATTCTTTTTCTGGACGAACTTCCGGAGTACGATACGCGCGTGCTGGAAGCGCTGCGTCAGCCTCTGGAAAACGGCGCGGTATTCGTATCGCGCGTTCGCGCGCAGCACGCGTATCCCGCGCGGGTGATGCTCGTCGCGGCGATGAACCCGTGCAAGTGCGGCTATTACGGGCAGGGAGGCGGTCGGTGCAGATGCTCTCCGCAGTCGGTGGCTCAGTATCAGGGGCGCGTATCCGGTCCGCTGCTGGATCGAATAGATATACGGGTCGCCGTACGATCCGTTCCGGTAGAAGCGCTGTCGGAACCGGATCCAAAGGCGGAGGATTCGCAGACGGTGCGCGCGCGGGTAAACGCGGCGCGGTCGCGGCAGATAGCCAGAGGCGCGTCGGTGGGCGTATATTCAAACGCGCAACTGGATAGCAGAATGCTTCGCGAAATCTGCGCGCTGGACGACGAGCCGCAGCGCGTGCTTTCTTTGGCTACGGAACGATATCAGCTATCCGCCCGTTCCCACTACCGAGTGCTGCGCGTAGCGCGCACGATAGCGGATCTCGCGGACGAGGATAGAATAGGCACGCGGCATATATCGGAGGCGCTCGCGTATAGGCTGGCGGATTCGTCGGGCATGGCGTGACGCGCGCGGCTGCGTGTCGGAAGGGACGCATGAAATTTACACGGGAGCAATATTTCCGTATATGGCTCGCTGGCGTCGAGGGAATAGGCGCGCGCCGTTTCGCAGCGCTGCTGGAGAAATATGGAAGCGCGGAGGCGGTCTGGGAAGACTTCGGAGAATCGATGAAGTGGATTGGCGAGTCGCAGTGGCTGGCGCTTTCCGCCGCCCGCAATCGGGACAAGGCCGCGTCGATGGTGGAGAGCATAGCCAAAGCCAACGCGGACGTGATATTCCGCGATGATCCCGGATACCCAAAGATGCTGCGCGATCTGGACGATTCGCCGCCGCTGCTGTACGTTAAGGGCCGCGCGGATCTTTCCGACGAAGTATGCGTATCCATAGTAGGCACGCGTCTGCCAAGCGATTACGGCGTTCGAATTACTCGCGAGATAGCGGGCGATCTTGCCAGGAGCGGCGCGGCCATCGTATCGGGATTCGCGCGGGGAATCGACAGCGCGGCGCATCACGCGGCGCTGGACGCGGGCGGCAGAACCATCGCCGTGTTCGCATGCGGCGTGGACGTGGTATATCCTCCTGAAAACGGCGCGCTGTTCGAGCGTCTGCTGACGTCCGGCGGCAGCATCGTATCGGAATATCCGCCCGGCACCTCGCCCATGAGCGGACGGTTTCCGGCGCGCAATCGTTTGATAAGCGGCATATCGCGCGGCACGCTGGTCGTCGAAGGCCGCTGGCGTTCCGGCGCGAAGATTACCGCCGGATGCGCGGTCGATCAGGGGCGGGACGTATTCATATTGCCAGGCGCGGTGGATGCGCCGGGCAGCGAACTTCCAAATCGCCTTGCGCGGGAAGGCGCTCGCGTTATCACCTGCGCGCTTGATATACTGGACGATTTGAATTTGATGGTTTTAAATTCCAATAAGCGCGCGAATAAAAAGAAAGTCGAATCGGGAGCAAATGTGAAATATGCGCAGGCCGGCGATAAGCCCGTTCAGTCGAGCGCCGACAAAAAGGCGGAGCCGGAGGGTAATAATCCAGTAAACAAAACCATAAAAAAGAAGCGCAGCGCGCCGGCCGCAGAAGAAAAAACAGAGGAAAAAGCCGCGCAAATTCAGGAATTGCCGGGGTTGGCGCGGCAGCTGGACGCGGAGCAGGCTCTGGTATACAAAGCCTATATGTCGGGATATACGGACGTGGATGATTTGGTAGAAAGAACCGGAATGGACGCGGCGTCCGTGAACACGGTATTGACAATGCTCAATCTTGAGGGAATAATACAGTGAATTTCCAAACACAATCCATCGAATCGAGGTTCAATGAAATTGGCAGCCGCTAAATATAAACTCGTAATCGTCGAATCGCCGGCCAAGGCTAAAACGATAGGAAAATATCTGGGGCGTTCGTATCATGTCGAGGCTTCGAACGGACATGTGCGCGACCTGCCCAAAAGTCAGATGGGCGTTGATGTTAACAATAACTTCGAGCCCAAGTATATCACAATCCGCGGACGCGGCGACGTGCTGGAACGCATCCGCAAGGAAGCGAAGAACGCCGCGCAGATACTGCTGGCTACCGACCCTGATAGAGAGGGCGAGGCCATATCCTGGCACCTGGCGAAAATGCTGGGCGTGGAGCCGGGGGATCAGTGCCGCGTCACGTTCCAGGAGATAACGAAGAAGGCCGTAAAGAACGCGATCACCTCGCCGCGCTCCATCGATATGTCGCTGGTAAACGCGCAGCAGGCGAGGCGGGTTCTCGATAGGCTGGTCGGCTACAGCATAAGTCCGCTTCTTTGGGCGAAGGTGCGCAAGGGGCTTAGCGGCGGGCGCGTGCAGTCCGTCGCCACGCGGATTATAGTCGATCGCGAAGAGGAGATAGAATCGTTTATCCCGGCGGAATACTGGGATATAGCGGCGAAAATAGCATGCGGCGGACAGAGGTTCAACGCGCGCCTGGATACCCTGGCCGACAAGAAGGCGCAAATTAATAACGCGCAAATGGCAAAGGACGCGCTTGAGGCGATACAAAGCGGGGAATATAAGGTGCGCGGAGTAAAGACGGGTGAAAAGCGCAAGATGCCCGCCGCGCCGTTCACCACGTCGAACCTTCAGCAGGAAGCCGCGCGCAAGCTGCGCTTTACAACCGCCAAAACTATGCAGATTGCGCAAACGCTGTACGAAGGCGTCGATCTGGAGGGCGAGGGCACGCAGGGCTTGATCACGTATATGCGCACGGATTCCGTGCGCGTTTCGGAAGAGGCGCTGGCGGCGGTTCGAGAGGAGATAGCCGCGCGTTACGGGGACGCGTATCTTCCGGAAAAGCCGAACGCGTATAAAGGGCGCGGACGCGCGCAGGACGCGCACGAAGCGATCCGCCCCACCGACGTATCGCTGCGGCCAGACGACGTGAAGGCGTCGCTTACTCGCGATCAGTATAATCTTTATAAATTAATATATCTACGTTTTATATCGAGCCAGATGACTCCCGCGCTGTTTGACACGATGACCGCCGATATCGCAAGCGATAACGCGTCGTTCAGGTTCTACAGCGAGCATAAGCGGTTTCCGGGATTTACGACCGTATACGAGGAGGGCGTAGACGACGAAGCGCCGTCTGTTGAGAGCGGAAAAATGCCGCGCTTGGAGGCGGGAGAACCGGCGGCGGTAGAGGATGTAACCAGCGAGCAGCACTTTACCCAGCCGCCGCCGCGATATACGGAAGCGTCTCTCGTGCGCGCGCTGGAGGAAAAGGGCATCGGCCGCCCCAGCACATACGCGCCAACAATCTCAACGATAATCGCGCGAGGCTATGTAATGCGCGAGAAAAGCAGGCTGATCCCCACCGAACTTGGGCGCACGGTTACCGATATGATGCGCGAATATTTCAAGGATATCGTGGATGTGGAATTCACATCGGAAATGGAATCGCAGCTGGATCGCGTGGAAGACGAGCAGCTTCCCTGGCGCGACGTAATCCGCGTGTTTTATGAGAACTTCAGCAAGGTGCTTGAGGTAGCGGAAGCTTCGATCGAAAAGATGGAGATAAAGGACGAAGTATCCGATATACCGTGCGAGAAATGCGGCGCGATGATGGTATATAAAACGGGGCGATTCGGGAAGTTTCTCGCATGCCCTAATTTTCCGGACTGCCGCAATACGAAGCCTGTGTTTGCGTATATCGATACGCCCTGCCCAAAGTGCGGCGCGCGGCTGGCTGAGAAAACTTCCAGGAAGGGCAGAAAGTTCTTCAGCTGCGAACGCTATCCGGAATGCGATTTTATATCGTGGGATTATCCGGTGCCGGATAAGTGCCCCGTCTGCGGCTGCCATATGACGCTCAAACAGAATCGCAAGGGCGAGAGATGGCATATATGCGCGAGCGAGACCTGCCGCAATCGCGTGCTTGTAAACGGGAGCGAAACAGACGCGGACGACGCGCCTGGCGGAGCTGCGGACGCGGCGCTGAGCGAGGCGTCGGGCGGTGTGTCTGAATGAAACGAGCCGCCGTGGTAGGTGCGGGGCTGGCCGGCTGCGAAGCCGCGTGGCAGCTTGCGAGGCGAGGCGTTCCCGTCGATCTGATCGAGATGAAACCCCGGCTGAGAACGCCCGCGCATGAAAGCCCGCTGTTCGCGGAGCTGGTCTGCTCAAACTCGCTGAAGTCGAACGCGCTTACGAACGCGTCCGGCCTTCTTAAGGAGGAAATGCGGCGGGTCGGAAGCCTTATAATGCAAGCGGCGGACGCGACGCGCGTCCCGGCTGGCGGTGCGCTGGCCGTCGATCGCGGCTTGTTCGCGAGATATGTTACGGACGCGCTGGCAGGCTGCCCGTCCGTTCGCATAGTGTCGGAAGAAGTTTGTTCGCTGCCGGACGCTCCGGCTATTATCGCGACGGGGCCGCTGACTTCGCCCGCTCTGTCCGACGCGATAGCCGCGCTTCCCGGCTTGGAGAGATTGTATTTCTTCGACGCGGCCGCGCCTATCGTAACCGGGGAATCGATCGATCGTACGCGCGCGTTTGAGGCCGCGCGATATGATAAGGGCGACGGCGATTACCTTAACTGCCCTATGACTGAAGCCGAATACGACGCGTTTATCGGCGAACTGCTGTGCGCCGAAACCGCGCCCGTTCACGGATTCGAGGAGGACAGGCTGTACGAGGGCTGCATGCCGGTTGAGAGCATCGCGAGGCGGGGACGGCTGGCGCTTGCGTACGGGCCGATGCGCCCTGTCGGCCTGATCGATCCGCGCGCCGGGCGCAGGCCGTTCGCCGTCGTTCAGCTAAGGCGCGAGAACGCGGAAGGCACGCTGTGGAATCTGGTGGGCTTCCAAACGCGGCTGCGCTTCGGAGAGCAAAAAAGGGTGTTCGGGATGATCCCCGGCCTTGAGCGCGCGGAGTTCGCGCGATACGGCGTGATGCATCGCAATACATATTTGCATTCGCCCTCCATATTGAACGAGCGGTTCGAAGCTCGCGGCTACCGGGGATTATATTTCGCCGGACAAATTACGGGCGTAGAAGGGTATCTGCCGTCCGCAGCATCGGGATTGATCGCCGGGATATCGCTGGCGCGGGATATGCTCGCGCTTGCGCAAGTCGTTTTCCCGGGATGTACCGCGCTTGGCGCGCTGGGGAGATATGTCTCCTCCCCAAACAAAGATTACCAGCCGATGGGCATACAGTATGGATTGATAGACACGCCTGAGCCGCGAATCAGGAATAAGCGGCTGCGCGCCGAGCGCGTGGCGGAGCGTTCGCTGGAAACCATAGAAAATATCCGGCGCGCGTTGGAGGAGGAAATCACGTGAAATTAATGGGTACGACGATTGTGGGGGTTCGAAAGAACGGTCGGTGCGCGATAGCGGGCGACGGACAGGTTACGCTGGGCGAGACGACGATATTCAAGGCGGGCGCAGTAAAGGTGCGCCGGCTGTTTGGCGGCAAGGTCGCCGTCGGATTCGCAGGCTCTGTGGCGGACGCGTTCACCCTTTGCGACCGCTTCGAGGAAAAACTGAAGCAATATGGCGGAAACCTTGAACGCGCCGCGGTCGAGCTGACGCAGGACTGGCGCGACGACAAGGCGCTGCGCAAGCTGGAAGCTATGATGATTGCCGCGAACGCGGACGAGATGCTTATACTCTCCGGCACTGGCGAGGTGCTTGCGCCGGACGACGGAGTTTGCGCGATAGGCAGCGGCGGAAATTTCGCTCTGGCGGCCGCGCGCGCGCTGGCGCTCCATACGGATATGCCGGCGAACCAAATCGCGGAAGAAGCGCTTCATATAGCAGCTTCGATATGCGTATATACAAATAATAATATAAATGTGCTTGAAGTATAAAATAAAGCGTAAAATATATCGCAAAGTCGACAGGAGGTTTGAATGTCACAATTAACGCCGCGGCAGATAGTTAAGGAATTGGATCGCTATATAATAGGCCAGGAGGACGCGAAGAGGGCGGTCGCCGTCGCGCTGCGCAACCGCTATCGCCGCGCGATGCTCGACGAAGCTATGCGCCGGGAAATCAGCCCCAAGAACATACTTATGATAGGGCCTACGGGAGTTGGTAAAACGGAGATAGCGCGCCGTTTAGCGCGGATAGTAGACGCGCCGTTTCTGAAGGTGGAGGCGACGAAGTTTACGGAGGTGGGCTATGTGGGACGAGATGTTGATTCGATCGTCCGCGATCTCGTGGAAGCCGCCATCCGCATGGTAAAAGAAGAGCACGGCGAGCGGGTGCGCATCCGTGCGCAAGATCTGGCGGAGGAGCGCATAGTTGAACTGCTAACGCAAACGACGAAGAAAGCCCATCGCACGCCAAACCCCATCGACCTTATATTGGGCAATAAACCCAAGGAGCAGGAAGTGTCGCCGGAAGAGCGCCAATATATGCAGGGGCGGCGCGAGGAGGTGCGCGAGAAGCTTGCGCAGCGCGAATTGGAGGATCACGAGATAGAGATAGAGGTGGAAGAAACCTCGCCGCAGATGGAGATACAGGGGATGGCGGTAAATCTGGGCGATATGATGGGCGGAATACTTCCGAAGCGGATGAAGCAGCGCCGCGTCAAGATATCCGAGGCGCGCAGGCTATTAGGCCAGGAGGAAGAAAGCAAGCTGATCGATATGGACGCGGTAACTGCGGAGGCGATTCAGCGCGCGGAGCAAGACGGCATAGTATTTATAGACGAGATAGACAAGGTGGCGGGGCGTTCCGCAGCCGGGCATGGACCCGACGTATCGCGCGAGGGCGTTCAAAGGGATATACTTCCCATTGTGGAAGGCAGCACCGTTATGACTAAATATGGACCCGTCCGTACGGATTATATGCTGTTCATAGCTGCCGGAGCGTTTCACGTCGCGAAGGTGAAGGATTTGATTCCGGAGCTTCAGGGGCGTTTCCCCGTGAGGGTTACGCTTAAATCGCTTACGAAGGAAGATTTCAGGAATATATTGTTCCAGCCGGAAAACGCGCTCACTCGCCAGTACGCCGCGCTGCTGGGGGTTGATCATGTGAATCTCGCGTTTGAGGACAGCTCGCTGGACGCGCTGGCGGAGGCCGCGTACGTCGCCAACGAAAACGGCGAGGATATAGGCGCGCGGCGATTGGTTACGATATTCGAGACGCTGCTTGAGGATATCGCGTTCAACGCCGGCGACGATATGCCGGACGTCGAGCTTCGCATAACGGGCGAATATGTGCGGCAGCACTTGAGCGATGATGCGAAAGAGCGCGATTTGAGGCAGTTTATTATATAATTATATATATTAATTAGGCATTCAAAACCGATACGGTTGCGGTGAGCAGCCACACGTCCGCCGCACCGGCTTCGTATAGCGCCTTCGCGCATGACAGGGCGGTCATGCCAGTCGTGCGCACATCGTCCACCAGCGCGATACGCATACCCTCCACCGGCTCTACTACTTCGAACGCGCCCTGCACGTTGCGAACGCGTTCCGCCGCGCCAAGCTTCATCTGCTGGCGCGTGGCGGCAGTTCGGCGCAGCGCGTATATCACCGGAATATCCGTCGCCCTAGCTAGATCATCGCACAGCGCCGCCGCCTGATTGAATCCCCTCTCCCTTTGACGCGCTCGATGAAGCGGCACCGGCGTCAGCGCTTCGAACCGTTCGGGAATCATGCGCGCCATTTCCCTGGCGAGCGGCTCCGCAGCCGCGCGCACACCGCCGTATTTAAGCGCGTACACAAGCCGCGCGGCCGTGCCCTCGTGGGAAAACGGCGCGGCGCCCTCGATGCGCTCCTCGATATGGCGGCGCGCGCATCCTGAGCATATAAAGCTGCGGCGTTCTTCAACCGTTTCCCGAAGCGGCCTGCCGCATACCCGGCAGCGCGCGCCCTCGATTGGCCGAAGCTCGTCCGCGCATTCGGCGCACAATCCACCGGCGCCGTCGGCAAGCGGCCTGGAACACGCGGCGCACACAGCATCATTGGGATACAGAAAATCGAGCGCGCGCCCGCCCCAAAATCGAAGCACCTCGGCCAGTCTAGATCGCGCTACCATTTTTCCCTCAAGCGCGTTTCAAGCGCGCTGAACCTCTTCTCTATCCTGTGGTTCTCCACCATCTTGCGCAGCGCGTCTTCGCGTCCTACCATCACAAGCAGCCGCTTGGCGCGCGTTACTGCCGTATACAGCAAGTTCCTTGTTAGCAGCATAGGAGGGCCGCCGACGACCGGCATCAACACCACCGGAAACTCGCTGCCCTGGCTCTTATGAACGGATATGCAATATGCAAGCTCCAAATCTTCAAGCTGCGCGGATTCGTACGACGCGACTCTATCGTCGTCAAATTTAACGATTAACATCCTCTCCTCAGGATCGATTGTTCCGACATAACCTATATCTCCATTGAACGCCCCTTGCCCTTCCTCGTCGCCGCGAGTCCATTCCAATTTATAATTATTGCGAATCTGCATTACCTTGTCGCCCAGCCGAAACAGCGTGTCTCCGCGCGATAATTCCGGCTTATCGTCCGCCTTCGGATTCAGCCTGTCCTGCAGCATTCTGTTGATCGCCCAAACTCCGCAATCGCCTTTTTTCATCGGGCTGAGCGCCTGGATAGTCTGACACGGATTGCCCTCGATATTTAAAAACGCGGGCAGCCGCTTTGCGTAAAGCTCTACTAAAGTTTTGGCGGCGGCTTCTGCGGTCGGCTGGCGTTCCAGGAAAAAATCCGCCTGCTTATCGTTCAGCGACGGCATGGTTCCGGCGTTGATGCTGTGCGCGTTAACCGCGATCATGCTATGCTCGCTCTGCCGATAAACTTTTTTAAGATGGGTATTGGTTATCGAGCCGCTGGCTATTATATCGCCCAGCACGCTGCCCGGGCCTACCGACGGCAGCTGGTCCGCGTCTCCCACCAGCACGAGCCTAACGCCCGGTCGCAATGCTCTAAGGAGCGCGCGCATCAGGAATATATCTACCATCGACATTTCATCTACGATAAGCGTAACGCATTCGAGCGGGTTCTCTTCGTTCCGCTGGAATACGTCCTCATCTCCGCCATATTCAAGCAGGCGATGGATCGTCTTCGCTTCCTTGCCGGTCGCCTCGGACATTCGCTTCGCCGCGCGTCCCGTCGGCGCCGCAAGCGCGGTGTCGGCGGATTCTCCGATAAGGCTCAGCAGGCAGCGTATTATCGTGGTCTTTCCGGTGCCCGGTCCGCCGGTAATCGCGCATATGCCGTCGCGAAGCGCGCTGAGCACAGCTTCCCGCTGAAGCTCGTCCAGTCGCGTATTCGTCTCTCGCTCGAACCTGCCGATTTGGGCTGGGATGTGGTCCGCGTTTAGGCGCGGCGCGGAATCTCTAAGCGCAAGCAGCCGCCGAGCTACCTCTCCCTCCGCCTCGTAATGTCCGCTCAGGAATATAACGGGGATTTGCTCCAATTCTTTTGCCACCAGTTTGCGCGTTAATATCATGCCAGTAAGTTCGCGTTCGATTAGATCGGCGGGCGCTCCTAGCAGCTGACCGGCGCGCGCGAACAGAATATCCCTTGGTAAGTAGCAGTGACCATCCGTAACCGACGCCAATTGGAGCGTATGCAGTATTCCCGCTTGAATTCGGAACGAGGAGTCCGGCGCGACGCCCATAGACCGCGCGACGTCGTCCGCCGTTTTAAAACCGACGCCGCGTATATCCTCTATCATCTGATATGGATTGCGCCTGAGCACGTCCGCAGCCTTATCCGCGTATTCCTTGTATATGCGCAGCGCGAGGTTAGGAAGTATTCCAAACCCTTGCAGGAATATCATAGCCTCGCGCATGCCCTGCTGCGCGCCGTACGATTCCGCGATCATCTTCGCGCGCTTGCGACCTATGCCGGAGACGCCCGCGAGCTTGTCGGGTGCGAACTGCAGTATGTCGAGCGTGTCCATTCCGAACTTTGCGACGAGCCGCTTCGCAGTGGACGGGCCGATGCCTTTTATCCAACCTGCGGCAAGCATGCGCTCCATACCCGCAGGGGAATCCGGGCGCGTCCATTCGCATGAGCTGATGCGAAACTGCTTGCCGTACTGCGAGTGTTCCTGCCATTCTCCGGTCAGCGTAACGCTTTCGCCCATAGTCAATACGGGCAGCGTCCCGACCGCCGAGACGCGCTTATCGCCGCAGCGGATCGACAGAACGGTAAAGCCGTTCTCATTATTATGGAACACCACTTCGTCGACCTGCGCCTCGATTGTTTCCATCGCGTCGTCCTTTTATAGTTTATAGCTTGTTCGCTAATGTAAGTTTCTCCCAGGGCGCGTCGATATCCTCTCTCCCGAAATGCCCATAGGCGGCCGTGGGCAAATATATTGGGCGGCGAAGATTGAACGATTCTATTATCGCGCGCGGGCGCAGATCAAAATTATCCGATAGTTTTCGCGACAGCTTCTCATCCCCTATCTTGCCCGTTCCGAACGTATCAATATACACGGATACAGGGCGAGCTACGCCTATCGCATATGATATTTGAATTTCACAGCGCCGCGCCAGCCCTGCGGCTATCACGTTCTTTGCCAGATAGCGCGCCGCGTACGCCGCGCTGCGATCCACCTTCGTGGGATCCTTCCCGGAAAACGCTCCGCCGCCATGGCGAGAGAAGCCGCCGTATGTGTCCACTATTATCTTGCGCCCGGTAAGGCCGGAATCTCCCATAGGGCCGCCTATCACAAAACGCCCGGTCGGGTTGATTATAAAGCGAGTGCGCTCGTCGAGCAATTCCGCCGGAATCGCGGCCTTCGCGACGTGTTCAATCAGCGCGCGCTCGATTTCATTGGGATCGGCGTACGGATCATGCTGCGCGGAAATCACCACCGTATCTACCCGCACCGGCGTGCCGTCCTCATATTCTACGGTGATCTGCGTTTTGCCGTCCGGGCGCAGCCAGCCTAGCGTTCCATCCTTGCGCGCGGACGCCAGCTTCCGCGCCGTTTTATGCGCGAGAGTGATAGGCGTCGGCATAAGCTCGGGCGTTTCGTCGCACGCGTATCCAAATACCGAGCCTTGATCGCCCGCGCCGATCTCCGCTTCCTTGCGGGCGTCCTCGGCGCGGATTTCAAGCGCTTTGTTAACGCCTATCGCGATGTCCGGCGATTGTCCGTGCAGCGCGGTTATCACGCCGCAGGTGTCGGCGTCGAAGCCGCAGCGCGCGTCGGTATATCCTACATTTCTAACGACTCGCCTCGCGACGCCTTCTATGTCCGCGTACGCGTTCGTAGTCACCTCGCCCATAACCAATATTAACCCAGTCGTCGCGCATGTTTCGCATGCCACGCGCGCGGTTGGGTCTAGCGTTAGCAGCTCATCCAGAACCGCGTCTGAAATCTGGTCGCAAAGTTTGTCGGGATGCCCTTCCGTAACCGATTCGCTGGTAAAAAATGTGCGCATATGCCTTCCCTCCTATTTGTGATGTGAGCGCATGCGCCTATCAGAGTTTAAATCGTATGAACAAAAACGCGTCCGTTCCCTCATTCAAAGTGGAACGGACGCGCGTCGTACGCAATTCCACCTCATCTTTCGGCAAACAAAAACAGTTCGCCGTGGGATTTAGCACCAAACCATATAAGTCGGTTGCCGGGTTTCATCGGGCCCAATCCCTCCACCACTCTGGATAAGGCATATGCAGTTTTCTCACGAAAATCATTATACAGCCATATTTCGACATCTGTCAATCCTTTGAAGCGGCGCTTCGCAAGGCCTCGCGCAGAGTTTCGCGCACGGCGTCCTTCCCTTTGATCATGCGTTCAAATAGATTCAATACTACGTCCGCCAAGCCGACCGCCTGCAAATCTACGCCCCACAGCGCCTCGTTGCTCAATATGGGAAGCAGCGCGGCGCGCGCGCCGTCCGCCGTTCCTATGCGTATCACGCTTAGGCGCTCCCGCAATTCATGCAGCATTGGGTCGCCGCTAAGCGTCATCGCGCGCAGCTGATCATCTACGCCCAGCAGATATCGCAGCCACCCGGCCAGTGCCAGCGGAATGCCTATAAGTTTGCGCGCTGCGTCGGCGCCATATGAGCGAATGGTCTCGCCGAATCGGATCGCGACCTTTTGGCTGGTATCCGCAGCGATTCGCTGCGGCGTGTCCGGGATGGCGGGATTGGGCAGCCGCCGCTCGATCACCTCATCCAGGAACGCGCGCGGATCAATTATGCCGGGGTTGGCCGCCGCCGGAAGACCTTCCGCGTATCCGATCCTGCGTACCAGCGCGGCAAGTTCCGGATCGTTCATTTCCTGGGAGATTGAGCCGTATCCAAGCAGGCAGCCAAACACGGCAAGCGCCGTATGAAGCGGATTCAGGCACGCCGACACCTTCATGCGTTCCGCGCTGCGCACGGTATCGCGGTTCGCGAAGTAAACGCCCGCCTGCTCCAGCGGAGGTCTGCCAGCCGGAAACGCGTCCTCTATTACAAGATATTGAGCGGTTTCCGTATTGACATACGGCGCTATGCGCGTGCCCCTGGCGGTTTGGATGGGGTCGATACCCCGAATCCCCAGCGAGGTCAGCCGCCGGTACACGTCCGGCGCGGGGCTTGGGGTAATTTTATCTATCATTGTCCATGGAAACGACACGCGCGCCGGATCGTTCAAATAGCGTAGAAAATCCTCGCCGACATATCCTCGCGACCGCCATAGCTCCGCCGCCTGCGTCACGCCCGCTTTAAGTTTATCTCCGTTCGCGCTGCAGTTATCCATGCTCACCAGTGCTACCGGCGCGCCGCCCGCTTCAAACCGCGCTATCAGCAGCGATGCGATCATGGCTAGCGTATGCTTTGGCGACGCCGGGCCGCGTTCGCCATCCGCTTCCAGCGACGGCAGCAAACGACCGGATATGTCTCGCGTAGCATATCCCTTCTCCGTAATGGTGAAGCTTACCATCTGAAGCGCGGGGCTGGCGAATATACGCCTTAGCTCTTCCCAATCCGACGCGGCGGACAGGCATCCCGCTACGCTGCCCAGCACAGCGTATCGATCGTCGCCGCCGACGCCGCCTCCTCCAAGTAGCGCCTGCAAAATCAGCGAGTCGTGCGCGTTATATATGGCGTCGATCAATTCAACATCAAACGACTCTACCGCTACGATCCCGTGGTCGGACGCGCCCGCGTTAAGCAATTCTTCCTGCAGCGCGGCGACATATCCGCGCAACAGGTTGCCCGCTCCAAAGTGAAGCCAGCGCGGGTTTTCACGAGTGCGCCTCGCCGCAGCCTCGACATCATACTGCGGCAGCCTAACGCCGGCCGCAGCCCAACCCGCTTTATCGCCTATGCCGCGAAGTGTTAATTCCATAAATATTCCTCCCGTTTTTTCGCTCCGCCGGTATGGTCAGCCACGACTAACCGTCTTCTCGACCGCTTCCCACAGCCCCAGCAAATAGGTCGCGCCAAGCGCGCGATCATATAATCCGTAGCCTGGACGCGCGATTTCGCCCCAAATCATGCGTCCGTGATCCGGCCTTATATATCCATCGAATTCCGACGCCTGAAGCGCGCGTATAATTTCGTACATATCCAGATTTCCGCATGCGCTGGGATGGGCGCACTCGTCAAAATCCCGCTCGCCGGAAAAGCGTATATTGCGCAGGTGCGCGAAGTGTATCCGACCCCGACCCGCGAACTCGCGGATCATCGCGGGAAGGTCGTTATCCCGGCGCGCGCCGAGGCTGCCTGTGCAGAACGTCAATCCGTTATACGGGGAATCGTTCAGGCGCAGGAACGTACGGATGCGCTCCGCGTCCGTGATTACCTTGGGCAGGCCGAACAGCGGCCACGGCGGATCGTCCGGATGGATCGCCATGCGCACGTCCGCTTTTTCCGCGGCCGGAATAACGGCGTCCAAAAAATATTTCATATTTGCCCAATACTGTTCCTGCGTAAAGTTTTGGTAAAACGATATGTCTTCGGCCATCGCGCTCAGCCGCTCCGGTTCCCAGCCGGGAAGAGAGTATCCGCGCGCCTTGCCTGCCATTGCGCGTCCGATGGATTCCGGGTGCATTTGTTCGACGACTTCATGCCGGTATGACATAGCGGCGCTGCCATCCGGCAGGGGCGCCGCGAGATCGCTGCGCGCCCAATCCATAACGGGCATAAAGTTATAACACAGGCACTTTACGCCTACCGCGTGCAGATTGCCAAGCGTATCGATATAATTTTGTATGTAGCGATCGCGGGTTGGCAGCCCTTTTTTTATATCCTCGTGTATGTTTACGCTCTCGATCACTTCCATTTCCAGCCCGGCACGCCGAACCGTTTGAGTCAGCGCGCGCAGCTCCTCCACCGGCCAGGTTTCCCCGACAGGGATTTTGGGAAGACATGCGGCTACGCCTGTAACGCCGGGGATTTGGCGTATTTGAGATAGGGTTACGCTGTCGTCTCCATACGGAAACCATCTCAATATCATTTTCATAAAGGATTCCTCCGCAGCTCCATGGATTCGTTTACTCGCCGCGTAAATTATAGCACATCAATCCGCTGCGGCAAAGCGTGACGCGCAGGGCGGAGGCACTTATAATTATATTATATAAATATAAGCGACGAAGAATTTAACAGTATGAAAGAACGGGCGATAGCGGGGAAATAGGCGGGGCTGAAGAAGCTGCCCGGCGAGCTAGCGGACACAACGCGAGGGGGCATTAGCGAAAACGCATGCGATTGAATATTGCGCCATTCATAAATCATTTCGACCGCGATTTTCGAAATCACTGGTAATCCCCGGTGAACTGTGATAGAATATCAATGGGTTTTTATCGGATGGCTGCGGAACTTTAGTGATAGAACCTATTAACTATATTCATATGCGGGTATTGGGCGCCGCCCAATCGATTCGGGGTGGCGGAGCGGAACCCCGCGCTAATAAGGAAGTGCGCGTATTGTCGAAAACTCCGGTCGAACTTCTGCATGAACTGCTGGACGCGGAATCGATTTCAGGCGCGATAATCCATAAGCCTGAGAATATTCGCTACTTGAGCGGGTTTACGGGCGAGGGCGTTATCGCGCTTATAAAGGGTGCGCGCGCGATAGTCACCGATTTCCGCTATGTCGAGCAAGCGGCGCGCCAGGCTCCCGGTTGGGCGGTATATTCAATCCAGCCCAAACAGAGCTACGACGCGCTCGCGTGCGGACTGTTCGAGAGCACGGAAACCTCCGTGGCGTTCGAGGACGACGCGGCGACGGTGTCTCAGATGCGCAATATGGAGCGCGCCAGGCCGGATATTTTATTCGTGCCGATCAATCAAAAACCGGAGAAGCTGCGCGAAATAAAAACGGACGCGGAAATCAGCGCGATTGAGCGCGCGTGCTCGATAGCGTGCGAGGCGTTCGAATCGATACTGCCGGAGATAAAGCCCGGTCGCACCGAGCGCGAAATCGCCTGGACGCTGGAAAGCGCGATGATACGCCTTGGCGCGGATAAGCCTGCGTTTGACACCATCGCGGCATCCGGCCCAAACGGCTCGCTTCCGCACGCCGTGCCCGGCGCCCGCAAGCTTCAGACCGGAGAATTTCTGACTCTCGACTTTGGCGCGATGGTCGACGGCTATTGCTCGGATATCACCCGCACTGTCGCGCTTGGCGAGGTGGGTTTGGATAAACGCCGCGTATACGAAACTACGCTTGCCGCGCAGCTTCTCGCGCTGGACGCGCTGCGCCCGGGCGCGGCGTGCAAAGAGGTAGACGCGATTGCGCGCGATTATATCAACGCAAACGGATTCGAGGGGCGCTTCGGCCACGGACTTGGGCATTCTCTCGGGTTGATGATACACGAAAATCCGCGATTTTCACCGGCGGCCGACGAGCAAACGCTGTCGCCGGGGCACGTTATGACGGTCGAACCCGGCATATATCGGCCGGGTCAGGACGGCGTGCGAATAGAGGATACCGTTCTTATAACCGAGGACGGATATAAAAGATTAACCCCTATCTCCAAGGAGCTTATCATACTTTAGGAGGATTCATCAAATATGATCACCGCAAGCGAATTCCGCAAAGGCATCACGGTCGAATACGATAACGGCGTGTGGAACATCGTTGATTTTCAGCATGTCAAGCCGGGCAAAGGCGCGGCGTTCGTGCGCACTAAAATAAAAAATGTCGTCACCGGAGCGGTGGTCGAGCGCTCGTTTAATCCCACCGACAAAATGCCGCGCGCGATCATAGAAAATAAATCGATGCAGTATTTATATAACGATGGCGAGTTATACTACTTTATGGATACCGAAACATTCGAGCAGGAGCCGCTCAGCCAGGCTCAGGTTGAGGACGCGATTCCGTTTATAAAGGAGAACACCGTGGTGTCGGTTCGCTACTTCAAAGGGAAGGCGTTCTCCGTTGAAGCGCCGAATTTCGTCGAACTTGAAGTTACCCAAACCGAACCGGGGTTCAAGGGCGATACCGCGTCGAACACAACGAAGCCCGCTACGCTCGAAACAGGCTATCAGCTTAGCGTGCCGCTGTTCATCAACCAGGGCGAAAAGATACGGGTTGACACGCGCTCCGGCGAATATATGGAGCGCGCCTAATATCGTCTGGTTAGCGCGGCAGGCGAAGCCAAGGCGCATCACCGCCTAGCTGCAGCGGATTAAAAGGAACTCCGCGGGAGTTTTTACCTTTTAAGCGGAGGGGGTATTTTTATGCAGGTGTTGTCCGACCGGGTTGCATATTTGAAAGGTTTGGCGGAAGGATTGAGCATCGACGCCCAATCCAAAGAGGGACGCCTCATCGGCGCGATCATCGACGTTCTGGGCGACGTGGTGAAGGTGATATCCGATCTGAAGGATAAACATACCGAGCTTGACGAGTATGTAGAGAGCATCGACGAGGATCTTGCGGAACTGGAAGAAGCTCTTCTCGACGACGAGGACGGCGGCGCTTCCGATGATTTAGACGATGACGACGACGACGACGACGATTCCGACGCCTACGACGGGCTGATTGAATACGAGTGCCCGCACTGTGCGCACACCGTTTATTTCGACGCGGAAACGTTTGATCTGGAAGAGGAAAATAAATGCCCCAACTGCGGAAAAGCTATTTTTGACGTTTCAGATTATACGGGCGCACAGCCCCCTACGCCACCGAGCAAACCTGAACTGCGCCCCGCACCCGTCGGCGCGGAAAAAAAACCTGATCCGGCTGCGGATTAAGGCTTGTTAAAAAAATATCTGAGTGCTGAATGTGCTGGATATCGATGAGGCGCAAGGAGCCATGCGAGCTGCGTGGCTCCGCCGCGTACGCTTCGCGTAACCCCGCGTCCGACTGTGGCGGATGATGGCGGGTTTACGCGCGCGACGCCGCTATGGATAAAAAGACAGCGCATTCTGATCGAAGAATGTTTCGAACACACCATATGTTTATATAATGTTTATTATTTGCATAGCATAGTTAACAAAAGGGTCGCGCGTTATATTAAGAACGCGCGGCCTTTTTTTTGTTACTCTAATAGAATTATACGCATAGAAATCAGCGCGTTGGCATCATCAAAGGAGTAAGCCGGTTGGTGTGGTTGTCGACGCGATCCAACTGATAGAATCCGATTAGGTTGCTCGTGTTAAGCCGGTAATAAGTTTGCATTACCTGCTCTGTTTGCGCCAGATCAAATTGAACGGAAAGTCCGCAGCCTATGGCGACGTCCTTTGGCGTGGCGACGATTTCAGCCTTGAGACCCGCCCGGCGGAGGGCTGATTGGAGCCTGAGTACCTGCTGTCTGGAACGAAATGCCGCTATACCGAAGCTTTCGGTCATGGAATCCTTACCTCCCCTCATACTACATAGTATACTTTTTGCCCTCTGGGTATGTGACGGAATTCCGTCAAAGGAGGAATCACTGGATGATTTATTTAGATAACGCCGCTACCAGTTTCCCGAAACCCCCTCAGGTCATCCGTGCCGTCGCCGGAGCGATGGAGAAAATCGGCGCAAATCCCGGACGCGCCGGCCATAGAATGTCGCTTGCGGCGGGGCGCGTGGTTTGGCATTGCCGCGAGGAAATCGCGCAGCTGCTGGATGTCCCCAATCCCGAAGACATCGTATTCGGATTCAATTGCACTGATTCGCTCAATTTAGCGATTCGCGGGTGCGTCCGCCCCGGTGATCATGTTATAACGACTATGCTTGAGCATAATTCGGTTCTCCGACCGATAAACGGGATGGTGAATCGCGGGCTTATAACATGGTCGCTGCTCGCTCCAGGCGAGGGCGGAGTGGTAACGGCGGAGCAGGTCGAGCGGGCGATACGGCCGGAAACGCGGCTGATCGTAATCAATCACGCGTCAAACGTGATAGGCCTGGCGCAGCCGGTAAAGGAAATAGGCGCGGTAGCGCGAAAGCACGGAATAATATTCCTGCTCGACGCCGCGCAGTCGCTTGGTGTGCTGCCTGTGCATCCGCTTGATATCGGCGCGGACATGGTCGCGTTTCCGGGGCATAAAGGGCTGCTGGGGCCGTTTGGCACAGGGGGGCTGTATATTCGCCCCGGCCTGGAACTGGTTCCGTTCCGGGAGGGAGGCACCGGTTCCAGTTCCGAATCTATGCTGCAGCCCAGCGAGCTGCCGGAGGCGTACGAGAGCGGCACGCTTAATCTAGTAGGCATAGCGGGCCTGATGGTCGGAACGCGCATAGTGCGCGCCAGGCGCGAGGAAATACAGGCGCGCGAGAAGGAGCTATCCGACAGGCTTTGGAACGAGCTGCAGGATATAAACGGCATATGCACGCTTACGACGCGCGCGCCGGATGTCGGCGTGGTATCGTTTAATGTGACGGGATATTCGTCCGGCGAGGTGGCGACCAAGCTTGACCGCGCAAATATCGCGGTGCGCGGCGGGTTGCACTGCGCGCCCGCGATTCATACCCATTTGGGCACGCTGGATCGCGGCGCCGCGCGGGCGAGCGTCGGGCATGCGAGTACGGACGCGGATGTCGACGCGCTGATAAGCGAAGTCAAACGCATCGCGCGCGAATCCATGTGACATAAATATAATATATTTATAATATTGCGAACAATATTCAGCGTAAAAATCGATGGCGTGCCTTGCGGTCAGTTTCTCGAAAGCAGGCGCGGGGGCGCAGTCCCGCATTGTTCGGGGCTGCGCCCTCGATCTGCCCTCCCTTGCCCTAGCTCAACCCTCCATTGCCCACCTTTGCCCTCGCCTTACCATCGCCCTGCGAGATTATTTCGCGGCTTCCTCTGTTTTGACAATTAAGCTGAAAACGTATATAATCCAACTGTAAGGCGGTGGAAGAATGACGGTTGCGGAAACGGCTAAGCAGGCGCGCGCCGCGTCGAGGAGTATGGCGTCGCTGACCATCGCGTCGCGCGACCAGGCGCTTATCGCTATGGCGGACGCGCTGCTTAACGCGCGCGATCGATTGTTCGACGCGAACAACCGCGACCTGGCGAACGCCCATGGTTTGCCGGAGCCAGTTCGCAAGAGATTGATATATAACGAGAAGAAGTTGCGCGAGTCCGTCGACGAGCTGCGCGCGCTTGCCGCCGCGCCTGATCCGCTGGGGCGAACCACCCTCGCCAGGATGCTCGCCGACGGATTGAAGCTGTATCGCGTCTCCTGCCCGATAGGCGTGGTTGGGGTGATATTCGAGTCGCGCCCCGACGCGCTTGTTCAGATCGCAGCGCTTTGTCTGAAGAGCGGTAACGCGGCGCTGCTGAAGGGCGGCAGCGAAGCGAGCTATACGAACCGCGCGCTGTTTGAGGCGCTGAACGCCGCCGCGATAAGCTGCGGCATTCCGGAAGGCTGGGCGTCGCTGTTCGGCTCCCGCGAAGACGTCGCGGAAATGTTGGCGCTGGACGATCTTATCGACCTTATAATCCCGCGAGGCGGCAACGCGTTTGTTCGATATATAAAGGAAAACAGCCGCATCCCGGTGCTTGGACACGCGGACGGCGTTTGCCATGTGTATGTCGACGTATCGGAAAGAGGCGAAAACGATAGGCGCGCGCCGTATGCGGACTGCGCGCTGCGAGTGGTTCGCGACAGCAAAACCCAATATGCGGCGGTATGCAACGCGGTAGAAACGCTGCTGGTGCATAAGGATGCCGCAGAGGCGTTTCTGCCGGAGCTAGCGAAAAATATGCCGGAGGTCGAGCTGCGCGGCTGCCCCGCTGCTCAACGCATAATCAATTGCAAAAGCGCGTCCGACGCGGATTGGGACGCGGAATATCTGGATTATATTTTATCCGTTCGAGTGGTGGATTCGCTCGACGAGGCGATCGAGCACATTAACCGCCACGGATCGGGTCACACGGACGCCATAGTCACGGATTCCCCATTGCGCGCGGCGCGCTTTCTCGCGGAAGCGGACAGCGCAAACGTATTTCATAATTGCTCGACACGCTTCGCGGACGGATATCGCTACGGTTTCGGCGCGGAGCTTGGAATCGCCACTGGCAAAATTCACGCGCGCGGCCCCGTCGGGCTTGAGGGTCTTACGATATATAAATATAAACTTCTTGGCGCAGGCCATACCGTAGCCGATACGCAGGACGGAACCGTCGCGTATCTGCACAAGCCGTTGGACGAGGAATGTCCGCTATAAGCCGGAAGGCGGTGATAATTTGTATCGAATAATAAAGCGCGCGCTCGACGTGCTGATGTCGCTCGCGCTATTGATATTGCTCTCTCCGCTGCTCGTTCTGGTGGCGTGCTTGATTAAAACGGATAGCCCCGGTTCGATTTTATTCCGTCAAAACCGCGTCGGTCGTGACGGAAAGATATTTCGCATATTAAAATTTCGCACGATGTATGCGCACGCTCCCAGCTCTGTCGCGACGCGCATGCTTCTCAACGCGGATCGCTGCATCACCCGCGTAGGGCGAACTTTGCGCAAATCCAGCATAGATGAATTGCCTCAGCTGATAAACGTGCTGCGCGGCGAAATGAGCTTAATCGGCCCCCGCCCCCTCGTGCCGGAGGAGGCGGAAATACATGAGCAGCGCGCGAAGCTTGGCGCTTATCGCGTTCGCCCAGGCATTACCGGGTGGGCGCAGGTAAACGGACGCGACTGCGTGAACGCCAAAACAAAGGCGGAGCTGGACGCATATTACGCCCAGCGCGTTTCCCTCGGATTGGATTTGAAAATCGTGTTGTTCTCACTGCTTTGCGTTATAACCGCGCGAGGCATACAGGAAGGCGGAGAAAGCCTGGAGGATAGGCTTGAGGACGCGTCCGCGGAGAACGAGGGCGATTCCCAACCTAGGCAGCGCGCGTGAGCAGATCGGATATTCCATAATTATATATGAATGAAATATTGATAATAAATCAACAATATGCGCCCGAAACAGCCGCAACCGGACAAGTATTCCAGGCGCTGGCGGAAGAGCTTGCGGCGCGGGGAGAAACGGTTAGCGTGATATGCGGTCGCCCGTTTTACCCGGGAGGAACCGCGCGCGTCGCGGAACGCGAGGTAATAGGCGGCGTATCCGTGCGGCGGCTGTGGAACACTACATATCCAAAAAGTTCCGTTAAGGGAAAATTATTCAATCAATTAACTTTTATGCTGAGCGTATTGATATTCGCGCTCTCGTCTATAAAGAAAAACCAAACGGCGCTCGTGACCACGGCGCCGCCGCTTTGCGTCGTCTGCCTGGCGATAGCGCGGCGCCTGCGCGGGTTTGATCTGGTTCTATCCGTTCAAGATCTATATCCCGACATTCTTGCGGCGGCGGGAAGGCTGCGTCCGAACAGCGTTATATATCGCCTGCTGAGGCGCGCTATGGCGTGGGGCATGCAAACATGCCGCGGCGTCGCCGCCATCAGCACGGATATGGCGCGGCATCTGCGACTGTTCTATGGGCTTTCCGGCGTTAGCATGATACCAAACCCGTCGGTAAACTCGATTCGCTCGATTCCGTTTGGAATGGCGAAGGCGGAGCGCGGCTGGGTCGATAAGTTCGTAGTGCAGTACAGCGGCAATTTCGGCGAAGCGCACGAGTATAAAACGCTGTTAAGCGTAATGCGAAAGCTCCGCGATCATCCCGGAATATTATTTCATATAGCGGGCGGCGGCGCGCATTACGAGCTTCTGAAAAAGGAATCCCTCGAAGGGAATGACGGCCTGCCAAACGTGGTGTTCGAAGGTTACGCCGAATTATCCGCGCTTGACCGCCGCCTTTCCGCAGCCGATATATCCCTAGTAATATTCGACGCGGCGTTCAGGGACGTGCTTCTCCCCAGCAAATACGTCGGCATTCTGGCGTCGGGCAGGCCGGTGCTGCTGATATCAGGGGCGGTCAGCGATATATCGCGCGACCTGCGGCGCGAAGGCGCCGGGCTGCATTTCGACCATGGCGAATCGGACGCGATAGCGAACGCGCTGGTCGAGCTGGCCGATCATCCCTCGCGCGTTCATTCGATGGGCGCAAAAGCGCGCGCGCTGTACGAGCGATCATATCTAAACGATAGCATATTTACATCCTACCAACGCTTATTGCGGGGAGTATAATAATATTTATGATTGATGATTTTACGTACGGCGACGCCGCGAGCTCCCGCGCCGCCGAAGAGGTTGGCGCGGCGTTCCTTTGCCAAAGCATGGAAGATTGCTGGAGCGATTGGCTGCGCGTTTGCACGCACCCAAATCAAATCACCTGGAGCGATATTGTAATCACTGCGTCAAACGAAGCGCAGGCGGACGCCGTGCGCGCGCAAATCGATCAGCGCGCCGCCCACGGCTCGCTGCCGACGCAAACCAGATTCCACGTGATACCCGACCCCAACGGCATGCGGGTGGGCAGCGGCGGCGCGACGCTTCATCTGCTTCGCGAACTGCGGCGCGAGGAGGCTGACCGCACGCTCGGCGGTTCGCGGATACTGGTTATACATTCGGGAGGTGACAGCAAGCGTGCGCCTCAATATTCCGCGTGCGGGAAGCTGTTCGCGCCGGTGCCCCGCGAACTGCCGGACGGGCGGGTATCCTCGCTGTTCGACGAGCTGCTTATTGCGCTGGCGTCCGTGCCCTTGCGTATGCCGCCCGGTATGCTGACGCTATGCGGAGACGTGCTGCTGTTATTCAACGCGCTTCAGATAGATTTGGAATGGACGCGCGCTGCATGCCTTACCGTGCAGGCGCCGGCTGAGCAAGGCGTCGATCACGGCGTATTCCTTGGGGATGAGCGCGGCGTCGTTCGTCGCTTCCTGCATAAGCAAACCGCCGAAACGCTGCGCGAGCTCGGGGCGGTGAACGGGCGGGGCAGAGTATGCCTGGATACCGGCGCGGTTTGGCTGGAAGCGGGATTGCTGGATGATTTGGCGAAGCTGGTTGAATCTGACGACGCATACGCGGCGTTCGTAAACGAAACCGTACGGCTGAGCTTTTACGGGGATTTTTTATACCCGATGTCGCGCGACGCTACTCTCGAAACTTATTTGAAAGAAAAGCCGGAAGGCGCACAATGCGCGATGCTGGACGAGTGCCGCCGCGCACTGTGGGAAATATTCCATCCGGTTTCAATGCGCATGATTCGTTTGTCGCCCGCGCGGTTCATCCACTTTGGCACTACGCGCGAGTTGCGCGCGCTCGCGTTGGGATCGCAATACGAATATTCACACCTTGGCTGGCGGCGGCATGTGCAGTGCGTGGGCATACCCGATAATTGCGCGGCCATTCGCTCCCGCGCGGATGCCGGAGCTGCAATCGGGAAAGGCTGTTATTTTGAAGGCGCGCGTATACTCGCCGACGCGTCGGTAGGCGACGGGTGCGTGCTTTCCTGCGTTACGGTTGGAGAGTGCGAGATACCTCCCGACACTGTAATTCACGTTCTGCCGCTGCTTGACGGGCGGCATGTGGCGCGCGTATACGGCGTAAACGACAACCCCAAGGATTCGTGGCGATCCTCCATGTTCGCGTGCTTCCCGGCAGAGGATATACCCGACGGCGCGGCGCTGTGGGACGCGCCGCTATATGCGGTATGCGATACGATGGAGGACGCCGCCCGCTCCGCTCTCTCGCTGATCCGATTGTCCGCTAGCAAAGCTGACCGCCAAAGCGCGGAAGAGCTTGCTATATGGCGCGCGGCGGAGCGATTGAGCTTAGCGGAGAGCTTCATGAAAGCGGACGCGCGGCGAATATTATCGGAACAGGAGCGCGTCGAGGACGAACTGCGCGTCGATCAAACGATAGCCGCGCTCAATGAGCATCGCGGATTCGACGCGGCGGAGTCCTGTCTTTCCAAAAAATCCACCGCCCGCGCTAGGCAGCTCGAGCTGCTCGCCGCAATCGCCAGGGATGAACCGTATCCGCTCGGCACCAAGCTTAATCGATTGCTGTACAGGCTGTCCGACGCGTACGCGGCGAATTCATATGAGAATAAATGTTATAATACTATTAATGATTACCTGTATCAAGCCGCCATCCCGTCGCTTCCACGCGCGGACGGCCTGCGAATGGTTCGCAGCCATGCGGAAGTATCGCTGCCCGCCCGCGTGAACTTTGGCGGCGGCTGGTCGGATACGCCCCCGTATTGCGTCGAATATGGCGGAACGGTGCTGAACGCCGCCGTGCTTCCACGGGGCAAGCATCCTATACGCGCCTGGGCGCGGCGGCTGGCGGAACCGATTGTCCGACTGGAGCTTGCCGTGACTGACGCTGCGGAACCTACGGAACAGACGCGCTTTTGCGAATATGATAATCTGGAGAGCCTTCGCTTGACGGGCGACCCTGGCGATCCGTTCGCGCTCGGCAAGGCCGCCATGCTTTCGATTGGACTGCTGCAAAGAGCGGTCGACGATCGCGTAAAAACTTCTGTCTCTATAAACATTCCCGCCGCGCAGTGGGGAGGCGGATTCGCGCTTGGCGTATATTCCGGGCTGCCAAAAGGCTCGGGATTGGGCGGATCGAGCATACTGGCGGCAGCGGCGATTCGCGCGCTCTCTCAGCTTTTTGGTTTGCCGCATGACGACGCCACGGTGCTTGAGCGAACGCTGATCGCCGAACAGCTTATGTCGACCGGCGGCGGTTGGCAGGATCAGGCGGGAGCGCTGTTTCCGGGCATTAAGTTGATTACGTCGAAGCCCGGCGTGCCGCAGCTGCTGACGGCGCGATCGATCGAGCTTTCCGAACCGGTGCGAACGGCGCTTGACGAACGCCTGTCGTTGGTGTACACGGGTCAGCGGCGGCTGGCGCGAAATATATTGCGCGAGATTGTCGGAAAGGTGATCGACGAGGAAAACGACGCGCTGCGCGTGCTTTCGGAAATTCAGCGCGTAGCCGCGCTTATGGCATACGAGCTGGAGCGCGGCGAGTTGATAAAGTTTGGGCGGTTGCTCTCGCTGCATTGGGAACTGTCCAAGGCGCTCGATCCGGGTTCCACCAACCGCTGCATCGATTTAATCGCCAGGCTCTGCGACGATCTGATAGACGGCATTATGATTAGCGGTGCGGGCGGCGGCGGGTTCCTGATTATGCTGCGAAAGGAGGGCGTTTCCGAAGCGCGGCTTGAAGCGCGGTTGGCCGAATCGTTCCAGGATAGCGGAGTCGCAGTATGGTCGTGCAATATTGATTATGGTAATTAAAGTTTATGTTGCTATCTTTCGCGCATAGCGGCGCAGGGCGCGCGGACATACTATGCACATCATAGGCTTTGGCCTATATGGAGGGCATATATGGAAACGCGTCATTCATCCAAACGTTTGTCGGTCGCGTTGGTTCTTATCGGACTGCTTCTGGTATCGGTAGGCATAGCCGTATCGATGCGCTCGACGCAATCGGAAAACGGAGCGCTTACAGCCGTTCCGCCGGCCGCCAGAATTCAGGCGGGAAGCGTATTGCGTCAAACCCTTGTTTATCAGCGGTGCGGGCATCAAGTGGCGCGCACTGTAGATACGCCGCAGGAGTGGATCGGGCTGACGTATGAAGAGCTGCAGCCAAAGCTGGACATGGCGTGGCGCGTCACGGATTTCTCACCAAGCGAAATTTCGATGAGAGAGAATCTCATGTTATTCTGTCCACAGCACTGGGTGCTGATGCCTGATGAAACAGGGCAAATATGTGTATGGGTCAACCGATACGGCGAAGGGTTGGAGCGCGTGTACGAAACTAGCTGGACACAGTCGCATCTGCCTGAATCCGCGCGAGAGACTGTGCGCATCGGCAAAGCGTTCGATCTGCTGGAAGAGGCGGAGGCGTATCTCGACGGATTAATCGATTGAACGGATTACCGCCGTCCATCCTCAATATAACAAATGTATGGAGATATATAAATATTATGACATTAGAAGAAGCGCGCGCATTCTTTTTATCGACGGATCGATTCGCATCCGAAGCGCTTGGCGCGCAGATCGACGCCGTAGGAATCGGATCGTCGAAAGTGTCTCTTGACATTCTTCCTATTCATAAGCGTGTGGGCTCTGCTGTTATGGGCGGCGTATACTTCACGCTGGCTGATTTCGCGTTCGCGGTTGCAACCAACGACGAGCACACTCGCGTAGTATCATTGTCGAGCACTATTAACTTTCACCGCCAGCCCAGAGGGCAGCGAATGAGCGCGTTCGCGCAAGTTGAATGGCGCGGGAAAACTATCCTATCCTGCACGGTGCAAGTGGCGGAAGCGGACGGCTCGCTGCTCGCTACGATGCTTGTGACGGGATATGTTACTCAGCGCGGCGCATGAACCACAATAGAATATAATAGATATAAATATAATAACGAACGGCTCTCCGGAATTTCGGACGAGCCGTTCGTTATGTATTGCCGCACATTTATATACTATTGCGCCGCTAGATAACCGGAACAGCGGTCGCGGTGATTGCGGGCGTCACGGCAGCCAATGGCGATGCCGTCGCGGTCGGCTCCGCAGAAGGTGCAATCGTCGGCGAGGGCATCAACCGCACGATAGGCAGCGGCGTAGGCGAGTTCGTCGGTTTTGGCGATGGCGTCGCGGTGGGAGCTGGGGTCGGCGTCGCGAACAGATATTCATACAGGGCGGTCTGGGTTATCTTACCCGCTTTGCCATCCGCGCCGAGCTTGTTCGCGGACTGATAGGCCTTTACCGCATCGCGGGTTCCATTATAGTATGAACCCGTAATGGTTCCTCCGTAATAACCAAGCGATGCCAATCTGCTTTGCAGCCAGAACACGTCCACCCCTTCGGAGCCTACCTGCAGCGTGCGGTACGGTTGGGGAGGCAGCGCGTTTGGATCATATATGGGCGCGGGCGTGGGCTGCGGCGTCGTTACGGGCAGCATATTCGTTTTGTTCAGCGCGGGCGGCTTAAGCGCATTCGTTCCTTCCGGATCGGGCTTGCCTCTGAATATTTCAACCTCCGTGCCCTCGCCGCAGTTATCGTATATCCATTTCGCTTCTGATACGAGCAGCCTGATGCATCCGTGCGAAGCGGGAGAGCCTAAATTATAATACGAGGCCGTGCTGAGCGCCATTGTATTTGGTTCGGTATATATAACCGAGTGGAACGCGATGGACGAGCTAATGCGCGTCCAGTACTGCGCGTGCGAACCCCATTCAGGGAAATAGCACCAGCGCGCGGTTTTACCGTTTAATATATATGTTCTCTCAGGGGTTGGGTTGGACGCGGTGCCCGTCGAGCATATCATACGGCGCACCACTTTCGTATATTCGCCCTTCGCGTCGCGCCCGTAGATCGTCACAATCTGATTCTGCGTATCCACGGTGATTCGATAGCTTGGCGGCGCGGGCGTCGGTTTTGGCGTTGGGGCTGCGGTTACATCTCGAACATACGGATCGAAAAATAATTTATTCCATGTAAGCTTCCCTACCACGCCGTCTGCGGACAGCCCGTTGTTGTTCTGGAACGCGACGACGGAGGCTCTTGTATTGCTCGCGAACGTGCCGGATACGTTTAATGTATAATAACCCAAATCCTTCAGCCTCTGCTGAATCAGCCGCACCGCCGTGCCTGACATCCCGGAGGAGACGTTGCTTGTAAACATGGGCGGATTGGACACGTCTATCGGCGTGGCAGTCGGCTTTGGCGTAGCGGTCGGTTTGGGCGTAGGCGTTGCGTTTGGTTTAGCGGCGTCTGAATATATGAGCATCTGCAGCTGCGCGGTGGCGGTTCCCGTCTGCGAATAGCCATGCGCCTTCTGAAACGCATTGACCGCCGCGCGCGTGTTCTCCTGATAGTTGCCGGTTATGCGGAATGTGTAGTACCCAAGTTCCGCCAGGCGTTCCTGAAGCGCGACGACGTTCGCGCCGGTGGAGCCGTATCTTAGAGTGGCGGTGGGCGTCGGCCATTCGCGCGCCGCAGGCGTCGATTCTGATTGGGGCGCGAAAAACAATATTGTCGGCGGCTCGTCAGACTCGGCGCCGTACTGATTGTCCTCGGCTTCCTCAATGGCTTTTTGCAAATCCTCCAGTATTTCCCGCAGTTCTTCCTCTTGCCCCGTTCCCTCGGAGGATACGATCCCATTCTCGTCGACAAGCACTACGTCGGTTTCCGCAAATGCGAATGCGGTCGTCATAATCAGCGCCGTCAATAGAGCCAGCAATCCCGCGATCGAGCGTTTCATTCATTCACCCCACAAATGCGCAGTACGCGTTCCATTGGCGCGGAGCGCGCTTTCCATAAACAATAAACGGGCTGTAGGCGCTATATGTTCCATGTTTTGCTGAAGGTTGTAAGTTAATGGATATATTTGGAAATTTATGCGGAATGATTTTTCGCGGACGCGGCCAGTGCGGTCAGCTCACCCAGCGCGCATTCGAACGCTACGCCAAACCTAGGATCTGTTCCGTTTAGTTTTGTCCGCGCGATGCAGCCGTGTGTGAATGCCGTCGCGATGCCGACCGCTTCGGGAAGCGCGCGCCCAAGCATCAGCGCGCCAAGCGTAACGCTAGCGAACAGATCGCCCGTTCCATGCCACGCGCCCTCCACGATAGGCGCGCTGTGTATTACAAATTCCTCCGTACCGGCGTCCCATGCCGCCGCGCCTACCCGCCCGCCGCTTGTTTCAACCCCGGTAAGCGCCACGCGCCTCGGCCCCAAATCAGACAATTTTCGGCAAAGCGCGCGAATTTCCGCCTCCGGGCGAACGCCGGTAGTCAAATCCGTGCGCGTCAGCAGCGCGGCTTCCGTTCTGTTTGGAGTGATCACATCCGCGACCGCGCATAGTTCGCGCGTGGCGTCCGCCATTTCCGGCGTATATGTTTTATATAATTTACCGGCGTCGCCCATTACCGGATCTATAAACATAAGAGTATCCGTCGAGCGGAGGCTTGGCAGCGCGTCCCTCATCGCCTTAAGCTGCTCGGCGGAGGACGCGAAGCCGGTATATACCGCGTCGAACTTCAATCCCAGCGAAGCCCAATGCCTGACTACACGGGGCAGATCGTCCGTCAAATCCCTATATGTAAAGCCGGAAATTCCTCCGGTATGGGTGGAGAGCACGGCGGTTGGAAGCGCGCAAACCTCTGCGCCCATCGCGCACAGCACGGGCAGCGCAACCGTAAGAGAACATTTGCCCACGCCCGATAAATCGTGAATAGCGGCGACTCGTTTTATATTCATTTACTATGATTCTCCCCTGCGCTGCTTATACTAAACTCCGTTTAAACGGTAGCAGATTCGCGAAGGATTTTTGCCGGTCGCAAAGTCGAGGGAGCGAGGCGGGCTGGAGGCCCGCCCCGCGGACGAGACGCAGCGAGCGACAAAAAGACTCGCGAAGATGCCGCCGTTTAAACGGAGTTTAGTATTAGTATCGCTTCTGCGGCGCGAAGTCCGTCGACCGCCGACGATACTATGCCTCCCGCCCAACCCGCGCCCTCCCCTGCGGCGTATAGGCCCGCGACGCTAGTCTGATACGACCCATCCCTCGCCACGCGCGCAGGGCTGGACGAACGGCTTTCCACGGCCGTGAGCACCGCGTCCGGAGAGGCGAAGCCCGGCAGCATTTGATTCAGCCGAATCAATCCCTGGCGAAGCGAATCCGCGATAAAGCGCGGCAGGCACGCATCGAGGTCGCACCACTCCACGCCGCGCGGATAGGTCGCCTCTATTTCTCCAGGCCCCTTGGACGCGCGCCTGGCAAGAAAATCCTGCACTCGCTGCGCGGGCGCGCGGAATCCCCCGCCGCCCTCCCGAAACGCGGCTTCCTCCAGCCCGCGCTGGAAATCGATGCCCGACAGCGGACGATCCGCGAACCTGTCCTCCGATACTCCGACGAGCAGCGCGCTGTTTGCGTTCACCCCGTCGCGCGCCCAGCGGCTCATACCGTTCACGACTACGCCGCCATGCTCCGACGCCGCCGCTACCACCGTTCCGCCGGGGCACATACAAAACGTATATATATCCGATCCGTTTGGCATATGCGCGGCCAGCTTGTATTCCGCCGCGCCCAATGCCGGATGCGCGCCGTACGACCCGTACTGAGCGCCGTTCAGCCAGGCCTGCGAGTGTTCGATTCGCACGCCCACCGCGAACGGCTTGGCTTGAAGCAGCACCCCCATATCCGCGAGCATGCGCAGCGTATCCCTCGCGCTGTGCCCCACCGCGAGAATCACATGTTCGGTGTTAAGCTCCACATTATCAAATTCTCGCGTTCCGCCTTGACCGCTATAGCGCAGCGCGCGCGCTCCGCGTATGCAGCCAGAGCGCGCCGCAAGGCCGGTCAGGCGCGTGCCGTAATGAATCTCCGCGCCCAGCGATAATATTTTCTCCCGGAGCGCGCGCACCGCCTCGGGCAGGCGATCCGTTCCAATATGCGGTTTCGCGCTGGTTAGTATCTCCCTCGGCGCGCCGCACTCGGCGAATACTCGCAGCACCTCTTCCCTTCGCGGATCGCGTATGCCGGTCGTAAGCTTACCGTCGGAAAATGCGCCCGCGCCGCCCTCCCCGAATTGCACGTTCGATTCAACGTCGAGAGCGCCTCCCGATTGAAACGCCGCCACGTCCCGCTCGCGTTGATCGACAGGTTTTCCCCGCTCCCATATGATAGGATTCCATCCCGCCTGCGCAAGGCGCAGCGCCGCGAACAGACCGGCCGGCCCCATTCCCACCACAAGGGGAGCGTGCGCCGGACGCTTTACGCGAGCCACAGTCGGCGCGCTGTACTGCGTCGCGCGCTGCACCTGGCCGCCGCGCTTTATCAGCGCTTCTTCTTCCTCGCTTGTCCAGCGTCCGGTTACGTCTAATGAAACCACCCAATGCACCGCGCGCTTATCCCGCGCGTCTACGGCTTGCCGCGCCAGGCGGCATTGTATAATTCGAGCTTCCTGTACGCTCAGCGCCTTCGCCGCCGCCCTGCGGAAATCCTGGTCGGTCGCGTCCAACGGAACAGATAAATTAGATAGTCGGAGCATAATTCTCCTTTGATATATATAGCGTTATCTCTGCACCCTGCCGGATACGCTTCCGCCCGCCAGCGCCTTAACCTCGTCCAGCGTAACGCGGTTGAAATCGCCCTCAATCGTGTGCTTCAGCGCGCTTGCGGCCGCCGCAAAGTTGATCGCGTCCGCGTCCGGCATGCCGCTCGCCAGCGCGTATATCAACCCGCCTCCGAACGCGTCCCCGCCGCCGACCCTATCGACTATGCGAATGCTGTACTTGCGCGAGCGGATAGCTTCGCCGCTGGCCGCGTCATACAGCAAACCCGACCAATCGTTATCGTTCGCCGAAAAACTTTCGCGAAGCGTGAACGCAACCTTCTTGCATCCAAACGAATCCGCCAGCTTCCTCGCCAGCGAACGGTAACCCGCCTCGCTCAGCTTGCCGCCCTCTATATCCGTTCCTTCTGCGGATATGCCGAACACGTCCTGGCTGTCCTCTTCGTTGGCTATCATTACATCCACATATTGAACCAGTTCCGTCATTATCTTTTTCGCCTGCTCGCGAGTCCACAGGTTCTTGCGATAGTTTAAGTCGCAGCTTATCGTAATCCCCTTCGCCTTCGCGGCCTTGCACGCTTCCAGCGTAACTGCGGCTGCGCTTGCGGAAAGCGCGGGCGTAATGCCCGTCCAGTGGAACCATTCGGCGCCGCCGAACGCGCCGTCCCAATCGATCATCCCCGGCTGAATCGTAGATATGCTGGAGAACTTACGATCGTATATTACCTTCGACGGGCGCATCGACGCGCCTTTCTCCACGAAATATATGCCCAGCCGATCGCCGCCGCGCGCGATATACCGCGTATCAACGTGCATCGCTCGCAGTGATTGAAGCGCGACTTCGCCTATAGGATTACTTGGAAACCTCGACACGTACACCGCGTCCGCGCCGTAGTTCGCCAGCGATACCGCTACGTTCGCCTCCGCTCCCCCAAACGTCATCTCCAGCTTATCTGTTTGATTCATCCGCAAATAACCCGGCGGCACCAACCGCATCATCAATTCTCCAAAGCATACGGCCTTCATTGCAATCATCCTCCGTTATATTTATTATTATAATATTGTTTTGCTTATACCTTCCCATAACCCCGATAAGTAGCACGCGCCAAGCGCGCGATCGTACAAACCGTATCCGGGCTTGCCGGTTTCACCCCATATCATCCGCCCGTGATCCGGCCTTATATATCCGTCGAATCCGCTTTCGACAAGCGCTTTTATTATCGCGTACATATCCAGCGATCCGCATTCCGTCGGATGCGCGCTCTCCTGAAATTGCCTGCCGCCCGTGATAAGTATATTGCGAGCGTGTACGAAGTGAATCTTCCGCGCATACTTGCGGATTATCGCGGGCAGATCGTTCGCCGGATCCGCGCCCAGCGAACCGGTGCACAGCGTGACGCCGTTGGAATCCGACGGCTCGATTGAGAACAGCCGCTCGTAGCTATTCGCGCCCGTTATTATGCGCGGCAAGCCGAAAAGGCTCCACGGCGGATCGTCCGGGTGTATCGCCAGCTTGATCCCCGCCTCGTCGCATACGGGAATAACTTTCTTTAAGAACCGTTCCATATTTTCCCAGAGCTTTTCATCATTTATATTTTTATATTGATCGAGCAGCGCGCGCAGCTCTTCCTTCGTGTAGCTCTCGTCCCAGCCCGGCAGCGATAGGTCGCCCTTCGACGGATCCAGCTTGAGCACAGCTTCCTCGTCGTACGCAAGCGCGTTCGATCCATCCGGCAGCGTGCGCGCCAATTCGCTTCGCAGCCAATCGAACACGGGCATAAAGTTATAGCACACTACCTTTACGCCAGCCTTCGCCAAGCGGCGCAGATTCTCCGCGAATACGCCGATCAGCGCGTCCGCGTCCGGCGCGCCCATTTTAATTCGCTCATGCACGGGCACGCTTTCGACCACCTCAAACGCAAGGCCATGCGCTGCGGCCTGCGATTTCAGCGCGTCGATCCGCTCCTCGGGCCACTCCTGGCCTACGGGCACTTCGTACACCGCGCTTACTATACCGTGCATTCCGGGAATTTGCGAGATTTTCTCCAGCGATATCGGATCTCGCTCTCCATACCAGCGAAATGACATTTTCATTAATGAAACCTCCTATTGCCGCGCTCGGATGATCGAGCGTCTATTTTCCTATTAGCCATTTTTATTTGCCGAATCTTGGCAGGCTCTAAACCAGCCCGCTGCGAGAGACCGCCGCGACCGCCTGTTCTATTTTTGAAACCGGCAGCGTCAATGCGAACCGTACATACCCCCTGCCCCGCGAACCAAAGATATTGCCCGGCGTTACGATAACGCCAGATCTTTCTATCAGCTCCATCACAAACTCCGCGTCGTCCATACGCCCGCCGGGCAGTTTACCCCACGCGAACATAGTCCCCTTCGCGTCGGGCATGTCCCAGCCGATCGATCGAAAACCGCCGCACAGCGCATCGCGGCGGCGCTCATATTCCGCGCGCTGCTCGATCACTGCATCCTGCGGCCCATTCAGCGCGGCTATCGCGGCCGCCTGGAATATGCGGCATAACCCGTAATCGAATTGGGATCGAATGGCGCAAAATCTCCGGATAAATTGCGAATTCCCCATCAGATACGAAATTCGCGTACCCGTAAGATTATATGTTTTGGAAAGCGAATTAAATTCCACCCCTACTTCCTTCGCGCCGGGCGTCGATAGAAACGAACCTCCAACCTCGCCGCCGAACGTGATTTCAGAATAAGCGTTATCATGTATAACCCATAGCTTATGTTCGCGGGCGAACTCGACAAGGCGTTTATAAAACGAAGCGGGGGCGGTCGCGCCAAGCGGGTTTGCCGGATACGATACGATTATCGCGCGCGCGTTCGGGGGCATCGTCCGCGCGATTTCATCCAGATCCGGCAGATAATCTTTCTCCGGAAGCAAATCGTAAAGCGCTGTGCGCGCGCCCATCAGGCGCGGCCCGATCTCGAATATGGGATAGCCGGGATTAGGCGCCAGCAGCACGTCTCCAGGGTTGAGCACAGCCAACGAGAAATGCGCGATTCCCTCCTGAGAACCCGCCACGCTCATTATCTCGTTCGGCGACAGTTCCACCTGGTAGCGCCTTGAATACCATCGCGCGACCGCCTCCGTCATCGCGGGAGCGTCGCTCAGCGCGTATTTATATTGCTCCGGATCTGCGGCGGCTTCCTGAACGGCTTTCATTATGTGCGGCGCCGGCGGAAAATCCGGCGTGCCGACGGACAGGTTATATACCGGCAGTCCCTTAGCCAATCGTTCCTGGCGCTTGCGCTCAAGTATAGTAAATATGTTGGTTTCTGTAAACTCCCCCGAACGCTCCGAAAAATAAAACATGCTCGCAATCCCTCCAAATACATATGACGATGCTGCATAATTTTTTTGATTTTATAATCTATGTGTTATGATTTTCTATTGACTCTTTCAGGTATTCGATCGCGCGCGCATATCCGTCAAAGCCAAGCCCGATGAACGAGCGCGCGCAAGCCATGCCCGCGTACGACAGCTGCCGGAACGATTCGCGCTCGCGCACATCCGACAGGTGCACCTCCGCCGACGGCAGTGCTACCGCTTTCAGCGCGTCAAGTATCGCAACGCTGGTATGCGTATACGCGGCGGGATTGATCACAATAGCGTCCGCCCGGCCAAGCGCGGATTGAATCTTATCGACAATCGCGCCTTCGTGATTCGATTGGAATATCTCCGCCGATACGCCGATACGCGCCGCCGCGCTTTCGATAAACGCGGTCAATTCCTCATATGTGCGCCGCCCGTATACGCCTGGTTCGCGTATCCCCAGCATATTTAGGTTCGGGCCGTTTATAACGAGTACGCGCATTATGTTCTCCTTATATATCGATATTGTATCAATGTTTTATCAATATTGTCAAATAAACTGCCGCTCGCTTATCGCTTGAAAAGCAGCCTCTACGGCTTCCTCTACGCCGCCGTCGTTAGCTATCTGAACGTCTCCTGTCCTTTGGTAGATCGGCTCGCGCGCCTTCTCGATCGCGCGCAGCGCGTCCAGTCCGGTGGAAAGCGGACGCCCGCTCGTAGCCAACTGTTCAAGCGAACGGCGCACCCATATCAATACGCCGTTCTGCCGCAGCGCGTCGGCGTTGCGCGGATCGATCGGGCATCCTCCGCCCACCGCGATAACCAGCCCCTGCCGCTTGCCCGCTTCCGCTGTCGCTTCGCGCTCCAGCGCGCGGAACGCGGCCTCGCCCTGTTCGCTGAATATAGTGGGGATATCGACGCCAGCCGTCTCCGCGATCCGTTCGTCAATGTCGACGAACGGGCGGCGCATACGGTCGGCAAGCCTTCGCCCTATCGCGCTCTTGCCGCTGCCGGGCATTCCGATTAATACGACGTTCGTCTGCTCCAGGCGCAGCGCGCGGTCTATAACAGCGTCGCGCTCCCGCTCTATTTCATTCCCCGTAAACCGCTGCGCCGCGCGGCGCGCCTGCGCGATCAGCATCGGCAGCCCGTCCGCGCAAGGTATCCCGCGCGAGCGCGCGGAAAGCAGCAGCGCGGTTCGCAGCGGATTATATATCAAATCGATAACTCCGGCGCATCGCGGATAATCCGCAAGGTGAACCGGCGCGGCGCCGTTATTGGGATACATGCCCACGGGAGTCGTATTAATAATTATATCTGCATCATCGTGTTCAGCTGCGGCTATTTGATAATCGACGGGTCCGCCGCGCGACACTACCACTATCTCCCTCGCGCCCGCCCTCCGAGCCGCCGCCTGAGCCATCCTGCTCGATCCGCCGCTGCCAAGTATCAGCGCTTTGCGGTTTTCCATCGATATGCCCGCGTGCAGCGCCAGTTCCTCGAATCCGTATAAATCGGTGTTATCGCCTATAAGCCGCCCGCCTTGATCCACTACGAGCGTGTTTACGCTGCCGACCGCGCGCGCGTCGTCCGTCAGAACGTCGCAGTATTCCAGCGCGTCCACCTTATATGGAATCGTAACGTTCAGCCCGCGAAACTCGCGCGCGGAAAGCAGCTTGCGCAGGCCAGCTCCATCCACCTCTATCAGCTCATATTTATAATCTGATAACATACGGTGTATGCGCGGCGAATGGCTATGCGACAGCTTCTCGCCTACCAGCCCAAACTCAATCCGTTTCATAATTCGCGATACGCGCCTAGGAACTGCATCCGCTCCGCGCTGCGCTCAAGGTCGCCCATCAGGCCCAGCACTCGCGGATCACGCACATCCGCTTCCAGGTCGATATGAAACCGGAACTGGAAATCGCTTCCGGGAATAGGGCGGCTCTCCAGTTTAGTAAGGTTTATATTGAGCGCGGCGAAGCGAGCCATCATAGCGTAAAGAGCGCCTGGCTTGTGCGGCAGAGTTAATATAAGGCTGACGCGGTTCGCGTCGGGGGTGATGCGCATCTCTCGCTGTATGCATAGAAAGCGGGTAGTGTTGGAGGGGCTGTTCGCGATATCGTACGCGAGCGGCTCCAGCGAGTACAGCGACGCGCATATACCCGACGCGATTGCCGCCTCGTCGCCGGCGCCTTCCTTAGATACGCGCTTCGCAGCCGCCGCAGTGTTCTCAAACGGAACGGGTTCCATCGCCGGGTGCGCGCGCAGGAATTCCGAGCACTGCGAAAGCGCCTGCTGATGCGAGTATACTCGCCGCACGTCGGAAAGCTTAACGCCCTTTGGCGCGAGCAGCACGTGATCTACCGCGCGCCTGGTCGCGCGGGCGATGGAGAACATACGATTCGTCACCAGATCGTACACCTGCGCGACCGATCCCGCCCAGCTGTTTTCTATCGGCAGCACGCCGTATTCGCAAAGCCCTTGCTCTACCGCGCCTACCACTCCCGCGAAATCCTGGAAATATAATATCCGCGCGAACGGGAACAGCGAGTCGCACGCCTGCTGCGCGTACGATCCTTCCGTACCCTGGCACGCGACGGACGCCTTCGTAGGGAACGGCCGCGACGATTCCAGAGCGGCGCGGATGCGCTCCGTCAGCGGGCTTTCAACGCCCAGCATACGCCGCTGCTGCGCGCGGCTTACCTCCATCAGCGATTCGAACACCCGCCGCGACGCCATCTCAAGATCGGGTCCGACTCTCTCCGCCACGCGCGCCAGTATATCCCTCTCCCGCGCGCTGTCAAACACCGGCATGCCAAGCGCCGCTTTATACGTAGCCATCTCGCCGACGGTTTTCATTCGCTCCGCAAACAGGTCGGCAATTTGATTATCCAGCGCGTCGATACGCGCGCGCACATCCGAGATTTCCATATCAACACCTCCGTCTTTCATTATCGTTATATATTTACCATTTTATTTTATCCGACGCGCACGCCGCGTCCGCCAGCGCCAGCGCCAGCGCGGCTTCCACGCAAGGCACCGCTCGCGGGACTATGCAGGGATCATGCCTTCCGGATATTAAAAGCGTCGTTTGCTTTAATGCGGGGCTTTGCCCCTCCGCCACGAATGAGGCGGGGCTGTGCCCCACGCTCGCCATATATTTCAAATCGACCGTCTGCTGCGGCAGCCCGATAGACGGCGTGGGCTTTATCGCCACCTCAAATACTATGGGCATTCCCGTGCTAATTCCGCCCAGTATGCCGCCGTGCCGATTCGTCCTCGTCCGCACCGCTGCTGATGTTTCATTGCTTGTATCTATTATGTATTCATCGTTATGCTCGCTGCCTTTTAAATTTGCCGCGCCGAATCCGGAGCCGGCGCCCGCCCCAAACGCCACGCCGCGCACCGCCGGAATAGCGAATACCGCCTGCGATATGCGGTTCTCCAGCCCGCCGAACATAGGATCGCCCCAGCCTGGCGGCACGTTAAGCGCGAACGCCTCGATCACTCCGCCGACTGAATCGCGCTCGGCCGCCGCGCGAAGTATCGCGCCGCGCATCCGCTCGCCCGCTCCATCGTCCAGCGTTGGAAACCGCTTGCCGGAAAGCGCGGCGATCGTTTGCTCGTCTATTATATCCGGCTTGCGCGGAATATCCTCCACGCCCGCGCAGGCCGCGATTCGCGCGCCCGTTCTTATTCCCGAGCGCGCGAGAATCTGCGCGCATATCGCGCCCGCCAGGCACAGCGGCGCCGTCATTCTTCCGGAGAACGCGCCGCCGCCGCGCGGATCGTTCGCCCCGCCCGTCTTTATATACGCGGGATAATCCGCGTGCCCGGGACGCGGTTTATATAGAAGCTCGTCATAATCGCAGGATCGCGCGTCCTTATTGTCTATCACCGCGCACAGCGGCGCGCCGCACGTTTCGCCTCGCGCGTTTAATCCCGAGATAACGCGCGGTATATCCTGCTCGCGCCGCGCGGTCGACAGCGCGTCGCGCCCCGGCGCGCGGCGATCGAGCCACGCCTGCACCGCCTCCCAATCTATCGCGAAGCCGGGAGGCAGCCCTTCGATAACCGCGCCTATCGACGGCGCGTGCGATTGTCCGAATATCGTCAATCGAATATTTTCGCCGAACGCGTTAGACATACTACGCCGCCTTTCTATATAAATATCGCCTTGCCGCCAAGCCGCTCGACGTCCCGCCAGAACCGAACGTACGATTTATGCACGTACTCCGCCCCCGTTATCGTAACCGGCGCTTCCGCGAACAGCGCGGCTATCGCGAACGCCATCACGATTCGGTGATCCGCGAATCCGTCGACCGCCCCTCCCGCGAACGTTCGCCCGGTCGGAATAGTCAGCGCGTCCGCTTCCTCAATCGCGCGTACGCCCAGCGCGTTTAATCCGCAGGCGATCGCTAGAACGCGGTCGCTTTCCTTCAGCCGCAGGCGCGACAATCCTGTCAGGCGGATAGTATCGCGCGCGCCTTGCATACCCGCTGCGGCTACCGCGAGTATCGGCGCGATATCCGGCATGCCGGAAAGGTCTATCTCCGAAGCGCCACCGCGCAGTGCGTTCAGCGCCTCCACAATTCCGCGATCCGGCTGAACCGAATCGCTCGACAGCCCGTCGATATCGATCGACGCCCCCAAAGCGTTCGCCGCTATCCAATACGCCGCGCCCGACCAATCGCCCTCGACCGCCAGCGGATCAAGCGGCGCGCGGTATATTTGGCCGCCGGGTATGTCGCAGCCACGTTCGTCCTCGTTCACGCGTACTGCGAATTTGGCTATCTGCTCGATCGTAAGCGACGCGTACGCGCCGGACTCCAGCGGCGACGTCAGCGCGATTCGACTTGTTTCGGCAAGCCTTGGCAGCGCGAACAGCAGCCCCGATACATATTGGCTTGTAACGTTCCCCGGCAGCGTCCATTCGCCGCCCGTCATACCGCCGCGCACTGTAAACGGCAGCGGCTGCAGGCGGTCGAACTTCGCGCCATGCCGCTCCAGCTGCGACGAAAGCTCCGCGATAGGCCTGTCGGGCAGCCGTCCGCCGCCGGTAAATCGAGCGGATATAGGGAGCGACGCGGCCAGCGGCAGCAGGAATCGCAGCGTCGAACCGCTCTCTCCGCAATCGATATCGGCGTTCGCGTTCGGCGGCTTTATCGGCGTTACGCGCACCGTCTCTCCTTCAATATCGAACGACGCACCCAGCGCGGCCAGCCCGCTAAGCGTCGCCTTCACGTCCTCGCCCGCTTCCGTCGGATCGACGCCCGTCAGCACCGTCCGCCCATCCGCCAGCGCCGCCGCTATCAGCAGCCTATGCGCGCAGGATTTCGACGGCGGCGCGCTAACTCTTCCGGCCAGCGCGCTTTTATATACGACCGCGTTCACAGCGCACCCTCCCCCGCCGTTATCCAATCGCGCAGATTCTCAATTGGCGCTTCCATCAATTCGCATCTCCCGATCTCGCGCGGCACTATCAGCGTAAGCATTCCGCCGCGCCTCTTTTTGTCGGACAGCGCCGCGTTCGCAAGCTCGTCCGCCGTATACCCGCACTCGGTCGATAGGCCGCACGCGGCGAGCGCGGTTCGTATCCGCGCGGACAGGCCGGGCGGGTTTATCCCGAGAACTTCCGCCGCCCGCGCGATTCGATATAAACCTATCGCCACCGCCCGCCCGTGCGATATTTCATATTTCGAACACGATTCTATCGCGTGGCCAATCGTATGGCCAAGGTTGAGCAGCTGCCGCGCGCCAGTGTCGAACTCGTCCTCGTTCACCAGATCGCGCTTTATGCAGACGCTGGTTTCCACAACGTAGTCGAGCGCGTCGATCAGCCGCCCGGCGGCCAGCGTATCAAACAGCGCCTCGTCCCGCAGCACGCCGTACTTTACCGCCTCGGCCGCGCCGTCGGACAGAAGATCCCCCGGCAAATCGCGCAGTATATCCGTGTCGCACAGCACTAGCGACGGCTGCCAAAACGCGCCGGCAAGGTTCTTCCCCGCATTCAGGTTAACGGCAGTCTTGCCCCCTACGGAAGAATCTACCGCCGCGAGCAGCGTGGTCGGTATTTGTATATAACGAATGCCCCGCGTATACGCGGACGCCGCGAATCCCGCCAGATCGCCGGTAACGCCGCCGCCAAGCGCGACGATTATATCGCTTCGAATGTATCGCGCGTCCGCGAGCGCGTTCATCAAGCTACCGAATACGCCAAGATTCTTGCTGGCCTCGCCCGGCGGAAACGTGAACCTGTCCACCGAATACCCAGCGGCAGCGTACGATTCCTCCACCGCTCGCCCGTACAGCGAGTACACGCGCTCGTCTGAAACCAGCATCGCGCGGCACGGCTGCGCGACGAGCGCGCTAAGCTCGCCCGATCGTCCGATTAAACCAGATGATATATAAACATTATATTTTACGGATGCGTTTACGCTTACGGCGCGCATTGATCGTTCATCTCCATATTTATATATTTAGAATGATCTTGCGCCGACCGCGTGCACGCCGCGCAGCCGCTCCGCCAATTTGGAGAACATCTCCGGAGTGAGCGATTGCGCGCCGTCGCACAGCGCGTGCTTGGGATCGTTGTGCACCTCCACGATCAAGCCGTCCGCGCCGACTGCGGCGGCCGCGAGAGACAGCGCGGGCACCCATCGCGCGACGCCCGTCGCGTGGCTGGGGTCGACTATCACCGGCAGATGCGTTTTCTCCCGCAGCACTGGAACGGCGGATAAATCGAGCGTGTTTCGCGTTTCCGTTTCAAACGTGCGAATGCCGCGCTCGCACAGGATTATGTTGGGGTTGCCGCCCGCCATCACATATTCCGCGCTCATAAGCAGCTCCTGCAGCGTGTTCGCCAGCCCGCGCTTTATCAGCACCGGCTTGCGCAGCTGCCCCAGCTCCTTTAGCAATTCAAAGTTTTGCATGTTGCGCGCGCCCACCTGGATTACGTCCACATGCTCGAACAGCGGAAGCTGGCTGATATCCATAACCTCGGATACTACCGGCAGCCCCGTTTCCTCCTTAGCCTTAAGCAGCAGCTCGATGCCCTCCGCGCGCAGCCCCTGAAACGCGTATGGAGACGTGCGCGGCTTGAACGCTCCTCCGCGCAGCATGGCGGCTCCCGCGTCCTTCACCGCGCGCGCGATAGCCACAACCTGCGCTTCCGTTTCTACCGAGCACGGCCCCGCTATAATCGCGAACCCGCCGCCGCCTATCGACGCGTCCCCCACTCTGACCACGGTGTCGTCCGGATGAAATTTCCTGTTCGCGCTCTTGTACGGTTCCTGAATTCTGCGGACGGATTCCACTATATCTAGCGACTGCAGCAATTCCATATCGATGCGAGAGGTATCGCCGATAAGCCCCATGATAGTTTGCTCGTTCCCTACGACCGCGCGGGTTTCTACGCCCATTGTTTTAAGCCACGCTTTAAGATAATCCACCTGATCCGCGTCCGCGCGATCCCTTAGCACCAGCACCATTGTAACCGCTCCTCTCCGATAGAACCCTGTTATTTAAAAATATTAAATCGGAATATTAAAAGGGCTTTGCGTGACGTTTGCGCAAAGCCCTTTATATCCTCGTCCGTTTGCGGCAAGCGTCGTTAATATGTCGCGCTCGTAAACACGAACGCGAACGCCGCCGCAGCCGCTTGATTATCGATTAATAATAAACGCGCGTCATCCAACGTGGCACCCTCCATATTTCGCCAACGATTCGATTGTAGCATTATATCACGGGGAAAGGCGTTCGTCAACCGCGAGAGTTCAA
>JAISZG010000072.1 GCA_031269355.1 Oscillospiraceae bacterium | reverse complement strand
TAGTACGCGGCAGCTCGATATAATGCTTTCCCTCCTGAAGCTTGGAGGAAAACTCCCGCGCCCAGTAGTACATAAGCCGTTCCGGGAAATCCCCTTCGTCGTGAACCTGTATTTCAAGGTTTACGTGCTGGCTATTGACTATCATGTTTATATCCAACCGACAAAACTTATCCCCGACTACATCCGGCGGAATCTCCACATTTGTGACTTCGAAGCGCTCAATGCTTTCAATAGCGATCTTAAGCATTGCGGCGACAAGCTGCCGCAGCTGATCCTGGCTGCGCACGAAAAATACCTTGAACAGCACGTCGCTCTTGAAATTGTACCGCAGCTTCGTCATGCCGACACTCCTTTCAATGATTATATTATATCACAGGCCGCAGTTCAATTCAATTTATACCAGGGCGAAATCATTTGCCTGAAAACGAGAGATATGTATTAATAATGGTTATTAAAACATCCAAAATGAGAATTGGAAAAAAGTCGAATAAGAAGTGCGAGGTGATGGAAATGAAGAATCCAAACGCGCTTTCAATGAAACGTCTACTCGAGTTGGTTGTAACAATACCAGAGATGCCAAGAACAGTATATGGGAACTTTCAACATACGCTAGTAAATGTACTGTCAATCGCGTTAATGGCTTTCGCTCTGAGCGTGGGCTTATCGCCCTTGAGCCTTCCGGTTTTATATTCCTATTGGCGCGCCTGCCGAGCTGTAACCCAAGCTCATCTTGACACCGTTCGCAGGCGGTAAAAAGCTTGCATCAACCTTCGCTTGCGTGTACAATACAGGTAAATTGTGGGCGCGGGGCGCGGTTCCGCTTTGTTCGAAGCGACGGGGGCAATCCCCCGTCCAAAGGAAAAGGGGGGCTTCTGATGTATACCGTCGCGGTGGACGCCATGGGCGGTGATTTTGCGCCTGAATCGCCGGTGCGCGGGAGCCTGCGCGCGCTCCGCGAATTCGAGGATATCTCGATATTGCTCGTCGGCCGCAAGGAAGCCGTCGCGCCGCTGCTCGGCGCGGAAAATCCGCGTGCGCGCGTGATAGACGCGCGCGACGTGATAACCAACCACGAGCCGCCTGTGCTGGCGATTCGCCGCAAAACCGATTCCTCGCTTGTGGTCGCGCTGCGCCTTGTTAAGGACGGGGACGCGCAGGCGCTGGTATCGGCGGGTTCGACGGGCGCGGTTATGGCGGGCTCGCTGTTTCGGCTTAACCGCATCCCCGGCGTGGAGCGCCCCGCTATCGCGATAACGGTGCCGACGCTCGGCAAACCTACGCTGCTGCTTGACGCCGGGGCGAACGTCGATTGCGCGCCGGAAACGCTTGTTCAGTTCGCCGCGATGGGCTCGGCGTATGCCAAGTCCGCGCTCGGTTATCCGTCGCCCAGGGTCGCGCTGGTAAACATAGGCGAGGAGGCGGAAAAGGGCAACGCGCTGACGAAGGCCGCCCATAAGCTGCTTTCCGCGCCGGGGCGACCGTTCGCGTTCAGCGGCAACATAGAGGCGCGCGGCATTCCGTTGGGCGAAGCGGATGTCGCGGTATGCGATGGTTTCACGGGAAATATTCTCATGAAATCGATGGAGGGGCTGTCCAAGGCGATTTTTACGATGCTAAAGCGCGAGCTAACCTCCTCGCTGCGCGGCAAGATAGGCGGGCTGCTCGCCGCGGACTCGTTTCGGCGCATGAAGCATGCGATGAATCCCGACGAGGTGGGCGGCGCGCTGATGCTCGGCGCGTCGCAGGTCGTTATCAAGGCGCACGGCAATTCGAGCGAATTCGCGTTCTTCAGCGCGATCAGGCAAGCGCGAGCCGCGCTGGAGGCGAACGTGATACGCAAGATTGCCGATACTATTTAGGCGAAGCCCTGCCCATGGCGCCGCGCAATGGCGGTTTTAGTTTGAATTATGGAAGGAGCGATTATATATGGCTGTATATGATAAGGTAGTAAAACTTATTTCAACGCAATTAAAAACCGATCCGAACAGCATTACGCTGAAATCCCGGCTGCTGGAAGATTTGCACGCGGATTCCGCGAACGTGATGATGCTGGTGATGGATTTAGAGCAGGAGTGCGGTATTATGATGGAAGACGAAGCGCTTATGCAGATGAAGACCGTCGGCGACATTGTAAAATACATAGAGGAAAATTCGTAAATTTAGCACGTATGAGTGCAAAACGGTTGATATAATACGACGCCCTCCCAACGCAACCAAACCCGCCAAAGCTCACGCCGCCCGCCGCAGTTTCAGGACGCCCTGCGCGCCTGCGGCGGGTGGCTATAGCTTTGTTTGTTTTGGTGTAATTGGTTATTGTTTGGCGATGTGCGTGCCGACTGTTATTCCGGACGCCCACGCCCACATTAGGTTGAACCCGCCGCAATCGCCGTCGACGTCCAGCGCCTCACCCGCCGCGAATAAGCCGGGAATTAGCTTGGATTCCAGCGTATCTGGATTAAACGCCGACAGACTCGCGCCGCCTGCGGTAACTTGCGCGCGCGAAAAATCTGCGGTGCCAAGTACGGGTATACGCCAATCGCGCAGCAAACGCGCGATCGCGCGCCACGGCGCGTCCGCCGCGCGAACATCCGCGCCAGCGCCCGCCGCCCGCAATAGGCATAGCGCTACCCTCGGATGTACAAGCCCGCGCAGCAGCGCCTCCGCGTTCGCGTGCCCATCGTCCGCCGCCCGCGCCTCCAGCCACGCGCGCCACGCGCCTGCCTCCCGCTCCGGCAGCAAATCAATCCGCAGCCAATTCGCTCCCCCTGATATATATCGCGAGCATTGCATAATAGGTATTCCTGATATACTATTATCCGAAAATATTATTTCGCCGGACTCCGCGCGAATCTGCCGTTCGCCATCCATAAGCGCGAGCGAAGCGAGCGCGCGCACGCCCTTCAGCCCACGGATCGAATCGGCGGCCACGCGAATTGGCGCGAGCGCGGGGCGCGGCGACGTTATCGGATGCCCCAACCGGGCGAGCAGCTCGTAACCGAGCGCGTCCGTACCGGCGATTCCGGCCCTGCCGCCCGTCGCTACTATCACCCTGTCCGCGCGAATCGATTCGCCGCCCAACGAGTTCAGCGTGAATCCCGCCCGCTCCCGCCTTATCGACCCAACCGCCCATCCGCATAAAACCGATACGCCCACCCGATCCATCCTGAACCGGAGCGCGTCCACTACCGCGTTCGCGGTTCCGCTCGCGGGATATACCCGACGCTCACCCTCCTCCCTCAATAATAAACCGATCCCCTCAAAATACGAAATAAGACGGCGCGCGCCTGCCGACCCCACCATCGAAGCCGCCACGCCTGCGCCATCTCCATTATATCTGCCGTCAACCGCGCCAGCGTTCATCACGTTGCATCGCCCGTTTCCCGTAGCCAGCAGCTTCTTGCCGACCCGCGCGTGCTGCTCCAGCGCCACTACCTCCGCGCCAGCTTCCCGCGCCGATATCGACGCGAGCATCCCCGCCGCGCCCGCGCCTACCACCGCCACCTTCACGGCGCCGAAGCTTCGTCCGGCGCTGGCGTCGGCGTCGGTGTCGGTGTTGCCATCGGCGTCGGCGTCGCTGGTACAGGCGTTTCCTCTATAGCAATATAATCGACATAATATATATCTTCAATCGGATCATATCCCGGTTCCGTTCTATAAGTATAGCCATATTCCTCGCGAAACGATTCCAGCAATATATCGCTCGGCTCCTTGCCAAGTATCCGCATAAATCGGTTTTCCGCTTCCGCCTTCTCTTGTTCGATGCTCTCTTTGAGCTGAGCCTGCTGCTCGGCTTCCAATTCGCTTACGAGCGAATCATATTCCTCTTTCGTTATCGATTGCAGCCAGTATACCTGCATGCGATGCGGCGCGTAGGGCGAAAGCAGCGGCTCGCCCTGCGACGTCGGCTGCTGCGTTATCGTTACTATATCATATGCTTCATATAATCTTTCTGTCGCTATAGCTAGCGTCGCGCCGGACATATCCACATATACCACGTCCAGCCGGTCTACCGCGTCGCGCAGCGGATTCGTCAGATTAAATCGTTCCGCTATATCCTTCCGGCGGGGGCTGTATAGATCGTAGCTTCCCGCCATAAGGCGCGCGTCCGCGCCAAAGCGTGGAACGGCTAGCGCGCTCGGATTATATTTATCAAGGGGATTGTCGCCGATGAACACCGCGTCCGGCAGCTTTTCCATCATATCGTACAGCTCCTCGGACGCGGCCAGCGACGGCGACTCTGCGCGGTTATACGAGCGCACCATCGCGAGCAGCAGCCCCATCATACCAATAAACCCAACCGCCGCGACGCACGCGATTATTCCGCGAACGATCCGAGATTTCACCATATTTTTAAACGTCGCCAGCGAGGCCGCCGCGTCATAATCTATAAGCAATGATAAAATAGATAGCAGGTAAAACGGCGCGATATCGCGGAACGACGTGCGGTTGAACATAATCATCACCGCGTGTCCGCCGAACGCGACTATCGCCGCGATCAGCGTATGCAGCCCGCGACCGCGGTTCGTCAACTCAATCGCAAGCGCGCTGAACAGAAACAGCCCCAGCAGCATCAAAAATTGATTCTTCTTCAGCGTCTCTACTATGCCGTCCGCGATCCCCCGAGCGGAAAAATGCGTCGCGTATTTGTTGACCTTCGCCACGTTTTCAGGCGACACCAGCTCCGCGTCCGCGCTGCTGCGGCGCGTAAAAAAATCCGCGTCGTTCAGCGAAAAGCCTATCTTGCCAAGGCTGGACGCGGCCACCGCCTCCTCCTCGGGCGGAAGCTGGCTCCACAAATCCTTCGCGACCCCGCTCGGAGCGCCGCCGTCCAGCGACAGCACCACGCCATAATCGGATAGCAGGCCGCGCACCTCGTCCACGAGATAGCTTCCAGTCGCGCGCTCGTATGCATTATATTGATGATGAAACGTCCGCCATGTCGAGTCAAGTTCCGCCGTAAGCGTCGAAGCGCCGATCGCCAGTATAACAATCGGCAGGCTTATCCAAAACGCGCGGCCATGAAACGCTTTTCGGTGGCTCGCCAGCGCCAGCGCGAGCGCGCACGCCGCGAGGATCCACGCCAGCTCCATCGACAGCGCCGTGCCCGCCGCGCAAAGCAGCGCGCCCATTATCGCCCTGCGCGTGCCTCGCCCGCCGTCCGCGCAGCCGTCCAGCACGCATAGTACGCCCGATATAACGCACATAGCCGCGACCACCCGCGATTGCAGCGAGCATACCAGCACAACCAATATCGGGGATAATATTATAAACCCGGGTGCCAGCCCGTCCGACCGATGCGCGGTAAGGCTTACAGCCGCAGCTCCGGCGCAGAACAACAGCGCGAGCAGAGTTATCCCAAACCAGTTGACCGCGCTTGTTATCGAATATAGGCCGACGATCAGCCGCCCTAGCAGCGGATGAATCTGCGACGTGTACGGATCGAACGATCCATATCCTCCGCCTAGTATAACATTCGCGTAATGATCTTCTATTTCTATAAAATATGATCCCGCGAACCATACACACAGCGCGATAAGTATCCCCGTATACGCGAACGGAATCAACGCGCGGCGCGTGAACGACCGCCGTGCTTCCCGTTCCGCTAAATTTTCCACTTTGTCCCCTCCTCGCGCCAAAATTATCATGGTCACATTATACCAGAACGCGGCGCGGTTTAAAAGAGAACGACATTATTTATATAATTTTTATAGTGCTATGCTATCGACTCGCCCGCAAGGAACGCGAACTGCGCCTCGCAAAGCCCGTGATAGTGCCCGTGCGGCAGCCGTATCAATTCATCGTGCGTGCCGCGCTCGGCGATGTTTCCATCCTGCACCACAAGTATGCAATCCGCCTTTCGAATGGTCGATAGGCGATGCGCTATAACAAAGCACGTGCGCCCCGCCAGCAGCCGCTCTATCGCCCGCTGTATAAGCTGCTCGGTATGCGTGTCTATCGAGCTTGTCGCCTCGTCGAGTATAAGTATTCGCGGGTTGTTCAACAGCGCGCGCGCGAACGATATCAGCTGCTTCTGCCCGGCGGATAGCGACGAGCCGCGCTCGTTCACCTCCGTGTTATACCCCTTCTCCATTTTAACTATAAAGTCGTGCGCCCAAACCGCCTTCGCGGCTTCGATAACCTCCTCGTCCGTCGCGTCCAACTTGCCATAACGAATATTATCATATATCGTACCTGAAAATATAAACGAATCCTGCATCATCACAGACATTTGGCCGCGAAGCGACGCGAGCGTAACATCCTGCACGTCGATTCCGTCGATCAGCACGCGTCCGCTTGTCGCGTTGTAAAACCGGCTGATCAGGTTCACGACAGTGCTCTTCCCCGCGCCAGTCGGACCGACCAGCGCGACGGTCTGCCCCTCCCGCGCGGTAAAGCTTACGTCCTTTAGAACGGGCACCCCTTTATCATAACCAAACGTTACGCCGTCGAAGCGCACCTCTCCCGCGATCGGCGGCATCTCGCGCGCGCCCTCGTTATCGTGCACCTCTATGGGCGTATCGAATATTTCGTATATCCGCTCGACCGACGCCATCGCCGTCAGCAGCGCGTTGTAGAAATTCGCCAGGTTATTAATCGGATCCCAAAATCTGCCAAGATACCATAATATAAGCAACAAATCGGCAAGCGAAAGCCCCGCGCGCCCGCCCATAAGCCACAGCCCCACCATATATACCGCCACCGTGCCTATCGTAGAGGTGATATCGATAGTAGGCCAGAACAGCCCGTTGAACCTGACCGCCTTCATCCAGCCGACGCGGATGTCGTCGTTTACATCTTCATAAGTATTTTGATTGACCGGCTCGCGCACGAACGATTGGGTGACGCGCATGCCGGCCAGCGACTCGTGCAGATAGCCGTTCATATTGGATGTTTTCGCGCGGACTATCTGCCACGCGCGGCGCATCCTTCTTTTTATATTGGCTATAAGTATGGCGAGCAGCGACAGCGACGCAAGGGAGACCAGCGTAAGCTGCCAGCTTACAGAAAGCATGATACCCACGAGCAGCGCCAGCGTAAGGCAATCGACCAGCAGGTTCACTATGCCGTTGGAGAATAAATCGTTGAGCGAGTTTACGTCGTTGATTACGCGCACCATTATTTTGCCAGCGGATCGCGAATCGAAAAAATTGAATGAAAGCTTTTGTATATAATCGAATAAATCCTGGCGCAATTTCGCTATCGCCTGGCGTCCCGACAGATCGGTTATGCGCACGCGCGCGCGCAGCAGCACGCCGCCCAGCGCCGCGCTTACTATCATCGCGGCTATATACGCGAACATCAGGCCGACGTTAAAATCGCCGTCGGCGGCGCCTTCCAGCACTCCAATTGTGCGGCTCATGAAAAACGGACCCGCCAGGCCGCATATCGCGACGAGCGCCATCAGCCCCAGCGCGAACAGCATCTTCCTTCGATATGGCAGCAGGTATCGCATCAATCGAAAAAACTGCGTTTTGTTAAACGGCGCTTCCAGCTGTTCGTCGTCGATATTACGTATGCGCGCCATGCTCACGCCTCCCGCTTGCCGTCGAGTCCGGCGAAGTCCCTCACCTGATCCATAAACATTTGATAATACAAGCCACGCGCCGCGAGCAGCTCCTTATGCGTGCCGCGCTCCGCAACGCGTCCCTGATCGAGCACGAGTATCTGATCCGCGTGAATTACGGAGGATATTCTATGCGCGATTATAAACGTCGTCTGTCCCGACCTGCCCTCGCGAAGGCCCCGCTGAATAAGCGCTTCCGTTTCCATATCGACGGCTGACGTAGCGTCGTCCAGCACCAGCACGCTAGGCTCGAACGCCAGCGCGCGCGCGATCGACACGCGCTGCTTCTGCCCGCCGGACAAGCCCAACCCGCGCTCGCCCACGATCGTTTCCCATTTTTGCGGCAGCCGCTCGATAAAATCGGAAGCCTGCGCGATATGCGCGGCTTTCTCCACCAGCGCGCGCTCCGCGCCCGGCTTGCCAAACGCTATGTTCTCCTCTATGGAATCGGAGAACAGGAACGTATCCTGCATAACGAAGCCTATCTTTCGCCGAAGCTCCGGCAGCGATTGCGCGCGCACATCCACGCCGTCCACCAGCACCCGCCCGCTTCGCACGTCGTAAAAGCGCGGCATCAAATAAACCAGCGACGTTTTGCCGGAGCCTGTCGCGCCCATAACCGCCACGGTTTCGCCGGGCTTGGCCTCGAAGCTTATATCCCGCAGCACCACCTGATCGCCGTACGCGAACGTTACGTTCTCGAACTTTACGCCGCCGCTGTCTTTTTCGGGAAGCGTGGGCGCGACGGGGCTTTTCACCGTAGCGCCGAGATCCAGGTAATAAAGAAGCTTCTCCGCCGACGCCAGCCCCTGCGCGAACACGTTTACAAAATGCGCCAGCATTCGCATCGGGTTAACAAGCATCCATATATATCCCATAGCCGCGATGAGCGAACCCATATCCAGGCTGCCGCGCCTTACGAGTATTCCGCCGACCAGCAGCACGAGCGGCGCGCCCAGCGAGCCCAGGAAATCCATTATAGGATTGAAGTTCGACCATATGTAAGTAGCGGCCATGTTCAGCTTCAGCGCCTTTTGGTTATCCTCCATGAAGCGCTCGCTCTCGTGCGGCTCGCGCGCGAACGCCTTAACCACGCGCACGCCCGCTATGTTCTCCTGCGCGCGCGTGTTCAGAGCGGCGTTCTGCTCGCGCACTGCCGCGTGAGCGGGGCGGATCTTCTTGTTAAACGCCCACGCGACCGCGCAAAGCGGAACGCACGCGGCCAGTGTGGTCAGCGCGAGCGGCCAGCTTATCGCGCCCATGAACAGCACGGCGGCTATAAACATGAACGCCTGCTCGCCGATGGTCATGCAAAACGTGAGCGTGAAGTTGCGCACGCCCTCCATATCGCCCGTCATTCGCGACATTATCTCGCCAATGCGGTGCTTGTCGTAGAACGTATGGCTCTGCGCCTGAAAGCGCGCGAACAGATCGGTGCGCAGCGTATACACGGTATCCTGGGACACGCGCTCGAATATTAT
>JAISZG010000034.1 GCA_031269355.1 Oscillospiraceae bacterium | reverse complement strand
TCGCTCGCTGCGTCTCGTCCGCTCAACGGGCCTCCAGCCCGCCTCGCTCCCTCGACTTTGCGACCGGCAAAAATCCTTCGCGAATCTGCTACCGTTTAAACGGAGTTTAGTATAAGAATAGCTGATGTAGGAAGGAGAGGTTAACATAAACGATATCAATAGAATTGACCAAAAAGAGGTATCGCTCGACGACCTTCGCGCAAAGCGGGGCTTCATCTGCGATATGGACGGCGTTATCTACCACGGCAACCGCCTGCTGGACGGCGTATTGAGGTTTGTGGAGTGGCTGCAATCGCAAAATAAGCAGTTCATATTCCTGACTAACTCCAGCGAACGAGCGACGCGGGAGTTGGCGCAGAAGCTGGCGCGTATGGGTCTGACGGTTGACGAGAGCCACTTTTATACCAGCGCGCTGGCCACGGCAAGCTTCCTTAAAAGTCAGGCGCCGCCAGGTTCTTCGGTGTATGTTATTGGCGAGCCCGGTTTGTTCTCGGCGCTGTACGACGCGGGATTCGTGATGAACGAGGTGAACCCGGATTACGTGATCGTAGGGGAGACCCGTTCATATAGCTATGAAAAAATAGAATGCGCGATACGCTTGGTATTGGACGGAGCAAAATTGATAGCTACGAACCCCGATATAACGGGACCTACCGAGAACGGAATAGCGCCCGCGTGCCGAGCGCTGGTCGCGCCTATCGAACTATCTACCGGAAAATCAGCGTATTATGTGGGGAAACCAAATCCGCTCATGATGCGGCACGCGCTTAAACGATTGGGAGTGTCGGTCGCTGATACCGCCATAATCGGAGATAGAATGGATACCGATATCATCGCGGGCATTGAATCGGAGATAGATACCGTGCTTGTGCTCTCCGGGGTTACGACAAGGGAGGGAATCAACCAGTTTCCGTATAGGCCGCACTATGTGCTGAAAAACGTTGGAGAGATACCAGGATAAGGTACGGCGCGCTGGCCGGATATATAAAATAAATATAGTAAAATTTATTGTGTTATATTTTTAGCTTTACTATATTGAATGTCAAAAATCGGCAGGCAATCGCATTGCCGGTTTTTCGATAGATTTTTTTATTAAGCTTCATAGTTTGTTTACAGATGCTTCGATGGGGCATGATATAATATGCTCGCGGGTACGTGGCGCGGCCCCGTTCGTACAGGGGCGGCGGGGGCAAAATCCCGCTCCAAATTGAGAAAGGAGTGACCGGATCGCATGATCGAAATACAGAATTTGACGAAGCGGTACGGCTCTAAATTCGCGGTTCGCGATGTCACGTTTACCATCAAGAAGGGCGAAATACTTGGCTTTCTTGGCAGGAACGGCGCCGGCAAAACGACCACGATGAACATTGTGACCGGATATATATCCGCAAGCGAAGGACGCGTGCTGCTCGACGGACACGATATCCTTGAAGAGCCGCGCCTGGTCAAACGCCGAATCGGATATCTGCCGGAACAGCCGCCGCTTTATTTGGATATGACGGTGGATGAATATCTGCGCTTCGCGTGCGCGATAAAAGAGGTTAAGCCGGGAGCGGTTCGCGCGCATTTGAGCGACGTTTGCGAGCTTGTGAAGATAGGTGACGTGCGCGGCAGACTGATAAAAAATCTGTCGAAGGGATATAAGCAGCGCGTTGGATTGGCGCAGGCTTTGATAGGCAATCCGGAAATGATAATACTGGACGAACCGACGGTCGGTTTGGATCCGAAGCAGATATTGGAAATCAGAACGCTGATAAAGCGCCTTGGGAAAGATCATACGGTTGTTCTCTCGTCGCACATACTAACGGAGGTCGCGGATGTTTGCGAGCGAGTGGTAATAATAAATAAAGGGAATATAGTCGCGCAGGACAAGCTTGAAAATTTAACGCGCGGTATAGGCGAATCATTTCGAATGACTGTGCGCATAGCAGGTTCGGAGAGCGACGCGAAGCGCGTGCTTCGCGGTTTGGACGGCGCGAGATATGTGGAATCTACCGGAATGAAAGAAGACGGCGCGTTTGATTTTATTATTGAATCGGATCGTCAATTTGATATACGCAAGCAGATGTTCAACGCGCTGGCAAAGGCGGGACTGCCTATGATTATGCTTCGCCCGTCGGACGTTACGCTTGAGGATATATTCTTAAAACTAACCGGCGACGGCGAGGGGGCGTAAATATGCTCGCTATATGGAAACGCGAATTGGAGAGCTATTTTAAAACGACAATAGGTTATGTGTTTATGGGATTCTTTCTGCTGGTGAGCGGGATTTTATTTACGTTTAACAATCTGTTCTCCGGCAACGGCGATATTCCCGGAATGCTGTCGTCGTTCTCGATGGTTCCGATATTTTTGATGCCCGTGCTTACAATGAGATTGTTCTCGGAGGAGCGAAAGAATAAATCGGAGCAGCTTCTGCTTACGTCGCCTTTGTCGCTGGCGTCGATTGTCGCCGGCAAATTTCTGGCCGCGTTTACCGTATGGCTCGCTACACTTGTGGGAACGTTGCTGTTTGTGGTGATAGTCGGCGCATACGGCACGCTTTTTTGGGGCGAGATTGTCGCCAGTTATATAGGATTTTTGTTGATGGGCGCGTGCTTTATCGCTGTGGGCGAATTGATATCCGCCTCGACGGAGAACCAGGTGACCGCCGCTGTGATCAGCATCGGGGTGAACTTCTTTTTATGGGTTATTGATTCCGTGATATATGTTGTGCCCGGACAATTCGTTTCGTCGGTGTTGGAGTGGTTTTCGATTTATGCGCGGTTTGATCCGTTCGCGCGCGCGCAACTTGGATTCTCCGGAATTTTGTATTTCCTATCGTTCTCGATGGTGTTCCTATTCCTGACGATCCGCGTGATCGATAAGCGCAGATGGAGTGAGGGCTGAGCAATGCAAGATCAAGATAAACCGATGAACAGCGGGACGCAGCCGGAGGGCAAATATCAAACCGCCGAACCTAACGGCGCATCCGATGGCGGCAAGCGCTCGCCGAGCAGATTCAACCTTACCGATTTTTTTAAGAAAAAGCAGTTTAGATATGGAAGCTACGCGCTGCTTGCGACGGCGCTGGTGGTCGTCGCGTTGGTGCTTATTAATGTTGCCGTAAAAGCTATTGAAGATAATTGGGCGCTTCGGCTGGATTTAAGTTATAACAGCATTACTAAATTTTCCGATACTACGAAAAGCGCGCTGAAGGATCTTACAAAGGATGTGAAGTTTTATCATCTAGCCGCATCGGGTCAGGAAAACGCACAGCTGGCGGAGGTATTGGACAGGTACCGCGCATCTAGCGGACATGTGGAAGTGATAGCCATCGATCCGGATAAAAACCCGGGGTTGGTAAACAAATTTAGGGGCAGCTCATCTTCGCTGGGCAGCAATACTGTGGTCGTGACTAACGCGGATGAAACGCGCTTTAAGGTTATCACATATTATGATATGGTAAACATAGCGACTGATTCGTCGACGGGCGAGTACTATATATCAAGCTATCAGTTTGAGCGCGTGCTCACTCAAGGAATGCTGTATGTAACAGCCGATAAAACGCAGGCCGCATATTTCCTGCAGGGGCACGGCGAGGCTTCTTTGAGCGATCTTAGCGCTCTGGTCACATTGTTGAATGACAATAATTATGATGTAAACGAAATTCCGCTCGGAGGCGATATGCCTGATCCTGACGGTTCATTTGTCGTCGTAGCGGCGCCGCAGCGCGATTTGGACGAGCGGGACAGAATAAAGTTGCTTGAATACGCTCAAGCGGGCGGAGGTTTCCTTTTCGCCTGGGATATTTTGTCGCCGATAGACTTGCCGAATTTCAACACGATTCTTCAATATTACAATGTCGGATATGAAAGCGGCGTAGTTGTGGCGAACTCAAGCGACGCGTCCCAATATTATTACAGCCCAAGTTATTTGCTGTCCAGGCTTGGCGAGCATGACGTAACGACGCCGCTTACCGAGAACGGGCGCAGCTATGTTTTATCGATGGATAGCCTGGCGATAAAGATGCCTGAGATGTCAAAGAACGAAATTGAGATAACGCCGCTTCTGTCAAGCGACACGGGTTCGTTCCTTGCCGATCCCAACGTACAGCGCACCGATTGGACTCGTATGCCGGAGGAACCGCTCGGACCGTTTAACACCGCCGTGGCGGCTCTGCGCCACAATTTTACGGACGACTCCAAGAGCAGCCGCGCTATCGTTATGGGCAGCGTTTCTTCAATCGCAAGCTCAACATTGTTAAACCAGTTCAGCAACGGCGAGTTTGTTATGTCTGCTGTTAAATGGGCCAGCAAAGACGCAGCGGTAAATATCAGCGTGCTGTCGAAGCAAGCCAGCCGCGGATCGCTTCAGATTACGTCGCAGGCTGAAATGTATCTGCTTGCCGGCCTTTCGATTCTTCTTCTGCCTGTTCTAATTCTCGCGGCGGGCATAACTGTGACGCTGAGGAGGAGGCACCTGTGATGGACGACGAACAGGATAAGCTGTTTACGACCGACTTGCGAAAAGGGCGCGATGATCGCAAACGTTCCGGCGGCGCTCGAATTCGCACGCTGATACTTTTGTTTGTCGTCGGAGTGCTGGCGGCAGGCGGATATTTTGCGTCGCAGTTTTTTAAACCAACTCCAGATGAAGCTCCGCCGGTCGCCGAAAGCTCAAGCTTCCTGCTGGTAGATAAAACTCGCGCGGATTTCAAGTCCGCGCATGTTAAAATTCCTACGCAGGAGTATACGATCGATTATGATGGTACTACGTTTATGGTCGCAGGCATGCCGCAGTTTGCGCTGGATCAGACGAAGGCAGGGAATTTGGCGACAAGCTGCACATATCTGTACGCGAGTAATATAGCGGAATCTGCGGATAATCTGGCGGATTACGGTCTTGATGAACCAAGAGCGTCCGTGACCGTGGAATATACGGACGGCTCCATAAAAACGTTTTTGCTCGGCGCCGCGGTGCCTTCCGGTTCCAGATATTACCTGAAGACCTCCGACGCCCCAAACATTTACGCGGTATATAGTTCCTCGGGCGATAGGTTTGCCATGTCGCTTGCGTCGCTTCATATCATACCCGCGTGGTCTATCGCGGCGGAGGACATAACCGGCATATCGCTAACCCGACCGGACGGAACGATCGTGGAAATCCAGCGCTCGTCGTCGGAACTTGGAATATCGGCATTTCAACTAGTGCAGCCTTTCGCATACGAAGCGGACGGCGAGGATGTCAATAATTTATATGCTGCAATAACTGAGCTAAAGATAGTCGCGTTCGAAGCGGAAGCGCGCGAGGAAACTCTGAGCCTTTATGGACTGGACGCGCCTTCCTATACATTAAACGTGTACGGAAGCTCTGTTGAAGCCGCTGAAGACGCCTCCGCTGAGCCGAGTTCGCGCGAGCTGCTTCTTCGTATTGAGGTGGGGGCGAACAAGAACGACACGCAAACATATGTGCGGCTTGAGGACGGCGCCATATATCTGGTAGATAGGGTATCGTTAGATTTTCTTAAGACCGCGACTGCGGCGGAGTTGGTTGATCGCTTTGCTAATATAATTAATATTGCAAAGGTGGATAAAATTTCCATTCAAGGGCTGGGGGTTGACGAACTGATGGAAATAAGCCGAGTGCCGACGCTTAACGAGGATGGCGGCGAGAAGCTGGACGCATCCGGCCAACCCGCGACCACGGATAATTTTACGATAAACGGGCAAGTTGCGGATGATTCGAATTTCCGTAAGTTATATCAGATAGTCATTGGTACGCGCGTGGACGGCTTAATCCCGGAAGGGAAAGCGCCCGCGCCGGACGCGAGGCCGGAGCTTACGGTTAAATATACTATAAACATATCCAGCGAGTCGGAAGTTATCGAGTATCTGCCGTACGACCAGGATAATTACGCTGTGCGGCGCAACGGCACTGCGTTGTTCTATATAATGAAAAGTCGCGTTCAAATGATTCCGGACGCGCTTAAAGCGTACCATGACGGAACGTTCAATCCTGCGGATTACGGGGTATAGACGCCGCGCGCGCAATGGATTCAAATATAATTGGAGAACTGGGGAGTCCGCAAGGCTCCCTGGTTTCATATTTTCATAGCGAATCGCTTGAAGGGGCGGCAAATATGATCAACAACTCAAATCTTTCAAATAATATAAAGGTTAAAGAAAAACGATCCGCGAAAACAAAACCAAACAAAAAGATCAATTCTTCCGCCGCCACACTGATGCTCCTGCTCGCGGCCATAATATGGGGCAGCGGGTTCAGCGCGCAGCGAGCGGGGATGGAGCGGTTGGGGCCGATGACGTTCGCGGCGGTTAGATTTTGTGTGGCCGCCGTCGCGCTGACGATACCGGTTATGATATTTAGGCGTAGGCTGCGAGGCGGATTAAAGACTGCTTTGCGAGAGACGCTCGGCGGCGGTTTTATTTGCGGATTTTTGCTGTTTGCGGCAAGCCTCGCTCAACAGATAGGGCTTGTACATGCCACATCGGGAAAGGCCGGGTTTATTACCGCGCTGTATATAGTGTTGACACCTATAGCGGGCATGCTGATCGGCAAGAGAACCGGACGATTCGTATGGGTGGCGGTGGGATTTGCGCTGGCGGGTATGGCGCTTATGTGTATTGAGCCAGGCTTTACCATTCGGCAGGAAGATCGGTGGTTGATGCTTTGCGCGTTGATATTTACTGCACAGATTCTTGCGGTAGATAAATATGCGCCGCGATCGGACGGGATGCTGCTGTCTTGGATTCAGGTAAGCGTATGCGCGTTTTTTTCAGTGATAAGCATGTTTATATGGGAAGATCCCATAGGCCAGGCTGCCTCGCGGGATATATTTTCCAGCTGGCTTCCTATTATGTATGCCGGCGTGATGTCGTGCGCAGCGGCGTACACGCTGCAGATATATGGGCAGCGCGGAGCGCATCCAACTCTCGCGTCGCTTATGATGAGTTTGGAAGCCGTGTTCGCCGCTCTGTTTGGCTGGATTATATTGGGCGAGCAAATGACCGGGCGGCAGTCTATTGGCGCGGTGATTTTATTTGCGGCGACTGCGGCGGCTGCTCTTGCTGGGAAGCCCAAATAGTTTAATGCTTGTGAACTTTAAGCGTTTAAAAACGCTAGGAGAGATATTTTATGAATATTGCTGCGTTTATTTAGCGAATGGTTATCGTATGCATCTTGCAAGATTGATTGAATGAATGTATAATGACTGTCGGTGTGGATAAATATGAATGCGAGCGAGGGCGCGACCGCATATTGTTCGTGGGTGGCGGGAGATAGAACCCTCGTTTAAATTGCGTTATTGGGAGGGTCGGCGATGGCGTCGGATACGACTGCGAATTCAATCCTTGCCGAATTGGCAAGGCTTTATCCGCGCCCCGCTCCCGAACTTAATTTTTCTAATCCGTATGAAACGCTGATAGCCGCTATGCTTTCAGCGCAGTGCACAGATAAACAGGTAAACAGTGTGACTGAAACGCTGTTCGTTCGGTTCCCGGACGCATATGCGATAGCCGCGCTTGAACCGGAGCAGCTTGAACCACATATCAGGTCGGTTGGATTATATCATACAAAGGCTCGCAACCTCGTAACAACCTGCAGAGAACTGGTAAAGCGTCACGGCGGCGAAGTGCCAAATACGATAGGCGAACTTACCGCTCTGCCGGGCGTCGGGCGCAAGGTCGCGAACGTCGTACTGGCGAACGCGTTTGGGCAGCCTGCGTTCGCGGTTGATACGCATGTTCAGCGCGTCGCCAACCGCCTTGGATTGGCAGACGCGAAAACGCCTGAACAGACGGAGCGGCAGCTTATGGCTGTCGTCCCTATGGGGGACTGGCTTGATACGCATCATAGATTAATATTCCACGGCAGGCGCATATGCCATGCGCGCAGGCCTGACTGCGCCGCGTGTACTCTATATGATTTATGCGCCAACGCGGGCTGCACGGCGGCGAGTTGATATGCGTGGAATATTAAAAAATATTTCGAGTCCGGCTGATTTGAAAAAGCTGTCGCAGGATGAACGCGTTGAACTTGCGCGCGAACTTCGTGATACAATACGCGCTACCGTTGGTCAAACGGGCGGCCATCTGGCGTCGAACCTTGGCGCGGTGGAACTTACTATCGCGCTGCACACCGCGCTAAAATGTCCGCGCGACAAGCTTGTGTTTGATGTTGGGCATCAGTGCTACGCGCATAAACTGCTGACTGGCAGGCAGGAAGCGTTCGAACGTTTGCGCGGAGAAGGCGGAACTGCGGGTTTCCCCAAAATGTCGGAAAGCGAATATGATTGTTTTGGCGTTGGTCACGCGTCCACGTCCGTGTCTGCGGCGTTAGGGTTTGCGCGCGCCAGAGATATTCGCGGAGAAAAGTATAAGGTAGCCGCGCTTATCGGAGACGGCGCAATGACTGGAGGGCTTGCGTATGAAGCGCTGAACGACGCGGGTGGGCTGAAGTCTCAATTTCTGGTGGTGCTCAATGATAACGAGATGAGCATCTCCCGTAACGTTGGCGCGCTGGAAAAGCATCTGACGCGGCTTCGCGTAAGCCGCAAATGGCGCGGTACGAAGCGCCTGGTAAAGGGCGGACTAGAGGCGATTCCTCTAATCGGCAGGCCGATATCGCGCGCGCTGGAATGGATGAAGGCCAAGGTTCGCGCGCTTATCGTGCCGGGTTCTTTTTTCGAATCACTTGGATTTCGCTATCTGGGTCCGATAGACGGGCATGATTTAGAGCCGCTTATCGCGACGATGCGCGACGCGCTGGCGTGGGAATATCCTACGCTTCTTCATGTTATAACCCAAAAAGGCAAGGGATGCCCGGAAGCGGAGTCGGAGCCCGAAAAGTATCACGGCATGCCGCAAAGAAAAACAATTTCCGAAGAGCAGTGCGACGAAGAAATTTCGGCGTCTACCTCTTCGGCTGAACGAAGCTGCGCGTCTGTCGCAGGGCGCGTGCTTACTGAAATCGCGCGCGAGGATAAGTCGATTATCGCGATAACTGCGGCTATGCCGACGGGTACTGGTTTGAGCGTGTTCCGAGGAGAGCATCAAAAGCGATTTATAGATGTTGGCATAGCGGAAGAACATGCGGTTACGCTTGCCGCAGGCATGGCGGCCGCCGGGTTGCGGCCAGTCGTCGCGCTGTACTCCACGTTCCTGCAGCGCGCGGTAGATCAGGTTATCCATGACGTTTGCCTGCAGGATCTTGGAGTTACGTTTCTGATTGATCACGCCGGATTTGTCGCAAACGACGGCGCCACTCATCAGGGTTTATACGACGTATGCCTGTTGAGATCAATTCCAGGCCTTGCAATATGGACGCCATCCGATTTATGCGAGCTTGACGCGCGGATCCGCGAGGCTGTTCTGCTGGGTAAGCCGTGTCTAATTCGATATCCCAAGTCGCTGCCGGAGCGCGTCGGTGATATGAATGAGGATATACAGCCGGCGGATCGGTGGCGGATAGAAAAAAACGGAACACACGCCGCGCTGCTCGCGTATGGATCATGCCTGCCGATTGCGCTCTCTTGTGCAGATATATTGGACGCGGCAGGTATATCGACGGCCGTTGTGCGCGCCTCGTCTGTTAAGCCGTTGGACGAGGAAATGGTTATGTCGCTGTCGCGCGCCGAGGTAAAGATTGTCACAGTAGAGGAAGGACAGCGCGCGGGAGGATTTGGCAGCGCGGTCGCGGAACTATGCGCGGATCGCGGAATGAACGCGCCTATGGCGTTTGGCGTCGGAGACGTGTTCCGCAACGAGCATACGCTGTCCGGACTTAGATCGGCGTCTGGCCTGACGGCGCAGGATATCGCGTATGAAGTCGAGCGCCGATTACGGCGGGTATATGAGGCGCCGCCCCAGGATGTTCGGGGCGGCGGCGCAGAGCCTCGCGCTAATTGAACGGGTGAAGCGTGTGAAACAAGAAGCGGAGAATCGGGTGCGGGGCGCAGACCCTCCGCCTAAGATGAAAAAAAACCGTGCGGATGTCGAACTGATGCGGCGGAATCTTGTTGAAAGCCGCGAAAAGGCGCAATCCCTTATACTCGCCGGAGTAGTGCGCAGCGGCGTACTCCGCATAGACAAGCCTTCGGTGCTCGTCGCGCAGGACGCCCCGCTCTCCGTTGAAGAGGCGCTTCCTTACGTTAGCCGCGGAGGGCTGAAACTTTCAAAAGCCATGGATGAGTTTCAGGTTGACGCAAAGGGAATAATCGCGCTGGATGTCGGTTCGTCTACGGGTGGTTTCACAGACGTGCTGCTTCAGCGGGGAGCCGATCGGGTATATGCGGTTGATGTGGGGTATGGTCAGTTGGATGCGCGGCTGCGTTCTGATCCGCGCGTAGTGGTGATGGAGCGAACCAACGCGCGTTTTCTTATCCCCGAGCGATTCGATCCGCGCCCGTCGTTTTGCGTGATGGATGTTTCGTTTATCTCGATACGATTGCTGCTGCCGGTGATATTTCCTATTGTAGGAACGAACGGAAGAATCGTCACGCTGGTTAAGCCGCAGTTCGAAGCGGGGCGCTTACATGTTGGAAAAGGCGGCGTTGTGCGGGATTCCGCAGTGCGCGAGCGAGTGATGCGGGAGATCGCGGCGTTTGTTGGGGAGACCGGTTGGTCGGTGAGAGGCGTAGCGGTTTCGCCTATACAGGGACCGGCGGGCAATATCGAATTCCTGTTCGATATAATTTACGGCTCTGTCGATAATGTGTCTGTCGACGCGATGATAGCGGATGCGGCTCGCACGGCGAACGAGATGTTCAAAGTGAAGCCGACGGCTCACGGCTAGCTGGCGCGCCAAGCGCATCGAGGGCGAAGCCATGTATACAAAGAGGCGGAAGAATGCTGACGTTATTTGGACTGCTCGTTAATCCTCACCGCGCACGCGATATGGAAGCGCTTATCCGCGCTATATCCGACGCGTGCCGTCGGCGTGGCTTGCATATTATGCTGACAAACGAGTTGGGAGATGTTGCGGCAAATATCGGAGCGATCACGGTCGCCAACGCGCAGGAGATGACGGAGCGCGCGGACGCGCTGATAGTCGCGGGCGGAGATGGAACGATATTGCATGCCGCCGCTATGGCGGCGCGCGGCGGCGTCCCTGTGCTGGGGCTGCACGCGGGCAATAAGGGCTTTCTGTCTGAGGTTACTCAGGATGGCCTGGAGGAAGCGCTCGACGCGATAGCGGCCGGATCATATACTATCGAATCGCGCATAACGCTTTGCGCTCGACTAATAGAGCCTGCGAACGCTAAATCACCGTCCGATACTGAACCGCTTGAAAACGCGCTCGCTTTAAACGACGCTGTGATTACGCGCGGCAGTTATGCGCGAATGATTCGCATACGCGCGTGGGTAGGGGATACGCTGATAGGCGGTTATGATGGGGACGGTTTGATTATCGCCTCTCCGACCGGTTCGACCGGTTACGCTCTTTCTACCGGTGGGCCGATTATATCGCCCGAAGTTCCGTGCATATTGATATCTCCAATATGCCCGCATGCGTCGCAGTCGAGGCAGATCGTATTGCCGGACGACGCGGTTGTTCGATTGGATGCGACCTGCCCAACGGAAGGCGGCGGTATGCTGCTGACGTTGGACGGTCGCGCTCCTATCATACTCGGAAGGCAGGCGCGGATTGAGGTCGCCAAAAGCGCGTATCCGCTTTTGTTTATTAGGATAAAACAGTTTCCGTTCTTCGAACGTTTGCGATCGAAGTTAGCACAGTGGAATATTTAATCTACTATAAATAATTTAGTAAAATTTCCGAGGGGTTCCCAATATTGCAACGAGGTGATAAGCTTGGAAGCTACGACCGACCGGACGAATCGAATCATACGAAACCGTCGCAAAAGAGAAAGAGGTGCGACAATGACGAAGTCATTACGTCAATCCACAATTCTGAGCATTATTGGTCAGGAAGCGATCGAGACACAGGAGCAGCTTACTGAGAAGCTGCACACACGGGGTATAAAAGCGACTCAGGCGACGGTATCCCGCGATGTGAAAGAACTCAGACTGACCAAGGCGTTGCTCGAAGACGGCGGTTATCGGTATGTTTCTCCGTCGGTGCAGAGCTTTGGCATCTCGGAACGAATGATACGGGTATTCGCCCAAACGGTGGTGTCTATGACGGAGGCTCAAAACCTAATCGTAGTAAAAACGCTTCCGGGTGCCGCGCATGCGGCTGGCGAGGCGATAGATAATTTGGGCATGGCTGAAATTGTAGGCACGCTGGCGGGCGATAATACTTGCGTGATAATTACGCATCGCAATTCTGAAGTGCCATATGTGATGGATCGTCTTCGCCAAATGCTGGATGCGGGGACTTGACCAATCTCTATAAATCGCGGTAAAATTGACGCATGGCGTTGTTGGAATTGACGATCCGACGCATCGCGTTGATCGATGAACTGACGATTGAGTGGGGGAGCGGTTTGTCCGCGATCACCGGCGAAACCGGCGCGGGGAAATCGATTGTGATTGGCGCGGTTGCGTTTTTGCTTGGCGAACGCGCCGATAGGGAAATGCTGCAAACCGGCGCGTCGCGCGGCGGTGTGACGGCTTTATTTGACATAAGCGCGCTCCCTGCCGTGCAGGAAACTTTGCGCGCACGCGAGCTGGACGCTGAAGATGGGCAGCTGATTCTCTCTCGCGAACTGTTCTCAAACGGAAGAACGGTTTGCCGCGTTGCGGGCGAAACGCTTCCGTTATCCGCGTTCAGGAATATAACCGCGCAGTTGGTGGAGCTTCACGGACAGCACGCGAACCAAGCGCTTCTTGATTCGAAAACGCACCTCGCATTCCTTGACGCGTTCGGAGACGCGGCGCACATCGAGCGGTTATCGGAGTTACGATCCGCTTGGCGCGCCTGGCGGAAGGATGTTCGCGCGCTGGACGAGCTGCTGTCCGACGCGCAGGAGCGCGCGCGTCGGCTTGATATGCTGCGATATCAATTAGCGGAGCTTAAGGAAGCCAGGCTGGTTGAGGACGAGGAAATCCGATTGGAGTCGGAGTCTCGACGCGCGCGGCACGCGGAGAAAATAGATCAGGCTCTGCGTAAAGCCAGTGCGCTTGTATCAGGTACCGAGCGCACTAGCGGCGCGTTGAACGAGCTTAGGCAAGCCGCCGCGCTGTTGGGCGGCATCGCGGGGTTTGACGAAAGTTTCGCCTCATTGTCCGCGAGATTGGCGACGGCGGGATATGAATTGGAAGACGTCGCGTCGGAACTGAGCCGGGCGGAAGACGAAGCGCAGATAGATCCGCGAGATATAGACCGCGTCGAATCGCGGCTTGCGCTGCTGCAGCGGCTTGGCCGTAAATATGGCGCGTCTACTCGCGAGATGCTGGCGTTCCAATCGCGTGTCGAAAAGGAATTGGAAGAAACGCTCGGTAGCGAGGAGCACGCTGAACAGCTGCGCGCGTCATGCGCACGGCGTGAAGAGACGTATCGCAAAGCGGCTCAAGCGGTATCGGAAACGCGGCGCGAGCTGGCTGAAAAATTCGCGAGCCGACTGCGCGGGCAGCTTCAAGATTTGAGCATGGAGCGTGCGCGGTTTGAAGTTGCGTTCGCGGACGCGGAGGACGCCAGGGAAGACGGCGTGGATCATGTTATGTTCGTATTGAGCGCTAACCCCGGAGAACCGTTGCGACCATTGTCGGATGTCGCGTCCGGCGGTGAATTGTCGCGCGTTATGCTGGCTCTGAAAACGATAGAGGCGGATCGCTCCGGCGTTCCAGTGATGATATTCGATGAAATCGACACCGGCATAAGCGGTCGCGCGGCTCAAGCTGTCGCGGAGAAGATGGCCTGGCTAGCGCGCTCCGCTCAGGTTATATGCGTTACGCACCTGCCGCAAATCGCGGCTATGGCGGATATCGCATATCTGGTATCAAAACAAACCGACGGCGAGAGAACGCGTACAATGCTAGAACGATTGGATGAGGAAGCGCGCGCGGACGAGCTTGCGCGGATGCTCGGCGGCGCGTCGACGGACGAAGTGGAATCTACTGCCGGAAACGCCCGCGCGTATGCAAAGGCGCTGCTGCTTTCCTCGGCGGCTCGCAAACGTGCGCTCATACGGGATAATGTTTTTGATACATAAATAGGATTCCATATATTAGATATTGAATTATATAATATTCTATATGAAATTTATTGTATAATAATACATAGAAAGAAGGTCGCTGGATGGCGTTTGCCTATCCCTTCGGCAACCGGAGATCACGGAAATTTCCAGGCGGCGTGCATCCGCACGGATGCGAAAGTTCTAAGTCGCTGACGTCGGGCAAAGCTTTTGAAGCCGCCCCTATACCGGATAGACTGATCATTCCGCTCAGTCAGCACATCGGCGCGCCGTGTGTGTGTTTGGTGAAGGCGGGAGATACGGTTAATCTTGGGCAGATGATAGGCGAAACGAGCGCGTTTGTATCCGCGCCCGTGCATGCGAGCGCGTCGGGGCGAGTGCTCAGCGTTGCCCCGTGCATGCTGCCCAACGGCGTATCCGTTCCGTCGGTTATAATTGATAATGATTATGAAGATCGCTGGGATCCATCTATCGCGCCTGATCCGGATGTCGCGCAGCGCGAGCCGCAGGTGCTAATAGCGCGCGTCCGCGCGGCGGGCATTGTTGGAATGGGCGGCGCGGCGTTTCCTACGGCTGTTAAGCTGACGGTTCCTCAAGGCAAATCAATAGATACGCTTATAATAAACGGCGTGGAATGCGAGCCTTATCTAACGGTAGATCATAGGCTGATGCTTGAACGCACAGGCGATCTGATCGACGGCGCGAAGCTGGCGCAGCGTATCGTAAACGCCAAGCGGCTTGTGTTTGGCATCGAGGCTAATAAACCGGATGCGATCGCTGCGGTTAGAAAGGCGGCGGGTGATAAAGCTGAAGTCGTAGAACTTCCGGTGCGCTATCCGCAGGGCGGGGAGAAGCAGCTGATATACGCGTTGACCGGACGTAGCGTGCCATTGGGGGGATTGCCCTCCGCCATAGGCGCGGCGGTTCTGAACATATCTACTACGATAGAAATCTCCCACGCGCTTCGCACTGGCAGACCGCTTATAGAGCGCGGAATTACGGTATCGGGCTTGGTGCGCGAACCTAAGAACTTAACGGCCCGCATAGGAACGCCGCTGGTCGATCTAATCGAATACTGCGGCGGACTGCGCGAGGAAACCGGCAAGATAATACTGGGCGGGCCAATGATGGGCATCGCTCTTAACAGGCTTGAGGTGCCGCTGACTAAAAACAGTTCCGGTTTGCTCGCGGTGGGCGGTGAATCTATAGCTCCGGATGAAACGCCGTGCATACGCTGCGGACGCTGCACGCGTTCCTGTCCAATGCGGCTGCAGCCCGCGATTATAGACGCATATGCGCGCAAACGAATGTGGGAGGAAGTTGGCGCGAACGGAGTGCTAAACTGCATCGAATGCGGCGTGTGCACTTATGTGTGCCCGGCCAAACGGCAGCTGACGCAGATGTGCAGGGTGGGTAAGAAAATGGCCGCGCCGTTTGTGAAGCGGGCGCAAGGCGCAGAGCCTACATCCAAGAAGAAAGCATAGCGAAGGCGCCCAAGCAGCGGGCATGGGGCGCGGCTTCGTATCGTTCGGGGGGCATAGTCCCCGACTAATAGGAGGATCGATTGAAATGGCGAAACGATGGAACGCGTCCTCATCCCCGCACTGGCGCGACGCGTCGTCCACCGCCTCGCTTATGCGGGATGTGTGCGTCGCGTTGATTCCGGCGTTGGGATTTAGCGTGTGGTATTTCGGACGGCAGGCGTTGACTGTAATAATTGTGTGCGTTCTTTCCAGCGTGGCGGCGGAATATTTATACCAGCGGCATGCGAAGAAGCCCGTTCGCGTTAACGATTGGAGTGCGGTGGTCACGGGCTTGCTGCTGGCTATGAACCTTCCGCCCACCGCGCCGTGGTGGATGTGCGCAATCGGTTCCGCTATAGCAATTATATTAATAAAACAAATATTTGGCGGTATAGGGCAAAATTTTCTTAATCCTGCGCTTGGCGCGAGGACGATACTTATGATATCCTGGGCAACGCTTATGACTGCGACCGTCGTCGGCAGAGGTTCCGGAGAGGCGCTGGACGCAGTTAGCCAAGCAACGTCGGTCGACGCTTTAACGCAGGCTACGCCGCTCGCGCTGTCGCTCGTAAACAGCCGGTCTCCATATACGGCATCTCAGCTGTTCCTGGGCACGGTTCCAGGGATGCTCGGCGAAACAAGCAAACTTGCGCTGCTTATTGGGGGCGCGTATCTTCTCGTCCGCCGCGTGATCACCTGGCATATTCCTGTCACGTTTATACTTACAGTGTTCGTGCTGTTTCTTATTCAGACGGGAACCGTTTGGGAAGATGGTTCAAGCCAGAGCGCGCTTTATCAAACGCTATCGGGCGGGCTTATACTAAGCGCGTTCTTCATGGCGACGGATTATGTGACGTCTCCGATAACGCCGTTGGGCAAGGCGATAATGGGCGTCGGGTGCGGATTAATATTGTGGGTGATTCGCGCGTTTAATCCATCGTATCCGGAGGGCTGTTCGTTTGCCATATTGTTTATGAACTTGCTGACGCCGCTGATAAACCGCGCGTTTAGACCGATCTGGTTTGGCGAAACAAAAGCCGGGGAGGTGAAGGGCGGTGCGTGATATACTAAACGCCGGCGTGCGCCTTCTTCTCATCACGCTTGTCGCGGCTATCGCGCTGGCGGCTGTGAATATCATAACGCGCGGTCCGATTGAATCGCGGCGCTTGGCGGAATCGGAATCATCTCGCTCGAAGGTTATGCCAGACGCCGACGAGTTTGAACTGATTGATTCGTCCGTATGGGCGAACGGGGGAGCGTACGGCGATATGGCGGAAGTTTACCGAGCGACGAGCGGAGGTGAAACGATCGGCTACACTTTCCTGCTGAATCCGCAGGGATATAAGGCGGAAATCCCCGTGACTATTGGTATACTAACGGACGGCTCGATAGTTTGCGCCGCGATAGGGGATATCCAGGAAACATCAGGGTTGGGAATGAAGATAAAGGATGAACCGTTTCTATCTCAATTTGTTATGCTTCCATCCGCCCGAGTATCTCAGGATGTAAATACCATATCCGGAGCGACAATATCATCCCGCGCGGTCAAGACCGCCGTGTCGGATGCAATCCTCTTATTCGAGCAGCTGAATGCCATTGGAGAGGCGGCGACTGAATGAACGCGTGGAAGACGATAAAAAACGGAATATTGGATGAGAACCCAGCGTTTCGGCTGGTGCTGGGCATGTGCCCTACGCTCGCCGTTACTACCACGGCGTCAAACGGATTGGGTATGGGCGCCGCAACTACGTTTGTTTTGGTAATGTCGAATCTTTTTATATCGTCGCTTCGCAAGGTTATTCCATCGAACATTCGAATACCGGCGTTCGTCGTCGTGATCGCCACATTCACCACGATTGTACAGATGGTGCTAAAGGCGTTCGTTCCCGCGCTTGATAAATCGCTGGGCATATTCATTCCGCTTATAGTAGTAAATTGTATAGTATTCGCGCGGGCGGAGGCGTTCGCGTCGGTTAACCCGGTAGGTTTGTCGATATTGGACGGGCTAGGAATGGGCGCCGGTTTTACGCTTGCGCTCATGATACTCTCCAGCGTGCGCGAAATACTCGGCGCTGGAACTTGGTTTGGCATACATATTATGCCTGCGGGCTATCAACCGATGGGCATGCTCACACAACCGCCGGGTGGGTTTATCACGCTGGGCATAGTGCTGGCGCTTGTGAACGTGATGATGAAATCATACGAACGGCGCAAGTCCGCGCGGAAAGGAATTCAATTATGAAAGATATAGCGTTTATAGTTATTGGCGGTATACTGGTCAACAACTTCGTTATGTCAAGATTCCTGGGCTGCTGTCCGTTTTTAGGGGTATCGAAAAAGCTGGAGACCGCCATCGGAATGGGCGTGGCGGTTACGTTTGTTATGACTCTTGCGTCGCTCATAACATATATATTAAATACCTATTTGCTTTCGCGATTGGGCATGGTGTATATGCAGACGCTGGTATTCATCGTGGTTATCGCCGCACTGGTGCAACTTGTCGAAATGGTTCTGCGAAACTACCTGCCTATGCTTTACAATGCGCTGGGCGTTTATCTGCCGCTTATCACTACAAACTGCGCGGTGCTGGGCGTTACGATTTTAAACGTGACCAGCGGGTATAATCTGATTCAGTCGGTCGTAAACGGATTTGCCGGCGGCGCGGGATTTACGCTGGCGATCTGTCTGTTTGCTGGCATTCGAGAGCGACTGGCGATATCTGATTTTCCGGATTGGATGGACGGGTTTCCCGGCGCGCTGATCACGGCGGGGTTGATGAGCGTCGCGTTTCAAGGATTCGGCGGATTGATACATTGATAGCGGGTGCGGGGCAAAAAGCCGCATTGTTGGGGCGGAACTTCCGTCTAATGAGAAATACGAGGGATTGATATGGAGATAGTCAGCGCGGGATTGCTGCTTGGCGCGATCGGTCTGGCGTTTGGGCTAATTTTAGGATATGCGAGCAAGCTGTTCGCCGTAAAATCCAGCGAACAAACGCTTATGGTAAGAGCCGCGCTTCCGGGCGCGAACTGCGGTGGATGCGGCTTCTCCGGCTGCGACGCGTTCGCATCCGCCATCGTGGAGGGAAGCGCTCCGGTTAACGGCTGCCCGGTCGGAGGTACCGAAGTCGCGCGGCGCATAGCTCAGATTATCGGACAGGACGCCGGGGATGTTGATCCTATGCAGCGTAAGGTAGCCACTTTGTTATGCCGAGGCGGCACCAATTATTGTTTACCAAAATATAATTATCATGGAGTGCGCGACTGCATCGCCGCGTCTATCGTATCCGATGGAACTAAGTCGTGTCATTTCGCATGCCTGGGGCTTGGAACCTGCGCGTCGGTATGCGCGTTTGGCGCGATAAGGGTGGACGACAGGATTCAGCTCGTCGATATCAACCGCGAGAGGTGCACCGGATGCGGAAAATGTGTATCCGTCTGCCCAAAACAGGTTATCAGTTTGCAGCCGTTCAAACAGCCGGTTCGCTTGATATGCCACGCGAACGAACGCGGGCGCGTAGTGACCGATAACTGCAAAGCCGGCTGCTTCTCGTGCGGCAAATGCGTAAATGCGTGTAAGTTTGGCGCTATAGAGATGGTGAACAATCTGCCCGTCATCCACCCGGAAAAATGCACCGGTTGCATGATGTGCGCGGAGGCGTGCCCTACGGATGCGATATGGGCGGATTATCAAAACCGCCGCGAGGCGGCAATAGATTCAAAGGCGTGTATAGGATGCTCGATATGCAAAAAGGCCTGCCAATTTGACGCGATAATAGGCGAGCGCAAACACCCGCATATAATAACGAACTCCTGCACCGGCTGCTCCCAATGCGTCGCGAAGTGCCCGAAGAAAGCGATTGGCATGCGGGTGAGAACCCATCTGCGCGACGAATACAGCCAAATGGACGCGCCTTGGACAAACGCCTAGCCATGCTAATTGTCGAGCGATATTACCCTTGTCGATACGTTCTCCTGAAACCTGCGATCGTGCTCGACAAATAACATTGTAGGCTGATACTTTAATATTAAATTTTCTATCTGCTCGCGCGAAGCGACGTCTATAAAGTTGAGCGGCTCATCCCAAACGTATAGATGCGCTTGCTCGCAAAGGCTGGTCGCGAGCAGAATTTTTTTCCGTTGCCCCTCGCTTGCGAATTCAACTGGCATCTCGAGCTGCTCTCGTGAGAATCCAAACTTGCGCAATATCGTCATAAACAACGTTCGCTCGACGCCGACAGTCGCCGCCCATGCCAACGGAGTTCCGCGCGTATGCGTCGTTTCCTGCGATACATATGATATTGTAAGATTACTTCCAAGCCGAACCGTTCCCATATGCGGTATATCATTGCCGCATAATAAACGGAGCACGCTGGTTTTACCGCAGCCGTTTCCGCCTGTCAGCGCTATTCGTTCGCCGCGCATCACGTCTAGCGTTATCGGATTAAACAGCGCTCCGTGCCCATAATCAACAGAAAGATTATTCAGTTCGATCAATCGCGGCTTCGAATAGGTCAAGGGGCGTAGTATTAGCGGCGAGGCCACGTCCACGTCGGTTAAAAGAGTTTTCTTTTCCTCTATGGACGACTGGGCGCGTCGCTCGGCGTTCTTTGAGCGCTTCATCATACGAGCGGATTGCGCGCCGATAAACCCGCGATCCGCCGAATGTTCGCCGATTTTGCTCGCTTCGACTTTATTCGACCAATCGGCGATGCGGTGCATCGAATCGTTTAGCCGACCGATCTCACCCTTCAGGCGTTCGTTTCTCTTATACTCCGCCGCTTCCTGAAGATCGTGGTTTTGTTTCCAAGCCGCGTAATTGCCCTGCTGAACTTCGATCGATTTTTTGTTTATACTTACTATGTGATCACAAACTCCGTCAAGAAGCGCGCGATCATGGCTGACCAGCAAAAAGCCGCTCTGCTGCGATAGATATGTTTGCAGCTTTTCACGACCCCGCGAATCCAGGTGGTTTGTCGGCTCGTCGATTAGCAGAAACCGTTCCTTTGATATAGACGGAATTTTTGCCCCCGACGTCCCCGAACAAAACGAGACTTCGCCCTGCGCGTACAACCGTCCTTTAAGGAACAGAGAGGCGATGAGAAGCTTCGTCCGTTCGCCGCCTGATAACTTATTGTATGGAAGATCAAGCGCGCGCGGCGGCATGCCAAGTTTGCCGGTTTCAATATCTATCCACTCGTTGATTCGATATCCGTCCAGGCGAATCATTGATTCTTGCAATTCGCCATATTTAAGGAGAGCATTATCGCTTCCGTCTCGCGCGAGCAGATCCATTTCCCTCTCCCATTCGTCGAACGGCGCGACACACGCGCGGGCGACGGTTCGCGCGTCAATGGTTGTATCTGGCGGGTGTGGGGCGCAGCCCCGCTTTGTTTTGGGGTGTCTGGGGCAGAGACCCCGTCTAAAAGGATCGAACGGGAACATATCCACCGCCGCAGACTTGCGGATCGCGCTGCCGCCCCCTTCATCTAATGGGAGTTCGCCGCACAGAAGACGCAGGAACGTGGTTTTTCCACGCCCGTTAAGGCCGATTAACCCGCACTTCCAATTGGTGTCGATCTGGAAGGAAACGCGTTCGAATACTGGAGTTGGGTTCCATTCATATGCGAACGTTAAATTATCGACTTCAATGTGAGACAATAACTTTCCTCCAGATAAAATCGTTATGTGCTATTGTATGCGCCGCAAATTTAGAACAGCATGTTTATGATAACGCTAATCTCGTGAGTTTGCAACTGTGAAAGCACGGCAAAACTGGGCGTCTTTATTTACTGGTTATCAAAATAAATATTTATTTAAACATCATAATATTCGCTCTATCCACCTGATTTAGCGAAGAACCATAAAATTTAACAAGATTTATACGAAAAATTGATATGGGTTTTATAAACGTCTGTTACACTATTCACTGGGATCAAAATGCCGGAATGAGAGATCATCGCCATTGGCCGATTCCTATTTGAGACCGCTGTGTTCCTATGCGTCCTGTGCACAAGTTCGTTAGCGGCGGAACGGGAGTGGCTCACCTGCTCCGATCCATACATTGCTCACACTGAAACCCTGCACGGAGATGAGCGTAGTATGGCTTGCAAAGGATATATTTGCGTATGAATTATCCAATTAGATCGCTTAACGAGACACAGGTCGGAGGGAGGGGGTACCGTATCATGCCAACGCGTCAGCGAATTCGAGGCTTGGTTGAAATCCTACTGTTTATCGCCCCTGCGATGATCCCGTTGATCGTCTTTTGGGTTTACCCCATTGTGCGAACCATCGCGATCAGCTTCACCGATTGGGACTATATGACGCCTTCCTATCACATTGTCGGGCTGCGCAATTATGTGACACTGCTCAAATCGTCGGCATTTTCCAGTGCGCTCAACCACACCCTCACATTGTGCGTAAGCAGCGCTGCGTTCACGATAGTTGGCGGGCTGCTGCTCAGTTTGTTGCTGTTCAATGCGTTCCGAGGCGTCGGGTTATACAAAGCGCTCGTATTTTCGCCGTGGATTACGCCGACCGTGGCCGTGTCGCTGGTGTGGATGTGGATTTTCGATCCGGATCACGGCATCGCGAACGCGATTCTGCGGTGGTTCCATCTACCCGGCTCCAAATGGATGGCCAGTTCCCAAACGGCGATGATCTGCGTGATCATCGTCACCGTGTGGAAATCGATGGGATATGCGTCCATCTTCTACCTGACCGCGCTGGAGAAGGTGCCCAAAAGCCTGTACGAAGCGTCCAGCCTGGACGGTGCAAACGTTTTCCAGCAATTCCTGCACATCACATTGTCAGGCGTCTCGCCCACTACCTTCTTCCTTGTAGTTGTAACGACAATCAACGGTTTACAGGCATATGATCAAATCCAAATCCTCACCCAAGGAGGGCCTGCTGGCAGCACGCGCACGCTCCTGTACCTTTACTATCAATTGGGATTTCAGCAGTTTAAGATGGGCGAGGCCACCGCCGCCGCCGTGGCGCTGCTGGTGATCGTCGTAGCCTTTACAGGCGCACAAAACGAGATCTCAAAAAGGCTGGTGACATATTGACGACCGCGCTTGAAAGACGGCGGCTGTCCCTGTGGACGCGTATCGCCGTACTGACACTGTTCGGTGTTGTAATGGTTTTCCCGTTCGCATGGATGATCCTCAGTTCCCTCAAGACAAAGGCGGAGTTGATGGACACAAGCGCCTTCTTCCCCGCTGCGCCTCAATGGTCGAATTATGTGCAAGCGGCACTGCATTCCCCGCTGCCGCGCTATGTGTGGAACAGCGTATTCATTAGTGTGCTTACCGTTGCTTACCAGTTGGTCAGCGGCATGCTGTTTGCTTATGCCATGGCTATTATGACGTTCCGTGGACGAGGGATGCTGTTCGCGTTGGTGCTGGTCAGCTACATGATTCCCAGTGCCGCGACGTACATACCCGCGTATGTCGTGCTTTCACGGATGCGCTTGCTGGATACGTTTGCGGGGCTGGTCGTATCCAACCTGGTGAGTATCTTCGGCATATTCCTGCTCAGGCAGGCGTTTATGCAGGTGCCTCGTCCGATGATTGAGTCCGCCAAGCTGGATAGAGCTTCTCACCTGCAAATATTACTTTATGTCGTCTGTCCGCTGGCGAAGCCTTCACTCATCTCCTTTGCGCTGATCAGCAGCATTGCGTGCTACAACAACTACATGTGGCCTTCCCTGATCACAAACGCGCCTGAAAGGTACCTGGTTTCGCAGGGTTTGCGGCATTTCTTCATCGAAGGAGGCGCGTACGGCACGGATTGGGCGATGGTCATGGCTGGATCCGCGCTGACGGTGATGCCTCTGCTGCTAGTGTTCGCGTTCGCGCAGAACGGGCTTCTGTCGGGCATCAGCAGCACTGCGGGGATCAAGGGATAGCGATATCCCATCGGCTCTAGATCCAATCCTCTTAAAATGGACGAAAAGGAAGGGTTCTCTGATGAAAACGCGTACATACTTACAGCGGTTCCTGGCACTAATACTCATGACAAGCCTCCTCTTCCCCGGCATGCTCGCGCGCGCCGAAGCTTCTCCCATATCGGTGGAGCTGTGGTTCGCGGGCGGTAAAACGGCGGTGGACGTATTGAGGGAGATCGTGGATCGGTTCAACCAATCCCAAAGCGAGTATCACGTAAACGCCCTCTCTCAAGCGGATTATGACGAAACGTATCAGAAATTGCAGGCGGCTATCGCTGGCGGCAACGCTCCGGATGTGGTGTTGCTCAATAACATTGCTGGGCTGAGCTTGGCTTCGAAAGGGTTGCTGGCCGATCTGAATCCGCTGATCGATGCCGATCCTTCCTTCGATCGAACGGATTACATCGAAACGTTTTTCGATGCCGGATGTTTCATCGACGGCACTCAATTCTCTATTCCGGCATATGGAACCACACAAGTGTTATACTACAATATTGAATTGTTTGAGCATGCGGGGATTGATCCAGCGAGCATCCGCACGTGGCAGGATTTGGGCGAAGCGGCGCGGAACATCACCGTGAAGGAGAACGGCGAGACGGTGGTGTACGGTTGGGAACCGATGTACGGGGTCGCCAACCTGATGGACGCTGTGTTCAGCAACGGTGGCAAGCTCTTCAGCGACGATATGAGCACTGTCCTTGTTAACACGCCGGAGTGGGTGGAAGTGTGGGAGCAGTTCCGGATATGGCTGCATGAAGAACAGACGATGCGCATCCATTTCGGCGGACAGGGCTGGGCATACTGGTATCAGACGATCGACGATGTGCTGCGCAGCGTCGCTGGCGGGTATACCGGATCGTCCGGCGATCAGGCGGATCTGGATTTCTCCATCGTCGCCGCTATGGAGCAGCCCGGTTGGGGCAGTAACCCCTCCGCGCCGATGGCGGACGCGCTGCATTTGGGTTCGCCTGTCGGCACCGATGCAGACACGCTCGCTGGCGCTTATGAGTTCATGAAGTTCTTCACCGATCCGGAACAGCAGGCGTATTGGTCGATGAACACGGGCTATGTGGCGGTGCGCAAATCTACGCTGGAGATCCCCGCTTTCAAAGCATTCGCTGAAGCGCACCCGCAAGTGCTCGTGCCGATCCAGCAATCCATGCATGGCACGGTGCTGCAGCTTGACATCACGGGCGGCGTGCTGCTAAACGCGCTGGTGATCGCGGCGGATCAGGTCGAGATCGAAAACATCCCCGCACAGGTAGCGTTGGATCAGGCTGCGGCGGAAGCGCAGATGGTCTTGGACGCAATAATAGCGGGGGAATAAAAAGGTTATGCGTTATCTATGTTAGGTTAGTCGTAACCAAATACATGGCTGATACATTGCTGTGAGCGGCAGGTTTCGCATTTGGCGAGTCTCGCCTCCATCGCGCAGACACGTTTTGTTCAGCGATATGCCTGGTTGCTCAACTGAGGAATGTAACGCATTCCTCGATAGTGAGAGGCTAGAACAACTCGCTTATAATAGGGCAACGAAAAAAGAAGCGTTGAAACCAATCTGATCAAGAGCCGCGCAGGTAACCTGTGCGGCTCTGCGTGACCGTAGATCGTTTTTTCGTTAGCTAATTATCATGAGTAATAGGTAGAATTATATTGGTGAAGCGACACGAGATTCTTCTTGAATTTCTCATCATATTTAAGTATTCACTTTTCCATATCTTTTTTACTCAAGGTTTTATATAAAAGGCAATTGTTATATCAGCAGCAGTCGCCTCCGCCGCAATCGCAGCTCGGTTCGCCGCCGGTAAACCAGCTCTTCACAATCGCTGACGCGCATCCGACGCCCGCGTCCACCGACAACGCGCCGACAGGGCAATTAAGCGCGCACGCGCCGCATTCAATGCAGCGATTTTTATTAACAATATTCGCTTTTCCATCCATAACAGTTAACACTCGGTGCGGACATACGTCGATACACCGACCGCATCCGACGCACTTTTTGGCATCCATTTCAAGTGTAACGACATCTTCCAGATACTGATGAACCATGCGCCCTCCTTATATTAAAGTACTACAACCCGAATATATGGAAAAGAACCAACAGAACTCCGCCGACTGCCGCTGCGCCGCTGATGAACGGTAAAGCTATTTTCATTTCCTTCATTACGCCGGAAGGCGATGTGTATGTGGATGATCCCGTGAAGTTCATCGCGTACCACGCTGATATTGACATGCTTATCAATATATATCCAAACAGCGCAAGCAGTGCAGCGCGCGAATAGAATCCAAAGAACGCGGATGCGGCAAATCCCCATAGCAGTCCGAGTATTCCGCCTTTGAATGCAAACATCTTTACTGGTATATAAGGAAGCAGCAGGGGCGTTGCGAATGTACCCATCAGTGCCGATCCTAAATATATGATGAATGTGTTAAGTTCAAACGGACGCGCGGCAAACAAATTCAACAGAAACAGCGCCGCGAACGCGGGGACGGCTTGCCGCGCTGCCGTTACTATCTCTATCGGCGTGAGCTTTAATCGATCCCACGCCGTGAAATTGACTGTTCGCATTTCTTCGGACGCGTTGTTACCAGAGCTTAAGTATTGCTTTATATCGCCGGCGCGCACCGGACCAAAGGCGACGGCGAATCCTGTGCGTCGAGACACTTGGGTTCCATCTATACCAGATGCGCCAAGCTGCGGAAGGATCAGCCGCTTATGCGACACAATCGCGCCGAGGCCGGTTTTCTCTATCTGTCGCACAAGCTCATCCGTACCGAACGTGCCCTTGCCGGCCGCGCACCAAACGTTGACGCCTTTCGTGTCAAGGATAAGCAGCCAGCAATCCAAACCGGAGAGTTCCTTCCGCAGCGTATCAAATGTCAGTTTATAATTTGCGCTGACAAGGACGGGTGAATCCGCCTTCGGCTCGCCGACGGCATATAAACCCGAATCAATAGTGTAGTTCATCCGACCGATGCCCCAGCGCACTTTCCACGCGCCGAACATGTCGGTGCGCGTCAGAGTCGTTGATATAATCGGAACCGAACCTGCCGGTGTGTCGACGGAACCTGTGACCCAAGGTTCTGTTTGCGCGCAGCAGCATGACGAATCAACAGAGCAGGAATTTCCGGAGCAGCAGCAGGAGGATTGACCGGAGCGGCAGGAATCGCTCATACACAGCACCTCAAATTTTCATTGTTATTTGAATCATGCGCAAGTGTTATGATCCGCTCCAGCAGATTAACCGCGTTCTCGCCGCCAGCAGGACTGATGGAATAATATGTCCATTTACCCGCTTTTCGCGCGTTGACGATGCCGCTGTCCACGAGAATTTTCATGTGATGCGAGAGTGTGGGCTGACCGACCAGCAGGTCGTCCAGCAATACGCACGCACATTTTTCGCCGCTGCGCAGCAACTCAAGCACCCGCAGCCGGTTTTCGTCGGACAATGCTTTGAATACCGCAGCATCTGCCGCATAATCGTACATATACGCAACTCCTATCGAAGAATATCGATATGTGGATCATACGCCTCGCATTGATCATTGTCAATATATTACGTTATCGCTTAAATTAGACCTCCAGTAATAATATCTATTAGCCAACAATGAGAATGTCCCAAGAATCGTAGAAATTGGAGAAGAGACAGCCGAGGGATGGTATAATGAGGAAATGATAGCAAGAATAGCGTGATGCTGTATGCTGTTTAGCGCATAGGGGAGAAGCTTAAAAGGGTGATGTAGCCATTGTTGCGACTAACTGTCAGCGGTGCAATATGCTATGGAATACGCTTATACTTATTAAATGAGAATTTCTATAAATGTTGATATACCGTGCCAATGAAAATGGCTGCCGCGCTGGTTTGTCCATCCAGTGCGGCAGCCCCATCTAAGGCTTCTATTTAGACGATGACTTTGCCACGGCGCCCCGAACAAAGCGGGGACGCGCCATGCATATGTTACAGAATATTCACCCATTCATCCACGGTATCCACTGTGAACGCGTTGAGCTTGTTTAGGTATGAGATTGTGCCGTCGGTTGGTACCAATTCGCCCGCCTCGTTTACGGCGGTAGATGTTTCGATCGTCAGCGCGCCAAGTTTCGGCACTTCATAGGTTTCGCCCTCCGCGCCGGTGATATCGCCGTTAACCAGCGCTACCGCCGCATACGAAGCCGCGTAACCGAGTTCGATCGGATTCCACAAGAACGTCGCGTCGCATACTCCGGCTTTGATATATTCAGCCATATCAGAAGCCAGCGTAAGGCCGGTAACCTTTATGCTCTTGCCTTCGTCAAGCACGCATTTTGCAACAGCCGGCGCTCCGGCGGTCGTCGGCGTGATGATGCCCTTTAGATCCGGATAGAGGTTGATCAGGCCGAGAGTCTCGTCATATGACTTTGTATATTCGTCGTCGCCATATACGGTTCCAACATATTCGATGTTCGCATACGCAGGATCGCTATTGAGCGCTTCCTCAATGAAGCTGATCCACAGGTTCTGGTTAGGAGCGGTTGCCGTCGCTGATACGATGGCCAATTGCCCCTCATATCCGATTGATTGCGCTATGGATTCCAGCTGTGTTAAGCCAATCGATTTCGCGCTGGCAGGCTGTACGTCCAGATCGCGCCCAGCCGCAACCACGGCCGCATCCCACGAGACTACCTTGATTCCCGCAGCTTTCGCTTCCTGCAGCACGCTTACGAGCGCTTCGGGATCGTTGGCGGAAACGGCGATCGCGTCTACGCCCTGGCTGATGTAGTTTTCTATGATTCGAATTTGTCCGTCTGACGAACCGTCGTCCGGCCCGTCGTGCAGAAAAGTGAAGCCCAGTTCATCCGCAGCTTTCTGAAAACCGGTTACGGATGCCTGAAAATAGGGATTTCCGGACTGCTTGTACACAACGCCGATAAGCAGCCCTTCTCCGGCGGGCGCTTCCGCAACGGCGGTAAGCCCGGCGAGCATAAGTACGGCCAATAGCAGCGAGAGCAGTTTTTTCACGTGAATTCCTCCTTAATATTTGTCTGCCATATCGATCGCGGCGAACCGCGCGGCGAACGGTTGATACCTGTCTGCTAGCTATTCCCCCTGCGGATGCAAGGCTGCGCCGCGTTTTATTCGCAGGCGTCGGGCGCCCTGTCCCCATCCGGTAGGAAAGAATCTGCCTACTCCCAAAAGAAGCGTATTCGCAATAAGTATTACACCCACGGAAAGATTAACCATGCTGTCGGCAAACCCGTACAGCGTGCCCAGGCCAATCTTCATAACCCCAAATATCACTAACGATAGCACGACACCCGGCACGCTTCCCTTGCCTCCTGATGTGGAAAATCCTCCAAGCACTGCGGCGGCTATCGCGTACAGCTCATATCCGCCCATCGCGTCCGCGCGGATAGAACTTGACGTAGCTCCTGTGAAGAATATCGCGGTTACAGCGCTCATAAGTCCGCATAGCGCGAACATCCAGAATTGTATGCTGTCCGTACGTACTCCGCTGAAATAAGCGCACGCGCGGTTCGTGCCAAGAGCGAATATGCGCCTTCCGGATACGGTGCCGTGTATCCACACGGTGAACACAAGAGCAGGCGCAGCGAACCAGAATAACATCACGGGCACGTTGACCGAGCCTATAGCCACCGTGTTATATAGCTTCTTTAAACTATCAAATACCGGATCGTTCCGGAATGTAAGCGTTCCTCCGCCCAGCAGAAGATACGCGATGCCTCGGAAGAACAGTTGCATTGCCAGCGTAATTATCATAGAATATAATTCCTTAAAGCGGGTTACAAGCCAACCGTTCAACGCGCCGCATATACCGCCCGATAGCAAGCAGCAAGCCAAGCCCAGTATCAGCGCGGGCACGTTTGGCATTCCCGCGTTGGTCAGCCCCTGATATACTACGCCCAGAGTCGCGAGCGACAGCGCGGCGGAAGCGCCGGTGGAAATATCTATCTCGCCCATGGCGAGTATCAGCATCATGCCCAGCGTCATGAAACTGTAGAGCATATACGGGCGCAATCCGCGTATAATCGACGCGAAGTTAAACACGTCCCTGCGGCTCAGCCCGGCCGCCTGCTGCGAGGCGTCTCGTTGATTGAATACAATGCATATCAGCGCAAGCAATACAACGAGCATGCTTTCCCAGCGCAGTATCGGACCGAGAGCGCGTCTAACGGTTCGCATTTACATCACCCTCCTTTTTGCCGGGGGTTCTGCACCCGACGCCCCCGAATTGGATGTGCCCGCGCCCCATACCCGCGCCCGCTCAAGGCGCCCCGCCGTTCGACGCACCGCGACGTTGAGCAGTATCGCGCCGAGCAGCAGAATCCCCTTTATAAATTCCGTTATCATAGAGCTTCCTATGCGAAGCTGTGGAATCGCGCTGTTTATAGTCGCGATCATAAGCGCTCCTATTACGACGCCGGTCATCTTTCCATATCCGCCAGTTACCGATACCCCGCCCAGCACGCATGCCGCAATGGTGAACATCTCGTCACCCGTCGCGGTCGACTTTTCAATCGCGTTGTAATAACCCAGCCAAAGAATTCCGGCAAGCCCGGCGGTAGCTCCGCATACCGTATGCGCGAAAAGCTTCACGCGCTCAACGCGAACGCCGCGAACCCGCGCGGCGGATTCGTTGGAGCCTACCGCGTATATATCCCGCCCCAGGCGAGTGTATCTCAGGAATAATCCGATAATAACGGGTACGACTGCGGCTATCCACACCAGCATGGGCAGCGTCAGGAAACCTCGATCCAATAAAAGCGTTTTGAATCCGTCGGTTAAATTAATTCGCGCTATCTTGTTCAAACCCAGCAGCCAGTCCATTGGTATTAGCGCGCGGGTTATATAGCTCATGCCAAGCGTAACTATTATGGGGAGAATTCTTCCGTATGACATTAATAATCCGTTCAGCGCGCCTACCGACGCGCCTATTAGAATCCCCGCCGCGAACATCAGCGCGGAGGAATCGATCACGCCCTCGCGCATAAGCATACCGGCGATCGCGCCGGAAAGCGCGAGCGTCGCTGATACTGATATGTCTATCGACCCGATTAGCAGTACAAGCAGCATTCCGGAAGCCATAACCATGTTGATGGACGCGCCTTTAAGTACGTTTAAATAATTATTATTTAAATATCCAGGGATGCGAAGATTTACCCCTATGAGAAGCAACGCGAATACTGCCAGCAGCGGAAACTCCCGGTAGCGCACCAGCAGAAACGCCAGCGATGGTTTGGTTTGAGTGGGACGCTGCATTTTGGCGCCTCCTGTCGGGATAATAAATATATAATACTAAGTAACGCTTATGATCCTATAGCTACGGGAATCATAGCTTCAAGTATGCGGTTTTGATCATATTCGTCCGCATCAAACGCCGCTGAAACACGCCCCTCGCGCATTACAATTATGCGGTCGGCCATATGCATCACCTCCGGCATCTCCGAGGAGACCATCAGTATGCCTATGCCCTGAGCCGCCAGATCGGACATAATCTCATAAATGGCGGCTTTGCTTCCCACATCGACGCCCTTTGTAGGTTCGTCCAGCAGCAGCAGCTTTGGTTTAGTAGCCAGCAATTTTCCTAGCACGACTTTTTGCTGGTTTCCGCCGGACAGCGATACCGTCGGCGTATCTACGGAAGGCGCTTTAATGCTCAATTTTTCCTTGTGCAGATCCGCGACGCGGCGTTCCGTTCGCGCAGAGAGAAAGCCTTTGCGGCTATGCGTATCAAGAGATGGCAGCGTTATATTCCGCCCGACCGACCATGGAAGCAGCAATCCTTCTATCTGTCTATCCTCCGGCAGCATACCTATTCCAAGCCTCATTGCGTCCAAAGGGCAGCGTATCTGAACCCGCTTACCCTCCCAATTGATGCTGCCTGTATCTGCGCGCGCCGCGCCAAACAGGGTTTCAACTACCTCCGTACGTCCGGCTCCGACCAAACCCGTCAGCCCTACTATTTCTCCCGCGCGCACTGACAGCGACACATCTCGATACGAACCCATTCGGCCAAGGCCTTTCACTTCGAGAAGCGTTCTTCCGGGCGCGGTCGGCTTCTTGGGATAAAATTGCGTCAACTCTCTGCCGACCATATGGTTTACCAATTTTGATTCATCTACATCGCCAATGTCCCACGTGCCAATGCCGCGCCCATCGCGCAGCACCGTCACTCTATCTGCCAGGCCAAATACATCCTCAAATCGATGTGATATCAATATAATCGCCGTGCCCTGCGCGCGGAGGCGGCGGCTGATTTCGTATAGTTCTACGCTTTCTCGTTTAGATAAAGCGGCGGTTGGTTCATCCATTATTAGAATACACGCGTTGACGCTTAGCGCCTTCGCGATTTCGACCATCTGCCGCTTTGCCACCGACAACGCTCCCACGGATTCTGAAGGGCTTATCGCCGCGCCGATCTCGTCGAGCAGCCGCTTCGCCTCGCGGCGTGTTCTGCGCCAGCGAATGATGCCGCCTCTCAGAAATTCGTGGCCAATAAATATATTCTCCTCAACGCTCAAATCCGGATATAGCGCGGCATGCTGATGTATCGCGGCAATGCCTAGCCGCTGCGCATCCAGCGGCGTGCGCAGGGTTACTAGCCGATCGTTCAAGCGAATCGAACCGGAATCAGGCGTGTGCACTCCCGCCAGCACCTTAATAAACGTAGACTTTCCGGCGCCGTTTTCACCGACCAGCGCGTGGATTTCACCGGCGCGAAGCGTGAAGGAAACATCTTCCAGCGCGCGTACGCCAGGAAACGTTTTGCTTATTCCCGACATTTGGAGAAGCACATTCGACGGCATTATCGAACCTCCGGAACACGGATCATTTTATCCGCTATCATATGTATTATATTAATACAAGAGGCCATTGTAAATGTCTGAAATTGAAATGGCTGTGCCATATTATAAACAAATGCGCCGAGCATCGCGCTGATGACCGGCTACTTCAATCCAATACAGTCTACACGCGGCGAATCGCCCTGCCTCATCTTTGGAGTTGGGGGCGGTTCCCTATATCCGCGCCGCCAATTGACAGCCGCGCAGAGCAAAAGCGCGACGCGCATCGCGACAGCTAGCTTGACCGGGCAAAACGACTTCGCCTCGCGGAGAAACGATCATAGTGGAACCGGTTGCAATATGAAGAAAGCATAAAAAATCTATATTGTGTATATGGAAACTGCTTTGGTTGAGGCTTATACTAAATCAAAAAAGAAGGAAAGGAGTACAATGCATTCTACTTTGTCGAAATCCGGTATCCTGCACGATTGCGGGGCAGCAAGTTTTGGGCGGTTGCTTGTGAACTAACCGCTACTACATTACACGAGGAGAAAACGATGCGAAAATTACTCAAACGCGCGTTTAGCGTGGCTCTTGCGGCTATTGTCGCTCTGTCGGCGATTGCGCTTGCCGCAGGCGCGGCATCGGCTGCGGTTGATAACGCGGAAGCGCCGCGTTCGTATTTCCCATATCCAAGCGACCTGGAAACGCTTCCTGACAATTTCAGCCTGCCTGATTTGTTTGAATTCTTCAATGAATCCGCCGATCCTAACGGTAGCGGCAGAGTAGATTCGGAAGAAGAATGGGAAGCGCGCGCCGCCGAACTCAAGGATATGCTCAGCTACTATGTGTTCGGCAACCGCCTTGACCCGCTCAAGAGCGATACCACGATTACGGCGATCAACGACAACTTCAGCTATGCATGGGTCGCCGATATAAATCAAGGCGAATCCACCGCACGCGGCTGGACCGAGCTTCCCGCGCTTCCGGAAGGTTCATATAACCTAACGGTTCAGGATCGTACAAGCCGCGGCGAAGGCATTTATTATTCCAACTATAGCCCGATCAAAACCTATGTGCATTCGGGAGATACGTTTGTTTCCCCCGGCGATTATGCCGACTGGGAAGACGGCGACACCTGGGAAGATCATACGGACATAGTAACGGAAACGCTGCTTCCTACAAAAACCGTAAGTATCCTTATAAAGGATACGAATCCCGCCAACGAGGCGTACCGTTCCCCAGAAGCTTCAGAGGGCGTAACGCACAAATTCAACATTCGCTTCCCCGAAGAACCTCCTGTTGTGGACGGCGTTGTTCGCGATGAAAAAGCAAGCCGCAACGGCGCGGGTTATCCTGTGCTGGTTCAGGTTGGCGGAATTTCCGAACAGCAAATTAGGACGCTTATCGAAAACGGATATGCTTACATAGCTGTTGACGACAGCAATAACCCGGACGCCGGGCAGATCAGTCGCTATGAAGCCCTTTATCCTCCTGAAGATCCCATTGTATATAACGATAATACAATCAAAACTTCATATGAGGTTGACAGCGGCGACTTGATGCACACCGGTTGGATGGCAAGCCGAGCGCTTGACGCGATTGAAAACTATATGCTTCTCTCCGATGAAGAGAAGGCGCTTCTTCACCCCAATGTTGTTATCCCCGATATCGACGTATACAGCTCCGCCATAATGGGCTGCTCCAATATGGCAAAGCGCGCGTTCGTCGGCGGTTTCTATGATACCGGCGATAACGGCAACACCCGCTTTGATATTATCGCTTTGAGCGATCCGGGCGGAGGAGGATTGACGGGCTTCCGCTATTCAACCGAAGGTCAGCTGTTCAGTTATGAACCTCCCGTTCAGAACAGCGCAACCGGCGTCGTGGTTCATGATTATGCGTATGGATTGAACGAAAGCATTCAGCGCGCAATTCAGAACAGCGGCGAAGATCACTGGTTCTCCGACCGCGCGCAAATCTTCACCGTTCGTCCCGACCTTGCGGACAACACCCCGTTCGACCTACACGCTATGGTTGCGGCGTTCGCCACGACGGCGGAAAATCGCTACTTCATTTGCTGGTCGGGCGAGGGACAGGACGCTTGGCTAAACTCGCCCTCCACCGTGGTTACGATGGATGCGGCGGCGGAAGTTTATGAGTACATAGGCCAGGGCGATAATATCGGCATGATCATACGCGATCAGGCTCACGCAAACCAGGATCGCGATTTGCCGGACCTGATCGCGATTATGGATCACGAATACTACGGCGTTGACGAGCTTGTCCGCAAATATCACGAAACCCTTACCATCAACGCCGCTACAGGCGAAGGCGACGGTTTGGCGGCGGCGGACGGCAGCGGCACAATTCTCCCGACCAAAACATTTGACAGCGTCGCCGCTATGTCTCGCAATCCTTATTTCCTGCCCAGCGCTTACATCGACTGGTCGCGTCCCGACAAGCACGTTCTTTGGACCGAATCGAACAGCGTAACCGAAGGCGTGCCGCTTACGTTTACTTTCCATACGGACGCGGACACTGTGGAGCTGATTCTGACAGACGGCGTGACAAAGCTCACCGGCGATGTTGAAGACGGCATTGCCACAATATCATTGACGGAATCAGAGGCGAAAGCCGGCCAGTATACGGCGACGGCAATAGGCGGCAAAGATTCCAAAACCATCGAAATCAGCGGTTGGACCGTTAACGACGCGCTTCGTCATTCGATTTCCGACAACAGCGCGCTCGGTCACGACGTTGGTTCCGGCGTGGCGTTCACAACGCCGCTGGTGAACTATAACAGCTATACCGACCCGGTACGCCTTTACATCGACGGCAAGGCAATCCCTGCGGATATCTACGACTATGACAATAAGGTCAACGCAGGCACCTCCACGCTGCCGCAAAGCGGTTATCTGCAGCCCTACGGAGCTACGCTAATCCTTTATCCGGATACGGAGGGTTATAGAGTTCCCCTGGGCGACAAGGTTGTGTTCGGCATCCGCAACGCGAAAATTGAAGCGCTCCAAGGCTACGTAATCGCACTGGATGTCGAATACGAAAAGTATGATCCGAACGCAACCAACCCCCTCGCGACAACCACGCGCATGCGTTTCCGTCCTACTTACAAAACCTTGACGCCGCAAACTCCCGTTTGGAAGCCGAATCTGCTTCAGAACACGCCGAAGAGCGGTTTGCCCGAGGGCGAGGAATACTGGCCTATCCTTGGCAACTGGCGCTCTGACTATGATGAGAATGGCGACTTGAAGCCCGTTTCCGAAATTCGTCCCACGAACAGCGAAGCGGTAGAGTCCGCGTACGGCGCCGTTCTATCCGTTGCATCGGCCGACGCTACCGGCGCTACGATCGAGTTCAGCGCGCCCGTGAATCCCAATGACTTTGGCCTTGCGATAAGCGGAGTAAAAGGCGTGTCGTTCCAGTGGGCGGAAAATAATGAATCCGTACGCGTGGTATACGACGCTCCCGCCGCTTCCGGAACCGACATTTCCGCATTCGTGTTCCGCTCTGTAGATGCTGAAGGCAATATGATCGGCGGTCCAGTGCAGTTGTCGTTTGCCTATTGAGATTCGCTTAAACCGATATCGCATCTGCAGCCGCTAAAAAAACTGATTCGATGGCGTGAGAAATCGCGCATCGAATTTTGCGTTCACGTTTATCGTCGTTCGTATATTTTCTATTGCCGCCAAGCCGCTCGCCAATTTTTTTTCCACTTGACAGCCGACGAAAACCGGAATACAGTTAACGTTGAACGGAGGGAGAATTTTGTCGGATTCTATCACGCCGCTTAGCGCTTTGGAATCCCTTTTGCTGTATGCGGTGCGCGTCGGGCTGCTGCCCCCAGAGGATGTTAATTACGCGCGAAACGCACTGCTGGACGCGTTTGGTTTGTCTGCGCCCACCGATGGGTATGGGTTGGACGACGCAAAGGAAATTCCGCTTTCTGAAGCTTTGGATGCATTGAACGCATATGCCGCAGAACGCGGACTTATAGGCGATTCGCCTTCTGCGCGCGAACGGTTTGGCGTGAAGCTGATGGGGCTTCTCACGCCTTCTCCGGAAGCGTTTCGCAATCGCTTCGAGACTATCGAGCGCATATCCGGCATCGATTCGGCGTGCGCGTGGTTTAATCAATTATGTGTTACTAACGGATATATAAATGAAATTGCTATCGCCAAAAACGAACGGTATTTTGCACCGTCACCATACGGAGCGCTTGAGATAACTATCAACCTGTCCAAGCCGGAGAAGGATCCTCGGGATATCGCCGCGCTGGCGGATATCGATAGCGCTCGCGAAACTGAATATCCCGCCTGCATGCTCTGCCTTGAAAACGAAGGTTACGCGGGCAGACCAGGCTTCCCCGCTAGACAGACGCTGCGGACGCTGCCGATCGAATTGGATGGCGAACGCTGGCGGTTTCAGTTTTCACCATATCGATATTTTCCGGAACATTGCATAGTATTTGCGGAGACGCATTCTCCGATGCGGATCGACGTGTCTACGTTCCGTAAACTATTCGATTTTCTTGATCGATTCCCGCATTATGTTATCGGCTCGAACGCCGATCTGCCTATCGTTGGCGGATCGGTACTAAACCATAATCATTTTCAAGGCGGGAAATATATATTCCCGATGGAAAAGGCGGATGTGTTCGCGAGGGCGACGCATCCAATGTATCCGCGCGTACGCGTATCTATGCTGCGCTGGCCGATGACCGCGCTGCGTTTGACGGGCGAGGATCGGCAATCGATTGTTGGAATGGCGGAACTTATTCGAACCGCGTGGAATAAATACTCTGATCCGTCGCTGGGCGTACTCGCGCGGACGAATTCGATTCTCCACAATACGGTCACGCCGATAGCGCGTCGGTTGAAAAATGAATACGCTCTCGATCTGGTGCTGCGCAACAACCGGGCTACTCAAGAACATCCATTAGGGTTGTTTCATCCGCATAGTGAATTGCATCATATAAAAAAGGAAAACATAGGACTAATCGAAGTAATGGGTATGTTTATACTGCCCGGTCGGTTGATGACGGAACTAAACGCGCTTAGATTTGCTCTGACGGACGGGAAGTGTTTTGCGCGGCATGAAGCGGACGATCCTCTGGCGAAACACGACGAATGGATCAGCTCGCTGGTAAAGCGATATGGCTGCGATCAGCCAAGCGATTCCGCGGAGCGTATATTGAGGGACGCGCTGGCTGAAAAATGCGTGCGCGTTCTTGAAGACGCGGGTGTATTTAAGCAGGACGGTTCCGGACGCAACGGCTTTGTGCGTTTCCTGGAATCCGTCGGCTTTGTTACGGCTCAGAGTAAGTCGTAACGCGAATAAATTCGCGCGCGAAGCATATATAAACAATATTGCATTATCATGAAAGGATATCAAAAATGCAGCTGACTATGGAAAAACTCGCCGCGCTGTGCAAGAACCGCGGCTTTATATTCCCAGGATCGGAGATATACGGCGGCCTTGCGAATACGTGGGATTACGGTCCGCTTGGAGTTGAGTTTAAGAACAACGTAAAGCGCGCGTGGTGGCGCAAGTTCGTTATGGAAAGTCCGACAAACGTTGGAATCGACAGCGCGATATTGATGAATCGGAACGTTTGGGCCGCCTCGGGTCACGTAGGCAACTTCAACGATCCACTTATGGATTGCAAAGCGTGCAAATCGCGCTTTCGCGCCGATAAACTTATAGAAGAGCATACCGCAAAACAGGGAGCGCCTGTTCAGGCGGACGGCTGGCCTAACGATAAAATGGAGCAATATATCAAGGAGCATAACATTACCTGCCCGTTATGCGGCAAGACTGATTTTACAGGCATACGCAAATTTAATATGATGTTTAAAACATTCCAGGGCGTGACGGAGGACGGCGCTAACGAAATATACCTGCGCCCCGAAACTGCGCAGGGAATATTCGTAAATTTTAAAAACGTACTGCGCTCCACAAGGCGCAAGCTGCCTATGGGAGTTTGTCAGATAGGCAAGGTGTTTCGCAACGAGATTACGCCCGGAAACTTTATATTCCGCACCAGGGAATTCGAACAGATGGAATTGGAATTTTTCTGCGAGCCGGGTAAGGATTTGGAATGGTTCGAGTATTGGCGCGGCTATGCGCGCGACTTCCTGCTTTCGCTGGGCATGAAGGAAGAAAATCTTCGGCTTCGCGATCATGATGCCGAGGAACTGTCGCATTATTCAAAGGCGACTACGGATTTTGAATATCAATTTCCTTTTGGCTGGGGCGAACTATGGGGCATAGCGGATCGAACGGATTTTGATCTGAAAGCGCATCAAACGGCGTCCGGCGAATCTATGGAGTATCTTGACCCTATCACGAACGAACGATTCGTGCCATATTGCGTGGAGCCGTCGCTCGGCGTGGATCGCGCATCGCTTGCGTTTTTGTGCGACGCGTACGAGGAGCAGCCGCTTGGCGAGGGCGACTCGCGAGTCGTTCTGCATTTGCATCCGGCGCTCGCTCCGTTCAAGGCGTGCGTGCTCCCGCTTCAAAAGAATAAACTGGGCGGATTGGCGAACGAAATATATAAGCGTCTCGCTCCGCATTTTATGGTTGATTATGACGAAACCGGCTCTATAGGGAAGCGGTATCGGCGGCAGGATGAGATAGGCACTCCGTATTGCGTGACTGTCGATTTCCAAACCCAGGAGGATAAAACCGTAACGCTGCGCGATCGCGACTCGATGGAACAAACGCGCCTGCCTATTGATAAGCTTGTGGAGACGATACTGGCTAAGCTGGAGTTTTGATTTTATAGTTCTGACCAATCATCGTTATTAATTATCATTCGATGAAGTGACATGCCCGGTGGCGTACTATTTGTAAGGATACATTGGGACTACGGAGATTAATTTGAAGAATAGGCATCGAACAAAATCTGTTCGATGCCTATTTCCCTTTTTGATTCAACGTAGAAATTCGCAGGGAAGCGGCGTGGGGGAGGGCTGGCCATAAATATTGCTCGATGATAAATACCGCCCGCGCCCCGCTGCTTGTCAATAATTTGACATGCCCTAGCCGACCGGCGGCACGCAGTTCACCGAGGCAAGCGCGATGGCTGCAGATACGGTCGTATATGCGCGATTCCAGGAAATACAGCGTACGGTCAATTTCCACAGCAACGGCGGGGATACGCAGCCCGAGCCGCGCGCTGGCGGCGGGTAACCCATACGATCACCTATTCCAGAGGGCATGCGGCCTCCAGCGTTCCGCCCACGTTAGAGAGCGTAAGCTGCGGCGACAATTATTCGCCCGCCGCAGGCGCGGGTACGCTCTTTTCAATCAACTTCCTGGACGCTGTTATTTTCATCCGGCAGCGCGGGCGCATTTTCCGAGGGAATTGGCTCCGCAATTTGGCGCAGTTCTCTTCGGCGAAGCGTAGCCAGCGCTGCCCCTACCATGCACGCGCCAGAAATAATAAGAAGGCTTTCGACGCTGACTGCGTCCGCTAGCGGTCCGTAAATCATCATAGACAACGGCATTACACCTGACGTGATGCTGGTGAGCAAAGCGAACACCCGGCCTAAATAATTAGGATCGACACGGGTCTGAAGAAGCGTAGCTATGCCTGTATTAACGAATGGTAGTGAGATACCCAGCGGGATCATGAGCGCAAGGTAAAAAATAAAATTGGGAGAAAAGCCCATGATAAGCGTCGCGACGCCAAATCCCACGCTGCCCGCAAGTATCGCATGCATTGTATTGCGGAATTTCCCAGTAAAAAATCCTATAATTAAACCGCCGCCAATCGTTCCCGCTGCGAACACCATTTCATGCACGACCAACCTCCACGGTTCGTCGCCAAAGCTGCGCGCGACCATAAGCGGCGTGAGCATCGACGCAGGCGCGATGAGCGCCATATATAGCAGCACAAACGTAAAAAACTGTTGCAGCCATATATGTTCAATCACATAATGAAAACCTGCGGCAAGTTCTCCTGTAAAGCTTGTAGGCTCAAGCTTGGCGCGCTTTCCGTCCTCTGCGCGAAGCATGCTTAGGAGGCTCATGCCGATTGCGGCGGTCAGCACGTCGACCCAGAAAATAGAATTTATACCTAAAACTCCATATAAGCCTCCGGCGGCCGCAGGTGCGAGCAGCATTATTCCGCTTTGCATCGCCGCATTTATTCCGTTGACTCGCAGAAGCTGATCCTGCCGAACAATATCTGGCAAAAACGCACTGACCGCCGGCATTTGTATGCCTGTTCCGAATGAGCGGATACCAGATATGACAAAGAGAAGCCATAAAGACGGCTCTTCGCCTTTAGAAACAATAATCAGCGCAAGCGTTGCAACGGCGATCATACCATCCGCAATAAGAATCAGCCGCTTTCTGTTAAAGCGATCCGCCCATACGCCCGCAAAAAACGAGACGACGACCTGCGGCAGGAAACCACAAAGCGCCGCGATCGTTATCATGCTTCCGCGCTGTGTCGTTAGCGTGATATGCCAACCAATCGCGTATTGCACAAGCGCCGATCCAAACAGCGTGACTGTTTGACTTAACAAAAACAGAACGACCGTTCGCGTCCACACGGAGATCCTTTTATTATCTTCCAACCTATTTGCTTCCTTCTCCGATGCCGACGCTGCCATTGCCGCCGCATATTGCAGAACGGCAAGCGATTGCCGACTCAAATAAAATATGCGGTTAAGTATATATCAAAGAGCGGCTTTAATCAACTATATCGTTATATAAATAGAAATATATTTAATAATAATTCGACCATACTGCGCGGCTTTGTGATTCAAGCAATCGCAGCTCTTCCGTATTATCCTGCCGCTTCCGATTCCTCGACCGCAGAGAATATTTCCCGCAGCCTATCTTCCGTCAGCAGTTCTTCTTCCAGAAGCGCGCTTGCCAGCTTGATTAATGTGTCACGCTCATTTTCAAGAAGTTTAAGCGTTACGCGGTACAGCAAATCCATATTTGTTTTTACCCTTGCCGCCTCGCTGCCCGCGTTGATGCCATATTGCCCAAGCACCCGGCGAACCGGCAGCCCGATTTCCTCGTCCATTCCCCATTCGACCGTCATGCGTACGCACATTTCCGTCGCTCGCGCTAAGTCGTTCGACGCGCCGGTCGTCACCTGCCTAGCGCCAAACGCGAGTTCCTCCGCCGCGCGTCCCGCCAGCGCTATAGCCACATGCGCCTCCAACTCCGCGCGCGTCTGGAACATCTTATCCGGTTGAACCGCCATGCTGTAACCCGCCATGCCTCGCGTGGAAGGGATAATAGACAGCCGCGTCAGCTTGCTGTCAGGCAGAAGTTTATATGTCGCCAATGCGTGACCCGCTTCATGATACGCTGTTATCTCCCGCTCGTGAGCGCTGATGCCGCTTCGATCCTGCTTTTGTTCTCCAACCATAACTGTTTCGAACGATTGCTCCACATCCATCGGTTCGATAGAAGCCGCATTTCGCCGCGCAGCTCGTATTGCAGCTTCGTTAAGCAAACTTTCTAATTTTGCGCCGCTGAAATATACGGAGTTATACGCCAGCCGTTCCAAATCAATATCCTTTGATAATGGTTTATTCCGCGCGTGCACTTGCAGTATTTTGAGACGCTGCGCGCAGGAAGGCAGTCCAACCTCCGCTTGACGGTCAAAGCGCCCCGGCCTTAGCAGCGCCTCGTCGAGCATGTCAGGGCGGTTTGTGGCCGCCAAAACGACGATCCCTTGATCCCCCCTGAACCCGCTCATCTCAGTTAGTAGGGCGTTTAGCGTCTGCTCCCGTTCTTCGTTTCCGTTATGATTATCGCGGCGCCGCCCTAGCGCGTCTATCTCGTCGATAAACAGCACGGCCTTGCCTGCGCCGCGCACTCGCCTGAACACCTCCCGAACCCTGCTTGCGCCTACGCCCACGTACATCTGCACGAAGTCAGAACCGCATACATTAAAAAACGGCACGCCGGCTTCCCCGGCCAGCGCTCGTGCGAGAAGTGTCTTCCCAGTGCCCGGCGGGCCGTAAAGCAGCATGCCGCGCGGTATGCGCGCGCCAAAGCGTTCGTATTTTTCAGGATCTTTTATAAATTCTACCAGCCCGCGCAGGTTGTCTATCGCCTCTTCCTGCGCGGCGACATCGCAAAAGCGCGTTTCCGGAATTTGTTCGCCTATAACCATTCCTTTTGCGGAACGATGCTTCCCGCTTGTACGGCTGTACAGTATCACTCCGCCTGCGATTCCAAGTGCAATAGCAAGAAGCGCAAGCGGCTGTACCTCCGAACTGTGTACCCGCACTCCCGCAAGCATAAGCCTCTCGCGGAAAGATTCCGTAGAAGGCGCGTCCGTTCTGAATCGCTCGCCGCCGCGCGTCGTGTATATCACAGAATCGCCTGATATCGTAGCCTCCGCTATTTGACCCGCCTGCAATTCTTGCTGAAAAGCCGGGTATGTGCGCCAAGGCGGCTGCCGCAGCATCACCCACACGCCTGCGGTCAGTAAAACTATCAGAATCGCGCTCGCGATCATCCGTCCGGTTCTTGCCATGCGCGTCCCCATCTTTCCGCACAGAAAAGTTCATATGATTGTGCATATAAAGTATAACATTGTAAAGTAATATCGTCCAGTGTTAAGAAATTGATTTATTGGAAATCAACAACACAACGACAGTATTTATCAGCCGTCTATATACCCATCGCAGATTGTTTATTTGAGCTTCTTATGATAAAATACCAATATGATTTGGCATTGGAGGAAACATTCAATTATTTTTAAATATATAAATATTAGCGTGAGGGAGTAACGAATTTATATGAAGGTAGGTTTCATCGGCGCTGGAAATATGGCGCAGGCGATGCTCAAGAATTGGATTATATCAAATAAGCTTAGCTCTGCGGATATCTGGATATCCGATCCTGATGCGGTGAAGCGAGACGCGTTGGTCTCAGAGTATGGCGTTACCGCAGTTGCGGATAACAAAACTTTGATCAGAGGGTGTAATGCGGTTATCTTGGCTATAAAGCCAAACATCAGCGACGCCGTGCTGGACGATATAGGCGCGAGCGCGGTAGGCAAGATCATATTATCGATAGTAACGGGCTTAACGACGGACGCGCTTTTGCGCGAACTTCCAGGCGCGGCGGTCGCGCGCATTATGCCCAACACGCCCGCGTTGGTAGGCGAGGGCGTGATTGCGTTCAGCCGCGCGCACACACTCGATGAAAAAACATTCGCGTGGGCCAGCGATCTGTTCAGCTCGCTTGGACGCGTGTATCTCGTTGGTGAAAACGATATGGAGGCGGTCACCGGCGTAAGCGGAAGCGGTCCGGCCTACGCGTTTATTATGATTGAGGCGATGGCCGACGCGGGTGTGCGTATGGGACTGCCGCGCGCGCTCGCGTATGAACTTGCCGCCCAAACGCTAGTAGGAGCGGGGCGAATGGTATTAGAATCCGAGCGGAACCCTGCCGCGCTGAAAGATTCAGTTTGCTCGCCGGGCGGTACGACGATTGAGGCTGTATACGCGCTGGAGAAAGGCGGATTTCGCGCCGCAGTAATGGACGCTGTTAGCGTTTGCGCGCTAAAAGCAAAAGCCCTTCGCGACGCGCAATAAAATATATGAAAGTTATAGTATATACCGACGGAGCGTGCTCCGGCAATCCAGGCCCCGGCGGATGGGGCGCGGTTTTGATCGCGGACGATCATCGCAAAGAGATAAGCGGATTTGAACCGGAAACGACAAACAATCGCATGGAGATGCAAGCGGTTATATCCGCGCTTTCTGAACTAAAGACGCCTTGCGAGGTAGACGTCTATTCAGATTCGTCCTACCTTGTGGACGCGTTTACAAAAAAATGGCTGGACAACTGGAAGCGCAATGGATGGAAAACATCCACAAAACAACCGGTGCTCAATCAGGATTTATGGGCGGCGCTGCTGTCTTTGTGCGATACGCATAGGGTGGCGTTTCACAAGGTGCGCGGGCATGCGAATAATAAGGAAAATAACCGCTGCGATGCGCTCGCGACAGGCGCGATAAAGGATAATCGATCTAAAAATAAAAGCGCGGCGTCGAGTGGGCCATAAAAAATCTGGCAGCATGGGCATATGGCTAACTATTCGCGAAAGACATCTTTTACGAATAGTTGAAGGTAGAAAACCTAATCCATCGACCAGGCACGAGGTTAACCATGCCGATGAAATCTACGAAGATATCTACGTTGAAGCAAACGTTCGCCGACCAAACCGCGCTTACTTCCGCAGTTCGTCTGCGCGATATGCAAGCGAAGTTACCGCCTTGCGTACGCGATTTTTTGGATGGCATCGCCGACACCGCGACGGTTCGCACGCGCCTTGCATACGCGTATGATTTAAAAATATTCTTCCGCTGGGCGTCAGACGCGCTTGACGCCTTCCGCGGCTTAGATACTCATACTATCGAACCATCGCATATCGACCTAATTACCGCGCGCGATCTTGAACATTTTCAACAATATTTGACGCTATATTCGCGCACGGGCGACGATCCCGAATCGTCGACTGTCTTAGCGCCTCGATCTAATGCCGCGCCGGGCAAAATGCGCAAGATGTCTGCCCTACGCTCTTTTTTTAAATATTTATTTATTCACAACTATATATCTGCAAACCGCGCCAGTCTAATTCCGCTTCCCAAACTGCGCGAGAAACCGATCGTACATCTTGAACCGGATGAAACGGCGAAATTGCTTAATCTTGCGGAATCCGGCGCATCTTTGACATCGCGCCAGCTCTCATATCATGGCGCGCTTTCAGCTCGCGACGGCGCGATATTAACGCTTTTACTTGGCACAGGAATTCGTGTGAGCGAATGCGTCGGGCTAAATTTGGAAGATTTGAACTTCCAGGAAAACGCGTTTCGTGTTACCCGAAAGGGCGGCGATCAAGCTATTCTTTATTTTTCAGACGAAGTCGCCAGCGCGCTTCAAAAATATATTGCTGAACGAAAAGATATTAATACGTTGGAAGGTCACGAGCGGGCGCTGTTCTTGTCACTTCAGCGGCGCAGAATCACCCAGCGCGCGGTGCAGAACCTTACCAAGAAATATGCGCAGGCGGCCGCGCCGTTAAAGCGCGTTTCACCACACAAGTTACGCAGCACGTACGGTACGCAATTGTACAGGGAAAGCGGCGATATTTATCTTGTCGCAGATGTGTTGGGACACTCGGACGTGAACACGACGCGTCGGCACTATGCGGCCATGAACGAAGAGCGCCGACGCAGCGCCGCTCAAATGGTGAAACTGCGGGAAGACGAAAAAAAAGATCAATAAGGTGGCGACAAATATAATTATATATAAATATATTATTAAATAATTTGTATTAATCTATAATTCGCGAACAGAACGATAGAACACGGTCGTCGCCAGTATTCCAACGCTTAGCAGCGCGATGCTCAGCACAAACGGCAGCGCGCGCGATATATCACTCAACAAACCCCCGATATACCCAAATGGAACGCTCACCAGCATCACGGTTGTTTGCAAAATCGCCATAACCCCGGAGCGCTCCTCATGCGGCACATAAATCGCGACCAGCGATTCCCTCAGCGTGTTCAGCGCGGCCGTGCCCAGCGATTCGAATATAAGCGAAATTGATAGCACCGCATACCCAGCCCAACCTATCGCCGGAGCGCTGATAAGCAGCGCGCACCCAAGAATCGCGCTGACAAAGCCGCCGTACAGCGGCCAACGAAGATTTGACTGACGGATGCGCGCAAGTATCGTAAAGAAGAATACAATGGACAATACGCTGCGCGCCATCGGAAATATTGGAAGAAGCGTATCCGGCACGCCAATGCGCCGCGAGGCGATTATCTGCCAAAAGGTAACGCTCAGCATTCCGACAATCTCAACCAGCATGCTGATAATTATTGCGAACCGTGTGCCCGCCGACGTCAAAATGCTGCGCATCGCGCTTGAATATCCTATGATCATTTCCTTCCACGATTTTCCGCTGGCCGCTTTGCGTTTCGCGCGGCCTATCGTGGTCTCTGTAGAACATTTATATAGTATAATCAACTTTGTGGTCATCACCACAAACGCGTTGATATACAGCACGCGAATAGCGGGTATCAACGTCATCCGCGCCACAAGTATTGAGGAGATCGGCGCAAAAAGAGCGGAAAGATTGCCGCATATAATAACCCACGAATATATCTGTGTGATTTTTTCTTTCGGGGCGTCCTCCACCAGCAGGCAATCCCATGAAACCGTAGTCACCTTCATCATTCCGTTGAACAGAGCAGCTACGGCAAAAAACCAAAACCCTTGGCTCGACGCCCATATCAAGCACGGCAAGCTCCACGCAAAAAAATCAAAAACGAACGTGCTTAGCCGCCGCCCCAGCTTATCCACTATTATGCCGGACAGGAACGCACAAACCATTTGTGAGAACATATATATTGACGCAACTATTCCCACCTGTATGTCGCCCATTCCAAACGACAGCATATAAACGGACGCGTATGGCAGGCACAGGTTCATCGACAGTCCCCAAAGAGGTTCCGTAAACACGCATGCGCGCGGATTGCCCCTAAGCTCCGTAAGAGTTTGCAGGAGCGGATGACGCGTCATAACGCGCCTGTGCTTATCTGTTCTGATCTTATATTTCCTCATCGTCCAACCGCTCGTCTTCCGTCAGCACGCCATCAATTCGAATCGCTCGATATATAGCGCCTTCGCATTTTGTCGAACCGACGCATTTCATGCAGTTGTCACAAATCTTTTCCGGATCAAGATCACAATTGTTGCATTCTCCGCATTCGATGCATACGCGATCCCACAGCACGCACATACGCCAATCGCCGCCGTTTATCATGATATCATATCCCCCGTCGCATAACGCGTATATCGCATGGGTTTTCCTCTCCGTCAGCGCAGTTTCCTGCATTCAAGATAATATCGTTTCTCCTGCGCGCTCCCCATCGAAAACGTTTTACGCGGCAGCGCGCCGTCCTTAACAATCGCGGCAAACAACGACCGCTTATCAAGCGTCGGCAGCAGAAATCCCGCGCGGTTTGGTTCCGAGGCAAACTTGCGCAGCGAGTCCGCGCCGTGGATATAATCAATATAGACTTCGGTCTGTTTAGACTGTCGGTCTGTAAAATCATCAAGGAAACTTTGGAGCGTACCTACGGTCAGCGCAGCGGGCGGATTGTCTATCTTTAGCGTGTATGACCCGTTTACGCCTATGCATATCAATTCCTGCAAGCACTCCCCCACGCACAGACCATCGGTCTTTTCGTTAATAGAGACTTGCGGTCTACTTCCGCGCGCGCGAAGCCACGCGAAGAATTCCAACATAATCGCGGACGCTGCTGTTCCATATACTATCCGGTGGATCGGTTCAAATGCGATGCCGTCGTCAAACAAATTGCAAACTTCAGCAAGCGCGTATCGCGCGGGATGATTTGCGCGCTGCTCATCTGATAACAATTCTCGCGTTTCTAACCAGATTGCGCGCGCTGCCGCCAACGAGTGATTTCCATCGCCGACGGCTACCCGCACGCCGCCCGTTAGCGGAAGCGCGCGAAGCGCTGCGCCACAGGATTGCAGCATAGCGGGATCTTCGACGGCCCATCCGCGAATCGAACCTCCGCCCAGCATAAGAGGCGCGTCGTATAACAAACGAAGTTTCTCTCGCATCGAATAAATAGGTTCGATCACGGAGCGCGCCGCATCTTGAATCAATAGTAGGACGTGCGGAATTTCAAGCGCAGCGGCGCGGCGGATGCTTACGCGCGGCGGAATCCGCTCAATAATCGTCCCTTCCGTCGCACGGATCGCGGAATCTGAACCCGGTGAAAAGTCGTATGATTCCAAATCGACCGCCGCTAGCAAGCCTACGCGCTTTGCGCGCTGCTTACCGCCCTCCGGTATAAAAGATCGCTCCGTTAACACAAGCCCCCGTACTGGCGGCGCGAAAACATTTGAGTTCAACGCGTCGCGCATCGCGGAGTAAATTTTATCCACGCGACGGGAAGTAAGCGCCGATAGACCGTCCGGCGAACCGGGTTCCAATTTCAGGAACGCTTCCGGCAATATCATCTTCAGCGTTGACGGAGCGTCGCCTACGAACTCTTCCGCGCTATTCCAATATTCTGGCTGCGCGGTGAACTGATCGCATGCGACAACCGCCCATCGAGTAATATCCGTTTCAGCGCGAGGCACAAGTATCTCGGCTGGCGCAAGACCGGTTCCGATAAATGCGTCCGAAATAGATTCGTTCATCCGCGCATCTCCTCCAACAGCGAATAGAAATGTTCCAGCTCTTCCGGGCGATCGTACCTCAACACGATACGCCCTTTTTTTAGCGAGCCTGACACCTGCACCCGCAGCCCAAACGTTTCTCGCGCATTCGACGCGATGCGTTCGAACTCCGGCGGCGGCGTTTTGTTCACCGCAACTCGCGCAGGCTGTTCCTTTTTTGATAGTTCCTGTTCAAGCATACGAACCGACCAGCCCTCGTCGATCGCGCGCTGAGCCAGCGCGATCTGCCGCGTACGATTATCCAGCGCGGCGAGCGTTCTCGCGTGCCCGGCGGATAGCTTCCCGCCAGCAACCAATTCCTGAATCGGCGCGGGTAGGGTGAGCAAGCGCAGCTGATTGGCAATAGCGGAGCGGCTGCGCCCTAATCGCTGAGAGACAGACTCCTGCGTCAATCCGCATTCATCCATAAGCGCGCGAATCGCGAGCGCTTCCTCCATCGGGTTCAAGTCCTCGCGCTGCAGATTCTCAATCAGCGCGATTTCCATCCGACCAATCGTATCCGCCTCGCGAATAATAGCGGGAATCACCGTTAGTCCAGCCAATCTCGCGGCGCGCCAGCGCCTTTCGCCCGCGACGATTTGATACCGACCATCGGTCGGGCACACGATTATCGGCTGTATTATGCCAGCCTGAGCTATCGAATCCGCTAGCTGGCGCAAAGCCTCCGGCTCGAATTGCTTGCGCGGCTGATCGCGGTTCGGATCAATATCTCCAAGCGGAATTTCACGAATATTATTTGAATTTTCTTCCGAAACGTCGGATAGCAGCGCATCCAACCCGCGGCCGAGTCCCTTAGGTTTCATTTCGGATTTCCTCCTTCGCATCGGGAGATGAACTCTTTCGCGAGTTCCTGATACGCAGCAGCCCCCGCGCTGCGCGGATCGTAAATATTCACCGGCAATCCGTGGCTTGGCGCCTCGCCCAATCGAATATTTCGCGGTATCGCGCTGGCGTATACCTTGCTTTTGAAATGCTTCTTCACCTGCTGCACCACCTGCAGCCCAAGATTTGTGCGACCGTCCAGCATTGTTAACACAACGCCTTCAATTTCAAGTGACGGATTTAGATTTCTCTTTACCATTTGAATTGTTTTCATCAATTGGCCTACACCCTCTAGCGCGAAATACTCGCACTGTATCGGGATGAGAACGCTGTCGGCGGCGGTAAGCGCGTTTAGCGTCAACTGGCCAAGCGAAGGCGGGCAGTCTATTATTATATAGTCAAACAAACCGACCGTCGGTTTAATTGCTTTCTCCAACGCGTGTTCTTTTTTATCTACGCCAAGAAGTTCGACTTCCGCAGCCGCCAAACGTATATCCGACGGCGCCAGGCGCAGACTTTCCGCAGATGTGTCGATTATGATAGCATCCAGCGGAACAGCGCCGGTGAGCACGTCGTATACGCTTTTCCCTTCAGAAGCCTGACGCCCAAGCCCGCTCGTCGTATTTGCCTGCGGGTCGAGATCTATAGCAAGCACTCGGCGCGACTTGGCGGCCACGCAAGCGGATAAATTGACGACGGTCGTCGTTTTTCCTACGCCGCCCTTCTGATTCATAACAGCGACAATTCTTGCCATATAACTCCTTCCAGGATCGCAGCGCGGTATACGTCGGCTCTATTATAGTGCATTTCCTGCGGAATTGGAAGTTTTAAAACTGATCTTTGCATATTGCTATTGGTCGTTGACATCGACGATCTATTCGGCTACTATAACAGCGCGGCAAAAAATCGGGGAAGTACAATGTATTTATCCCGCCCGGCACTCGTCCGCAAAGCATAGAAAACAAACGATTCGCGAGGTGTGCGTAATGAAGGAAGCGCTGGTTCTGGGCGGCGGCAGCGGTATTGGGTTGGCAATATGTATTGAATTGATACAAAAGAAATATGATAAAATATATATTGTTGATAAGCATAAACCTGATGAGAACGATATACCAGATGAGTATAAACTTGAGTTCAGCCAGCATATTATATTTAAGCTTGTAAATCTTGTTAACTGCAATTACTCATTTTTGGAAAATTACAACGACGTTGACACGTTGATAATTACGGCGGGATTTGGACGGGTAGCTTCCTTTGACAAGCTGACGCAGGCGGAAATCACGAACCTTATATTGGTGAACGAGTTGGCGGCAATAAAGGCAATAAAGCACTTTTATAAAAGAATTGCGTCGAATAAAGCGTTTTTCTGCGGCGTGATGTGCAGTATCGCCGGTCGCGTTGTTTCGCCGTTATTTTCAGTTTACGCCGCTTCGAAAGCGGCGCTATGCAGCTTCATACAAAGCGTAAACGTTGAATTAACCTGCCAGGGGTACAATAATCGGATACTGGAAATTTCGCCCGGATCAATTCGCGGAACGAAATTTTCCGGTCGGCCAAACGACCTGAGCGAACTAAAAAATTTAGCTAGCGCAATCGTCGACAAAATTCTGTTGCGAGAAATATTATTTATTCCTGATTATGAAGAAACCTATAAAGAAGTTCTCCGTAAACATGATGCGGATTTTATGTCGTTTGGTATAGAAAGCTATAATTATAAAATCGCTAATGGAAGAGAAAGCTCTACGCCTCAATGTATCGTTGGGTATCTAAGCGGCACGTTTGATTTATTTCATATTGGGCATCTAAATTTAATCCGCCGCGCAAAGGATAGGTGCGACTACTTAATTGTTGGAGTTCATAAGAGCGCGGCCAGAAAGGGTAAGGAAGCGTTTATTCCGTTTGAGGAGCGCAAAGAGATTATTAGCGGTATACGTTATGTGGATCAAACGGTTGACGCATGCGACGAAGATACCGAAGCATATGAAATATACAAATATGACATACTTTTTGTAGGCAGCGACTACAAAGGTACGGAACGATTTGATAACTATGAGCGATATTTTTTGGATAAAAAAGTTGAGATCGTTTATTTTCCATACACAAAAACGACAAACAGCACTCAGATTCGATCATATATAACAAAAAACATACAAGGATGATAGCATACGCTGCGGACAACCCGCTTTCGCCAGTGATCCGCAGCGTAAAGTGTAATCCCGTTTAACGATCAGCTTTCGTCCCCGCCCCTATCGTTATCGGGCTTCTTTCCTAACAGGCCGCCTGTAAGCTCGCTGGTGTTGCGCTTAAGCTTTTCCATCATGCCCTTGCCTGAACCGGTCGCAAGGAACGCATACGCTAGCGCCGCTACGACCACGAATATCACCAGGAATAAAATCCCTTTGCCCACTCCGCTGTTTCCGCTTTGAACTGCCGCTTTAGAGCCGGTGTTCGATCCCACTCCGTCTGCGGCGCCGCTTCCATATAGCACGCTTGTCATCGAAGTGGCTATCATATCTGTAGCCTTTATCGCGCGTTCTTTGCTGGTTGTGTGAGTGCCAAACTCAAGCAATATTGCGTTAGGCGTCAAATCCTGATTGTACGTTCCTTTACCGATGAATATATCCTTTATTAATCCAGGATATTGTTCATCCGCAACCGCTTTAATTGATTTAGCGAATTCTTTATTCGCCTCGCTGTTCTGATTCGAACGCCCTACTAGAAGGCGAACCTGCGTCGTATCCACGCCCTCTACCTCTGTCAGATATTCTTCTGCAGAAGGTATGCCGTCGCGGTGTACGTCTATAAGCGCGTCTGGCATTTTTTTCATCAGCGATACCGCCGTTTGGCGAGATCGCCTGTACGCGCCGGAGTCGTGAGGCAGATGGGACGTGGTGTCGATTACTGCGGTAACGCCTTGTTTTTCAAACGCAGACTTCAGCGCGTCCGCAACATCCAATATTCCTCCGCCGTCGTCCTCGCTTGACGTGCCGTCTGACGGTACGTACGATTCATCCGTATGAGTCGCGTAAATAGCGATAAGTCTATCGCCGCTACCGCCGCTCGTGTCTGAAGATACCGGCGCGAACGCTGGTTTCAACCAATCGATGGCCGGCATTTCCTCGTCGCTGTCATACCGAGCGGTTGCGGTATAGTTTTCGGCGTCCACCTGAGTGACGACATATCGCTTGTTGTCGCCGCTTATATATTGATCATCAACATAAACAGCTGCGCCGACCGTAAAAAGCGCTTCGCCGCTTTCCAGTTTTACAGTGTAGTAGTTATCGCCTATATCGTTCCAATCATCGTCTTCGCCCAATGCGCGCGACGGAGCCAGGACGAACGTCAAGCAGCAAAGCAACAGTATCGCGACACGCTTAATCACTTCGCACGCCTCCCGTCGCGGACAGCCCCATCCTCCACTTCCTGTCGTCCTCGCCCGCGAGCAATACGCTCTATCGTTTCGCCGACCAGCTCCGCCAGAAGCACCGCTATTATCCCCGAGATAACGATCGCGTCCAGCATTCCGCCGGTTCCGATCTCAATTATCTGGTTGACGCCCCGCACGCGATTCATAATCCCTATGAACAAATCGCATAGCGTAAGCCCGAGCACCGCGCTGATAAACGCGCCGCGTCTCGAGCGGCCAAGTATGTAGGCGATAATTCCCGCCGCGATACCGTATATGTAGTTTGGATCGAATACGATCGCTTCCGGTTCCGACGGAAGGAAGTGATCAAGCGCGTATATCGCGCCTGCGGTAATTACGGCGCCTATGATTCCGCGCCAGAAATCGCCTGGCGAGTCCGCCCGAGCCAATACATATATGCAAATGAGCACCGGCACAAGCGCGCCTCCGATATTGAACCGAACGGGACCAAGCGTTATATCTGGAATCAAACCGCCGATGAAAATCGCGGCCATCGCGATCAGCGCGCCTCGATCGCTCAGTCGCATACGGTCGAGCACGCGCTGCCCAAGCCCAAATATAACAAGCAACGCGGCGACCAGCAATAGGATCATGCCAACGGACATGTTCGCACCTCACTTCATATCACATGTTATTACATCGGTTATCTTTGACAATCGCGCGCAAAGTATTCATAAAAAAAGAAATTTTAGAAACGAACTCAGTTCTATAACCGTTATAATCAAACATCTTTCCTGTTGATGTAAATAATTTCGCACTGCTTAATTCATCCGATCGGATGTGGAGGATCGGGTGTACCTCAGCCTAATCCCACTGAGCACGTTCGCAGCGCGAACCAACGCGGTAGCCGGATTGATCTTCGCCGCAACCATTATCCTGCTTGTGCTGTCCATTGCGCTGGCATACTTCACTGGATATTATGCGCCGCTTTCGTTTAATATACACATTGTATGCATTGTGTGGCTTCACATGTAAAATACACCGCGTTGGATTCCGGTTGGTCGTTGGTTTCGTGTCGCTCGAATTTTCGCTTCCCTACTTTGTTGTACGCTGGATAGGAATGCCGCAAATATTACACATCCGTGCGCACAGCCGTATTACTCCATAACCAGCAAGAAATACAAGCGATAACCATAATATTTGGGTAATCCATTCGCTGCAAATTGCGATAGACAGTATCTTTTCCGACACGGTCAAATCGTCGATAGAAAAGAAATTATCTAACCTGTGCCATTTATTAAGAGAAAATCCTTCGGGTACTGGTGAATCTATCGATTCTATAACAATACGACGCTCCAGATGAAATAGCAGAAATCCTGTGACATCACCGTTGATAACATAATTAACACCGTTATCCAATCTATCGTGCTGAGAATCGCTTAAGAAAATACCAAACCCCGGCGCGTTGAAGCCCGCAGCGCGGCATCGCGGGTCGATCGACGCGGCATATATGGCATTATGTCCGCCTTTTGAATGACCGGTGAGCCATATGTGCGCCGCGTAATTATATTTCGCGAGCAATATATTCATAGCAGGATACTGAACGGATAGATTGAACGGCAGCAATAACGCGTTATCAAGCGCGTCGATTATATCATCTGTTCCGCGAAGCGTTATAGTAATCGCGTCGTCTTTTTCTAATACATACCCCGCCAAACCGGATGCGCTTTCGATATATTCTTTGATTACCAAGTCGCGTAAAATATCGTGCTCGCCGATACCGGTCGTCAAATCCAGCAGCTCTTGGCGGGTGCAACCCAGTTGACGCACTATGTCCTCGGGTTCATCACGCAATATGCGCTCAACCTCATCGCATAATTCCCGTACTGTTGCGCCTGCGGTTTCTCCCCGAAAACCTTGAGGCGCATTGATGTGCGCGAGCCTTGATAAAAGTAGGTCTTGTCTGATGGTATAAGGTCTGCCCTCCTGGCGGGAATAGCTTTGGTAATAGGCATTCAATGAATCGGTATCAGATATTACTGAAGTACCCTCTTCCCGGTTGTTGACTTCCATTATCGAATGGTAGTTTGTGGGAAATAATATATCGGCATGGCTATTATATTCAAGTCTTTCCAAATACAAACAAACTGTAAGCATGAACAATAAAAAAGCAGCAAAGATCGCGCGAGTAGATGCTCGCTTTCCCTTCTTATTAGACGGCGGCTCTGCCCCCAACGCCCCCGAACGAGACGGGACTGCGCCCCGTACCCGCTCGTACCGCTTACCTTTATCAGCGAAAGCTCTCATAGCCGGATGCCACTCTCCTATTCCTACGGACTTTTCGTCCGTCGCCGGTTCGCGGGTATCGAGGTTCAATGCCTTCCCGCGCATGGCAAGCACGTTCTCCTTGCGGTCGTTTGCCTGTCATTATAAAGTTGTAAGGGAGAACTGTCAACCATTGTTCATTATCTACAAAAACAAGAATCTTAGAGCCGTTCAAGAGCTCTTCGGAGTGGTAAAATACATCTCCCCTTGAGGTAAATGATTTCGCCCCACCGAATTTGCCATGCGTATCTCTCTTGCAGTATACTTAAGGCATAAACTCCTTCGGAGTTTCTTTGAATCTGCGGAAGCTTTCCGCGCTGTGCCTTTGGCTCCGCTCGCTATGATTGTATAGTAAATATAATTTAAGCAGGATTTTATTAATCTGCTGTATCCGTGCCGACAAAAAACAGGAGGCCGTATGGGAGTTGGAATTACGCGCGATAGGCTTGATCAGCTGAACCGTGAACGCCGCGCCGCGATAAACGCGAGCATTAGGCGCCAAAGGGAACGGCTGCAAAGGTACGGCGAGCGTAAACGGGCCGTCGTGTCCGCCGCTTCGTTTGCAATACTTCTGCTGTGCGCCGCCCTTTTCGCGTGGTATATCGCGCGGTTTTAGGCGCTCAGGGTAAAACTCCTACGGAGTCCGTATAAAGCTCCAGCAAACGCCGCAGCGCAGCGTTGGCGTCCCGTCCATCGTACAAGCGGAGCTGCTATACGGCGCGTGGAAGAGCGACCGCCGTTTTCCTCACTGTTTTCCGCCGCTTTGCCACTGTGACGTTTTCCTTTGGAATTACGGCAAATTGTTAAAGCGTTGCAAACGGCCATTGCCGCCCAGGGATGCCCTCGCCCCAACTCCGCTATAGTCGAGTTCGCCACGATAAAACGACCGCCGGATGCTCAAGCCGACGGTCAAGATTGCTGGATCCTATCATCATGAGGAGGTGATAATTTATATTTACCGCTCGCCTATAGCATCACCGCCTTTCCGTTATGCGGAGGCTCAACCTCCGAATTTGCGCCGTTCCATCTTGGCGCGGGATTCTGTACCCGCCTTGGAGCGTTTCCGCTCCGCCGTATGATCTATCATATATTTCAAGCGGTCCGTTTAATGACCACGCGTTTATTGTATCGTACGAATTTGAAGCGCTCGTGAAGAAAATGTAAACGAATGTGATCAACATTCGAACTTGCAGCGAATTTTCCTTTATTTTCCATGATCCGCGAAAAAACCGTAGCTTTTTTGAGTATTCCCTTATAATGTATAATTTTATATATTTATTACTTAAATATATAAAACAAGGGAAAACCGGTGGATCGGCTTTCCCTCTCGCGTTATCAAGTTAGACGTGGCCGCCTCCGCATCTGCGGACGATTCTCAGCCCTTTGGACCCGCTTCGATAATCTTCTCGTCCATACCTTTATACTTTTCGAAGTTCTTACGGAACAGCTGCGCGAGGTTCTTCGCTGCGGCGTCGTATTCCGATTTGTCCGCCCAGGTGTTGCGCGGCGCGAGCACCTCGTCGGGTACGTTCGGGCACTTTTTCGGAACGAGCACGTTGAACACGGGGTCCAGCTCGAACTCTTCCTTTTCCAGGCTGCCATCCAGCGCGGCGGAAACCATCGCGCGGGTATATTTGATCTTCATGCGGCTGCCGCCCTTGCCCGCCGGTCCTCCCGACCAGCCAGTGTTCACCAGGTATACGTTGGAGCCGTGCGCGTCGATGCATTCGCCCAGCATTTTGGCGTATAGGCTGGCGGGCAGCGGAAGGAACGGCGCGCCAAAGCAGGTGGAGAACGTCGCCTGCGGCGTGGTTACGCCGCGTTCCGTGCCGGCCAATTTCGCGGTATAGCCGGTTACGAAATGATACATCGCGGCCTCGCGGCTCAGCTTGGATATTGGCGGCATCACGCCGAACGCGTCTGCGGTAAGGAATATTACGGTTTTGGGATGCCCGCTGACGCCCGGGATTTTCGCGTTCGGTATGTAATCGACGGGGTAGCCGACGCGCGTATTTTCCGTAATCGATTCGTCCGCGTAATCGAGCTTGCGTGTTTTGGGATCGATCACAACGTTTTCGACGAGCGCGCCAAACTTGATCGCGTCCCAAATCTGCGGTTCGTTTTCCTTCGATAGATTGATGCACTTCGCGTAGCAGCCGCCCTCTATGTTGAATATGCCCTTGGGCGACCAGCCGTGCTCGTCGTCGCCGATAAGGTAGCGCTCGGGATCGGCGGACAGCGTGGTCTTGCCGGTGCCGGAAAGGCCGAAGAACAGCGCGCTGTCGCCGCCCTCGCCAACGTTCGCGGAGCAGTGCATAGTGAATACGCCTCGCTGGGGCATCAGGAAATTCATCAACGAGAACACCGATTTTTTGATTTCGCCGGCATACTGCGTGCCGATTACAAGCACCAGCTTGCGCTCAAACGACAGCACGACCGCCGCTTCGGAGTGCACGCCGTCGGTTTCCGGAACGGCCTTCAAGCCCGGCGCGGCTATGATGGTGAAGCCGGGTTCGAACGATTCCAGCTCGGATTCTTCCGGGCGCAGCAGCAGCTGATGGATGAACAGGTTCTCGCTCGCCAGCTCGTTTATAACGCGGATGTTTACGCGATAATCGGGATCGGCGCCTGCGTATCCGTCGAATACGAATATCTCGCGGTTTTGCAGGTACGCGGTGATCTTGCTGTACAGGTTGTTGAACTTGTCGGATGAAATAGGCACGTTTACCTTGCCCCAGTCGATCAGGTCGCGCACGGACGGTTCGTCCGCGATAAACCTGTCGTCCGGGGAGCGGCCCGTGTATTTTCCCGTATATACGCAAAGCGCGCCGGTTTCCGAGAGCATTCCCTCGCCGCGCGCGACCGCGCGTTCAGTCAGCGCAGCCGGGGATAAATTGTGATAAACCTCCGTGGGATGAATGATACCGAGCGCTTCCAGATTTAAAGCGGACGCCATATTGAATCCTCCTTTTGGATGGTCAAGCGGGTGCGGGGCGCAGCTCCGCTTTGTTCGGGTCGTCGGGGGTGGAACCCCGCCTATTTAGAAATACATAAACAGGGAGAATCGCATCCTCTCCCAGTTTAATGTAATTCGACGGTTGTCCTATAATTCCTGCCCCGAGCGTATATTTACCAATTTGAATTTTATATTTTCCTCACCGATTAGCTTTGCCAGCTCATAAACCAGCTCGCCGGAACCGTCGCATGTCGCGGCGTTGATTTGCACGCGGCGTTCCTTCTGTAAATGGAAGCAAACATTTATCCGACCGGGGCGCCGATCGATCGCGGCGAGCACGTCGATCAGCTGGGAGGAATCCGCCAGCCGCAGATGAAGCTGCTGCGGCGCGCGGGATATTTGGGCGTCGGGTTCCGCTGATTCGGGTATATTTGTACTGCGGGTACGGGGCGAGGGCAAAAAGCCACGCTCTCGTTCGGGGGCGTCGGAGGCGGAGCCCCCGTATAACTTGATCGTTGCGCCATGCTGGGCGGAGGAACCGCTTCCGGCGCGCTCGGGTAAGGCGCGGTCGCGCGCCGCGTCCGCCAGCGCGACAGCGGCGGATACGATCAGCTTTGGGGATTCTTCCTCGCGTATCGAAAGCCTGCCCGTCACGGCAAGGGCTGTATCGGGTAAAACGACCGTACGCAGGCGCTCGTATATCTTGGGGAAAATCAGGCATTCAACCTCTCCCGTAAGATCCTCCAGCGTGACGAACGCCATCAGCGCGTTGTTTTTCGTCACCTTGGTGCGCACCTGCGTGATCATTCCGCCCAGCGTGACGGTGATTCCGTCGAGCGCCAACCCGCCGTCCTGCCGCTCCGACAGCTGACGCAGGTATAGAGATGAACAATCGAAGCGGTCGAGCGCGTCGCTGTAAACGTCGAGAGGATGGCCCGATATATATATTCCTGTAACTTCCTTTTCCATCGCGAGTATATCCTCGCGTCTCGGCGGCGGCAGCTTGGGGAGCGGTTCGGGCGCGTCGTTCAGCATGCCGCCGAACAGCGATATCTGCCCGCGCGCGGTTTGCTTGCGCAGCCGGTCGGCGGAATCCATCGCGCGCTCGTATACCGCGAGCTTCTGCGCGCGCGAGCCGGTCAGGTTATCGAACGCTCCGGCGCGGATCAGGCTTTCGAGCATGCGCTTGTTCAGAGAATCCGACTCAACTCGATTCGTGAACGCGTAAATATCGTCGAACTTTCCCGATTTTTCCCGCTCTTTGACGATAGCTTCGACGGCGGCGGCGCCCACGCTTTTAATGGCGCCAAGCCCGAAACGGATGCTCATCTCGCCTCGCTCGTCTTTATCCACTGAAAATTTTAGGCGGCTTCGATTTACGTCCGGCGGCAGCACCCGTATGCCGTGCTTGCGGCAATATTGGATATACTGCGCGATTTTATCGGTCGCGCCGCCCGCGTTGTTCATCAGCGCCGCCATAAACGCGGCGGGGTGATACCGCTTCAGATACGCGGTCTGCACCGATATCACTGCGTACGCGGCGGCGTGCGGCTTGTTAAACGCGTATGACGCGAACGCGCTCATCTCCTCGAACATCTGTTCGGCGACGCGCTCGGGCACTCCCCTGCGCACCGCGCCCGGGACGGTCACGCTTCCGTCCTGAGTTAATCCGTGGATAAAGTACTCGCGCTCCTGCGCCATCACATCCTTTTTCTTTTTAGCCATCGCGCGGCGCATCAGGTCGCTGCGCCCTAGCGAGTATCCCGCCACGTCGCGCACGATCTGCATTATCTGCTCCTGATATACCATGCAGCCGTATGTAACGGAGAGAATCGGCTCCAATATCGGGTGGAGATACCGTATGCCGCCGGGGTTGCGCTTGCCCTCGATATACCGCGGTATGCTGTCCATAGGCCCGGGGCGGTACAGCGATACCGCCGCGATTATGTCCTCAAAACAGCCGGGCTGTAAATTTATAAGAAACGCGCGCATTCCGTCGCTTTCAAGCTGGAACACCCCGTCCGTATCGCCGCGCCCTATCATTTTATATACTTCCGCGTCGTCCATCGGAATATCGTCGAGGGTTAGGTTTACGCCCAGCTCCCGAAGAATATCCAGCGTGTCGCGCAGTGTGGTAAGCGTGCGCAGGCCTAGGAAATCCATTTTCAGCAGGCCGAGCTTTTCTAGCGTGCCCATAGGATACTGGGTAGTGACTACCGCGTCGTTCGTTTGAAGCGGCACGTAATCATATACGGGATTTTTAGTGACGAGCACTCCCGCCGCGTGCGTGGACGCGTGGCGCGGCATACCCTCCAGCGCCTTCGCTATGCGGATCAGCTTGCCCACCTGCTCGTCCTCTTCCGACGCGCGCTTCAGATCGGGGCTAAGCTCCAGCGCCTTGTCCAGCGTCATATCAAGCGCGAATGGCACCATCTTGACCACCGCGTCCACCTGCGCGTATGGGTACCCCAGCGCGCGGCCGACGTCCCGCAGCGCGGCTCGCGCGGCCATCGTGCCAAATGTGATTATCTGCGCGACATGATCCGCTCCATATTTGGATATAACATAATCAATAACTTCCTGCCGACGCTCGTAGCAGAAATCTATATCGAAGTCCGGCATCGATACGCGCTCGGGATTCAGGAATCTTTCGAACAGCAGATTATATTTAAGAGGATCAAGCCCCGTGATATCAAGGCAGTACGCGGCTATCGACGCCGCGCCGCTCCCACGCCCGGGACCTACCAGTATGCCGTTTTCCTTCGCGAACCGGACATAATCCCACACAATCAAAAAATAATCCACATAACCCATGCGGAGAATCATTGATAGCTCATATTCCAAACGTTCGCGCGCGGCGGCGTCGTCCGGAGCGTATCGCTGCGCAAAGCCGAGTTCGCATTGACGGCGGAGCATGGCGAACGCAGCTTCACCATCCGACGGGCAGTCGGGGGGCGCGGCATCGCTTTGTTCGGGGAGACTGGGGGCGGAGCGCTCGTCTATTGGAAAACGGGGGAGGTGGATGGCGTGGAAGTCGAACGACAGGCGGCATCTATCGGCGATGCGCTGGGTGTTCGAGAGCGCTTCCGGCCATTGCGGAAAAATGGCCGCCATCTCTTCAGGTGATTTTATATACAGCTGATCGGACGCCATGCGCATGCGATCGGTATCCTGCACGGTTTTGCCGGTCTGTATGCACAGCAGCACATCCTGCGCTTCGGCGTCCTCGCGGGTTAAAAAGTGCGCGTCGTTCGTAGCGGCAAGCGGGAGATTAAGCTCGCGGGCGAGGCGTACCAGCTGCGGTAATATGGTGCGCTGATCGGGAATATTGTGATCCTGTATTTCTATATAAAAATTATTTTCACCGAATAAATTAGATAACCGCCGCGCCGAGGCGAGCGCGGCTTCCCACTGCCTGTTCAGCAGCAGCGAAGGGATTTCGCCCGACAGGCAGGCGGAGAGCGCGATTAATCCTTCGTGATGCGCTTCGAGCAATCCGTAATCTATGCGCGGCCTGTAATAGAAGCCTTCGGTAAAGCTGTCCGACGACATGCGTATTAAGTTTCGATAGCCGGTTTCATTCTCGCAGAGCAGAACAAGGTGATGCATTTCGCGAGCGGCGGGTGATTTATCGAACCGATCGCGGCAGACGTACGCTTCGCAGCCGATTACGGGATGTATGCCGCGCGCTATCGCCGCTTGGTAGAAATCGATTACGCCGTACATCACGCCGTGATCCGTGATAGCGCAGGCGGTCATGCCAAGCGCCTTTACGCGATCGAGCAGCTTTTCGACGCGGCATGCGCCATCCAGCAGCGAGAACTCGGTATGAACATGCAGGTGCGCGAAATCGGGCATCAATAACCTCCGGTAAAAATGGCGGACGCAAGCCATGTCCGATGGGAATATGAATCCGCATATTATGCGGAAATACGCGGCGGTATAGGCGCATCATACACCAATCTTTTGCCGCGGGTCAAGTTCGGCAGGGCGAAATCATTTACTCTTATATAGAAGCATAGACAACATAACCTCATCACCAAAAAGAGCGCGCATCTGAATATTGCGGCAGCTCAACCATGATGTTTTAGATTTATCATGATTATGTTTTTATTGTTATATTGCAATTGCGGAGGAAAACGATTTAATATTAAGCCTCAAATGATCATATGGGACTACGCCTAACGACGGATTTGCCGGAACTTATCATACAATCGATATGTGCGTGAATTAATTATATAATCTTATTTTGATATAATATAACGCCCTCCAATGGAGGACGTTATATTTCTAGATTTGTTTACTCAAATATCTCTGCGCAAATAACCGCACTCCGGGTTTATCACTGTCGCTTTCTTTACTGCTTTGGCGCGTCCAGTATTTCAACCGATACGTCGAAGGTGAGATATTCGCCGGTTTCATAGGTGGTTCCCCGGCTTCGCGCCAGGTCGGGTATGCGGTACACCTTAATCTCAACGGTTTCGCCCGGAGTGTGAGACTGAACCTTAGCGCTTAGATCAGCCGTGGTGCGCACTCTTTCCCCATCCGCTTCGATAATTATATCATAGGGTTTAATTCCCGCGCGCTCGGCAGGCGACCCTTCCTCGACGCTGTATACGAATATTCCTGCGGGAAGCTGGGTCTCCGTCGGTTCGTCCGTGTCGCTGTCAGTCGAACCTATGGAAACTCCTATGCGCGGACGCATTACCTGCTGATACTCAATCAAATCGGGTACTACCTGCATCGCCGTGTTGATCGGAATCGCCATGCCTATACCCTCTATCGACGCAATCCCATATACGCCGCTCGTCGACATCTTCATAGATGGTATGCCAATCAGCTCGCCCTTTGTGTTAAACAACGCGCCGCCGCTGTTGCCGGAATTGATCGCCGCGTCAGTTTGGATCATCGTATTTGTTTGAACGGTTCTGCCGGAACGAGTCGTAACCTCGCGGTTGAGTCCGCTGATTACGCCGACCGTCAGCGTGTTCGCGAAGCTAGCGTCAAGGGGCGTACCGATTACCATGCACCACTCCCCCACTTCCAGGGAATCGGAATCGCCGATCGGAACCGCCGGCACGCTGAACGCCGCATCGTTAACTTTCAGAACGGCCACGTCTGTTTGAGAATCCGCCGCGACCAACGTCGCGTCGTACTCCTCGTCTCCAGCAGTGATCGAATACGACTGCCCGCCGGATACAACATGGTTGTTCGTCAAAATATACGACGTGCCCGCGTCCACTTTGATAACGACGCCGGAGCCGGCAAGCTGCGACGTCGCCGTCGTCGCGATTCGTCCGCGGTTGAACTGAGTCTGCACTACTACGTTTACGCTCACCACCGACTGGCTTACCTGCTTATACACCTGCTGAAACGGGCTTACCACCTCGGCGAACGTAACCTGTTCCGCTGCGGCTTGCTGCACGGTCTCCGCGCGCGCCGCCTGCCATGTATACGCACCGAATCCCGCCGCGACCATCGCTATCGCCAAGCATACCGCCAGCCACCCAAATCGTTTGCTGCTTTTCATAATCAAATCCTCCATCCGCATATCGTTTGCCAATCTTTGGAGCGGGACTTTACGCCCCGCCGCCCTGATAAGGATAGGACGCGCCGTCGCATACTCGTTCGCATTCATCCAATCCCGAAGGGCGGTCGGAAGGAGAACCGCCGTTTTCTTCTCAAGGGAGCGAAACGATGCGCTCCATCCCCGCCGACATTCACAGTATAATGCGGCAATTTTGCTATAGTGTGAAGAAGTTGTAAACGTTTCTTATGTGTCCGATTTTTGTTGGCGAAAAAATTAAACTGGATTAAATATTCTTATCATATAAATATAAGAGGCGATCACTGCTGCAGATGTTCCGCGCGAAATGAAACAGCTGTGCTAATAGCGGGATACAGCATTTTCAGCCGCTCCCGCTATACTTTCATCATTGAACAGTATCTTCTTGCCTGCCGCCATCATTGCGCGGATACTCGATTCTACACCCCATCAAGAATCCCCCGACCGCGCCTGCGATCGCCGCATACGGAGCGAACACGGCGACCGCGCCTGCCGCCGCTACCGGCAGATCGCACAGTTTCTCGCCGTTTCGATTAATCCGCACCTTCGCGCGAAGCGCCTTGCGAACCCAATTGTCCGGATCATGAAGATGCTTATGATAGCACCTCTCAGCATGCTCCTTGCCGCGCGTGAACATATTCTCCCACGGATGCCCGCCGCGCTCTGCAGAGCCGTACACTCGGTTCATTCGTTCCAACTCGATCATCACACGAAGTGGATCTCCGTCAAAACGCTCCAGCAATGTTTCCGCTTCCTCATATCCGACGTTCGCGTTGGCGCGCAGATATTCGATCTTCTCAAACATATCTTTCATCGTGATCCTCCTCAGCCGCGCATAGCGGTTGTTTTCTCTTGACACGATTATTATATGTCGAATCGATCGCTAAAGCTTGAGAGAACGCGCAGTGTTGGATTAGGACACGATGAGAAATCGGCCAGAATTTGATTGCCCCAAATATCGGTCATAGTGCGATTTTATAACAATAAAAATCTATTCCATACATAACTATCTCACCGCATTTTATAAATCCATTTTTGTTATATAAGGCTAACGCGGAAAGATTTTTCTTGCTCACAAGCATCCGGATCCCATCAAATCCTCGTTCTTTTGCTGCGTTCATAACATTCTTCAGAAGGAGAGTTCCAATTCCACGATTCTGCATCGATGCCTGAACTCCAAACCGCGCGAGGTCGCACGGATTTTTTATAGACCAATTTATTTTCTCCAACTCGTCGCTTATTCCCAACGCTGCCGCAGCTATGATTTTATCATAATATTTCAATATATATAGCGATCCGCTTTCTATATCCGATTCTACGGTTTCCATATCCGGATAGTCCAGATTCCATGCGCAGCCTGGCGTACCTATCAGACTGTGGTACAGCTCGATTACTTCCGATACATCGGCCATTTGGGCGAGGGCGAATGAATAATCGTTTTTCATCGCAACTCCTGATAATCCTTATGATGCTCTGCGTATTTCTTGTTCTACTCCATAAGAGCCTGCGCCATCGCGATTGCCTTTATAATATCACTTTGATAGGGTCTGTCAAATCTCATTCGCATGGTATGACACGCCGCCTGGTACCTATATTCGCAGCGCTATACTTGCCAGCTGCGGCAGATTACTACGATATAGAGCGGCTAACTATGGCGTGTTCGAAAAATATCTCGAGGCTGAATGTGCTGGATTTTGATGAGGCGCAATGCGCCATAAGTGAGGCGAAGCTCCGCTATGTCGACTGCGCGTAACCCGCCGCCTGTATCGGATGAAGGCGGGTTTACGCGCCGCCGCAGTGAATAAAAGACAGTGCATTTAGCCCGAGAGGTTCTTCGAACACCCCATGAATATTTTTAAAGCCATCAACAAATCCGCATTCATGCGCGTCTATATATTGAATAGCATTATCCGCGTTATAGTAAAATTTGAAATCAGAAGCGGCGGAAACTGCGGTGTCGGCTATTCATATATATTTTCTGCGCACAGTAAGAATACGCCCGATTACTGCGCTGAATATGGGTTGATTAATAACGATTCGCCTTATGTCTGGTATGAATTTCATAGCGATTGAATTGCGAGGAGGTATTGGTCGGTGAAATCGCTAAAGATTGCATTACTATTATTGTTCGTAATAATGATATGCGTTGATGCCGCGCCCGCGCATGCGGCGTATTATGGCACCGCAGTGATCGACGGGCGCTCTGCCGGCAAGGTTCATCTTAGGGAGTCGCCATCCGCGTCGTCTAATTCGCGCGGGCTGTACTTCTCTGGAACGAACGTAATATGCGACTCCGACCCAAGCGCGGAATGGACGATGGTGACTATAGGCAGCGAAAGCGGTTGGATGAAATCGGAGTTTTTATACCATGGTACAAACCCCAACAGCATCGCGTCCAGGCAACCGACGGCAATTGTGAATAACAGGAATTGGAGAGAACAGACGGACGGACAGTCAAGCGGCTGGCTTCCTCTGTTCCAAGATCGATCCGGCAGATTTGTTGCCGCCGAACGGATACCCGGCGGCGCGGCGGTCACTATTCTTGGAGAAACCAGAGAACACTGGTACTATATCAAAGTCGGCGATCAACACGGCGATTTGTACGGGTACATGCCGGCTGAAAATCTCCTGATCGGAGATTATGCATTGTCGGACACGTCTCAAGATTATGTGATGCTGTATTACACAGAAGCCCCAAATAGCCAAAGCTCAATAAAAATACAGTACCCGCAGTTTATCGATGAAAGCCTTGTATCGGTAAACAGGTATATTTACGGCAGAGTATATGATTTCGCGCAATACGACTCCGAATACTACAGCGATGATAATAATGAAATCCCTATAACGTTCGGGTTGACCCTCGACTATAAATCCGAAGTTACGCTGCAAAACGACGAAGTTGTCAGTGTTGTATTTTGGGGAACAAGTAATATAGAAAACAGTATACACCCTTTCACAGATTTGATTTCATACAACATCGGCTTGGATTCGTTGAATATAATTAAACTAACCGATTTGTATACAATCAATGATGCTTTTATGAACGTTTTATTTAATAAAGCTTATTATCCAACATACCCCGTTACATCCGATTACGCGCCAAGTTTTACTGATATGCTCGCATATCAATCAGAAGATTATAAAAGATTGCGCCCCTATTACACCGAGGAGGATGCTGCCAACATTGTTTATTTTCTCAAACCGGATGGCGTTGTCATAAGCATGCCTGCTGTTCACGCAACAGGCAGCGATCACTTCGAGGCGCAGCTGCGGTACGGCGATATACAACAGTTTGAGCTGGACGCGATCAACCGTACAAATTGGAGAATGGATATCGATTATAATTAGAGAAATGCCTACCGCCAATATATAAGCTTCAGCGCGAGCGCGCGGGCGATGGCAAGATATTGGTGCATACGATGAGCCTCGCTTCTTTCGCCCGAAAACCCGATTTTCCCCCTTAATTTTCACCAAACCAGAAGCCCAACGGTTTGTGTTCTGACCAAAGCGTCCCCGCAGGTTCGTCGCCGCAGATGCGAACCTGCGGGGATATGTATAATCAAATTCTTACCCCGCAGTCTTCCGCAATTACGCCGTTCTCAATCCCTATATATGAAGATCCTTCCTCGCGAACACCTCAATCGCGCCCGCAAACAACGCAACCGTTCCTATGAACAGCGCCAGAATGCCGGCAATTGCAGAAGCTTCGCCGGCAATCAAGCCGTCGGGGTTAAACAGCGTAAAAAATGGTGCTATCCTAAGTATGTACATCTAGGGCGTGCTTAAAGAATCTCTCTGTTTGAATGCGCTGTCTTTCTATCCGTCGAGGCGCCGCGCACTCCAACCCGCCTTCATCCGCCACAGGCGGCGGGTTTGCGCGCAGCCGACACAGCTCCGCTCCGTATCCCTCACGGCTCCTTGCCGGGGCGCGGGGCGAAGTCCTGCTTCGTTCACGGCAACGCCTCGCATAGGCCGAATAAAAATCCAGCGCATTCAGCCTCAAGATATTTTTAAAACGCACGCTACTGCGATTGCTTTTGCGATACTTCCATTAACCTCTAATCGTCCGCATCTACCCAAGCGATTGATACGATAGTATCAACTTCAGTGTGGCTTGCGTTCAATTGATTTTGGATCGACGATGATATTTCGCCCTTGAATTCAATTTTGCTTCCCGGAAACACACCCACACCGTATGCAGAATCTTTATCTACATATAATAGATTGCCGTCTGCATCGAATAAGGCAACCACCATTTCAATATTGTATTGTACGCTGTCCGTACTGTTTTCAACGGACACCTTATAGTTATATATACGGCTTTTATTGTACTCCAACCCTTCCGAGAAAGTGGCGACGACTGGTAAATACTTGTACTCATTGGAGGTGGACTTTCCGATGATGGTTACAGAATAGTCGTCGATATCTCCAGAAGATGTGGAACCTTCAACATCCTCTGTTATATAAAAGTATGCTTGATCACCTGGTTCGATAATTTTAGGGTATACGCTATAGATTGACGAAGACGCTACCGCTTCTCCGTCCACATCAAATAATTCATATACTCCGCTATCAATCACCACCGGTTTGTCTCCTGTATTTGTTATCTCTCCATAAACCGTACCCGCATAACGAGATAGATATGGTACTACATAGAATGTCTCTTTCGTTACCGTTGCTTTTCCTGCGGCAAAAGCGTTTGTGCAAGCGCAGAGAACCATTAACAGAGCTGCGATGAAAGCCAGTGGTTTTCTCATGTTCGTTAACTCCTTTATGTTCTATAATATAATTAGCCTTTATGAGTCAAGCTCATAGGCAATTATAGCAAGTAATTCTACAGTTCTGTAAAAGCCGTTAACCATTTGGTGATTTACGTTCTCCGCCTCTTCATCGTTTTCTCTATAGGTGTCAATTGCATTGTCGATATAAGTTTTGTAAATCCCGTATTCGTCCAGCAAGTATGCAATCACGGTTAAGAGTTCGACGCTTCGGTACGCACCATTGACCATTTGATGATACACATTGTCGGCGGCGTCGTTTTGAAGTTCATATGTATCGTAAATTTGGGCTATTGCCTCGGTATACGAGCCCGCCGTGTCAAGTTCGTGGGCTATAACGTATAGTAGCGCAACCGATCGATATAATCCATTAACTATCTGATGATTTGCGCTCTCCGAGCTTGCATCCATACTAACAAAATCAGAATGAATACCTTCAATTAATGATTCGTATACTTCATATTTATCACATTCGTAGGCGATAATCTCCAGCAGTTCGACCGTTCGATAGGTTCCGTTGATTATCTGATGGCTCACATACTCGGCGTCGTCATTTGCCGTAGAATAACGTGACAGTATGTTTTTCACCGAATTGCTGTTGGCGCCCACTGAAGTATCAAGTTCATTCGCGATAATTGCGAGCAGCTCAACCGTTCTGTATACGCCGTTTACCTTCTGGTGATTAATATTCTCGGCGGAAGTATCTTGCGTTTCATAAGTATCTAATATAGCGGTTATGGTGCTGTTGTATGTTGCGGCGAGCGCTACATTCGCTGTTGTTATCATAAGTACAAGAAGTATACTAAGAACCTTTTTCATACTTGCTCCTATTTATCATTTGTTTTCCGAGGCGCACTTCCTCGGCCACATTTATAATTCGCATCTTTATTGCATTTTGCTACAGATTTCTCTCGCGCTCGTCGAGAGTTTGCTCAATGAGCGCTTTCAATTCATCAATCGTTTTCGGAAACCTCTTCGGTTTTGAGCGATCAATATCCAACGCCGCCTTTCTCTTTAGTTGCGCGATCGAACGCGCCTTCTCTTCGTCCGTCGGAGGGTCGGGACTTGTCGTCACTTTAATTATATCTTCGCCGTTTATTATGCCGATTGAATGTTTATAGAACTGTGTAGATTCGGCACGGCCAAGTAGATAATCGGTGGTTACGCAATACGCATCCGCAATTTTCGAAAGCGCATCAAGGGACGGCAACCGATCGCCAGTCTCCCAGCTGCCTACGGTTTTTTGTGAAACTCCGACACGATCGGCCATAGACTGCTGAGTTTCACCGTTTTCCTTTCGTAACCCTCGAATACGTTCTGCAAACATACTCAATCCTCATATGTGGAATATATCACAATGCGCAGAAAAAATATAGGTGCTATGAGCGGTAACTGGCAATTAGCAAGGCCTGCTATCGGTAGCAATATACAACCATAACCTACTTTAAGCGGCAATAATGCTAAACCTATTTCCCAGCACGGTGGCGATTAAGCAAGCCTTGTTTTAGATCCCACAATTTCTGCGACAAATCAACTTTATACACATGCGGCATGTGCAGCCGCTTATATTCTTCCCACAGCGACGCTAGCTCCGTTTTAGCATACTCCTGAATCTCGTATAATGTCGGGCATTTATACACCAGCTCGCCATTTTTGAATATTGGAACGAGCAGCTCTCTCAACCGGTAGTTGGATACCGTCATACGCTTCCATGTATGATCCGGATCGAACAGTGTCAGCGGCTCATTCTCGTCATAATGCTCGTCCGCAAGCGCGATGAGATCGGCGAGCGCGCGACCGGTCGCATTGTCGTATACGCGGTAAACTGTCTTGACGCCAGGGTTCGTTATCTTTGCGGGATTTTCGGAAATTTTAAGCCGCGGTTCCATCACGCCGTCTACTTCCTCCGCCGCCAGCTTATACACTCCCCCTAGAGCCGTCGTGCCCGCGCTGGTGATCAGCTTAGTGCCCACACCCCATACGTCTATCTCGGCGCCTTGCGCCTTCAGATCCCAAATTACTTCCTCGTCCAAATCGCCTGACGCGAATATCTTCACGCTTGGAAAACCAGCCGCATCCAACATTTTGCGTGATGCGCGGCTCAGATACGCCAGATCGCCGCTATCGAGGCGTATGCCCGTACCCTCGTATCCCCGCTCGCGCAGCTCGCGGAACACCTGGATCGCGTTGGGTACGCCGCTGTTCAGCGTATCATAAGTATCTACAAGCAGCAGGCAATTGTCGGGGAACACGCGCGCGTACGCTCTAAACGCTTCCAATTCGGATGGGAAGCTCATCACCCAGCTGTGCGCGTGCGTTCCGCGCGCCGGCACGTTGTATATCATGCCAGTAAGCACATTGCTTGTGGCGACGCATCCGCCAATTATCGCGGCGCGTGCGCCGTATATCCCCGCGTCCGGGCCCTGAGCGCGCCGCAAGCCAAATTCAAGCACGCCTCCGCCTTGCGCGGCTTGCACCACTCGACTTGCCTTTGTTGCGATAAGCGTTTGATGATTAATTATATTAAGGATGGAAGTCTCGATAAGCTGCGCCTGCATAAGCGGAGCGGTCACGCGAACAATGGGTTCGCCGGGAAACACTAGCGTTCCTTCCGGCGCGGCGTCTATGCTGCCCGTAAACTTAAGCTCTCCCAGATATTTGAGAAACGATTCGTCAAACAGATTCAGCGAACGAAGATACTGTATATCCACCTCCGCGAAATGTATATGTTCTATATATTCTATCACCTGCTCCAAACCGGCTGCCAGCGCGTGCGCGATAGTATCGCCCGCCTTCCGATAAAACAGATCGAACACCGCCTGGTTCTCGCCCATGCCGTGACGGAAATACCCATACATCATAGTGAGCTGGTACAGGTCCGTCATCATCGTTAGGTTTCTTGACTCGTTTGAGAAGCCCGGCATGTAACTTCGTCCTCCTTTAATGCGATGCTCTGCCCTGCCGCTCCCGAAAGGACGCGGTCTCGCCCCATATCCGCATATGCCGAACGCGCTGCATGATCGCTCGCGTATGTTCCCGCCGCGCTTAATAGCGCGCATATCAAACAACACGCCATTCTTGCGAATGAATAACCGAGCGCCGCGTCCGCCGGAACGGGAATGAACAGCGCTGTGCAAGCGGATAACGCGCTAATCGCAGCGCAGACTATAGGCACGACCGGTATGACAGCGCGAGGCAGATTATTTTGCGATATTTCTATACGGGGACTCCGCCCTCGACGCCCCCGAACGAAGCGCATCCGCTCCCAGCGCCCGCCGACAGTATACTCGACAAGAAGCGCGATGTCCAGCGCAATTATACCAACCGCGATAAATCGAACCGCTGCGGCGCGCTCAAAGCTTAAAGCCGCCGCAGCCACAGCGGCAAGCGACGCGCCAAGGCTCAGCGCGTCTTCCGCACGGCGCGTTCGTTTGCGCAGGAAAAACGAGACGCACACCGCGCCGACGGCTAGGAGGCTCAGCGCTTGAGACACTCTCAATCCGCCGCCTGCCGTCAAGCTGTCCAGTCTCAACCCTTCCACCAGCGATCGTTCCGCTCCGTAAAGCAGCGCATACCAAAGGAACAGATCACCTGTTCGCGAGTACTGGGCACAGCCCCGTTCTTTAATATTAAGCGCGGGCAGAGTCCCCGCTCCAATTGGGATATCGGCATCGCCACCAACGCCCTCGACCAAAGCGTGGCTGCGTCCCGCACCTGCATACAATCGTTTACGCAAGTTCCATAGAATAATAAATCCTGCGAAACACCATATTGATTCATAAAAAAATGTCGCCTGATGCCATACCCATTGACCAAATTCCTGAATCTGTACTCCGAACGGGAACCACTGCCAGCGCTCGTCGAGTATCGGCAGCCCATACGCTTCCATGTTCGCATAGTTTCCCCAGCGGCCTATCGCCTGTCCCAACATCAGCGACGGCGCGCACGCGTCCAGCAGAAGCGATAACCGGATTTTCTTGCGCTTCGCAGTCAGCCACGCGACAAGAAGGCCAGTCAGCACCCCGCCGTATATAGCCAGTCCGCCTTCGCGGATATTCAGTATGCGAAGAGGATCATTGCGATATATATCCCAACGAAATGCGACATAATATAATCGCGCTCCTACGATAGCCAACGGCACCGCTAGCAGTAGAAAATCTACGATTGTATCACGCGGCAGCCGCAAACGCCGTTCCTCCCTCGACGCGAGCAGCGCGCCTACCAGAAGCGCGCTAACAATAAGAATGCTATACCACGGTATATTCAGGAAGGCGATAGAACCCAGCGGAGGTCGGCTCATAAAGGTTTCCTTTCTTCTTACACGAGGCTCGCCTCGTCGCTTAACAATTGGCTGCCCCACATACCCGCCTTATATATAGTATACCATATTCTGCCAACAGCCACATTGATTTATTCATGCCGATCAACGCAGCGGGCTGCGGTCTATGAGCGGATTTAAGGAAGCGTTGAAATGCAAGAAGAGATTTAGCTAACTTATACTATATTATACTATATTGACGGGGCTGCGACCCGCGCCCGCAATCCTGCTGCCCGCAGCGCTTTTCATCACAACAATCTGATTCTCAATTCTCTCCTTTAGCTCCTCGACATGGCTGATTACTCCGATCAGCTTATTCCCTTCCGAAAGCGTCAGCAGCGCTTCGATCGCTCTGTTCAAGCTGTCGCTATCCAGCGAACCAAAACCTTCGTCTATGAACAGCGTATCTATCGACACTCCCCCGGCGCCGGACTGCACAATTTCAGACAGCGCGAGCGCCATGCATAGCGCCGCCTTAAAACTCTCTCCACCGGATAGGCTGCCGACCGGACGTTTTCTGCCCGTGTAGTGATCGAACACATCCAGCGCGAGCGCGTATTGGCTGCGCTGATCGGTAGGATTCTCCCTTCGAAGCAGCTTGAACTGACCATTCGTAAGCTGCGTAAAGCGCAGATTCGCCGCATCTATAACACGTTCGAAATAAAACGCCTGCACATATTGCTCAAGGCTTATCTTGGCCGCATCGCTGTTTTTGCCGCTTACTATATTGCTCAGGTGGTTTAATAAGCGCGCCTTTTTTTCCGCCTCTACCGCTCGCTCCCGCTCCCGCGTTACTCTCCCCTGCGAATCCTTGTTCTTTTCAATTCTAAACCGAACGGATTGCAGCAGCTCTTCGACTTCCCGCCGCCTTATTCGCAGAGATTCGGCGCGTTTCACAAGCGCGGCCAAGTCCATGCGTTCCGCATCGCCAATATCATTTCCTATCTGTTTTATAGTGTTCAAGCAATCGCGCGCGGATTGCCGGTACGCATCCACTAATTTCTCTTTGTCCTTTAATTCAAGCTCGGATAAAAAATATGGAGCGGCGCCTTCTATCGAGTCGAACCCGTTCTCCGCCAGCTTCGCGTCAAGCCTCGCGCGCGCCTCGCTCAGTCGGCCTTCGCTTTCATTAATCTGCTCTAGCGTCAGCGCGAGTCTTCCGTTCGCCTTAACCTCTTCTTGAACGCAGGCGGCGTATTCGCGTTCGATCCGCGCATGTTCGTTCTCGCGCGCTGTATATTCGGCTTCAAGCGATTTTCTCTGCTCCAACGCCAAAGCGTAGCGTGCGAATTCCAAACCTCGGCGGATCGTTTCTCGCTCTGCTCTGCACGCCGCGATATCCTCTTCCATCTTTCGCTCGCGCATCGCTATATCGTTCAGCCGTTCGTTAAGTTTAGTTATGCCTTCGCTTGTTTCTACACGATGCTTGCGCAGCGTCTCAATACGCCTCAGACAGTTCTGCAGCTCCTGCCTTCGCTTATCTGCCGACTCGTGTTCAATTATTATTATTTCGTATTGATTATTTATCTTAACCAAAAGATCAGCAGCCAATATAGCCGCAGCGCCCTCGTTTAGAAACCGGGACGCGTAATCCGTCATTTTCTGGAGCGCCAGTTCATTCTGCCCTTTCAGTTCTACAAGCTTGTTATGCGCATCCTGGCGCTCCTGCTGATTTTGAATGTCGCGCGCTTCCGCCGCGTCAACTGTTTCCTTGCTGATTGCGTCGGCGGGCGGCTTCGCTATATGTGGATGATCGAGCGAACCGCATACAGGACAGGGCATCCCATATTCAAGCGTACGCGCGATTATGCCAGCTATATTATCCTCATATAATCTGCGTTGCTCTATAAATTTATTATGTGTCTGCTCCGCCGTGTCGCGGGCTTTTACGTAGGTTGACAGCGCGGTATCGCACTTGCGTTCGATCTGCTTCATTCGCTTTTGAATCAATCGTATTTCATCATACAGCGCCAGCCGATCATCAAGCGATTTAAGCTGCGCCTTCACGATTTCCAATTCGGCAGGCGCACACTCCAGTTCGTTCAGTTCGCGCTGCGCATCCGCTAGCGACGTTTCCAAACGTTCCCTCTCGCGGGTCGACGAATCAATTTGAGCCGCGCATTCCGCGCGACGCTTCTCAAGGGATATGCGCCGCTCGTCCAGCTTTTCCATCTGTTGGTATTGCGGCTCTTTCTCTATCATAGACGCAATGCGCGCCGATAGCGCGGCGAGTGTTTTCGCGCGCGTCGCTTGCTCGTCGGAATTATAGCGGAGATTGTTCTTGCGCAAAATTGCGGCTTCCAGCGAGCGTTTGATTTCTTCGCGCTGCTTGATAAGCCGCTCAACCGCAGACCGCTCTTGCTCCCAAAGTTCTTTGATTGGTTTGACCGCGCGCGATGCGGCGCGATATCTCTCAAGCTTGCACGAAATTTCATCCACTTCGGAGCGCTGCTCTTCTAGCTTTGCGTAATCAAAGCGCGCTTTATCAAGCCGCATATAAAGAGCATCCAACCGTTTGGCGGTTTCCATTAGGCGTATCGTTTCATCCGCGCTCTCCATCAGAGACTCTAGCTCACGTTCAAGCGCGCTGGTCGCCGCCAAATCCTGATCGAGAATTTCCTTGATAAGCGCCGCCATACGATCCGCAAACCCAGGATTTCGAGAAGCGTTTATCTGCGCGATTTCATCCGCAAGCGGATTTTCCGCAGCGCAGGATACGAGGGCGAACGCCTCGAGCGTCCGCGATTTCGCGTTTTCCCATTCGCTTTTCGCACTTTTGCATAGATCGGATAATTCCTGCGCCAGCGATTTACAATCGAACGTGTGAAATACTTTCCTGAATATCTCCTCGCGCTCCTGCGATTTTTCGTTTATCGCCGCCATAAACGCGCCTTGCGCCAGCATGATAATCTTGAAAAACTGTTCGTGGCTGATGCCAAGCAATTCGCGAATCTTATCAGATACTTGGTCGTACCCTTCCACCGGCGCGCGACCGTCGCCATATCGCAGCGTGGCGCTTTGCTTTTGAAGCGTCTGCCCGCCGCCCCGCTTTGCCGGACGATAATAGGCGGGCGAACGCTCGACGATATATATATTCCCTTTATGCGAAAACGACAGCACGACCAACGTGGAGGACTGATTCGACGCAAAATCGCTTCGAAGAGTTTGAACGTCTCGGTATTCTCCCGGCACTTTTCCAAACAGCGCAAAGCATATCGCGTCGAACAGCGCGGTCTTTCCGGCCCCCGTGTCGCCCGTTATAAGGAACAATCCCTTGCCGCCAAACAGCGAGAAATCGACCGTCACCTCATCCGGGTACGGACCAAACGCGCGAAGCGTCAGCTTCTCAGGCTTCATTTAAGTTATCCTCCACGCGCTCGGCAGCGGCTCGAACTATTTCCAGCGCGTCCTCACTTGGTTGTTCTCTATATAAACTATAATAAAACGATTCAAAGTGATCGACGAGCGAGCGGCCTCTAAATTCGCGCTCATCAATATCGAGCGCTCCTGGCGATGTGATGTTTCGTTTTTGATAATCCAAATGAAGCGTGCGCGGGTATATCGCCCTCACCTTTGCTATAGCGTCCAACACCGGAATATCGTCGGTAAGCGTTGCATATATATAATCATCCGCATCTATAACGTTCTCCTGCCGAAGAAGTATATCGATCGGACCTGTGATATGCCGTACGCTTCGCAGCGGTCGCAGCGGAACCAGCTCGACGCTCACGCTGCCTTTTCCCTCCATTACGACTAGCGGCACGCTTTTCCCCTGCCCGGCTTCATCCAGATGATATTGCAGCGGCGCGCCCGCATAGCGAATTGTTTCGCGAAGGATTGATTGAGTTTTGTGTATATGCCCGAGCGCAACATAATCGAACGCGTCGAACGCGCGCGCGTCTACCGCCTCAACCGAGCCAACGTCGGGCAAGCTGAAAAATTGTTCGCTTCCGCCAAGCAGCGGCAGGCTGCCTCCGCCGATTACAAACTGATGCGCAAGCAGCACATTTCGTTCATCGGGATTTATCCGCGCAGTGGCGACCGCCGCACAAAACGCCGCGCTGTAGCTGCTCGCGTCCGCATCCGGCATCGCGTGCGACAGCGTCGCCAGCCTGGCGAACGGCAAACTCCAGAAGTGAACGCGACCGTATTCGTCGTTCAGCGTGGCGACCGCCGCCTTGCCGTTGAATCGTCCGGATATGTGCAACCCTTCCGCCGCCAGCAGCCTGCTCGCAAAATCAAGGCGCTCGGCGCTGTCGTGGTTTCCGCTGATCATAATCACTTGACGCCCCTGCCTAACAAGGTTCGTCAGAAACGCGTCGAGCAGCTCGACCGCATCGGGCGGCGGAACGCGTTTGTCGTATACGTCGCCGCAGATCAGCACAGCGTCGACCCCTCGTTGTTCGCACAGCGAGGAAATTTGGTCGAGTATATATTTTTGATCCTCAATCAAATTCCACTCGTTAAGCTTCTTCCCCAGATGGAGGTCGGCAAGATGTATAAATTTCATACTAGCCTTAATCCCGACGGACGCTCGCCAGCCCGAACGCGCTGACGGCGCTTGACATGCCAAGCCTATCCGCTCCGGCGCGCACCATAACTGCAGCTTGTTCGGCGGTGCGAATTCCGCCCGACGCCTTGACTCGTACGCCCGATCCTACATATTTCCTTAGCAGCGCGACGTCTGCGGCGGTCGCGCCTCCCGTGGAAAATCCGGTGGATGTTTTAATAAAATCCGCGCCGGCGTCCGTCACCGCGCGGCAAGCGGCCATCTTAGCCTCATCATCCAGCAGGCAGGTTTCTACGATCACCTTTACTATCCGGGAACCAGCCAGTTTTTTCATAAGCGCGATTTCCTCCCGAACGGAATCGACGTCGCCCATAAGCAAAGCGCCGACGTGTATCACCATATCCAATTCCTCCGCGCCGTCCGTAAGCGCCCGCGCCGCTTCCGCCAATTTGACAGACGTCGCGTTATATCCAAGCGGAAACCCTATAACCGTGCACACGGGAATATTTCCGCCCAGCTGCTTCGCGCAAAGCTCGACATATCGCGGCGGAACGCATACGCTCGCAAATCCAAACGACAGAGCTTCCTGACATAACGCGATTATCTGCGAAGGCGTCGCCGTGGGCGCAAGCAGCGTATGGTCTATTTTACTAATGATAGCTTTATCGGTTGCATTGCGCGTGCCAGCCGCAACACCGTCCTGTTCGCGTATGCAGCTCCCGCCCAAATTCATTTCTTCTGTCATATTATTTTTCTCCTATATTTATTCGATCTTTTCTTATCAATATTCGCAGCGCCTCCACCGCCACACGAATGGCAGGCTCCGCGCCGCGGAATTCCGTTTGCGATTGTCCGCCGCCCTCCTTCGCTTCCGACGCGACGGTGCGCGCCACGCCGGTTCCAAGGCCTTGATTTCCCGCTACCGCGAGTACCGCGCCCGTTCGCAGGCGCAGTACGCTTCCCAATATAAACAACGTGGCGGATTCCATTTCCGACGCTAAACAACCGCCTTCGATCCACGCCTGCCACTTTGCGACCAACTCGTCGCGAATGGGCATGCGGCGCGGATCGTGCTGGCCGTAAAACGAATCCTTGCACTGCACCACGCCAATGTGCGCCGGGCGTTCCCCCGCGCCAGAAGCTTTGTCCAGCGCGCGCAATACTTCATAGTGCGCTACAGCCGGAAACTCGACGGGCATGTACTCCTTGGACGTGCCGTCAAAGCGGATAGCCGCACTGGCGATCACCACGTCATTCACCGGAATATCTGGCTGCATGCCGCCGCATGTCCCCACTCTAATGAATGTATCCGCGCCGCATCGCACAAGCTCCTCCACCGCAATGGCGGTGGACGGCCCTCCTATGCCCGTGGACACCACACTTACCGGCTCGCCATCCAGCTCGCCGGTGTAGGTTACATATTCCCGATGCGACGAAATAAAACGCGGATTATCAAAATGATCGGCAATTTCCGCGCAGCGCCCCGGATCGCCGGGAAGCAGCACATAACGACCAACGTCCCCGCGCCGGCACGCGATATGATACTGAACGGCCATATATACCTCGCTGATTTATTATTCGCCTCATTTTACCATTATTTTACGAATATGTATATATTTCGCCTGCTCGAAAACAATCGACCGGCGAATACCTCACTTCGCCGGTCGATAGATACCGTTTATTAAATTATATATGCTTTTATTATACGTCCGTTCCCTGCATTGCCGCATACCCTCTTTCGCCCGTTGAAAGCTTCACGGCGTCCTCAATATGGGATACGAATATCTTGCCGTCGCCAATCCTGCCGGTATGCAATATCTTGTTCGCGGCGTCAATTACTTGCTCAACGGGAACGGAGCTTACGACTATATCCATCTGCATCTTGGGCAGCAGGTCGAGAGTTTCAATCTTTATTCCGCGGTAATAATCCGTTTTGCCCTTTTGTAATCCGCAGCCTATAACGCTTGTGACGGTCATGCCCGTCACTCCGATCGAATTCATCGCGGCTTTCATCCTGTCCAGGTGTATGGGATTGAACAGTATTGTCACCTTGGTGAGCACCGCGCCTTCCTTCGTTTGCCCGGAAGGATACGCCTTTTCGCGGTAATCCGCGTCGCTCAGTTGAATAGATTCGTTTACTGCCGGTAGTACTGACAACGGCGACGACGGCATGAAGTCCGCGTAAGCGGAAGCAAGCGCATGTTCCGTTTTATCAAGCCCTTCGATTTCAATTTCAGGTTCGACGCGAAGGCCTATCGTCTTTTTGATCACGAGGAACACGATCGTCATCGCCACGGAAACCCATGCGGCCGTCGCGAGCACGCCCAATATCTGCACGCCAAGGAATTTAAATCCGTGCCCGTAAAACAAACCATCCTGCACGGCAAACAGGCCTGTGAGAATCGTGCCCAGCGCACCGCAGATGCAGTGCACTCCGACCGCGCCGACCGGATCGTCGATCTTCAGCTTTTGATCGACAAACTCGATGCCTACGACGATCACGATTCCGGAGATAGCTCCGATAATAAACGCGCCAAGCGGACTGACCAAATCGCAGCCTGCGGTTATCGCGACGAGTCCGGCAAGCGCGCCGTTCAGCGTCATGGATACGTCGGGCTTCTTATATTTTACCCAGGTAAACGCCATGGTCACGCAAGCGGCTACTGCGGCCGCCATATTCGTCGTGAAGAATATGCTGCCCGCCAGAGGGATCGAATCTCCCGTCATAGATACGGTAGAGCCGCCGTTAAAGCCAAACCAGCAGAACCACAGTATGAACACACCCAGCGCGCCCAACGTGATGCTGTGCCCGGGAATAGCGTTAGGCTTCCCGTCCTTGTTGTATTTGCCGATGCGCGGTCCCAGTATCGCGGCTCCGATCAGCGCCGACAGCCCGCCCACCATATGTACGGCGGTCGATCCGGCGAAATCATGAAACCCAAGCTGCGCGAGCCAGCCGCCGCCCCATATCCAGTGCCCTGAGACGGGATAAACCAGCGCGCTGATCGCGGCGCTGTATATGCAATACGCGGAGAATTTTGTGCGTTCCGCCATCGCGCCGGATACTATCGTCGCGGCGGTCGCGCAGAATACCGTTTGGAAAATCATGAACGCGTACAGCGGTACGCCGGACGGAAGAATCGCGCTGAAATCCCCTCGGCTCATGAAATCAAATCCGCCGACCAGCATGCTTGAGCCGCCAAACATAATTCCGAATCCCGTAAGCCAATACAGCGGCGTACCGATAGAAAAATCCATAAGGTTTTTCATAATGATATTGCCTGCGTTTTTCGCGCGCGTAAACCCTGTCTCTACCATCGCGAAACCGGCTTGCATAAAAAATACGAGCGCCGCCGCAACCAACACCCACGCGGTATTCAAACCTGAGGCGTGCATTTCCAGCTGGCTTGCGATTGAGGAAACATCGAGTTCCATATTTTTTCCTCCCAACAATAATAGATATGCGCGGTAGAGCCGACGTCCCTTTGATCCAGTCCCAGTATATGCAAAAACGCCAAATCCAAGAAAGGATTCAGCGTCATTGCCTGAGGGTAGTATAGCGTCACAGAGCGTACTTGTCAAGCGAAAAATGAATTTTTGGACTTGCGTTCCTGCAATAATCGACATATTGCCGCCACAATTGACACGCCGGTCGTGCACGACCGCGCGCTTTTAACGCGGCAGGGTGCGGGACTTCGTCCCGCTTCGTTCGGGGCAGCGGGGCAGAGCCCCGCATTAATAGTATAAACAGCGAAGCGACCCAATCTCTACTATTCAGAGAGATTAAGTCGCTTAAGGTTGCTCGTTTCCGCTGTTAGTATAAAGAACGCAGTCAAACGCGTTTCCTGATAAACTTATTTCCTTTTGCCAAGTCCCGGCAATATCATACCGCACAAACCGCCGCCCGCTACGCCCATTCCCAAATCAGCCAGATACGATTTCAGCTGAATCGGAATATCGCTAAGCAGCGAATATGCGACCACGCCCAGCAGCATATATACAAATCCAATCAGCGCGCCTTTAAGCAGTCCGCCATCCGAGTGCTTGCGCACTACAAACCACACGCCCGCCGCTATCGCTATCAGCTTGAGCGCTTGGTTGATCACAGAAACTACCGTATTACTTGGAGCGACCCAGCGAATCACCAGCGCGAACGCGGCGACGCCGACTACCGTTACGATCAGCGCGATCAACACACCTGTGATTACGCTGCCAATCCAGCCAAGAATTCCGCCCGACTGCACCGTCTTTGAACTTAGTTTATGCGCGCTGGTTTTGCGCGAGACAGCAGTTGCCATAATCAAATCCTCCCAACTCCACAGCTTGAAACAGCGTATGCGAAGTCGGAAGGATTCATACCAGCGCACGTTAAATTATTGTATTAGAACAAAATACCAGGCAGCCACATGGTAAGCCACGGAACAAACGTGACTAGAAGCAGCGCGAATATCATGACGGCGAACATAGGCAGCATCGCCTTTGAAGTTCGCTCCAGCGACGTTTTGCCGACCGCGCAGCCCACGAACAGCGCGCTGCCTACCGGCGGCGTGCATAATCCTATGGCCAGGTTGAATATCAGCATTACGCCAAACTGTATCGGGTTCATGCCTATCGCGGACGATGTGACCACGGGCAGCAGAATTGGCGTCATTATCATAATCAGCGGTGCCATATCCATAAAACAGCCAAGCAGCACCAGCAGCATATTGATGATCAACAGCAGCAGTATGCGATTGGTAGTGATAGACAAAAGCGCGCTGGTGATAGTCGCCGGTATGCGCAGTAGCGTCATCATATAGGCAAACGCCTTAGCCATCGCGATAAGGGTTAAAACGATCGCCAGCGTTTTGAGCGTGTTTCGAAGAACCTTAAATAGACTGCGCGAAAAGGTTTTAAACGCGCGTCCCCAGATCGCAGCCGCCGCTTTGAACGAACCCGCCCGCGCGCTTTCGCGGAAAAGCCGCACGAAGGTTGGCAGTTGAAATATAACATATGTAAGCAGAAAGGTGTATACACACGCGATCGCGGAGGATTCCGTCGCCGTAAACACGCCCATCGCTACGCCGCCCATTATTATTACAAGCGTGAACATTGGAAGAATCGCGTTGACTACCACGCGCATGCGCGCGCCCTTTGGAACGGCCACTCCTTTGGGAAAATGATAGCGCTCCGCCATGAAAAAGCACAATGCCATCAGGCAGATGCCAAGCAGAATTCCAGGTATCGCGCCGGCCATTAACAAAGAGCCGATGGATACGCCGCCCGCAGCCAGCGCATATATAACCATGTTGTGGCTAGGCGGAATCAATACGCCCTGGCACGCGGTAATCACCGTAAGCCCGACGGAAAATTCCGGTTGATATCCTTGCTTAACCATCATCGGCACTACTACGGAGCCTAGCGACGACACATCCGCGACCGCAGAACCGGATATGCCTCCAAAGAACATCGAATCCAGGCAGTTTACATACGCGAGCCCGCCCCGAAAACGACCGACGACAAGGTTCGCAAGATCGACAATTTTCTCGGATATTCCGCCTTCCGACATCAATTCGCCCATAAGAATAAAAAACGGAATAGCGAGCAGCGACGGCGGGTTAATTCCCGCGATCATCTGCTGCACCAGAATTGTAGGATTTTGATTTCGCACCAGCGCGGCGCCTGCCGTCGCGATAAGCAGCGAAAATGAAACCGGCACCTTAAGCAGCATCAGCAGCGCGAATCCTCCGAGCAGCACAATCGTCGCGATTGTGTTTACATTCATGAGCGCGCACCCCCTTCATTCCGCGCGAGTTCCTTCTGCTGCTCTCGCACAACTTCCGCGTAATCGATTTCCGGTTCTGAATATAGCAAGTCGCCGTGGCGGAGAACGCCTGTTAAAAATAGTATGGAATCAAAAACAATCATGAATCCAGCAACCGGAACGGGCACATACTGCACCCAATTTGGAATGCCGGTGATTGGCAGATGCCCCGGGCGTCCCATCTGCTGGATCGTCAGGATAGTTCCAAATATCAGCATCACAAGCCCTGCGGCGCCAACGACAAAGTCGATGAACCAGTCCAGCACTCGCCTTCCGGTTTTGGGAAATAGATTATATATAACGTTCATACTCACATGCATGTGATCGCGCACGCCGATAGCGCATGATACGAACGCAAGAAGCGTAACGAGCAGCCTCGGTATCTCCTCCACCCACGCGATGTTAAAATTGAACACGTACCTTTGCACCACCGCGACTGTCACAATGCCGACCATCGCGAGCATAGCCGCGTCGGCGAGCAGCAGCAGCACGCGGTGGATCCACGCGTTGATGGAGCGCAATTCATTCGCGAAGGCTTCTCCGAAAGAACCGGTCGGTTGTTGCATCGAATTCCCTCCTTTGGCGAAAGTTGGATATGTATGTCGCTTCGCTCGTTTGGGGAGGGGGATTGCGATCCCCCTCCCAACCTCCCCCGGGGGGGGGGGAACGAGGGAGCCTTAGGGTTGGGGAATAGGGGTTTTTGGGGTTCGGGAAAAGGGGTAGGTTTGTTAGTTGGGGGGTCTTCTTTTTCTCCGGGGAAAAAGAAGCAAAAACCCACCGGGAGGGGGGAAAGGGCCCTGCCCTCTCCCCCCTCCCGGACCC
>JAISZG010000026.1 GCA_031269355.1 Oscillospiraceae bacterium | reverse complement strand
TCCAATCCCCAGGGGGAGGTTGGGAGGGGGATCGCAATTTAAGCGTAGCAAGCGGAGCCGAAGGCGCAGCGCAGCCTAGCTGTAACTCACTCAAAAAAACTCCGTAGGAGTTTTCTCCCTTCCCAAAGGAGCGAAGCGACGCGCCCTCTCCCCCCTCCCGGACCCTCCCCTCTCTCTCGAAGTCGTAGCCGTGCTCGGGTTGTCCTTATTGTTGGACTACGGGGAGCTGGAATAGGCAGCTCCTTTCGATAGAGCTGTTGCTCTTGTCCCTGAAAGTCCGCGCGCGCCTAAGGGCGCGCACGGACTTCCAAGGTTAGGCATGTGGCGGTTGCTTTGTCTATTTATAATGGCATCTTATAATCATCTTGATGGCTGCGCATGTGGAACGGAATTCGCTTCCATCGTTCCAACTCCGAGGGGAGACTCAGAGGAGAACCGCAGTTTAAACGACAGCGGCCTTTTAGAGCCTGCCTGCACGGTGAGTTCCCAATCCCCATAATACAGAAATCAAACCATAATATCTCCTATTTATGTGTGGGCGGCAACTAACTCACGCACCGCGCCCGGAAACGCGTCAGCTCCCCGCTTCGCCATACATATCGTAAAACAAGAGGAAGCCCTCTTAAATTAATGCATGACTTCTCCCACATTATATGATAATATACCCATAGAAAGAGGTGATCTTCAATGGTCGAATTGGATCAATCGCGACAGGATCTATCCGCTATCCGCGATACGTTGAACGAGGCGGGTGGCTCCCTTTAACCTGGCAGGCCTGAAAAACGAATTGGCGGAACTGGAACAGGATATGGCCGAACCGGGCTTCTGGAATGATCTCGCGAAATCCGCGCGCGTTAGTCAGCGCGCCAAAAATGTATCTGATCGCATCGACGGATACGCAGCGCTCATCCGCCGCTGCGACGATATCGCGTCGATGATCGAATTGGTCGACGAGGAAAACGACTCATCAATGGTCGACGAAATTAAATCCGATATAGCAGCCCTCAATAAAGACGCGCAGGCGCTTCGCCTGGAAACATTGCTTCGCGGCGAATACGACCGCAACGACGCCATCCTCTCCCTGCACGCTGGCGCCGGCGGCACTGAGGCGCAGGATTGGGCGGGCATGCTCTACCGTATGTACACCCGCTACTGCGAGCGCACCGGCTTCACCGTAAAATTGCTTGATCTGCAGGACGGCGACGAGGCAGGCCTAAAATCCGTAACCTGGTCCGTATCCGGACAAAACGCCTACGGCTTTCTTCGCGCCGAAAAAGGCGTGCATCGGCTGGTGCGCATCAGCCCGTTCGATTCGTCCGCGCGCCGCCATACCTCCTTCGCCTCGCTAGACGTCGCGCCCGTTATAGAGGACGCCGCGTTCGAGTTGGATATGGAAGAGGTGCGCATCGATACATACCGCGCGTCGGGCGCCGGCGGCCAGCACGTCAACCGCACCGATTCCGCCGTCCGAATGACCCATATTCCTACAGGAATAGTTGTGCAATGCCAGAACGAACGCTCGCAGGTGCAAAATCGGGACGTTTGCCTTATGATGCTAAAATCGCGCATACTCGAATTGCGCGAGCGCGAGAAGGAAGAGCGTATGTCCGATATAAAGGGCGAAATGAAAAAAATCGAATGGGGCAGCCAAATTCGCTCCTATGTATTCCACCCGTACAGCATGGTGAAGGATCATCGCACAAATTTTGAGGTAAGCAGTACAACCGGCGTGATGGATGGCGAGCTTGACGGATTCATCACCGCCTACCTGCAAATGCAATGAAGCGCTTCGTATCATATACCGGCGGCGCGTTAACAGCGCTGTCGGGATTGCTCGCCGCGCTGCTGTTTATATTGCTAACGCTCGCGAATATTCCAGGATTCTATATGCTGGCGATGGAGCGCGCGGGCGTTCCTTCGTCTGCGGGCGTATCCCAGCACGACCTCTCGCTCGCGATAATAGATATCGTCGAATACCTGCGCGGCGCGGACGTAACCTTCGATAGGGAAATCATAATGGACGGCGAACCGCGCCCCGAGTTTGGCGCGCGCGAGCGCGATCACATGAAGGACGTGCGCGCGCTATTCAGCCTCGCGCTGCGCGTCGCGTTCGTCTCCCTCGCCATGTGCATAATCTGCGCGTTTATATCGCGCATTGGCCGCAACCCACGCGCCGCCGATTGGGGCGCGCTCTCGGGCACGCTGCTATGGGTCGCGGTAGCTATAACTATATTTATTATATCTCAATCAAATTTCCTCAATATATTTACAGAATTTCATAAAATATTATTTACGAACGATCTATGGCAACTCGATCCGCGCACCGATCTACTGATCCGGATGATGCCCACACCGTTTTTTATTATGTTCGCGGCGGCGATAGGCGGGGCATGGGCTATTATAATCGCGGCGGTACTCGCGACGTGCATTATCCAACTAGGGCGCAATAGATATATAAAATAAATAATATATAAAACACACAAACGAATTTTTTTATTTTTGGAGGTTTTATTTATATGTATATAGATGCCAGCCGTGCACAAGCGGCCGCGCTGCGCAAGCTCGGGCGAGCGGTGATACTCGCGATCGAAAGCTCCTGTGACGAAACGGCGGCGGCGGTGATACGCGACGGGCGCGAGATATTATCGAACGTCGTATCCACGCAGATTCCGCTGCATGCGCGGTATGGCGGCGTGGTGCCGGAGATCGCGTCGCGCGCGCATGTCGAAGCCGTCAACGCGGTCGTCGACGTCGCGCTGGAAGGCGCGGGCATGACGTTCGGCGATATCGACGCGATAGCGGTCACGCACGGCCCCGGGTTGGTGGGCGCGCTGCTGGTGGGGGTGAGCACCGCGAAGGCTCTCGCGTTCGCGCTAGACAAGCCGCTCATACCCACGCATCATATCGACGCGCACATAAGCGCCAATTATCTAGCGCACGCGCAGCTTGAGCCGCCGTTCGTATGCCTCGTCGTATCGGGGGGGCATACGCATATCGTGCAAACCGCAGAATATGGGGTTTACCGGCTGCTCGGGCAAACGCTGGACGACGCGGCGGGCGAGGCTTTTGACAAGGCGGCTCGCGTGCTGGGTCTGCCGTATCCGGGAGGTCCGGCGCTGGACGAGCTGGCGGAGTTGGGCGATCCCACGGCGCTGCGGCTGCCGCGTCCTAAGACGGAAAATCCCTATGATTTCAGCTTCAGCGGCTTGAAAACCGCGTTCATTCAATTAATGCGGGGCTCTGCCCCGCCGCCCCGAACGAAGCGGGACGAAGTCCCGCACCCTGTAATGCGGGGCTCTGCCCCGCCGCCCCGAACGAAGCGGGACGAAGTCCCGCACACTGTAATGCGGGACTCTGCCCCGCCGCCCCGAACGAAGCGGGACGAAGTCCCGCACACTGTGAAGCGCAAAGGCTTGCTGGACGGCATTCGCCCCGAGGACGCAGCCGCGTCGTTCCGCGAGGCGGTGTGTGAAACGCTTGTGGATAAACTGATTCGCGCGGCGCATTTTGTGCGCGCGTCAAACGGGGGGATGGCCGTGCCCATCGCGCTTGCGGGGGGCGTGGCCGCGAACCGCCGACTGCGCGCGCTGCTTGCGCGGGAGGCGTCGCGGGAGGGGATGACCATATATATGCCGCCGCTCTCGCTGTGCACGGATAACGCCGCGATGGTCGGCGCAGCGGCGTTTTATCGGATGATGCGCGGCGATATCGCGGATATGTCGCTGAACGCGGAGCCGACGCTCCCTCTGCCAATAGGATGAAAACTCCTGCGTTTTTTGAGTAAGCTATAACTACTCCGCACTGCTCTATCGGCTACGCTTGCTGCGCATAAGCAGACGACGCGTCAAATCGGTAGAACCCGGTCTGCATAATATAGACTATCGGTCTGTTATTACGAAATCCACACAATTGTGTGAACAGCTGTGCACAAGGGCAAAATGCAACTTCTCCGGCCTGTGGATAAGTGGTGTTTATTATGGGAATTCGGGGTAAAATCTGTGGATAACCCTGTGGACAGTGTGGAAAAGTGTGAATACCGACCGGTGGACGGGCATAAACTGAAGATTCGCTGTTAAATCAAGCGATTCATGGTAAGCGAACCGATGGTCGGGTTCGATGATACTAGGCAATGGCTGGTCGCGCGCATGCCTGACTGCTGTCAAACATACGATTTGTTTGAGAGAGGTGCTAGGGATGAGCAAGTTTAATGGTGCGGGAGCGCATGTGCGGTGGATATCTGGGTGTATGGCGTTGTTGATGGTAGGGTGGCTGCTCGGGGCGAATCCGCTGGCGGAGGTAAGCGCGGCGGGCGAAGCGCGGGGAGTGCCTATATTTGAGGCGACGGGCGAGGGGCCGCTGAGCGGGCGAGTGATCGCGATAGACCCTGGGCACGGCGGGTATGATGGGGGAGCGCGCGCGCTGAATCGCGGGCGATGGGAGAAGGTATATAATTTGGAGATATCGTTGCGGCTGCGGGACGCGTTGACGGCGCGCGGCGCGACGGTGGTTATGACGCGGGACGGGGACTATTCGCTCAATGATCCGGATCCGCCTATACGCAAGAAGCGGCAGGATATGGAGCGGCGGGCGGAGCTGGTGTTAAATAGCGGCGCGGAGCTGTTGTTGAGCGTGCATCAGAATGAATATCGAAACAAATCGCAGCGTGGGCCGCAGGTATTTTTCAGGAAGGATTGCGCAGCGGGGCAGGCGTTGGCGGCGATATTGCAAACGCATATGAACGCGGAGCTATTGCCGGATTCGCGGCGACGAGCGAATTATGGGGATTTTTATATAACCTCGCTGGGGATTCCGTCTGTGCTAATCGAATGTGGTTTTTTATCTAATGCGGGGGAGGAAGCTTTGTTGCGGGACGCGGATTATCAAATGCGCGTGGCGGAATCGATCGCGAGGGGGGTGGAGGAATGGTTTGCGGTGGGGGGGAGGCCGGCGGCGGCGGCTCGTGAGGATCGATAGGGGGTTGGGGGGACGGGGGGAGCCTTAGGGTGGGGGAATAGGGGTTTTAGGGTTTCGGACAAGGGGTAGATT
>JAISZG010000055.1 GCA_031269355.1 Oscillospiraceae bacterium | reverse complement strand
CCCCCAAAAAAAATTTTTTTATCTTGACAAACCCCCCATCTCGTGTATACTGTAAAGGCGCTCCTCTTGACAGCGCAGATCGGAAGAATTTCCTGTGCCCAATTTAAACGGTGGTTCAGCCCCCAGCACCCCCAACCCAAACAATCCCGCCCTCCGCGCAGCGGAAACCTCCCTCCTGCTGGATACCTACGCGCCACTCCTCACGGAACGGCAGCGCGCGTTGCTTCGGCTTCACTTCGAGGAGGATTTGTCCCTGGCAGAAATCGCTCGCCAAACAGGCACTACCCGCCAGGCTGCCCACGACGCGATAGCGCGCGGCGAACGCCAGCTCGCGGAACTTGAAACGGCGCTCGGGTTCGTCCACGAACGCCTGAAATTATTCGATACGCTAACCCACTGCGCGTCGATACTGCGCTCGAATACACCTAACGCGCGTGAACTCGCGCTTACAATATTAGAAGAAATTATCGCCCAGGAAGGAGGAGATCGATCCGATGCCGTTTGAAGGCTTAACCGAAAAATTGCAGTCCGCTATGAAACGTATTTCAGGCCGCGGTAAGCTGAGCGAACAGGACGTTAAAGAGGCAATGCGCGAGGTTCGTCTCGCCCTGCTGGAAGCCGACGTAAACTTTCTCGTCGTGAAGGATTTTATAAAAAAGGTCACCGAACGCTGCGTCGGCGCGGAAGTTTCAGAAAGTCTCTCCCCCGCGCAGCAAGTAATCAAAATAGTAAACGAGGAATTAACCGCATTGATGGGCGGCGTAAACAGCCGCCTCACTTGGTCGCCCGCGCCGCCATCCGTATATATGCTGTGCGGCCTGCAGGGCGCGGGTAAAACAACGTTCGCGGGAAAATTGTCGCTGTGGATGACAAAGCAAGGGAAAAAACCACTGCTCGTCGCCTGCGACGTGTACCGCCCCGCCGCGATAAAGCAGCTTCAGGTCGTCGGAGAATCGGTGAAGGTGCCGGTATTCGAAAAGGGCGTGCAGGATCCAGTGCGCACGGCCGGCGAGGCAATAGAGCACGCGAAATATTATGGCTTCGACGTGGTTATACTCGATACCGCTGGGCGGCTGCATATCGATGAAAAACTGATGGACGAACTGGCGCGCATGAAAGCCGCCGTAAAGCCGCAGGAGATATTGCTGACCGTCGACGCGATGATAGGCCAGGAATCCGTAACAGTCGCCGATACGTTTAATAAGAAGCTTGGAATAGACGGGGTTATTCTCACGAAGCTGGACGGCGATACGCGGGGCGGCGCGGCGTTGTCAGTGCGCGCGGTCACCGGAAAGCCAATAAAGTTTTCGGGATTCAGCGAGAAGATGGACAGCGTGGAGCCGTTCCATCCGGATCGCATGGCGTCAAGAATACTTGGAATGGGCGACATGCTCTCGCTAATCGAAAAGGCGCAGGAATCATTCGACGAGGTATCAGCCGATAAGCTTGAATCGAAGCTGCGCCATGCGTCGTTTACGCTGCAGGATTATCTGGATCAAATGCAGCAAATGAAAAAAATGGGCTCGCTGGAAAATATTCTCGGCATGATTCCCGGAATAGGCGCGAAACTTAAAAACGTGCAGATCGACGACGACGCGATGAAAAAGCCGGAAGCCATAATAAGATCAATGACCCCGGCGGAGCGACGCAACCCGAATTTGCTCAACGCGTCGCGGCGGCGGCGAATCGCCAAGGGCAGCGGAACTACCGTGCAGGACGTAAACCTTGTGATAAAAAATTTCGAGGCCGCGCGCGATATGATGAAGAAAATGATGGGCGGTCGCTTCGGTCGCGGGAAAATGCGATTGCCTCAATTTTAATACATATTATAGTCGTTACACAAATTAATATAAGGGAGAATATGAAATGGTAAAGATTCGTTTGAAGAGGGCTGGAATGAAGAAACGGCCTTGCTATCGGGTGGTTGTGGCGGACGAACATAGCCCGCGCGACGGACGGTTCATCGAGGAGATAGGTTTTTATGATCCTATGAAGCAGCCCGCGACGATACGCATAGACGCAGAGCGCGCGAAGGCGTGGCTGGCGAACGGCGCGCAGCCGACGGATACCGCGCGCATATTGCTGAAAAAGGCCGGTGTGATCGCGGGAACGGACGCTTGGAAGGACGCTGCGGCGGAGGTCAAGGCGGAGGTCAAGGCGGAAGTTAAGGCGGAAGTTAAGGAAGCGCAAGTGGAAGTTCAGGCGTAGGCGCCTTGAAGGGAGGATCCGCATGACGGAACTGCTTCGATATATAGCTAGCTCGCTTGTAGATCATCCGGAGATGATTGAGATAAAGGAGACACGCGGTGCGGATTCATTGATACTGGAGCTGCACGTACATCCCGACGACATGGGAAAGGTGATAGGCAAGCAGGGGCGCATCGCCAAATCCATTCGATCGGTTGTTAAGGCGGCTGCGGTGAAAAATCCAGTGCCGGTATTCGTGGAGATTATATAGTTGCACGAATATTTAGAAATAGGAAAAATACTGAAACCGCAGGGGCTGCTTGGTGAAATGAAGGTTCAGCCGGCGACGGACGATCCGCGCCGTTTCGCCGCGCTGGATTTCGTTTATATTAAGCGCGGCGAGGTGTACAAACCGATTCGCGTTATTGAAGCCGACGTGCGGGGCGGGCTGGTGTTTATTCGCCTTGAGGGGATAGGCGATCGGGCGGCGGCGGAGAAGCTGCGCGGCGAGTGGCTGCATATTGATCGCGGGCACGCGGTGAAGGGCGATCCGGATGGCGTGTTCATAGCGGATATGATAGGCTGCGCGGTGGAGGACGAGCGGGGTAATCCGGTGGGGACGCTGCGCGACGTTCTACAGCCCGGCGCGAATGATGTATATGAAATCGAAACTCCGCGCGGGTTATTATGGGTGCCCGCGCTGAAGAGCGTGGTTATGGATATCGATATTGATGCGCGCTTGATAACGGTGTCTGCGGCGCGGCTGCCGGAGTGCGCGGTGTGGGAGCGGGAGCCGCTGCCGCCACCGTCTATATGAAAATATATGAATATTAAGGTACTTACGATATTCCCGCAAATGTTCGCCGCGCTGGAGCACAGCATTGTGGGGCGTGCCATACGCGATGATTATATAGGGCTAGAAGTTATAAATATACGAGATTTTTCTGAGGACAAGCATCGCAAGACGGACGATTATCCGTATGGCGGCGGGTCGGGAATGGTGATGACAGCGCAGCCGATAATAAGCGCGATGGAGTATGCGGCGCGTGCGCCGTTCGAGGGGCGGCGGATATATATGTCGCCGCGTGGCGAGAGGCTAACGCAGCGGAAAGCGGAGCGACTGGCGAGAATGCCGGGCGTTATTTTATTATGCGGACATTACGAGGGAGTAGACGAGCGGGCGCTGGCGGGGAGCGTAGACGAAGAGATTTCGATTGGGGATTATATATTAACGGGCGGGGAGCCGGCGGCGATAGTGGTAATTGACGCGATAACGCGGCTGATACCGGGGGTATTGGGGAACAGCGAATCGTCGCGGGACGAGAGTTTCGGGGCGGTGACGGGGTTGCTGGAGTATCCGCAGTACACACATCCGCGCGAGATTAACGGGATGGCGGTACCGGAGGTATTATTGAGCGGTGATCACGCGCGGATTGCGGCATGGCGGCGGTATCATGCGCTGCGGACGACCTGGGAGCGTCGACGGGACCTCCTTGCCGACGCGCCCCTACACCCCGCCGAACGCAATATTATAGCGGAGTGGGAGAAGAGCGAAGAGAAATCGCCCCACTAACCAAACCACAGCCACAACAACGCATCACGTCGGGAGGGCAACGCCCTCCCGACGCCCCCAAAGCCAACCCCTAACACCCCAGCTAATCTCACCCGCCCCGGTACCCCGGGCGCCCTCCGCGCCCGGGGTACCACCGCCACAACGGAAGGGGTTACCAAAGGGGCCCAGGGCCCCTTGGCGGGAGGGTTTGGGAGGGCAGA
>JAISZG010000036.1 GCA_031269355.1 Oscillospiraceae bacterium | reverse complement strand
TGGTCAGCGATATAGAGATCGGCGACACATGGGAATCCATAGACGCGGTGGGCATAACGATTCAGGGACGCAATCATCGAATAGGTTCCGCGCAGCAGCCGCTCAACGCGCCTCTCATTAAGTATGCGCTTGACTGTTCATTTAATGATATTATATTAACTATCGATATTCCAGACCCGAGCGGAATGTGGACAGGCGCGCTTGTGCGCACGGGCGAAGGCGTGCTGATCGAGAATTGCACAGCGCACGGAACCGTTCGCGCGCAGGAAGGAGCTGGCGGACTGGCGGGTCGTTTGCTGCGGAATTCGCGCGTTGAACGCTGCGCAAATTATGCCGACGTCGGCGGAAAACAGCAGTATTTCGGAGGAATCGTCGGCTTCACGAATTTCACGGGGATTTCGCAGTGTACCAACCACGGTCGCGTGGCCCCCGCAGGCAATAGCAGGAAGCCAATGTATTTCGGCGGAATTGCGGGGCGTTTCTGTAACAGCGATCTGGTATACTGCAAGAACAAAGGCGAGATTTCCGGCGGCGACGGCCAGGTTATCGGCGGTATCGCCGGGTATGTTTCCGGCGATATTCAGATCACCGGAAACTCCAACCACGCAAAGGTTTCCGGCGGTCATTATGTAGGAGGGATCGTCGGCGATTCATTTTGCCTGGATGATGAAACGGTGCGGATATCGGATAACCGAAACGAGGCGCCGGTCAGGGCGGCGCGCACATGCGCGGGCGGCATTGTGGGTTCCGCGTTTCACAGCGTCGACGTAACGCGCAACTATACGACAGAACGTGCGGCGGTAACAAGCGGTAAGCAGTGCGCCGGCGGCATCGTCGGGTTTGCGCGCGCCCACGGCGCGTCCTCGAAAGTCGATATATCCAACAACCTTGCGATGAATGGCTCTGTGAAAAGCTCGGACTTCGGCCATCCGATATTGGGTTGTTTCGCGCAGGCGGACGGAGCGTCGTTTTCCGCCGTCGATAATAGCGTCGGTCAAACTATCGCGCCGTCGGCTGGCGGCAATGCGGATGATGGGGCAGCCGAGATACTGGCGCCAATTCGTTCGATTCGCATAAATGATGCTTCGCATAATTTGAACGTTCAGGATTCTGCGGCTGCGGCGGATAAGTGATTGCGGGATGGAGGGGGAAGTTATGGCAGATAAATATATTACCGGGCGGGATAATTTTAGGACTGCTTTCGAAAACGTGACTGCTGGTGATTATATCACTTTTAGTAATGATGCTCCCGATATTATTGATCTTACTGATATGACTTGGAATCCGATCGATACGAGTTCAGAATTAGAGCATGGGGCTATAGTGTTTGACGGTAATACTAACGGCAAAATCAGAACAATCCAAATTGATCAGCCTCTATTTGGTTGGATTACGGGTATGATAATTAAAAATTTGAAAATTCATGCAGATATTACTAGAAATTATGATCAATCACAGTTGGGCGCTATTGCGCGAAACGCACAAGAGTCGGAAATTATAAACTGTGAGGTAACCGGTATTGTCACCGGTGCAGAATTGACTTATCACATAGGAGGTATTGTCGGATCTCTGTCTAGTACAACAGTAGTACAATGCACATGCAGCGCAAATGTAACAGCACCGCATGGTGAGTGCATTGGCGGAATCTGTGCAGATTTAAACGGTGGGGCAATATATAAGTGTATAAATAACGGTCATATCCATTGTGAATCAATTAATATTACCTGCGGCGGAATCGTTGGATATAATAACTATGCTATTGTCGCTAACTGCAAAAACACCGGAAAGATTTCGGGAATTGCCCGTGTTGGCGGCATCGCGGGTAAATCAAGTGGCGGCGTAATATATGGAAACGTGAACGCTGGCGAAGTAATTGGTAATGCTAGAACTGGTGGAATTCTTGGGGAACTTTATGCAAACGGGTATGTGATTTATAATAGAACTTGTAGAAACGCAACGATAGAGATTTCGAGTGCTGCTGCGGGTAGGTATTCGGAAACGATTGGATGTGTGGGTGGGATTGTCGGTATATTCGAAAAGAATGGATGGGATCATTTTTATGTTATCGGAAACATTGCCGGCAGTTCATCCATAACCGCAGATTATGGAGTGCGGAGAATCATTGGATATGTTGATAAATATTATATGGCATCGATGATAATTGACGACAACTACGCGTACGGCGAAATGCGTTTGACCGGCAGTAATGTAGGATATTGCATCAATGCGGCATATTGCGGCGAGGAGGAGTACGACGACGAAGTGGTCGATCCGGATACCGACGACGATTACGGAAGCGGCAGGCTGAACGGCGCAAACTTCAGCTGCGAAAACGGCGAACAGCCCGACGAGTGCATGCTTTGCCCGACTACACCTTCAGACGACGACGCGGGTTCGGGTTCGTGCCCCGGCTGCTGCGTACCAGACCTTTCGCTGTGCATGGTTCCGTTCACGGGGCTTATTGGAAGCATAACTTCCATGCAGGAGGCGCTGGCAAGGCTGACCGTCGCGGAATCGAATCAACTCGACGCCGCCGCAACAATGCCGGATATCGAGCTTGCCGAAGCGGGAGCGCTAAACGATTCCTTGCGCGGGCTGACGTGCTGCATAGGAAATGTCGAGGCCTCCCTGGTGCAGGAGGTGAAATGCATTCTTAACGTATGCAAATGCCATAACCCCGCACCGGCAGCCAGCGTAAACCTCAACGCAAACGCGCTCGCGGACGCGAACAGGGTTTCGGAAAAGAACGCGCGCTTCACGCTTCGCGGACCGCGGCTTGGCGCGCCGCAGACCGTCGTGTCCGACAAGAATGGCGCGCTCCATCTTGGATGGCTGCATCCGGGGCAATATACGCTTACGCCCGCAAAGCCGACGAACTCGGGCGCGCGAAGCTATCAGGTCTCCGTAGGCGACGACGAAAGCATAACGATTAAAACAGCCGACGGCGCGCTGGCGACCGACCTTATGCCGGAAACTGCGGGCGCGGAATCGGATAAGATATTTAAAATTTGGAAACAGATTCAAACCAGAACCAAGAAGCGGTTAAAGGATGAGAAAGAGGTGAAGATTCCGGCCATCCCGCTGCATGAACGTATGAGCGACCACGTGGACGAATTGTCGTCGCTTGTCAATATGTGGGCAAAATCATAATTATTATAGATATGCACAGATTGGGCGATCAGACATCCGCGCGCGCCTCCAGCTCTATGGTTTTTACGCCAAACAAATCGCTCGACACGACGACATTCACCCGTTGGGGCGTCGACGGCGCGCCTACGTAGATAAGCAATCGTCCGTGTTTTGCGCGGCGGAAAGGCTGCGAATACGGCTGGATATCGTCGATCGCCCCGTTCTCAAGCCCGAGCAGCGTTCCATTCCTAACCGATACGCGCAGTATGTTCTCCGCTTGCGGAACGCGCCGTCCGTTCGCGTCCACGATACGCGCGGTTATATGGGCGACGTCCTGCCCGTCCGCTAGCAGACTGTCGACATCCGACTCGAGGCGAATATCGCAGGCTGTTCCCGGCGACTCAAGCGCATGCGTCGCGGCGCTGCCGTCGGCGTAGCGAGCGCGCAGCGTAAGCGGGAGCGGCTGATAAGTCACGCGCCACAGGAAACAGGAATCGTCCGCGTGCGGTAAATCCCGGCTATCCGCCAAATGGGTGTTCGCGCTCGAGCCATCCGCTATCGCGCGGACGCCCTGCGACGCTTCGCCGATGAACAGCTCCGCCGATACCGCGTTGGATAGGCAGATCACATCCAGCGCCGTTCCTTCAGGAAACGCCCACGCTTCCGACCAAACGTCGTAGAGCGATGGGCGTTCGGATGCGCTCCTGCGAACGTAAAGCTTTGTCACGGGCGTATCGAGCCAAAGCGCCGCGCGGTGATAGGCGAAAGGTTTTGGGAATGCCGCCATGTCAAGCAGCCCCGCAGAGGAGCCGCGAATAGGCCAGCCGCGCGCTTCCCCCAGGAAGTCGATACCCGCCCACAAAAACTGCCCCGCAATAAAACGATGCCGCTGCGCCGCTTTCCATTCCCGGGCGTCCTTTCGGCTTTCGCTCGCGAAAATTGGTTGCTTTGGATATTGTTGATGATCCTTTTCAAATATATCTTCACGATAGTTATATCCCAGAACATCAAGCTGATCGGTATAGCCGATGCGCCGCGCAAGCTCCGGGAAGGCGATCGCGGCGGTAACGGGACGGGAAGGGTCGCTGCGCCTTACGATCGCTTTCAGCTTCTTGGCGATTCCCGTTAGGCGCGCCGCGCTTGGCATCCCTAGCTCGGCGGCTTCGCCTTCCTTATGGCGCGCGACCAGCCCGTTTCCCTGCATCTGCCTAATAAATGGATGGTTGTACGGATCGTTTGGGAAGTCCAGCTCGTTGCCAATGCTCCACAATATCACGCTTGGGTGATTGCGATCTCGTTTGACGAATGCGGTCAGATCTCGTTCATGCCAATCCGGAAAGTCTGCGGAGTATCCGTAAAACGCTGGCGGGTTTTTATTGTATCCGCGCCACCATTTTTTCTTGGGGTTTTCCCATTCGTCGAACGCCTCGTTCATCACTAGAAAGCCTATCTCGTCGCACAGGTCGTAAAGTTCCGGCATGTGCGGATTGTGGCATGTGCGGATGGCGTTGCAGCCCAGCGCTCTCAGCGCTGAAAGGCGCCTTCGCCACACGTTCGCGCGTACGGCGGCGCCCAGGCAGCCCGCGTCGTGGTGGATACATACGCCTTTGATTTTCACAGGCACGCTGTTTAGAAGAAAGCCTTCTCTGGAGCTAAAGCGCGCGGTGCGTATGCCTATGCGGGTTTCAACGGAGTCGCGCTCGTCTCCGCCTTCCAGCACGCGCGTTACGCAGCGATAGAGAGCCGGATTGTCCGTCGACCATAGGTTGGGATTTTCTACGCTGAGAGTTTGGTTGAAACGTGTTATTTTATGCGGAATAATCTCCGCAGACGTTTCGGCGCGGGCAACCTCGGAGCCTTGCGCGTCGATCAACGATTGTATTAAGCGGATATGCGCGTATGCGTCGGAGGCGTTTTCAAGCCATGTGCGCGCGAGCAGCTTTGCGCCGGCGGCGTCGGCTTGTTTTGTTATAATAAATATACCGTCCGGCATTATTGAAATAGTATCGCGAGCTGTCAGCGTTACCTTTCGGTATATGCCGGAACCCGTGTACCAGCGGGAGTCGCGCGTCTCCTGATGATCGACGCGCACGACCAGCTCGTTTCCGCTTTCGTCAAAGCACGCGATATCCGTTATATCAAATCTAAACGGCGCGTAACCGCTAGGGCGGCCGCCCAGGTGATATCCGTTTAGCCATACGGAGCTGCTGCGATACACTCCGTCGAACTGTATATCGATACGCTTTCCCTGCAATGTGTTCTCAAGCGGAAAGCGGCATCGGTAATAACCTATCCCGCCGGGGAGGTAACCGGCGCAGCTTGAATGCTCCTCCGAAAACGGCTGTTCGATGGACCAATCGTGAGGTATGGAAACCTTACTCCATTTTGTATCGTCGAATCCTTTTCGCCACGCAAACTCGTGCTCCCCTAAAGCAAAACGCCAGCCGTGCGTAAGCGTGCGCCTCAGTCGCTCCATAACGCGCCTCCATTTAGACGAGGCTCCGCCCCGACGCATCCTCATGATTGTTGGGTTCTATGGCATACGTTATTCATGAATGTGAATTGATAGAAGAGCGCGGATATAACGTGCCGGTCTTCAAACCAATCCGCCAGCGTGCGCGTCACTGAGATTCGCCTCGCCGGCATACCAGCTAGACAGCCGCAGGAAACTTATACAGGAATACTGTTTAAGGCGTAACCTCCAACGGATTTATTGATTGTGAAAATTTCAGCGGTTGGTTGACATTTTCCGTTCGGCGGCATATAATATGATTGAACGGTTGCTCAACTGTTTGTGTTGAATCGTTTGATCACATAAAGGGGGAACCAGCGGATGATAAATCACGCGCAGGAACTTGATCGCTGCGACTGCAACATAATCCATTCCGATATGATCAGCGCGGTGCGCGCGCAGATGCCGGACGACGATACGCTGCTCGATCTTGCCGATCTGTTCAAAATGTTTGCGGACTCCACACGCGTCCGCATACTGTTCGCGCTGCTTAAATCGGAACTGTGCGTATGCGACATAGCCGATTTGCTGGGCATGACCAAATCCGCCGTATCGCACCAGCTGAGAGGGCTTCGTCAAACGCGGCTTGTGAAATATCGCCGGGAGGGAAAAACGGTGTTCTATTCGCTGGACGACGATCATGTCGGAGCGATATTCGCGCAGGGGCTGCAGCACGTTATGGAATAAATCGCGCAATATGTAATTTTAGTATACTGGCGCCTATATGTTTGTCAAACATATGAACGATTGATCAACTGTACAATATATTAGCAGGAGGTAATGGCAAATGGAATCGACAATACGCAAGGATTATCATGTGTCTAACCTGGATTGCCCTGTTTGCGCGGAGAAGGTTCGCGCGCGGTTGGAGAAGATAGTCGGCGTCAAAAGCGTGTCTATTAACTTTTCGGCTCAGCGTCTATCCGTCGAACTGCACGAGCTGGAACGCACGGAAACTTTGCTTGAGGATATGCGACGCGAAGCCCTCTTAATAGAACCGGACATCGAACTTACCGAAGCGTATGCGGTTGGAGAACATGGCGCGGACGACGGCACGCCGCGTTCGACGGACGGCGGCAATAGCGCGCGCGGCAGCGAAGCGCCTTTGTGGATCGCCCGCTGTATCGGAGCCGCGCTGTTTATAGTGGCTATTATTATAAACGCGTCGATTGTCGCGTCGCAGGCGCTGGATATTGTTATTATCGCATTGTTTGTTATATCTTATCTTCTTTTGGGCTGGGATGTGCTGCTCAAATCCTGGCGCAACCTGCGCCAAGGTCAGCTTTTCGATGAGAATTTTCTAATGAGCGTCGCGACGATAGGCGCGTTCGCGATAGGGGAGTACCCTGAAGGCGTCGCGGTTATGCTGTTGTATCAAATAGGAGAAGAACTGCAGCAGCGCGCTGTGCGCAAGTCGCGCGCGTCGATAGCGGATCTTATGGATATACGCCCGGATAGCGCGAACATTATAATAAACGAGCAGACGCGCGCCGTCGACCCTGCGACCGTTAAGCCGGGCGATGTTATTCTCGTTCGCCCGGGCGAGCGTATACCGCTCGACGGCGTGATAATCGAAGGCGCATGCTCGCTGGATACCGCCGCCCTTACAGGCGAAGCGCGCCCGCGAGATGTCGAGCCCGGCATGACCGCGCTGTCAGGATCGGTGGCGTTGGATGGGGCGATAAAAATGCGCGTGACAAAGCCGTTTGGAGAATCGACGGCGAGCAAGATTCTATCGCTGGTGCAGGATGCCGCGTCGCGCAAAACAAAAACGGAACGAATGATAACGAAATTTGCGCGGGTATATACTCCGATAGTTGTTGTATGCGCGATATTGCTTGCGTTCGTGCCGCCGCTGTTCATGGGCGCGCCGATCGCGGAATGGGTTCGCCGGGCGCTGGTGTTTTTAGTTGTGTCGTGCCCTTGCGCGCTGGTTATATCGATTCCTCTCGCGAGCTTCGCGGGATTGGGCGCGGCGTCGCGCAGAGGAATTCTTATCAAAGGCGCGTCGTTCCTGGATACGCTAAATCGGGTGGATACGGTCGTATTCGACAAAACCGGCACCCTTACGCACGGAGTGTTTGAGATATATAAAATTGAATCGGCGGACGAAACACGCGATGCAAACAATGAATATGAAAGCATACTTGAAACTGCCGCCTATGCGGAAAGCCGATCGACCCACCCGATAGCGCGATCCATACTTAAAGCGTATGGCAAACCGATCGACGAAACACGCATCGCGGATATAACTGAACGCGCGGGATACGGCGTTTCAATGACAATTGCAACCGGAGAAATAAAGAGACGCATTCTTGCGGGCAATTCTCGGCTTCTCAGAGAAGAAGGCGTAGATCATCCGGCGGAATTGGCGGATGAAACCAACGTGCTGGTGGCGTCGGATGGTCGATATATCGGACGGATAATACTAAGGGACATGATAAAACAGGACGCGCCCGAGGCAGTGCGGTCGCTGAAATCGCAAGGCGTCCGCGCGGTGATTATGCTGACCGGTGACAGTGCGGCTGCGGCACGCAGAACAGCCGACGCGCTTTGCCTTGACGACTCGCGCGCGGAGCTTCTGCCGGATCAAAAGCTGGAAGCGCTCGAGGAAATAATGGAGAGCAAAAAAACGAACGGCGCTGTGATATTTGTTGGCGACGGGATCAACGACGCCCCGGCTCTCGCACGCGCGGACCTTGGCGCGGCGATGGGAGAAGTCGGTTCGGACGCCGCAATCGAAGCTGCAGACCTGGTGCTTATGACGGATGAACCGTCCAGATTGGCGGACGCGCTGCGCATAGCGAAGCGCACGCATATAATAGCGACGCAGAATATAGCGTTCGCGCTTGGCGCAAAGGCGATACTGCTGATACTGGGCGCAATGGGACTAGCGAGTCTATGGGCGGCTGTATTCGGAGACGTGGGCGTCGCGCTGATCGCGGTACTCAACGCGCTGCGGGCAATGCGGGTGAATAATTAACATTTCTTGAGCGGATTGCGCATTCGCGATGCTATGCGCAATCCAGCTCAATCACCGGCAAGCATATCATTTGCCGCGCCTCGGCCTAGCCATATTCCACGCACCAAGCGCGCATGAAGACAATCCGATGGCGAAGAACCAGATTATCCATTTCGAATCCGTGAGCGCGATGTCCATTATTCCGCGCAGCATTAAGCCGCAGGTTATCGTCGCCACGCCGGAATTGAATACATTATATCCAAAGCGGAATCTGCGGCGCGAACTATTTAGCGCGTTTCTGAAGCTCATGGCCGCCGCGACCGCACCGCCGACCAGCGGGCAGAGAAACATCCAATCCATCGCCGCCGAGCGCAGCCCGTGGCCAAACATTGCGTACACAATATCCACAGTCACGCATGCGACGCAAGCGGACGTATATCCAATCGCAGTTCGTCTCCAATTCAGCGGAGACGTTTTAACATGTTTCTCAGTAGCCGATGTAAACAATATCGCTCACCTCTCGCTCGCTCACGCGCCGCCCGTTCGTAGTCGGTCGGTTCACAAGTTCCCCGTTGAACACCATAGTGGAAGAGCCGCCGCCGTCCAAGTTGTACGCTGCGGTGCAGCCGCGCTGTTCGAATATCCGCGCAAGCTCAAACAGCGACAGGCCAAGATTGTCGTCCGTGCGCCCTTCAGATACGATAAATATGTAATGCAGCGGCTCGATTTGTCCGATCGCCGTGCGCGGGTTGCTGACGGATACTCTGCCGGAGATTTCGCTGGTTGGGTTTACCGCCAGGCTGCCGTCTATAATCAAGGCGGGTCCGAACGACCATATCTGCCAGGCGTTCGCGAGCGTTTCTTCCGTTAGCTGGCTTTCGTTTACGAAGCTCATATTTCCGGAAAAATCGAGCATCAACGCCTGTCCGTCGCCATTGACGCGGTACGCGTCGCCGTTGCGCAGCACCGCGCCGCTGTCCCTAAAGCCGTACGTATCTCCGTTTATCGCGAGAATCGCATTATTTGACGCCGCTATTTGGGAGGTGCTTTCGTTTATATTCCTTCCGAACGTATCAAACGCGAACGCCGATTTCAGCAGCGTCACAGAGCTGAGACGAATATCCGCGATGAATACGTTCGTATCGTTGACGCGAGTTCGTTCTATGACTATCGATATATTCCCATCATCAAACGCGTCGTCGGTTTGCACGGCGGGATATGGCTCGGCACGTTCGTTTTCCGGCGCTGTGTGAGTATCCGTTTGATACTGAGTCGAATCAATTATCCGAAATGATTTTGGTATTACGAAAGTATCCAGCAATACCAACGCAACCGCTATCGCGAGAAGCGCGGAGTAAATCGCCGCCCATCTATAGCGCTTGCTGAAAAAGCGAGTCAGCGGGAAAAACGCGCCGCCCGCGCCTTCATCAATAATCATAGGTTAATGATAACTCTCACAGCTTAAACGTATCTGAAATTTTGCCGATCGCGTCAACTGTTTTTTATGTGCACGGTGAACGTGAACCGCGCGCCGCCTTCCGGCAGGTTTTCGCACCCGATAGTTTCGCCAAGCATGCTCATCAATTCGCGGGCAATCGCAAGGCCAAGGCCGGTGCCGTGTCCCGCGTGCGCTTTATCCGCCTTATAAAAGCGATCGAACACGTTAGGAAGATCGACGGGCGGTATTCCAGAGCCGGTGTCGGATACGGAAATCTCTACGAAATCGACAAGCGCTCGAGCGCCGATGGAAACTGTGCCGCCCGCCGGAGTAAACTTAATCGCGTTATCCAGCAGCGCGATGAGCACTTGCTCAATCCTGTCCGGGTTGCTGAAGCATATCGGCAGTTCGTCAGGCAGATCCGTCAAAATCGACAGACCGCCCTCCGCCGCGCGGGGTTCTATCATATCCGCGATTTGGCGGCAAAGTATCAGCGGGCTGAACGCGGTTTTCTCAAGCGCAAGCGCGCCGGACTGCAGGCGCGACAATTCGAGCATATCGTCGACTAAGCGCGAAAGGCGCAAAGTTTCGCGCAGCAGTGTTTCATATATCTCCTGCTTTTTATCCTCGCTTGCGATCATGCCGTCGCGCAGCGGTTCCAGCAGGCAGCGCAGCGCGGTAAGCGGCGATCGCAATTCATGGGAAACGTTAGCGACATAATCGCGGCGCGTTTGCTCAAGGCGAATCGCCTGCGTGCTGTCCCTGAGCACTACTACAGCGCCGGCCGCGCGTCCCTGCTCGTACAGCGGCAAAACGCGGCAAATCCATATGCGCTGCCCCTGCGGCATTTCAAACGAGCGCTGTTCGTTAGATCGAACGGCTTCCGTGAATGCCGCCATCATCGATTCGGGAAGCGAATCGCCGGGTCGGATAGCCAGCGCGAGCTGCATCGGCGGATTTATTTGGTTTATTACGCCGTGCTCGTCTGCGGATAGTATGCCGTCGTCCAAAGCGTTTAATATGCGCAGCACTCTAGCGCGCTCCATCATAAGCGCGTCCTGGGTTTGCCATATGCGGGAGTTCAGCGTATTTAGCGCGAGCGCGAGTTCTCCGATTTCTCCGCCCGCGCGAACGATCACATGGGTGTCGAGGTCTCCGTTCGCCATTCGAATCGCGACGTTGCGCACGTTATATATAGGTCGAACTATGCGTATTGCCGCGAGCGCGCATAGCGGCAGAAGCAGCAGTATCGATAATATCGACGACAATCTTAACGTGCGCAATAGCGCGACAAGTACTATATCAACCACCGGCATCGGCTTTAGCAAGCAGACGATGGCTTTCGTCGCTCCGTTATACGAAACTACTACCGCCGCTAGAAACTGGCCGACTGGGCGCGGCGAATTCTCTTCGCGTATCGGCTGACGAAGCGACGCAAGCTCGGAGCCGGTCGTGAGCGCGGCACGTTCTGATTCGTTAAGTATATTCACGCCGCGCGACGATTCTGGCAGCAGCACAACTCCGTTTATATCAAGAAGGTACGCCTGTGTTTCCCACATAGCCTCGCCCGTGAAAAACGGAGCAAGGTTATCAAGCTCATCAAGTACAACCAGGTCGCCGCGCGCGCGCATCTCTGCGGCTACGGCGGAGGACAGGCTTCGCGCGCGCGGAGCAAGCTCGTCCAGTTCCGCGTTCATAAACATTCGCGGGGCGATCAGCTCGAATACCGATAGCGTGATGGTAGCCGACAGCGCGATGCCCAGCAGCACTAGCAATATCGTGCGCCGGATAGTCACGCTCTTCCAGATAAGCACGCCGCGCATTATATTCTTGCGCTTCGTGTAAGCTTCATCGAACGCTGAACGGAACGATTCGTTCATCCCGCGTCGGCCTCGAATTTATATCCTACGCCGTATACCGTAGTAATTTGCCATGCAGCGCCTGGGAAGCTCAGCTTCTGGCGCAGTCGTTTGATATGCGTGTCGACGGTGCGCGAATCCCCATAATAATCATAGCCCCATACTTGTGATAGTATCGTTTCTCGCGGGTATACCCGCCCGGGATGCGAAGCAAGAAGCGCCAGCAGTTCTACTTCCCTGGGAGTCATCGCCACCACCGCGTTGTTTACGCGTACAGTATAACTATCCGGATCGATATCGAGCGCGCCGTATTTCAACGCGCGACCGCTTTCCTCCTTGGTCGTCCCAATCGCGCGCCGCAGTACCGCCTTTATTCGAGAGATAACCTCACGAGGCGAAAATGGTTTAACAATATAATCATCCGCGCCGAGTTCCAATCCGATCACCCTGTCGAATTCTTCTCCGCGCGCGGTCAGCATAATCACAGGTATCTGCGAAACTTTGCGAAGCGCGCGGCATACGTCCATGCCGGACATTTCAGGCATCATAATATCGAGCAAAATCAAATCCGGCTCCGGCGCGGAAGTGGCGGCCGTCAGCGCTTGCGGGCCGGTATGTGCGGAACGATGTTGAAACCCTTCGGCGTCGAGATACAGCGAGAGTGACTGGTGAACTATCGGATCGTCGTCGCAAATAAGGATTGTCTGAGATACCGCCATGGATTTTCCTTCCCGATCCGTTGATTAGGCGCAGCGGATCATGTAAAATTGCATATACGCGGAAACGGAACTTATAAGGAGATATATATGATAGACGCCGCGCGCCATCTTATTGAAGCAGTAACCCCGCTGCGGCAGGACTGCGGCGCGCTGTGCGGGAGAGCGTGCTGCGCGAGCAATCCGGACGACCCGTCCGGCATGATCCTGTTTCCCGGAGAGGAGAGGCTGTACGATCCAGCGCCTGACTGGGCGCAGACGGAATCAATTGAATTTGAAGGGCTGCGCTGCGTATTGCTTCGCTGCATTAAGCCCTGCCCGCGGGATATGCGCCCGCTCGCATGCCGGATTTTTCCGCTGACGCCGATCATGCGCGGTTGCAAGGCGTCTTTGCGTATGGATCGCCGCGCGTTTTCGATATGTCCGCTCGCCGAACACGGAATCGCGGCGCTTGATCGAGCGTTCGTATCCGCCGTCAAAGAAGCGACGCGTCTGCTAGCAACAGATCACTCCTGCCGCATGTATCTTGCCGCGCTGGCCGACCGGCAGGAGCGCATCTCCAACTGGTCTTCGATTGTATTATAAATGTTATTTTCTATAATTATTTCGAAAATTCCGACGACGGCGCAGCGTGCCTATCTCCAGCCGCGCGCTCGTCAGCAAATCTCCGCCAAAGAATATCGCGACGTTAAGCAGCGAGAACAATATCGCCACGCGAGTCGCCCACGTTCCCATGACGAACGAATATCCATATAGAACCAGGTCGAACAGCGCAAGCCACTTCATCTTTACAGGCAGTATAAAAAACACATATACCTGGAACTCCGGGAACAGCGCGGCGAACGCGAGAAACAGCGACATGTTCAAGTATGTATTATCCGTGCTACCAGTGATCAGCGCGCCTATAATCGCGCCAAGTATCCCGAGCAAGTAGTATAGATTGAATCGGAAGCTACCCCATTGCGTCTCAAGAGCGTTGCCTATCATCCAGTAAAAATATAAACTGAACAGCACCCATAGAAGCGAGTTTGAAGGCGGCAGAAATATGAACGTTAGCAGCCGCCAAACTTGACCTTGCGCCACTCTGCCCATATCCAAATAGAATGTGCTGCTTGCGCGCATTCCGATCATGTCCAGCAGAAACACGACGGCCATTCCGCCTACGACATAGTACATCAAATTTGGTATATAAAACTTGCTCCGCGCGCGCAGTTCCAGTCTCGACAGCCAACGGCGCATAATATCTCCCCTTTCTTTTTGAGCAGAGCACGGCCCGAATTAAACGGAGACGAGCCCCATACCCGTTATCTCGCTTGTTCGTCGTAAATGCTTTGAAAAAGCTCCGTCAGCCGGTCGGCGCCCGTCGCGCGGAGCTCTTCCTGAAACGCGCGCCATGTCTCGTCTGAATATGTAGTTTCTCCCGTAATGAACCGAGCGATACCCTCGTCCACGGCCTGGCCGAGCGCGCGCTGAAGCTCGGCTATTTCCGCTTCGCGCGCCATGTCGGAAGGCCAATATACTGGAAACGGCTGCACCAGCAAATCGCGAATCGCGTCGCCCTCGCGCCGGACGCGCGCTTCAATCGCCAAATCCGTGCGGCGCTGGAAATCCGCGGGATCAAGGCCGGGCGTAATAGTATCCGTTCGAATCACTCGATCGCGCAGCAATATATCGATGGTGGTCATTTCGTCGGTTATCCACTCCCATGTGCCTCCGCCCAGCCAGCGATAATCCACGGTATCGACTCCGGCGGCCGCGAGCCTGCCGCCTTCCTCCGTATATAGCAAGTCCGCCCATTCGAGAAGCGAGCCAGGATCGCCGCACGCGCTTGTAATAGCGAACGCGCCTCTGGAAACTCCCGTAGCCAGGCGCCTGTACGCCTGCTTCTCATCTGATATGAGCGGCGGCAAAACGGCGTATTGATCCGCAACTTCCAGTTTAGTCAGCATATATGGCGCGACGGAAACAAAGCATCCGATCGTAGCGGTATCCTCTTCAGATATGATTGTCTGGCGCTGTGATTGGCCCTGCCTAAACGCGTCCTCGTCCAGCAGACCGACCTTGTTTAAATCGATAAGCCATTCGACAAATAGCGCGTATCGATCGTCGAACGGCGCAAATATAACCCGCGCTTCATTTGTTTCATTATTAAGAGACATCATAATATTATAATCATTAGGAGTTAATCCAAAAGCGTGGAGAAAGAACCGCGCTTCCCACGGGCCGACGAAGCTGAGCGGAATTTCGTCCGATTTTCCGTTAAGATTCGGATCGCCGGATTTAAACGCTCGCAACGTTTCCTCAAGGGCGTCCGCGTCTGCAGGCATGGGAAGATTGAGATTCGTCAGCCAGTCGCGGTTGATCCATATGAACGCCTGGCGTTCATATCCGTTAAGCGACGGCAGCGAGGCGATAGTCCCGTTCGGTTGAGCGATTATAGAGCGCCAGTCTGGGCGAGCGCTAAGAATGCCATTTACGGTAGGAGCATATTCCGCAAGCAGCGGCGCGAGATTAATCAACTGGCCTGACGCGGCGTAACGCATTTCCTCATCAGCCGACAACGCGGCTTTGAAGAACGCGTCCGGCAGATCATTCGAAGCAAACGCGAGATCCTTCGCCAGATTATACGCAGATTCGTCGGAATATTGACGGAATGTGAATTCGATCCCCGTTTTATCCCGCATAGCCTGGAAAAACGCATGCCCTTCCCAGGAACGATCCGCTTCCGGTTCCAAACCCATCAGCGTAAACGTTCGCTCGGGCGCGGCGGCATCGGGCGGCGTATCCTGCGCGAGAGCGGCGGCGGGCATCAGGATCAGTAGGACGGACAGCCATACGAGCAGTGTTTTCATACATTTAACCTCTTTCGAAAAGCTTAGGGCGTGTTCGAAAAATATCTCGAGGCTGAATGTGCTGGATTTTTATTCAGCGCAAGGAGCCATGAGGGAGGCGTAGTGGAGCTACGTCGACTGCGCGTAAACCCGCCGCCGCCTGTGGCGGATGAAGGGGGTTTACGCGCGCGACGCCGCGATGGATAAAAAGACAGTGCATTCAGACCGAGAGATTTTTCGAACACGCCCTAG
>JAISZG010000041.1 GCA_031269355.1 Oscillospiraceae bacterium | reverse complement strand
ACATAGTGAACAACGTCGTTCGAAGCAATTACATCGGAAGATCTGACCCGCGCGGAGAGCCAGCCGCCGCGCGCGGCGCCTGCGAGGGATATGGCGCGGGCGGATTGATTGGCTCTATTGGCGTTACCGCAAATTTTTACTGCGATTATCCAGCGTCTTATTCATATGCGTATAATAAAAGTGGAAATGGAGTTTTGACGAGCGATCAGTTTTTCGATATTAGGAATAATAATGTAGACGTTCGTTTGGTTGCGGGCTATGTTGGCGTGCGCAGGCTTATCGGTTTTATTGAGCCGTCAGTGCAGCAGAGCGGGTTGTATACGAGAATTCCCGCGCTCCGGTATTTCCCGACATCTTTTGTTAATATGGCGAATAATGATGTTAATATAAATATGCTGCTTATCGGCAATAACGAGGAAGACCCTTTCAATAGAGGGCTTAATTATATGCAGCCGGGGGAGGTGGTGAAAAAGTTCGATCCCGACGTAGGGTACAGATCGATGCAAGGCGGCTCCAGGGCGGCGTGGCTGCAGTGGAGCGGGCTTGAGCATGACGATAAAACGATATGGCAGCCGAGTGAAAATCAATTGAAATTTATGCCGAAAGCGCCGTTAATCAGGATGAGTGCGGCTGCGGAGCCTTCTCCATCGAATCAAGCGGGCGCGGTTCCCGGTTCCGGCAATGCGCCTGCCAACGCCATAAACCAGCGAGGCAGCATGGCTGTGCAGGATGTAATAAAAAGCACGGCGAATACAGACAAAGCGCTGAGAAATTTGATAACCGCCGCTTCGGAAATATTGCATAAAAGCGCGGAGAGTTGTGATATCGACACCATCATGGCTCATACGAATATGGCGAACTCGGTGCTCAACGCTATCACTAAATTCGAGTCTTCGCTGAAAGAAAAGCTATCGACTTCGATAAATTATTTAACCGCCGCTTCCGAACTGTGTCCGGAAGATGATTCTAGCGGTTGCCTGCAAGCTGCGGGGGATATATTTATTGAGACAAGGTCGCTTTGCTCCGGGGACGCCGTTGTCGCGCGGTATATTTTGACCAATAAGGATACCGGCGAATCCTTGATGTACGCGACTGACGACGAGGGTATAGTAAAGCTTAGCTTGCCGCCTGGCATATATAGCGTTGCGGTGGGAGAACTTTGCGGCGATGGAAAAGAGTTGGACACCGGACGTACCCTAACCGTCGCCCAAAGCGGTTTTCATATAGACGGACCAATAGAAGGCACAGCCTCTGGCGTCGCGCTGATAATGTGGTCGGAACTATGCAATAATATACCTTGTGAATGAGATGGGTGGAATAAATGAACATAATATATAGCTGTGATAATAAAGTAGCAAAATACGCTACGACATCGATGGCAAGCGTATGCGTAAACCATTGTGACGAGCAAGTGAACTTTTATTTTCTGTCCAGAGGATTTGACGAATATACAATAGGCGAGATAAAGAAAACCGCCGCGATGTATGGCGCGAATGTTGAATTTATTAAAGTACCTGATGGCATGTTCGCGGATTTCAGGATTGGCAAACAGGAATACCAGAACTACTGGCCGGAGGAGACCTATTATTACTTCATGGCGCACGAACTTTTGCCGCATAGTATCGCGCGCGCTCTCTATATGGATGTCGATGTTATTGTAAGCGCAGATATACGCAGTTACTATTACGATTCATTCGACGGGAAGCTAATGCTCGTGACAAGAAGCGAAAAGGATATAGACGTAGAGCAGATGATGAAAAAGCCTGACAGGCTTTTTCTTTCAAGCAGTATGAATGAGATCTTCAATACGGGCGTTCTTGTGATGAATCTGGAAGGCTTTCGAAAGAACAATATAAATATAAATACTTATCTTGAGTTCGTAAATTATGTCGAACAAAATGGAATGAAAGAAGAGTTGTTTGCGGATCAGGGCATAATGAATGGAATTTTCGCGGATAAAGTAAAACTATGCGGACGTCCACTCGAGTATAACGACAACTTTAATATGTACGGCGATTCGAAAATACTCCACGCCGCCGGGCACATAGTTAAGCCTTGGGTATTTAGGATGAGGCCAAACATTGATCCCCTGGTATATGGTAACGGCAGAAAACCGTTCGAATGGGTAGAGGCAAATATAAGGCTATCATTAATATGGTGGGAGTACGCGAAGCTCGCGTCAAACTATGAAGCAATGCTTGCAGAGGTTGAACAGTTCGAAAAACTGAAATATAATGAATACAACGAAAAATATACCGCCCTCGCAAAATGGTATAAATATAAGGTTGGCTGCTGAGCAGCCGTCGCTTATTGGGGCTGGCGGCACGGCGTGGATACGCGAGAATTGGTTTCTTGTTAAAGGGCGAGGCATATTTGAGTACACTCTTTTTTTGTCGATTGCAGGAAAAAAGGCCGTCCGTGTAGAAGTAAGAATTTGGCTTAGGATGAAGCTTTTCTATTTGTTGTATGCATATAAATATTATGCGTATCGACATTGTGTTTGGAGGGAACGTGATGCGGAATAGGCAAAGCCTGGAGCATTCGCTGGAACGCAAGGAAACTGTGCGGCGAGGTGAGGCGAACTGGGCGGCCAAGCAGCTGGCGGGCGAAAAGATGACTGCGCGCGAGCGCGTGGACGCGCTGCTCGATCCCAATAGTTTTGTGGAGTTGGATTGCCTTTTTACCGGCGGCGGACTGGCGGAAGGCGTAGTAACCGGGTATGGTACAATAAACGGGCGGCCTGCATATGTATTCGCGCAGGATTACACGGTGAAAGCGGGAGCGATAACTAAAGCGCACGCCGCGAAGATTCGCAAAGCGCTTGCGTTGGCGCGCAAATGCGGAGCGCCTGTTGTCGGAATGTTTGACAGCGCGGGAGCGCGGCTGGAAGAGGGCGCGTCGACGGTTGACGCCTATTCTGAATTATATAAGGATATCGCAAGGTTATCGGGTGTGGTGCCCATGATAGGCGTAATATTAGGCGCGAGCGTCGGAGCTGCGGCGATACTGCCCGCGATGATGGATATCGTTATAGCGTCAGAATCGTCCGCGCAGTGGACGACTGTAGGCGCGGCGGCCGTTTCGCGGGAGCTTGACGAACGGGTGGATCCAAAGGAGCTTGGCGGCGCGGTCGCGCACGCGAAGCGCGGCGGCGTGTCCATCGTATGCCCGGATGAGCAAACCGCGCTGCGCAAGGCGCGCGAAACGCTTGCGCTGCTGCCGGATAATAATTTGGAAAATCCGCCGGACAGCGAACCGGGCGATTTGAATCGGAAGCTTACGATCGTCGATCCCGATGCGCCGGACAAATTGATACTCGATATGCTGGACGCCGGAACCGCGCTGCCGCTGTGCGAGGCGTACGCTCCGTCCGCGCTTACCTATCTTGGCAGATTGGGCGGGCAGAGCGTAGGAGTGGTCGCGGCGACCGGTTTGCTCAACGCGGATACGTGCCGCAAGGTGGCGCGGTTCATCCGCATGTGCGACTGCTTCAACCTACCTGTCATATCGCTGATCAACACGACTGGGTTCGCGGCGGTGAGGTCGGATGCGCAGACTGATCTGATAAAGGCGTCGGCTCAGCTAGCGTACGCGGTTTCGGAAGCGACATGCCCAACCGTGCGCGTGATTACGGGCGACGCGATCGGCGCGGGATACGCTGTATTTGGCGGGCGCGATTCGGCGGATGTGATATACGCGTGGCCAGGCGCGGTGATTTCTCCGATATCGCCGGAAGCGGCGGCAGCGTTATACTATAAAGACGAAATCGCCTCCTCCACGGGCGACGTTAACGCGGTTCGTCAATCGCTTGCAGAGCGTTACGCCAGCGAAGTAGCGGATGGAGTATCGGCGGCGGCGCAAGGATTGGTCGACGACGTGATTGATCCGGCGGATACGCGCCGTTTAGTTATCGCGGCGCTCGGAATGCTTGAATCCAAACGGGATCAGAATCCGCCGAAGAAACACGGCAATCTGCCGCTATAAGCGATCGGTCGGAGGGAGGAGAGCCTATGAACGCTGCGACAATCCTGGGTGCGGTCGCGTTCGCTGAATCTATGGACGCTGTCGACGCCCAATCCACCGCAGAACCTTTTCAGGAGATCGCATTGACGGAACCGGAAGGCGTTGTGCAGGAGCAAGCCGCCAGGCAGCCGATAAACAACGCCGGTATGATAATTGTTCTGATCGTTGTGGCTTTGCTTATGATACTGTTTCAGATGTTGGATCGAATGAAGCAGAACGCGTCGCGGCAAAAGTCCGAAGAAGAAGCGGAAACTTCAAGGCCGGTGGAGCAAAGCGCCAAGCCGGTTTTGAGGGCGGATAAATCAGAGAGTTCAGGTTATTCCGATCAAGCGGGTCGGGATGATTCGGACGAGCTAGCAGCGGTGGTCGCCGCCGCCGCTATGATGATGCTGGAGACAGCCGCTGACGAATCTGCGGATGAAAAAATTCAACCGATAGAGGGGCTGCGGATACGACGCCCCATCAGAAGCGGACGAGTGGCTTTGGCGTGGAGCAGAGCCGGTCGCGAAGAACAAATATACAGCCGAATATAATGGCTATTAAAACTAATATATACCGCGCGTGTTTTAACTCGGCGCGGAAAGGGTAGGAGGAATAAGATGCGTTCTTTCCAAATCACCGTGAACGGGAAGACTTATCAGGTTCAGGTTGAAGAAACTTCAGGCGCGCCTGCGGCTCAGGTTGCCGTTGCGGCACCGATCGTGCAGGCGATACCGGCGCCGGTCGCGCCTTCGACCCCCAAGTCGCCGCCTATAGTGCAGAAAACCGCGCCAGCGCAGGCGGTTGCGGGCGATCCTATAGTCGCTCCGATGCCGGGCACGATAATGTCCGTCGCCGTGTCGGTAGGGCAGGCGGTGAAGAAACATGACGTGCTGCTGGTATTGGAGGCGATGAAGATGGAGAACGAGATCGTCGCGTCGCGTGACGGCACGATTGCGCAGGTGCTGGTCAGTAAGGGAAGCACTGTAAATACGGGAGATAAGCTGGTTGTGCTGGGCTGATTGCGTTATCGACCTCGAGGAGGAATTATGAGCAAGGTAAAGATAATGGATACTATCCTGCGCGACGCGCATCAGTCGCAGGCCGCGACGCGAATGCGGATCGAGCAGATGTTGCCCGCGTGCGAATATCTAGACAAAGCGGGCTACTACGCGCTGGAGTGCTGGGGCGGCGCGACGTTTGACAGCTGCCTGCGCTTTTTGAACGAAGATCCGTGGGATCGACTGCGCAAGCTGCGCAAGGCGCTTCCCAATACGAAGCTGCAGATGCTGCTGCGTGGGCAGAACATATTGGGATATAAACATTATGCTGATGATGTAGTGGAATATTTTGTAAAGAAGACGTTGGATAACGGGATAGATATAATCCGCACGTTCGACGCGCTCAACGATCTTCGCAATATGAAAACGGCGGTTCGTGCGACGAAGCAATATAATGGCATTGCGGAAGTCGCGATGAGCTATACGATAAGCTCCGTTCACACCGAGGCGTACTTCGTCGAACTTGCGAAGCAAATCGAGGATATGGGCGCGGACGTCATATGCATAAAGGATATGGCGAACCTTTTGCTTCCGTACAGCGCGTATAGCCTGGTTAAGAAACTTAAGGAAAATACCAAGCTGCCGATTCATCTGCATACCCACAATACGACGGGCACCGGCGATATGACATATCTTAAGGCGATAGAAGCCGGAGCGGATATAGTAGATACCGCCCTTTCGCCCCTTGCGAACGGCACCAGCCAGCCCGCGACGGAATCGCTTGTAGCAACGCTGGCGGGAACTGAGTATGACACAGGCATTGATTTGAGCATGCTGAGCAAGGCGGCTGAAACGTTTAGAGAAGTCGCGGAGGATCTTAAGAAAAGCGGCTGGCTGGATCCGCGCGTGCTGAGCGTCGATGTAAACACGCTGCTCTATCAGGTGCCAGGCGGAATGCTTTCGAACTTGATCAGCCAGTTGAAGCAGGCGAACGCGTCCGGAAAGTTCTACGAGGTGCTTGAGGAGGTTCCGCGCGTTAGGGAAGATTTTGGTTATCCGCCGCTGGTGACGCCCACGAGCCAGATTGTAGGAACCCAAGCGGTTATGAACGTGTTGGGCGGCGAGCGGTATAAGATGGTGACTAAGGAATCCAAGGGATTGATGCGCGGAGAATATGGACAGCTGCCCGCGCCTGTAAACGAGGAAGTGCGGCGGAAGATAATAGGCGACGAAAAGATTATCACGCATCGCCCGGCGGACGATATCGCGCCTGAGCTTGAGAAATACCGTCAGGATATAAGGGAGTACAGCGAGCAGGACGAGGATGTGCTCAGTTACGCATTGTTCCCTCAGGTCGCGACGAAGTTTTTTGAGGCGCGCCAGGCCGCTAAGCTAAGGCTTGAAGGATTGACGGCGGATGGGCTGACGGCGCCAATTTGATATAAAAAAGCGGGTCAATATATTAAGAGCCTGCGCGAGAATCTACGAAACGCGCATCTTGGGCGTCTTTTTCGCCAGCTTGGGTTCAGCTCCGGTCAACGTAGCTGCCGGCTACGCCTCCCTGCGCTTCATCCAACCTGACGAAAAATCCGCTCCAAGCTGCGCATTTCTCCGACCCTTGCGCGGCTCTTAGGGTACGGTTGGGAGACATGCTTCTTCCAGCGTATTTACTTTATTTTGATGCACATAAATTATCGCATACAATATAGAGATAGTTCGCTTTAATTTAGAGGTATGATAGTTATGCTTAAGAAGATAGTTATTGTCGGCGCCGGAATGATGGGCAGCGCGATGAGCCATCCGGCGGCGTATAATGGCCATGATATAAGGATAATCGGCACGCCGCTCGACGCGGACATAATCCGCTTCGCGCGCGATACCGGCGCGCATTTGACGATGAGACGCCCGCTGCCGCAGGGCGTTCGATTCGATACGGCAGACGCGCTGGGGGAAGCGGTGACTTCGGCGGATATTGTGTTATGCGGGGTGAGCAGCTTTGGCGTCGATTGGTTCGCCGATGCCGTTCTTCCGCTTGTGCCGGAATGCGCGCCGGTGCTTGCCGTCACAAAAGGTATGATCGATATGCCGGACGGCGCGCTCGTGCCGTTTCCTCGAGTGTTCGAGGAACGATCTCAAAGGTCGCTGTCATTTAATGCGATAGGCGGGCCGTGCACAAGTTACGAGTTGGCGGATCACAGACACAGCTCGGTTGTTTTCTGCGGGAATAATCCGAAAATATTGCGTATGCTGAAACAAACGTTTGAAACGCCGTATTATCATATAAGCGTGTCTACGGATGTCCAGGGAGTGGAATGCGCGGTGGCTTTGAAGAACGCGTTCGCGCTGGGCGTATCTCTTGCGATAGGGCAGATTCAACGCGAAGAAGGAGACGGCGCGACGCTAGCGTATAATCCGCAGGCCGCGCTGTTCGGACAGAGCGTTCGCGAGATGTCTCGTATATTAAAAATAGTCGGCGGACAGCCGGACAATATCGTATATGGGGCGGGCGATTTATATGTAACTATATTCGGGGGGCGTACGCGTTTGCTCGGCACGCTTCTTGGGCGAGGGCTGCCGTTTGATCAGGCTATTGAGCGCCTTCAAGGGGTTACGCTTGAATCGGTATCTATCGCCCGGCGAACGGTTCGCGCTATACGATCGCTGGCGGATGCGGGTAAGGCGAGCTTATCGGATTTTCCGCTTCTCATGCATATAGGCGCGCTGCTCGACGGCGCGGTTGATATCGACGTTCCGTGGCGAGCGTTTGAAACTGATGATATATAAATAATTATCTTCCGCTTAGCGCATGAAACGCGATTGTTCCAGCGATGTTGAAAGCCGCCAAACTGACTAGATAAACGCATTCCGGCGCGCCGACTGATTTGCCGCTCCGGTATCTGAGCGCAAGAAATCCGGGCAGAAGATCGCATATATATCGCGTGCCATATTGCCAGCCGCCAAATGTCGGATGCATCAGCAGCAAGAAGAAATGCGCGCTTAGCGTCAGCATCAGCAGTATATCTCCCGCGTCCGGTTTGCGGCGCATCACGGAGCACGCTGCGTTCGTGAGCATAGGATTGGTCGCGTATACGGCAAATCCATACGCCAAAGGAATCGCCGAGGATATTTCTTCGATAAACGGCGGCCTGAGTATCCTGAAGAAATTGACGGCGATATTTTTCAGATCAAACTGCGCGTGCAAATACATAAACTCCGGCAGATAGTTATGACCGAACTCAAATATCGATCCAAAACGAATCCAATTATACCAGCACAGCGCGGCGGCGACTGCGGCGGGCGCAATCCACATGGGCAGTATGGATACCAGCTTCTTGCCCATAGGCAGTTCCGTTTGCCGCCGCGTCGCTTCCCATATAAGGAACGGCAGATATACCGCCTGGAACGGACGACACCCCACCGCCAGAGCTAGAGACAGCCAGCCAAAGAAGCGCCAGCTGGCGCGATGGTGACCGACGCCGTAGAACGCGCACAGCGTCAACAGCAGGCTTAACGTCTGCGCCTGGTACCATACGGCGCCAGCGAATACAGTGCCGGACACAGCCACGTCGAGCATGCTTCCGCCCGCCAGCGCCGCGAACGACAGCATCGCCGCGCTCGCCGCAGCTATAGTTCGGCGCGCGATTTTATAGGCGACCGGATAGCATAGAAGAAAATATATCAGCGTTAAAAGCCCGCTCGGCACGCCGGAGGGAATTATAAATTTAAGCAGGTATATCGGCACGGAGGGGAAAGGTGGGAAGCTCACATAATAATTATCATTGTATATCGCAAGCTCAAGATGTTTGAAATCTTCCGCAAGGTGCGTGGAGCCTTCTCGCCATGCGTCCGCCTGCAGCGCGAAACTGTCGAACATTCCGGTTCCAAACAGTTGGGAATGGTTTACGCGCCCGACAATTAGCGCGACTGTCGTCAATAGAATAAATCCGATCCACGCCGCTGCTTTATCGCGTTTACTGTCAGCCATAAGGCTCCTTTTTAGTATATTGATTAATCATTTAGATTTATTATTTAATGATATTAAACCAGATGGAAGACGGCGCGTTATATGATTCGCCGCCCATCCGAGCAGGAAGCCGCTGACGCTGCCCACCGCTATCAGGTACGGCGCATATCCCCACAGCCCCGCGTTGGCAAACATCAGCGAGGCGACCGCGATTTGGGTAATATTGTGCGCCACGCCGCCTAAAAGGCTTATGCCGGGCAAATTAAACATACGCCGCGAAAGCGCCATCACAGCCCACGCCGCAACGCCGCCCGAGAGCGCGTAGGGGAGCGCAGACGCCGATCCAAACATGAACGCGCCAAGGAGAGTGCGCGCGACGCATACCAGAAGCGCTGAAGGCGCGTCCATCAGCGCTAGCGTGGTAAGAGTGGCGAGATTTGCCAGGCCTAATTTCGCTCCTGGTATCATGGGGAGGAATGGCGGCAGCATCCGTTCTACCCAGCCGAGCAGTATTGCGCAGGCGACCAGCATCGCGCGGACGGAAAGTGCGCGGGCGGAGCGATTCATCGGGCGACCGTATCGAACGCCGGTACGGATTCCAGCGTGATCATCAGTTTGTGCGGCACGCATACGATCAATTCGCCCGCGCGCGAAATCGCGCGTTGACGCGTACAGTCGCCGCCTGGGCAGTTGGCTGATACAATCCGCGCCGTTCCGTTCTCAATTCGCACCACGTTGATATCGCCGCCGCGTTCGAACGTAAATTCGTCCGCTTGCTCGAGCGACAGGCGCGCGGAGCGGAACCCGTCGATCCACACGATAGCGCCGACCGCGTTGGCCGACGTATCCCTTGAGAGCGCGTACCATCCGGCGGCGATGGCGAGCATTGAGATCAACAGTATTATGTCGCGCGCGCTGCGTTTCATAAACCGTCTCCAGTAAGCTCGAACGGTATGGCGGAGCCAATGCCGGAACTGAACATTAGCGATCCGTCGGCGGTGTAAAGCACGCATTCCATATCGTCTGCGGATTCCACGATACCCAGCGCTTTCTCCGCGCCCGCCATTATGCACCATGTTGAATATGCGTCTGCAATTAATGCGTTTTTATATATAATTGTAGCGCTGTATAAATCTGTCGCCGCAGGCATTCCGGTGCGCGGATCAAGTATATGGTGATATAATTTGCCGTCCAGTTCGAAGCTTCGCTCATATAAACCCGCCGTCACTACGCATGTATCTGTAACGGAAAGCACGCCCAATGTAGCGCCCTCTGCGCCGAATGGCAGCTGCACCCCAACGCGCCATGGATTGCCGTCCAGGCGCTTGCCTAGGGCCAGCACGCTTCCTCCCAGGTTGATCAGCGCGGACGGAACCCCTTCCGCTCGAAGCGTGTCGGCGCACCGGTCGAGTGCGTACCCCTTGACCAGCGCGCCTAAGTCTACGCCGAAACCAACCGGCAGGCGCGCCCAACCGCCGCCCAATTCCAGCCGATCCGCGCCTACAAGCGGAATCGCGGACGCGAGCGCGTTCGATTGCGGCAACGAGTTTGACGAGAAATCCCATAACAAACTGATCGGCGCGATCGTTATATCAAACAATCCTCCGGATTTTTCGAAGTATTCTTTCCCAATATTCAGAAGCGTGGAGACGTCGGAGGAAATATTGACGCGCTCACCGTCTGCGGCGTTTAATTTGCCTACCTCGCTCGACGGGTCGTGAGCATTCAAACGCGCGTCCAGATCGCGGCACAAATCGAACAACCTATCGGCCAGCGCGATATTGGAAGCGGGGAGGGTCGCGGTCGAAACCGTATCCATAAAATCAAACACGGTTCGCGTTTCTGTTTGCGGCGTACTCGCGCAGGCAACGCATAGCAGCGCGGCAATTCCAAATAAGAGAATTGTACGCGCGGCAAGCGGCGTCGCTCTCGTCGGCGAACGGTTCATTCGCTCTCCGGTTCATCGGCGCTTTCTCCGCCGGATTTCGGAACGCGAGCTAAGCGAATTGTTTTTTTGTTATTATCTCTCATGGATATATCCGTATCATCGAAGGTTAGCAGTTGATAAGTAAGCGCGAGATTTTCCGGAGAATTTCCGGTCAGCACTCCATAATTTTCCACGTTGAAGTAATACCCTGTTTCACCCGCGAGCACGCAGCTGTAATCTTCGTAGAACGCGAACCGCGCGCCGCCCGGTGTCTGCCACTCCCCAAGAAGCTTATATATACGCCGATCGCGCAGTTTTACGGCGTCCGCAGAATCGCCGGCGTTTATCAGGTAGGCGTATGCTTCCAACTGTTTGCCCTCTTCGACGAGCCGCTCTCCGAGAGTTAGGTTGGCCGCGTAATATATTTCGCGCATTTCCTTATAGGAATCGGGGATATCCTTCATTGGAAGTTCCTTTAAAAGATCGATTACCTCCTGCAGCTTCCCCTCCGTGTTCAGCCCCTTCGCCAATTCAAGGCGAACTTTCAGCCACAGGTCATAGCATGCCGCGCTTTTCTCCTTAGAGTCTGAGAATCCCGGAATCGAATCGAACAGCTCTCCGGCGCGCTGGTAGTCCATGGCGTCCATCCATTTGATAGCCTCGTCGTATACGCATTGATCGTGCTGCTCTCGCGCGTCCGCATATGCGCCCGCTTGTGAGAACAGCTCCGCCGCGCGCGGCAAATCCCCCGTATCACGGGCTATTTTAGCCATGTCGTATGTGCAGCCGTCGGCGGCGTCCTTCGCCTTGGGCAGCCCCGCGATAGCGGAGAACGCGTCGCGCGCGCCTTCCAGATCTCCGGCCTCGCGCAGATCGCTTGCCGCCTCATATGCGCACTCAAGAGCCATCGCCGCGCTGTTTTTATATGATCCCAACGCTTCGAATTGTTTGGCGGCGAGGTCGTATTGTTCTGAATCGAACAGACTTGTCGCTATTGTAAATCGAATAGAGTTCGCCCGTTCCTTCGAATCCTCATAATCGCCCAACGCTTCGAATAGATCGGCGGCCTGCGCCAAATCGCCCACGAACTCCGCTTCATCCGCGATGTTGTACCGCGCTCTGAGTATTTTCTGTTCCGAGTCTTGATATGAGGGAACCTTTTCGAAGAGCGCGATGGCTTCCGCCCATTCGCTCTTGTTATACGCATCCGTCGCGGGAATATAGCTGCATTGCAGCAGCAGGTCGTCGGCATCTTTAAACCCCGGAATTCCTTGCAGAAGCGCGGCGGCGCGTTCATACTGACCTGACGCGATGAAAGCTTTCGCCGGTTCGTAGGAACAAATCGAAATCTGCTCCGACGCGTCCTTGTATCCTTCTATTTGAGCGAACAGCGAGACGGCGCTTACATAATCGCCCGTGTCGCGCTTCTCGACCGCCGCCAGATATGTCGTCTCGCGCAGCTGTTCAGCCGCGTCGCGGTATTCTCCCGCCGCCAGGAACCGCTCTCTAGCGGACGCAGGGTCGCCTTTTAGCTTGTAGGATAAACCGGCTTGATACAACGCTTCCAGCCGCTGGGACGCGGCGTCCTGATAATCCGGAATCCGACCGAACAGCGCGGCGGCGTCGTCGTACCGCTGATCTTTCATAGCGCTGACGGCGGGGCGGTATAAGCATAACCTTGACAATGCTAGCGCGTCTTCATAGTCGCCCAGTTTAGTAAAGCGCGCGGCCGCTTCTTCGAATGATTCCGCGTTCATCAGCCGCGTCGCTATTTTATATTCGGCGAAACGATACAGTTCCGGCGCGTCCTCAAACGCGCCTAGCGAGAATAGTATCTCCGACGCGCGTTCGTATTCGCCAAAATCGAGCAGCAGCTGCGCCTGGGCGTAGTTGGCTTCGTTGTGGCGCGACGCGGAGTCGTTGTAATTCCCCAGTTTTTCAAATACCGCGAGCGCTTGATCGACGCTTTCCATATCCCCTTTTTCCAGCAGCTGTTCCGCCAAGGCGTAATCGCACGCGAGAAGTTTTTCGGGAGCGTCTCGGTAATCGATCAATTCTTCGAACATGTCTCGCGCGGTTTGAGGGCTGCCTTGCGCCAGAGCGCGAGATGCCTTGTAGTACTGCCATTCCGGAGCGCCGAGCACCATCACGAAATACAGCGCCACTATTATGGCCGACGCGATAGCCGTGCCAATCCAGCGATGCTTGTGCGACACGTCGCGGCGTTTCATCGCCGCCTGGCGCAGGAATTCCTGCCGGGATGCTTCCTCGCGCACCATCTTCGCCTTTTGCTCAAGCTCGCGCTCGCGAACGGCGATAGCTTCGGCTACCGCCTCTTTAGAATCGTTAAGGAACACATACTCCCGGCTGCGTCCGCAGCGGCGGCACGTGTTCTCCTCGTCTGAATTGACTCGCCCGCATACGCACAGCCATATTTTACCCTGATTCTCCGGATAGCCGACAGCGTCGGGACCTGCGACATAGCGCAGGTTTTCGAGCGCGCGTCCGCTTGGCAGCTCGTTTGGGGTATAATCCACAAGCTGCGCGGACGGAGCGCGCCTCCAGACTGTGCCGTCGTCAAACCAGACCTTTTCAAACAGGATAGACAGCGACTCCATTTTATCGCTGTCCGCTAAAGCGAAGCGTATTTCGAAGCTCTGCTTGCCCGCCGCAGCCATCGCCATGGGTCGTTCCGTTTGGCTTGATATTTCCCCGCCCTGTCCGTCAAAAACCGTCACCCGTATCTGCAAGCTGGAGAGAGTGCGGTTTTCCAGATTGAACAGAAGCAGCGAACAATCGCCGCCCGACACGGTTGGAAGATGATATTCCCATAATTCCAACGGGCAGGAAAGATCCGCTTTCATCATATAGAGTCCTCCCGCGGAGAATGCGCCTTTTGTCTTATATTACCGGAAAAAGGCGTATGTTGTCAACGAATGGTAAGCAATACCAAATCGCCGCGCAAGCGCGGCTGCTTTCCAGGCCGCAAAGCAAGGCGAGCAACCGTCGGCGGACAATATACGCGCAAACATACAACGAATGAATATTTGCATTTTGTCAATTTTTATGAAGAAACGTTTGGTAAGCCGGCTATGCGTCCGGGGGCAGAGCGGCGCCGTGCGTTGTCAGCGCGCATGTTACCTCGCATCGATTATGAAACAACTGGCGTATGTCGCGGATAACATATGATTTCGCAAGTATGTTCCTCGCCGCGTTTATGCGAGACTGCCAATCCCTCGCGGGCAGCTTCAGCGTCAGCACTGCGTCCGCGCCGGGCTTTAACCTTGCTGCGGCCTGTGCCATAATATCTGCGGAAAGCTCCGCGTCCATCTTCATATCGTTAACTATGATATCGAACGGCGCGCCGCTTGAATCCGAAAGATACCGCTGGCCGGTAGTGCGTATATGTTCGACCAGCGGATCAACAGCGACGCGCGGATCAAGCTCGGCGGGATCGACTGCCGTAACGCGCATGCCGCTGTTTCTCAGCACGCGGGTCCATCCGCCGGGCGACGCGCCAAGATCGAGAGCGCGTCCGCCGTGAGGAGCGCATATATCGAATGCCTCTATCGCTTCAAGAAGCTTGAATTCGGAGCGGCATATCAGTTCGCCGGATCGAGCGAACGGGCGGCAGCCGCCCGCCCAGGGACTTTTGTTTTGCGAGACGTGAGATATACCGAGCATTATTTCATCGCGCGTAAACGCGCAGGATATCGCCCAATCAGGAGCGCCTGACGCGCGCTTTACGCCGACGTCCGCGAGAGCCTGATCGATAGCGTCCAGCGCCGCGCCTTTGGTGCCGCCGCCAAGCGGCCCGAGTGTCCGCGCCTGCACGGCGAACGATTCCGCCGTATGCGTCGAATAAGGCGGCGAACCGAGCGTTTGCAATATATATCGACGCGCTTGCTCAGCCGCGCCTTCCGCCATAGGGATATGCGCATCAACCGGGCAGACGTGCCGCACATATACCATCGGCGCGCTCGACCAATAGCTGAACTCCCTTTCGGCGGCAAGCAAGCCGACGCCCGCCGTAATCCAGCGGAACGCGGCGGCATGCCGCGCGTGCTCGCGCATCTCGGAAAGCGCGAGCTTTTCCGCGTCAGGCTGGCAGGTGAATAGAACCTCGTTCATCAGAATTCCGCCGAACCGGTAGTGCGCGGGAATGGCAATACGTCGCGAATATTCGACATGCCGGTTAGATACATAATCAATCGTTCAAATCCCAGCCCAAACCCCGCGTGCGGCGCGGTGCCGTATTCGCGCAAATCTATGTACCATTTATACGGTTCGACGGGCATGCCAAGCTCCTTCATTCGGTTGGTAAGCGCGTCAATGCGCTCCTCGCGCTGGCTGCCGCCGATCAACTCGCCAACGCCCGGCGCAAGCAGATCGGCAGCTGCGACGGTTTTGCCGTCGTCGTTCTGCCGCATATAGAAAGCCTTTATGTCTTTAGGATAATTATATACGAATGCAGGCCGTTTGAAATATTTCTCAGTCAAATATCGTTCGTGTTCGGTTTGCAGATCTACTCCCCAATGGATGGGATATTCGAACGCGACGCCGGAATTTGCCAGTATGTCAATCGCGTCGGTGTAGGTAACTCTGGCGAAAGTGCTGTCCGCTACGTTTGTAAGGCGCGCGATTAAATCGTTATCGATCATCTTGTTTAGGAATTCAAGATCATCCTTCGCTTCATCCATTATGCCGCGCGTTATCGCCCTTACGAAATCTTCCGCGAGATCCATGTTCTCCTTCAGAGTGGCGAACGCTATTTCCGGCTCGATCATCCAGAATTCGGCGGCGTGGCGCGGAGTATAGCTTTTTTCGGCGCGGAACGTCGGGCCGAACGTGTAGCAGTTTCGCATGGCCAGGCAGAACGCTTCGACGTTTAGCTGGCCGGAGACCGTCAGGCTGGCGGGTTTACCGAAGAAATCCTGCGACGAATCCACGCGACCCTGTTCGTCAAGCGGAGGATGCTCTGGGTCGAGAGTGGTGACGCGGAACATTTCGCCAGCGCCTTCCGCGTCCGACGTGGTGATGATAGGCGTGTGCACATATACGAATCCGCGCTCGTGAAAGAACGCGTGCACCAGCTGCGCGGCAAGCGACCGAATGCGGAACACCGCGCCAAACGTATTGGTTCTGGGCCTTAAGTGCGCGATAGTGCGCAGGAATTCCATAGAATGCCCCTTCTTCTGGAGGGGATAATCCGCGCGGGACGTTCCGATCAGCTCGATGGAATCCGCCTGAAGTTCAAACGGCTGCTTGCGTTCAGGCGTTGGAACGAGCGAACCCGTAACGCAGATTGCCGCGCCGACGTTCTGGCGCGCTATATCCTTGTAGTTGTCGAGCTTATCGGCTTGCGCGACCACTTGCAGCGTTTGCTGATGCGTGCCGTCCGACAGCGCGATGAACGCGAAGTTTTTCGAATCGCGTATCGAACGCACCCAGCCGCAAACGCGCGTGCCAGGCGCAGCCTGAGATGGCGGGGAGAGGTATAGCTCGCGCACGGTCGGTTCGGTCATACGCTCCTCCTGATGGGTATATTAATCTGAAACAATATTAGCCTGTCTCGATAGAAGGTAAATATACCATGACAAGGCAAATATACCATATAACGTTAATTGATACAAGGATGAGATGCCAAAACGCGACCGGGCGGCCACAATGTGACCGCCCGGCTGCATATGCTGGGATATTCTTTAGTGCTGATGCGTCAATGCAGACACATCATTTTTTTATGTGTATCCCAATGCTGGTCGGGCTTCTTTGACCGTCGAGTTTTCTGGCGTCTATACTCCAATTGAGCATTGCGCCATTATTCAGCTCATCTATGATATCTGCTGGCAGGGGGTACGACGTATCTGAAGTGAGCGTGTCATGGTAGGCGCTGCCGGCGCGCACTTCGAGATAATATAAGCTAGCGCCGCTCACTGCGTTCCACCGTATTACCGAGCCGTCGCATGTCGCGCTAGGCGCGGTGAGAGCGTCGGACTCGGGAGCCGGGGTTGCGGTAGCCTCGGGCGTAGCCGTTGGTTTAGGCGTAGCCGTTGGTTTGGGCGTTGCCGTTGGTCTGGGTACCACGGGGATGTCGCCAGGCCTGCCGCCGGGATTTCCGCCCGGATTTCCGCCTGGATATCCACCCGGATTTCCGCCTGGATTGTTAGGGCGATTGGTAGGCTGAACCGGGGCACGCGTGGGCGTCGTCGGGCGCGTCGGAGCGGCCGGAACCGCCGAGTTGCTGAACATCCGCGCGTAGGTTTGCGGGCCGACGATGCCGTCTACGACCAGCCAGTTATTCGCCTGGAACGCATAAACGGCGTTGCGCGTCGCGCTGTCGAACTTACCGTTTATCGTGCTGCTGTAATAACCTAACCGCTGCAGCTGCGCTTGCACCTGCGCCACGTCGTTTCCGGTCATTCCGTATTTCATATTGCGGAAAGCCGACGAGGAAGGCGCTTGGGTGGGCTTTGGCGTGACAATGGGCACCACCGGTATATAGGAGTTCGCGGGAATCGCTTTGCCGCTAAACAGAACGCCAAGCGTTATGCGTCCAGCCAGGCCGTCGGCGGTCAAGCCGTTGCGGCGCTGAAACTCGATAACGGCGGCGCGGGTTTGGGACAGGAAATTGCTGGAGAGGGGGCCGCTGTAATATCCAAGATACTTCAGCTGGGTTTGCAAAGAGAGTACGTCAGGGCCGGTGTCGCCGTATTGGAGATACGTGCGCCCCGCGTAGCTGGTAGAGCTTGATTGCGCCGGTGGCGCGCTGGAACTGGAGGCTGTGATCGCCGTGCCGGAGATCAGCTTGCGGTACGTGCTGGGTCCGACTACGCCGTCCACATATAGGCTGTTGCGGCGCTGGAAACTTTCCACGGCGGCCTTTGTGTTCTTGCCATAATCGCCGTCAATCGCGCCCGTATAGTATCCCAGCGATTTGAGAATCGTTTGAACTATGCGAACGTCGTCGCCTTTGCTGCCTTGGTACAGTGTGCGGGTCAGCGATACCGGCACTGAAGACGCGCTTGCCGTATGCGCCGCGCCGGCGTATATTGCCGACCCCGCGATCAGCGCGAGCGCGATGAGCAATGCGCCGAGCCGTTTGATGTTATGATGCATCCGTATTCCACCTCATTTCCTTTTGATCCAGTTGTTGTCTCCTAAGATAAAACGAACCAATATTACGTTAGTGTCCAATAGGTTTTCAATTGGTAGTAATTTCCGGATAAAATTTCATAGGTGCTTGATTTTCCTGGCGCTGGCTGGCTTTCGCAAAATCTTGCTTAACGAAATCTCCGGCGGAATTCCAATATTTCCGCCGGAGACTGTTGGAAATTGTCGAATCAATGCGCCGCGTTGTACGCGTCTACGACGCTCTTTTGATGCTCTACGTTTGCGGACGCGCTCGGGTTTTGGTTTGTGTGGGTAGTGCTGCTCTTAAAGTGCAGGCAGAATATTCCGGAGTAGTTGTTGCCGGATATGGTATCGCTTGAGGAATCGTGTTCCCAGAAGTACATCGACCCCGCGAACGTGCGCCCTCCCGCGATAACCCACACGGGTATGCGATCCTTCCTGCCGGACGAATTGCGTATCGACCAGCCGATGGCGGTATCGGAGGCGGTGAGCGGCTCGCAATCCGCGTGCTGGGTGCCCCATCTGTATTTGCAGTTGAACGCCTGTTTGGTCTCCACGCTTACGACCGTAATCTTGGATGCGCTGCTCTCCAGCGCGGCTTTGATATTGCCGGAGAACCAATCGTTCAATTCGACGGTTGTCAGCGAGTAGCCCACGCTGTTTGAGGTGGGCGGCGTTTGTGCGGTGCCGGTGTCGCCGATGCTGGTTCCGGTTAGGCTATAAAGTTTTGAGAGCGTCGCGGGTCCGGCGATGCCGTCGACGGTCAAACTGTTCGCCTGCTGGAATTTGCGAACGGCGGTGGTGGTGGCCGTATCATATGTTCCCAGCGTTACGGAGCCGGTCAGATAATTCAGCGAGATCAGCGCGTTTTGCAGCTTGGTTACGTCCGAGCCCGTCATACCGTATTTTAGAGTGAGACTTGTATCCGCAATGCCTGTGTCGACGGGCGTCGAATACAGCGCCAGTTCCGCCGCCGTCAGTTGGCGCAGCAGGTCGCCGCGGACATATCCTTTGGTACCCGTTAAACGAGAGGTTACCTGGAACCATGTCATACCGTCTATGCCGGTGCCAGATCCGGTGATCTGCAGCACTTCGCCCGCCTGCATTTTAGCCTTGACGCCGAACGTGGTACCCATGCCGCTGCGAAGGTTTGTATCACCGCGAGCGACCGCCATCAGATCGGCCGTGTATGCCGTTGATCCGGCGGGCGGCGGCGTTATCGCAGGCGCCATAGCGGAATTGGGATATACGAGGCTGGCTAGATCGCTGCGCACATATCCCGTGGATGAGTAATGGGTTACCTTATACCATGTGCTGTTGTCCGCAGCCTTAACGGTTCCAAGATACGTGCACAGCGAACTTGGAGTGAGCACCTTTATAACGCTGGAGGAGGTCGACGGACCTGCGCGCAGCGATACGTTCGATATGCCGATTTTCACCTGGCTGGGAGTAGCGGGAACTGGCGTCGGCGTCGGGGTGGCGGCAGGCTTTATAACGCCCATGCTGGTCAGCTCGGACGATAGGGGAATGCGAACGCCTTCTTCGCTTACATAGCCGAAGCCGTCGTCATAGTTGATGTAGTACCACAGCGTTTTGTCCGCGTCCGTAACGACGGACAGAACGGTGGCGACGGCGCCCGACGGCATGATGAAAAGGGTAGTTCCGCCGTTGACTTTATCGACTACGTTGATATAACCCCTTGCGATTACATAATCGGTCGCGAGGTACGGAGCGGGAGTCGGAGTTATTACTATCGTGGGAGGCGCCGTCGCCGATGCGATAGCGGAAAGCAAGTCGGAACGAACATAACCCGTTTGCTTGCCTGTGGAGACATACCGCCATATGTTTCCGTCTGATCCGCGTTCGCTGCGGATTTCCGTGACGATTGTACCGGAGGCAAGCTTCGCGACGACGGAAGAGCCTGTGCTAGCGCCGGAGCGCATGTTCGCGTTTCCCAATACGGATACGATGTACTGAGCGCCGGTATATGTAATGACGGAACCTCCCGAGGACGGAGCCGACGTCGCGGTGGAAGAACCGTAAGGCTTTACCTGATCGCCGCGCACGTACCCTCTGCCGACAGACGTGCCAGTTAGCGGGAAGCTGACCTCGTACCACGTAAATCCATCCGTGCCTTGCACGAGGTGGTAGAGATTGGTCAAGGTCGTGTCAAGCTTCAACAATGTAATGCGGGCGGAGGTTGTGTCCGGAGAGATCATCACCGGCGTGCTGTCATATATAGTGCTGAGCAGAGCGGTTTGGTAATTGGTTATCTTGGTGACATTATCCGCCGCCGTGTTCGTGCCTGCCGCAGCGGACGACGAAGGTTTTACCAAATCGCTGCGGATATAGCCCGAGTATCCGTTCACGCTTACGCTGTACCAGGTATATCCGTCCGTGCCCGTAATAGTGGATTTTGATGTTAGTTTTGTGCCGTTTGGAACCCGCACGACGACCGCCGCGCTGGGGCTGGGCGATTTGCGCACGTTCGCGCGCCCCGATGAAATGGTAACCTGCAGCGTGCCGCTGGCGGGCGCGCTTGTATCCGCGCCGGTAGTGGGTGTGTTTGGCGCTGCGGAACTCGATTTGGGTTTTATGTTCGCCCCCGTCACATATCCGGGCATATACTCCGCGACGCCGGAAGAATCTCTCGCGCCCGCGACTGTATAGTGCCAGGTTACGCCTCCTATCACCGTAGAGCTGAGCGAGGTGAATACGTCGCCGGCGCTTAGGTATCCCAATACCTGCGACGACGTGCTCGCGGTCGAATAAAGTTGAGTCGTCGACAGCACGATATACTCGACCGAATCCGCCTGAGCCGGTTTGGGAGCGACCGCAACATACGGAAGCAACATCGCCAATCCTAATAGAATAGATAGCCAGCCTCTTTTATTTAACCGCATATCCAGTCTCCTCCTGTGTCCGCGTCCTGTTCGATCGACATACGCCGCATTACTTGAGTTCCAAGCTGCTTCATTATATTACGGAATTGTGAAATTGTCAATCGCAGTTATGAAGAAGCCGCAATTTTTCACCGCTCATTATTACACCGGCGATTAATTTGTCAGGTACGTTGAGCGGCGTTGGGAAAGAACCGGCAAGGCATTTCCGCAGGCGCGGAATCCGCCGGCGGCTATGCCAAATAACGAGCTATCCATGCAGGAAAATCTGATAGGATATGGAAGATAACGTATATCATATTTGGGGGCGCACAAGGTTTAATCGACGAAAGCGGGTGAACGTATTGCGCGACGCAAATAAATCATATGATTCGCATGGCGGCGAATGGTCGGCGCGTTTTAAAATAAACGAAGCTCTTCCCGGAATTTTCCATATTGGAGACGAGTTGGGCGTCCATTGCACGCTGATTGTTGGGCGAAATGAGGCGCTGCTGTTTGACACGGGCTACGGACTGTTTAATATCGCCGCGCAAGTCAGATCGATCACGTCAAATCCGCTGCGCGTTATACTCAGCCACGGGCATCACGATCACGCCTGCGGAGCGTATCAGTTCGACGCCGCGTATGTGGATCAGGCGGATATCGACGTGGCAAAGCATTATTGCGCGGCTCAAACGCGCGGCCGGGTTCTGGATCAAGCCAAGAACATACTTCCGGCAGATTATGATAAGGATGGTTATCGCGGGATCGGCGCGGGTAATCTCGCGGCGCTGCAAGAAAACGAATTCGATTTGGGCGGCGTGGCGGTCAGCGTGCTAAGAATGCCAGGCCATACGCCCGGCTCGATTGGTCTGTTCGTACAGCCGCATCGGCTTTTGCTGCCGGCGGATAACTGGAACCCGACGACATGGGTGTTTTTCCCCGAATGCGAGTCGATTTCAACCTATGTCCGCAGCATAAACAGCGCTATGGCGTACCCGTTTGAATGGGCGCTGGCTCCGCATTGGCCCGCGCTGGTCGCGGGCGAACGGCTGAGACGATATGCGCAGGGACTTCGATATGATATCTTGGCGGCGGCAAAACCCTCGCCTGGCATGCAGAAAAGCACAATAGTATTCTGCAACCCGGAACCGGAAACCACGCTGGTATTCGATATCGAAAAAATCGGCGATCGTTGGTGAATCGGTCAACGCCGCCAATTGCGCTAAGCCAGTTAATGCGGTTGCGTAAAGTTACTTCGCCGCCGCCGCGCTGCACGCAATCCCAGCGCGGCGGCATCATGATTACGCATTATAATTAACATAATTTTATACTAATATTTTGCAGCGGCGCACGGCTACTTGACCGCCGCTGTAAATACTGTATAATGGTAAAATGATTAAATGATTAATAAATAAGGAGCGATCGCGATGTTTGGATTTAGACTGGAGGGGCGCAGGCTTTCTAAGATAGACCCTATCCTCGGCATGACCGCTTACCTCATGCCCCAGCGCTGCGACGCGCAAGTTATGACGCCGCAAGAAATCGATTATGATAAAGTTGCGCGCTATATCCAGGAGCAGCGCGACAAGGGGCGGGTTATTTCTTTTATGAGCATAATAATTGCGGCGTATGTGAGGGTGGTCGCGCAGTATCCTGAGATCAATCGCTTCGTCGTAAACAAGCAGATATACGCGCGCGACGAGATCGCCGTATCGTTTATGGTGCTCAAGCGCGGCGAAGGCGAGGATGTGGACGCGTCCGCCGTAAAGGTAAAGTTTGATCCGAGGGATACGATATTCGACGTCGCCGAGCGAATTGAAGCCGCGATCGCTGAAAATCGGAATCCCCCGCCCAGCGGAAACGCTACCGAGCGCATCGCCAGATTCATACTCGCCGCGCCGTTTGTTCCAACGGTTCTCGTCGGATTGCTGCGCCTGCTCGATCGATACGGCGTAATGCCTAAACCTATAATCGACGCAAGCCCGTTTCATACCAGCTTGTTTGTGACGAATATGGCGTCATTGGGCATAAATTATATATATCATCATATATATAATTTTGGCACTACCAGCGTGTTTATCAGCATAGGAAAAATCCATCGGGCGCCGGTTGCGAATTTGAAGGGCGAAACTATTATTCGACGCGTTATTCCAATAGGCGTGGTGGGGGACGAGCGCATCTGCAACGGAGCCGCGTACGCTCGAGTATACGCGCTGTGGCGCAAACTTGCGGAGAATCCGAAGATGCTGGAGACACCTCCAGAAATAGTTAAAACGGAGGTAGTTGGCACGCCAGAATGGGTGCGCAACCCTAAGGCGAAAGCGACTGCCAGTTCCGGCGCCGCCGAACAATCCGGAGATGCGTCGGCGGACACCGCCGCTGAAACCGCAGGATCAACAGCCGAGAATTGACTTAGAGCAAATTGCGCGCGCAGAAAAGCCGATCCGAGATATTTTCAAATATGCGGATAAGAGGGCAGGAAATTTATACATAAATTCATATATGTAGGGAAAATTTCGGTCAAGGGATGAATGTTTTCTCGATCTATGCTATAATAATATTCAGCTATAAACCCACTGTGGATGTCCCGACCAAACTAAGGAGGATGTAACGCTTTGCCTGCCGACCCGGTTCCTGACCCATTATTACCCGCGCTGCTGCTTCAGTTGGTTCTTATTCTGGTGAACGCGGTGTTTGCCGCGTCTGAAATCGCAGTCATATCGCTTAACGAAAATCGATTGCGCAAGCAGGTCGACATGGGCGACAAGGTCGCCGCTCGCCTGATGCGCATGGTGGAAAAGCCGTCGAGTTTCCTGTCAACGATTCAAGTAAGCATTACGTTGGCAGGCTTCCTTGGCAGCGCGTTCGCGGCGAACAATTTCGCGGACGACATAGCCGGGTGGATGGTCGGCATCGTGCCGATAAGCTTGTCTGCGGCGCACACTATAGCGCTAGTATTGGTGACGATTATATTATCGTATTTTTCGCTTGTGCTCGGCGAGCTTGCCCCAAAGCGCATTGCGATGCAGCATGCCGACAAAGTCGCGCGCTTTGCCGCCGACCTGATCACCGGGATGTCGTATTTTCTGCGACCGATGATAGCGCTGCTGAGCGGATCTACAAATCTGGTATTGCGCGCGCTGGGAGTCGATCCAAATTCATCGCCGGAGAAAGTTACGGAAGAAGAAATCCGACTGATGGTAGATATCGGCGAGGAAAAAGGGGCGATCGAAACCAACGAGCGCGAGATGATCGAGAATGTGTTTGAGTTCAACAATATGACGGCGGCTGAAGTTATGACCCATCGAACGGATATGACCGCGATTTGGATCGCCGACACGCCGGAAGTTATACTGCGCACTATCACGGAATCTGGATTGTCGCGCTTCCCCGTTTATGATGAGGATCTAGACGATATAATAGGCGTGCTGTCCACCCGCACATGGCTGCTGAACGAACGGGAACAGAATCCCCGCCCTCTGGTTGAACTCCTGCGGGAGACATATTTCGTGCCGGAAACGGTGAAGGCCGACGTATTGTTCAGGAATATGCAAAAGCGAAAAACGCATATAGCGATAGTAGTGGATGAATTTGGCGGTACAAGCGGTTTGGTAACCATGGAGGATTTGCTCGAGGAAATCGTAGGCAATATATATGACGAATTCGACCCGCAGGTAATGCAGGATATAGTGCAGCTTGAGCCGAATAAATGGCGCGTATCCGGCGGGATCGACCTTGAAACGCTTTCAGAAGCGCTGGGCGTCGATCTTCCGGAAGACGAGGAATATTCGACGCTGGGCGGGTTGGTGTATTCCTGCCTGAGCTCTATTCCAGAAGACGGCAGCCAGCCGGATATAACGACAAACGGGCTTAACATACATGTCGAGCAGGTGGAGGATAGGCGCGTAATAGCTGCGGTACTGTCCAAATGCCAGCCGAACAAAGAACCGCGAAGCCAGTCTGCGGAGCCTGAAGAGGCGAAATAGCGGTTATTTATGTTTTTATATGCGGCGCTTAGCGTGAAGGAGCGCTCGAAATTGATGAGTGTTGGGTATGGGCTGCTTCGCAAATAGCCGTACGCTGGAAGCGCAAACTGGCAAAAAGGTCGAAACTGCTGCAGCATAATATTATAATAATATAATGAATCGAAGGATAGATGTTGAGTTTCCAATCCTTCGATTGATTATAAATAAAATAATATTATATTTTAATTAGATCATTGCGGAACGCTGATACCATCTCGCGCGTCGTCGCCCAGCTTGCGACCAACCGCACTACCGTGTGCTGTTCGTCGATTGGCTGCATCGCGTGGAACGCGTACCGCTTTGAAAGCGTGCGTATCATTCCGTTGGGCATAACGGCGAACACCTGATTTGTTTTAGTGGCGGGGCTAAGCGGAATGCGCTTTTCGGCGAGTGCCGCGCGAAGTTCGTCGGCCATCGCGTTTGCGTGCCGCGCCATTTCCATGTACAAATCGTTCTCGAACAGCGCCTGGAATTGCAGCCCCAGCAGGAACCCCTTGGCCATCATGCCGCCGCGCTGCTTTATAACATATCGGAAATAAGGTTTTAGGCGGTCGTTCACGATAACCATCGCTTCTCCGAACAGTGCTCCGTTTTTCGTGCCGCCGATATAGAACGCGTCGAGCAGGTTTGGAAGATCCGCCCATTCCGCATCCGACGCCGCCAGCGCGTTTCCTAGCCGCGCCCCGTCCATGTACAGCAACAGCCCCAGTTTATCGCAGACCGCGCGCAATGAGCGCAGCTCGGAAAGCGTATAATGCGTGCCCAGTTCCGTTGCGTTCGCGATGAAAACCAAACGCGGCTTCACCATATGTTCGTCGGTGAAACGGAGCGCCGCCTCTTCTATCGGAGCGGGGGATAGCTTTCCATCAGGCGCGGATAGGGTTATCAGCTTGTGCCCCGCAGCCTCGATAGCCCCGGTTTCATGCACGTGAATATGGGCAGTGTCTGTGCATATAACCGCCTCATGCGGGCGCAGGAACGCCGTTAGCGCGATAAGATTCGCGCTCGTTCCGCCGGTTAGAAAGTGAACGTCCGCATCCTGCCGACCGACGCGCGAGCGAATGCTGTCCGCCGCCGCCAGGCACGCGTCGTCTAACCCATAGCCTGCGCGCTGAACGAGGTTTGCTTCCTGAATTCGAGATAATACGGCGGGATGAGCGCCTTCGCTATAATCATTTTCAAAACGAATTTTCTTTATATTTTGCGGCATGCGGAGTTCCTTTCGAATGTTTGGGATTATGCGGGAGATTGTCGAATAATAGATTATTGTATTGAATCCGCGCGGATATGTCAAGCGGGCGGGAAATGATGTTATATATCATATTTATTATGTTTATCGTGGAAAAATTTGGAAATGTAGGAAGTCCGATATGATTATTTTTAATAATAGGAAAATTATAGAGCAGATCTTTTATACCCTGTACCGAACGGAAGCGTGTCCTAGCCAAGCAAATTGCGGTTGCAAGCCGTATATTATATTTCTTAAATTTGAGCGCCGCGCTTCATTCGTCAAAATAATCGTGGATCAGCAGCGCGAGCGACAGGTAGAGCCGAACATAATAATTCTTCAGATCGAAGCCGCACATTTTCCGAATCTTCTCCAAGCGGTTATTCAGCGTATGGCGATGAATATAAAGGCGCGCCGCCGTCTGGGCGCAATTGCACTCGTGCGCTAAAAATACGCGCAGCGTGCGAACATACTCCGATCGGTGAATAACGTCATAAGAAAACAGATCTTCCAGCGCGCGGCGATTCGGCGTAGAAACCCGGCTGTTTCTTTGAACGCTTTGAAACAGTTCAAAGAACGAGATTCCGCCGAACTCGCATACTCCCCTCTTCGCGCGGATTTTCTGAAGTTCCTCGCGGCACTCTACGGATTTTCGAAGCGCGTCGCGCAATTGCTCTATCCCGGACGGAACGAATTCCGGACTGATTCCGATGAACAAATCACAGCCTTCCCGTTTGGAAATTTCTGTCGCCAGCTGCGTTAAATCGAATTGCACTTCCTCTAGCGAAACGCCCGCGCTCGCGGAGAACAGGCATAGCAGATCATTCTGCGCGCTCTCCACGCTAAGCGCAGAGGCTTTCGACGCAAGGTAGGATCGAACGCGGATAAATCCGATATCCGCTTTATCCGCATGAGTTTCCGAGGCGGACGTAATCAAAAGCAAGGCGCACGTGGAGTCCTGCGAGAAGGGCAGCCGCAGAAGCGCGGCGTCCAGCGAATCGGAGGCGAGGAGCGAACGGCGGGCGCGGTCCGCGCTGATCGCGTCGATAAGCGTGCGCAATATGGAAGAAAATGTAAGGGATTTTGGTATCTCCAGCAGTGGAAAGCCGAGCGTCTCCGCCTGCGTTAACAGATAATCGGGGATACGGTCTATATAATATCCTGTTTGAATAACGATACCGCTTACGCCGCGCTCGGATAATCTTCGCAGCAGCTGGCCGTAAATGTTGGAATCGTCCAAACCAAAGCCTGTTGTTATCAGTAATTCGCCTGCCTGCAGCGAGGTTGGTTCATCCAGTATCTCCATTACGTTTACCCAACTGACTTGGTTTTCCGCGCCTGCGCCTCCGGATCGGATTTCCGCGCCTGGCATAAGATCGTCTTGAAGAATTTTGCGGATCGTAAGTGACATGCGGACGCTCCTCCCATGTTCAAGGTGCACGATCTATGGACAATATGTCCAGTATTTCCGCGCGATTTGGCGCAGAATGTCGCTTACGTATCCCGTGCCGCCCCGATATAATCATAACGACGCCACAGAGCTGTTTTCATGCATTTATTTAATGATTTATCGCGTTTTCATGCAAAGAGTGACGATAAGGAGGATTTATCTTGCACAAAGTGCTTCTCACTGAGAAAATACACGACGCCGGCATCCAATTGCTCAAACGGCATGGCTGCGACGTAACCGTTCTTGATTCGGTGGACGAGGAAAAGATACTAGCGGCAGTCGCGGATCAGGAGGGGCTGCTGACCCGCACCGGGCAAATCGGCGCGAGAGTAATGGATGCCGCGCCGATGCTGAAGGTGATCTCAATGCACGGCGTGGGCGTGGATGGAATCGACGTGGAAGAGGCGACGCGCAGGGGAATATGGGTGACGAACGCGCCAGGCGCAAACTCCGTATCCGTAGCGGAATACGCGATGTGCCAATTGTTGATGTTAGCAAAAAAGTCTGTAGAATATAATGATCGTCTGCATGCGGGCGACTGGGGCGCGAGGCATTCCGTAATAGGAATCGACCTGGAAAACCGCACGCTGGGCGTGGTGGGATCAGGGCGCATCGGGATGCTGGTCGCGCGGAAGGCGTCCATGGGATTTGGCATGAACGTGCTCGTATATAAACGCAAGCCCAAAGACGGGCTGCCGCTCGAGGGCGTGCGCTATACGGATAGCCTAAAGGAAATAATGAGTCAATCGGATTTTGTCACGCTGCACGTGCCGCTAAACAATCAAACGGCAGGATTAATATCGAGGGAACTGCTAGGTTTGATGAAGCCGACGGCCTTTTTGTTAAACACAGCGAGGGGCGAGGTGGTGGATGAAGCGGCGCTGATCGAACTTCTTCAAACGGGTAAATTGGCGGGAGCGGCGCTCGACGTATTCGCGAGCGGAAAACCCGATCCCCAAAATCCGCTGCTTCGAATGGATAACGTAATCGTCTCGCCGCATTCCGCAGCGTTTACGGAGGAGTCGCTGGTGCGTATGGCGACAACCGCAGCAAGCGGGATACTCGAGGTGCTTGAAGGGCGTGAGGTATCCCATCCCGTAAACAGGCCGGACTCGTTCAACCTGTTCGATGAAATTCGTTACTTCGATCGGAGGGTGGTTTGATGGAGCGCCGCGCGAAACCTGCGAGGCGCCTGGCCGACGTACGGTTTTCATCCATCCGAACCGTTATGGAGCAAGTCGCCGCGCTTCGCGCCAAGGGCGTCGACGTTATCTCCTTAAACGTAGGCGAACCTGATTTTAACACGCCGGAGCCCATCAAACAGGCTGTAATTCGCGCGCTGCTGGAAAATAAAACTCACTACGGATCGAATAGAGGCGATCCGCTTCTTCGCGAAAAGATCGCGCGGTCGATACTGCGCTCCGCCGGAACCGCGTACGGCGTTAATGAAATTTTGCTGACAATGGGCGGTGCGGAGGGAATTCAGCACGCGATGGCGGCTACGCTTGATCCCGGCGACGAGGCGGTGATATTTACCCCCGCTTTTTTGAGTTATGTTAACAGCGTTTATTTGTGCGGCGCAAAGCCGGTTTGCGTGCCTGTGAGTATGAAGAATGGCTTCGAACCGGACGCGGACGAACTGCGCGCCGCTATCACCCCGCGCACGAAGCTTATCGTTTTGAACAATCCCTGTAATCCGACGGGAGCGGTATATTCTGCAAAGGCGCTCGAATTGATCCGCGATATCGCCGTTGAATATGATCTATATGTATTTTCGGACGAGATATACGCGCGCCTCGCGTACGATTCAACGTTTTACTCGATGTCGAGCGTAAAGGGCATGCGCGAGCGAACCGTCGTATTGGGCGGCTTCTCAAAGACATACGCTATGACGGGATGGAGGGTCGGCTGGCTTGCGGCTCCGGAGCCGCTCGCTACGAGCCTGTTGAAGGTTCATCAATACGCAAGTACCAGCGGCAACACGTTTATTCAAGCGGGACTCGCTCAAGCGATGGACGATCCGGAAACGGAAGCCGCAGTGGAAGCCATGCGTTTGGAGTTTGACGAGCGGCGCAAAATACTGATAGGCGCGCTGAAGAACGTGCCGACTATTAATTTTTTGACGCCTCAAGGCGCGTTCTATCTGTTTGCGAACGTGAGCGGCACGGGTCTTTCAGGCGAGGCGTTCGCGTCGGAGCTGCTCAATCGATATCAAGTAAGCGTAGTGCCGGGCGATGGCTTCGGAGACGGCTTTTCAAATTATATTCGCATATCATACGCGACCGAACGCTCGAAACTGCAGGAAGCGGTCGGTCGCATCGCGGAGTTCGCGCGCGGGTTTTAAAGCGCGGGGAGTATCCGTTCTTAATACTTAGAGCCGCCGTAATTAAAGTTGGCGGCTCCCGATGTCGGATATATGACAAAAAATGGAGCGCCGCCAGGCCTTTTGCGCGATATTGGTTCAAGGGGTTGGCCAAGGTTCGCATAAGATTATAAAAAAATTATATTTATAATATTATTATATTATTGCGTACGGCGTGTTTCCCGCGCGTATTTACATTCGAATGAGGGCATGTTATAATATGATAATCCAAATGAACCGCGCTCTCGGTTTTGCGATTCTCCAACGCAATACCTAGATTGCGGCGATTGGTAATAATTAGCGGAGGTTCCAACCAATATGGAAAAAGAAAAGAAACTGGAAATCATTAGCAAGTATGCGCGCCATGACGGCGACACCGGCTCCGCAGAAGTGCAGGTAGCTCTGCTGACAGAGCGGATCAACCACCTCAACGAACATTTGAAGACGCATAAGAAAGATCACCACTCCCGCCGCGGACTACTGCTGATGGTCGGTCAGCGCAGGGGAATGCTCGGCTACCTTCATGATACCGATATCGAACGCTACCGGACGCTTATCTCAAGCTTGGGCCTGCGCAAGTAACGCGGGTTAACGCCTAGGGCGATCAAATATAAAGATCGTGATATTTGTTCCGAGCCAAGCCGCCGCTGAACCGGACAACGGCGGCTTGTTTATGCGGGGTGTTGAGGAAGCCGCGTTATTCAATCCAAACTATGGATTTCCCGCCGCGCTTTCCTCAGCACCCCCGATCCGAGTACCCGAAAGGAGACAATAATGGAACCAAGGATATTTACAACTGATTTTGCCGGACGCAAGCTGACAATGGAGTTTGGCCGCTACGCGCAGCAGGCGGGCGGTTCAGTGCTGGTTCGGCTGGACGATACCGCCATACTCGTTTGCGCGACCGCTTCCGATACCGCTCGCGAGGGACAAGACTTCTTTCCGCTAAGCTGCGATTATGAAGAAAAGCTATACGCGGTAGGCCGCATTCCAGGCGGCTGGATTAGGCGAGAAGGACGTCCGACTGAAAAGGCGACGCTTACAAGCCGGCTTATCGACCGGCCTATCCGCCCGCTTTTTCCTAAAGGCATGAGAAACGACGTGCAGGTAGTCGCGACAGCGCTGTCCGTGGATACGAACGTTCCGCCTGAAATTCCCGCGATGCTTGGCGCGTCCATCGCGCTTTGCGTTTCGGATATTCCGTTTGGAGGACCGGTGGGCGCGGCGGTGATAGGCCGGGTAAACGGAGAATATGTGGTGAATCCGGACGACGCGCAGAGGCTCGCGTCCGATTTGCACCTGACAGTCGCGGGTACAAAGGAAGCCGTGCTTATGGTAGAAGCGGGTTCGAACGAAGTAAGCGAGCAGGTGATGCTGGACGGCATACTGCTGGCTCACGAGGAGATAAAAAAAGCGGTAGCGTTTCAGGAAAAGATAGTTGAAGAGATTGGAAAGCCTAAGCGCGAGTTTACGCTTTATGTAACCGGCAAGGATGTTGAGGAAGCCGTTCGCGAATTCGCCTACGAGAAATGCGAATGGGCGTTCGCCACGTTCGACAGGCACGAGCGCCAGGTGCGCGAGGAGCAGGTAAAGCGCGAAACTCGCGAGCATTTCGCGGAGCAATTCGCAAACCGCCTCGGCGAGGTAGACGACGCGATATATCAGCTGAATAAGAAAATAATGCGCAAGCGCATCCTGGAGGAAGGCGTGCGCCCCGACGGGCGTTCGCTAACGCAGGTTCGCCCCATTTGGTGCGAGGTGGGCGTGTTGCCGCGGCCGCACGGCTCCGCCATATTCACTCGCGGAGAAACGCAGGCGTTAACGGTTACGACGCTTGGCTCGATGCGCGAGGTGCAAAACCTGGACGGTCTTACGAACGAAGAGACAAAAAGATATATGCATCATTATAACTTCCCGGCGTATTCAACGGGCGAAGCGGGAAGGATGCGCTCTCCGGGCCGCCGGGAGATAGGGCACGGCGCGCTTGCGGAACGCGCGCTGCTTCCGATGATACCATCGGAGGAAACATTCCCATACGCTATACGGCTTGTGAGCGAGGTTCTTTCGTCGAACGGTTCCACGTCCCAGGCAAGCGTTTGCGCGTCTACGCTTTCGCTGATGGACGCGGGAGTGCCGATCAAGGCGCCCGTCGCCGGCGTCGCGATGGGATTGATAAAGGACGCCGAATCCGGCAATGTCGCGGTGCTTACGGATATACAGGGTCTGGAAGATTTCCTTGGAGATATGGATTTCAAAGTAGCGGGCACGATGAACGGCATTACCGCTATTCAAATGGATATAAAAATCAAAGGAATCGACGAACCCATACTGCGCCAGGCGCTCAGGCAGGCGCTAGACGGGCGGCTGCATATATTGGAAAAGATGCTGGAAACGCTCGCTCAGCCGCGTGAGCAGCTATCCAAATACGCGCCAAAGATAACCAGCTTTACGATTCATCCGGATAAGATTCGCGAGGTGATCGGCTCCGGAGGCAAGGTGATCAACAAAATCATAGCCGATACGGGCGTAAAAATTGATATCGAGGACGATGGACGGGTGTTCATATCCACATCTGACGACGAGGCCGCTCTCAAGGCGCGCCGCATAATCGAAGCCATAGCCAAGGATGTCGCCGTGGGCGATGTGTTTATGGGCAAAGTGGTTCGATTGATGTCGTTTGGCGCGTTCGTAGAATTCGCGCCGGGCAAGGATGGAATGATACACATATCGAAGCTTTCGAATACGCGGGTCGAAAAAGTGGAGGATGTCGTTAAGATTGGCGACGAGTTTGAAGTGCGCGTTAGCGAAGTGGATTCGCAGGGGCGAATTAATCTCGTGCGAAACGACATATCCTATACAGGCGGCGATGTTGTGCGCCGTCCGCCTCCGCGCAGCGGCGGCGACTTCAACAGACCCAGGCCGCCCAGGCGTTAACGCGCTTACAAAACCGGACGCGGTTGTATTGATCGCGTGAAAGGATCGCATGTACGAGATTGTTAAACTGCAAAACGGTCTGCGCTTGATCAGCGAGCATATACCTCATGTGCGTTCGGTATCGGTGGGGCTTTGGATAGGCACCGGCTCCATGCACGAGCATCCGAAGGAAAACGGATTGTCCCATTTCCTTGAACATATGCTGTTTAAGGGAACGGAGCGCCGCAGCGCGCGGGATATCGCCGAATCCATGGACGCTATCGGTGGGCAGATCAACGCGTTTACTTCCAAGGAATGCACATGCTTCTACGCGAAGGTGATCGACGAACATCTAAACGTCGCGCTGGACGTGCTCAGCGATCTCGCGCTTAACGCGACGCTTACGGAAGCGGAGCTTAACAAGGAGCGCGGCGTGATACTCGAAGAGATAGCTATGCTAGAGGACGCGCCGGAAGATCTCGTACACGATCTGCTGCTGGAAACCGTGTTTCAGGGGAACCCTTTAGCGCAACCTATACTCGGGCGTTCGACCGGTATTGCGGCGTACACGCGCGACGACCTTTATAAATATCGCGCCGCGCATTATCGGCCTAATAACTGCGTAGTTTCCATTGCGGGAAATTTCCCGAAGGACGCGCTGTCCGATCTTGTCGAAAAATATCTGGGCGGGTGGAAATCCGCCGAACCGCCGACGCTGCCGGAGGCCGCCGCGTGCTTCCATGCCGATCATATCGCGCGCACCAAGGATATCGAGCAGATTCATCTGTGCCTTGGCTTTCCCGGCGTGCCGCTTGGCAGCGATGATGTGTATCCGATGTCGATACTCAATAATTTGTTTGGAGGCGGCATGTCCTCTCGATTGTTCCAGCGGATTCGCGAGGAACTGGGCATGGCGTATTCCGTATACAGCTACCCGACCACGTATCCGGGATGCGGGCTGTTCACTATGTATGCGGGAACCTCCATGCAGCATGTGGAAATGGTTCTTGATCAGCTGCACCGCGAGGCAATGCGCCTTATGGCGGATGGCATCCGTCCGGAAGAATTCGATATGGCGCGCGAACAGCTTAAGGGCAGCATAATATTGGGGCTGGAAAGCTCATCGTCGCGCATGTCCAACATCGGAAGGAGCCTGCTGCTGCTTGGGCGAGTGCGCACTGAAGAGCAGGTGCTGGCGGCTATCGCGAAGGTTACGCCGGATGATGTGATGCGTATAGCGGGAGAAACTTTGCTCAAGCCGCACGGCGTGTCGGTCGTCGGCAGAGAAGCGGAACGAATGCCGCTGGAGTGGCTTAAGGGCTGACGGGTTATTCGGGCGCCTCTTCAAACGGGTTCGGCGGATTCGAAATGAGTCCGGTTCGTTTGGAGAGGCGCTTCTCCTTTATTGAGGGGGATTCAGGGAAACGCTCGTCAAGGTTCGTCGACCTAGGCATATTTCAAAGCGCGAGATAGCGGGTTATAGGCGCTGCATCGCCTCTTTATTTGCCGCCGCAGTGGAAAGCAGATCGCGCAGCGCTGCCGCATCCTCCGACGCGAGAGCGCGCTCAAACGATTCGAGAGATTGAATGAATCGCCTAAGGTGGGGGCGGACGCGCTCGCCGTTGAGCAGAAGAAGCTCGGTCCATAGTTCCGCGTCGATATGCGCGACCCGGGTGCAGTCGCGAAACGCGCCAGCCGTATGCGCCATCGTCATATTGGGCGGATATTCTTCGCACAGCGCGGTCGCGGCAATGTGCATCAGATCGCTTGTATATCCGATTATGCGGTCGTGCTCCTCAGCCGTATTAACCAGCACGCGCCGCGCTCCTATATGAACGCAAATATCGCGCATCAGCCGCACTGCGGTTTCCGGCGCGCGCCTGGACGGGATAAGCAGGAATCCTGCGTTCATGTAAAGCTCTGCGGATGCGTTTATGAATCCGCTGTTTTCCCGGCCGGCCATCGGATGTATGCCCACATAATGAAGCGATCTGGGCATCTCGTTCTCGATAAACTCGAGCAGCTCAGTTTTTACGCCGCATATGTCGCTTGCGACGCAGCCAGACTTCATATATGAAAAGGTATCCCGCATATTGCGCAGTATCGAATTTGGACTTGAACAATAAAACACGACGTCGGCGTTTTGCACGGCCTGTTCCGGCGTGGCGGCGGCTTCGTCTATCGCGCGCAGCGCCAGCGCGTCGGCGGCGGATACTGGATCATAGCCGATGATATGCAGCGCGCGGCGGTTCGCTCCAAAACCGCGAAGCGCCATCGCCAACGATCCGCCCATCAATCCGACGCCCAATATCGATATAACAAACGGCCGCTCCTGTTCGTTCATAATGATTTAATAACCTCCGCAATATATGTTTATGTAGATACCGTCGCGATATATGTTTATGTAGATACCGTAGGCCGCACAATATCGCGTATCCTTTTTATTTTGTCCATCAATTCAGAAAATTGGCCGGGCGTTATTGATTGCGCGCCGTCGCACAGCGCCTTTTCAGGATGATTATGAACCTCGATTATAAGCCCGTCGCAACCGGCAGCGACTGCGGCTAGCGACATGGGCGCGACCAACTGCCAATAGCCCGTTGCGTGAGACGGATCTATCACAACTGGCAGATGCGAACGCGATTTGAGCACCGGTATCGCGGACAGATCGAGCGTGTTGCGCGTCGCCGTTTCAAACGTGCGAATGCCGCGCTCGCAAAGTATTACCTGCGTGCAGCCGCCGGACATCACATATTCGGCGGCCATCAGCAGCTCGACGAGAGTAGAGGATAGACCGCGCTTTAGCAGAACGGGCTTCCGCATTTCGCCCACCAGCCGCAGAAGTGTAAAATTCTGCATATTTCGCGCGCCGACCTGTATTACGTCCACATCCCTCGCAAACACGTCTATATACTCCTGCGACATAATTTCCGTTACTATAGGCAAGCCCGTCTGTTCACGTGCGATTTTTAAAAGGTTCAGTCCATCCAAGCCCAACCCCTGAAACGCGTAAGGCGAAGTGCGCGGTTTAAACGCGCCGCCGCGAAGCAGCCCCGCGCCAGACGCCTTAACATCCTTCGCGATTGATACGATCTGTTCTTGATTCTCCACAGAGCAAGGCCCGGCGATCACCTCGAATCCGCCCGCGCCTATGGTTCGCCCGGCTATATTAACCGCGCTGTCGGCGGGTCGGAATTTTCTCCCCGCCAATTTGTAAGGTTCCTGCACGTGAACGATTCGCTCCACGCAATTGAAGCGCAGCAGCTTATCCTCAGATATGCCTGTAGTATCGCCCGCCATGCCGATCATGTGGGTGCTCTCGCCCACTATATCCTGAACGATAATCCCGTTAGAGGTTAGGAACGCTTCTATCGGCGCGACTTCGTCAGGCTGCGTATTCGGCTTGAGTATCAGAATCATAACGAACCTTCTTTCATTTAGATATATATAAATATATTAAGTTGTTATAGGCTGCGGCATGCAATATAAAAAGCGGTGAGATTCGTGAATCTCACCGCCTGTGCGCTGGTTTTGCTCTGCCGCGCTACGGATGCGATTCACAAATCATCACCTTAATATAGGCATAATAATAAAAAGCCGGAACAATCGCAAAGCTCGCCGATAAGGCGAGGCGACGATCATTCCGATGATTTAGCTGCGCGCGCGTGCGAGGCATGGGATACCTCCGTCGATAGGATGGAATTAATATACCGCGCGAGAGGGGAGTTGTCAATGATAATATTTGGGGGGGGGCGGTTGAAGAAACAGTATCGGTTGAAGAAACAAGCGCGCGCTGCATAAGGCAATCGGTCGAAAAAGTCAGCGATTGCCTCCGCGCGCCGCCTGCCGTATAATGATCCCGGAGGGGATATGTTTGAACGGACAACCATGGCGCGGAGACGTCTGGCAGGAAATTGATTTGGACGCGCTTCGACATAACCTGGCTCAAACCCGCGCGCACGCAAACAACCTGCCCATAGCGGCGGTTGTGAAGGCGGACGCGTACGGACACGGGATGCCGCGCGCGGCGCGGGCGTTTTATGAAGGCGGCGCAAAATTAATCGCGACCGCGTCCATTCGCGAGGCGCTATCGCTGCGCGCGCGCTTCCGCGATATGCCGCTATGGGCGATGGGCGCGGTGTCGGAAGATTTACTGCTTCCGGCCATAAAGGAGCGCATTGCGGTAACGCTGTGCTCGCTGGACGAAGCGCGTCGGGTAAGCTCCATTGCCGCCGCGCTGAACGCCGTCGCCTGCGCGCATCTGAAACTGGACACCGGATTTCATCGGTTGGGTATGACGGCGGAGGATGCGATACGCGATATACCGAAAATATTAGAAATGCCCGCTCTGCGCCTGGATGGGTTGTTCACTCATCTCGCGCTTCTGGATGAAGCGCACGATCGCGCGCAGATCGAGCGCTTCGAGCGCGTGAACGGCGCGATTGAGGCTAGCGGTTTTACTATTCCAAAGCACGTTGCGGACAGCATCGCGCTGTTCCGATATCCGCAGTGGCGATACGGCATGGCGCGCGTGGGCGCACTGCTATACGGAAGCCGCTCCAGGGAAACGCCGTTCAAGCCTCATACGGCGATGCGGCTGCGCGCGCGGATAGTATCGATTCGCGATATCCCGGAGGGAGACGGCGTGGGATATGACGAGACATATTTCGTTCGCCGCCCTTCCCGCATTGCGACGCTGCCCATAGGTTATGCGGACGGGCTGATCCGCAGATTGAGCGCGCGCGGACAGGCCGCGCTTTGCGGCATGCGCGCTCCTTACGCGGGATTGCCGTGTATGGATCAGCTTATGATAGACGTGACGGATATCCCGCAAGCGCGCGTCGGAGATACGGCGACGCTGCTTGGAGGCGAAGGCGCGGACGCGATATCGCTGGAGGAATTCGCGAACTGGATAGGCTCCAATCGCAACGAGCCGATGTGCCTGACAGGCCGCCGCGTTCCTCGGGTTTATTATGAGAACGGAAAAATTATCGCGGTAGACGATCCATTGCTCGGCCAATCATATGAATTATGATCGATAAAAATAAATTTTTATAACGTATTTCATCAGATGCGCCGGTCGATTCGTTTCGCCGCACGCGCTCCGACTTCCTGGAACGCCTGCACTATAAGCACGAGCAGCGCGACGGTAATCAGCATAGTATCCCGTTGATATCGGTAATATCCATATCGAATCGCAATATCGCCAAGGCCGCCGCCGCCTACGATGCCTGCCATAGCGGAATAGCCAAGTATCGTCGTAATCGCGATAGCCGCTCCGAGAAGCAATGAAGGCCGCGCTTCCGGCAGCAGCACCTTGCAGATGATCTGCATAGGAGACGCGCCCATCGAGCGCGCCGCCTGCACCACCCCCGCGTCGACTTCCTTAAGAGAGGATTCGACAAGCCGCGCGATGAACGGCGCGGCGCTTAGCGTTAGCGGAACGATGGTTGCGGTCGAACCGACCATCCTGCCGACTATCGCGCGTGTCAGCGGAATTACAGCGATTAGCAATATCAAAAACGGTATCGAACGGGCGATGTTAATGATAATGCCCAGCGCGGCGTTTAGTCCGCGCATGGGGCGCAGACCGCCGCGATCCGTCGCCACCAATATCACGCCCAGCGGCAGCCCCAGCGCATACGCCAACGCGGTCGACCACAGCGTCATATACAGCGTTTCCTTGATTCCCTTTATGAGCATCTCATACAATCCCGACACGCGAAAGCACCTCCTCAACGGTAAGGCCGTTCGATTCTATCAGCCGCAGCAATCGCTCGGCGCGGCCGTCGCTCTGTACGAGCGCGCGCGCAGCCTCTGTTTTGGGATGCGTAAACACCTCGCGCACCGGTCCGATCTCGGCGACGTGGCTGTTATCCAGTATCGCCACGCGCGTGCAGATCGACTCTATCACAAGCATTTCATGTGTAATAACAATTATTGTGACTCCCAGCCGCTGATTGATATCGCGCAGCAGCGCGAGTATGCCGCGGGTCGTCTCGGGATCTAGCGCGCTTGTCGCCTCGTCGCACAGCAGCACACGGGGACTTAGCGCCATCGCGCGCGCGATCGCGACTCGCTGGCGCTGGCCGCCCGACAGCGTGGCAGGATAAGCGTTTTCCTTATCCGACAGCTTCACTAGATCGAGCAGCTCTTTCGCGCGCGCCACCGCTTTGCTCTTTTTCCAATGGGCGATCTCCATCGGGAACAGCACGTTGCCCAATACGCTTCGCTGCATAAGCAGATTGAATTGCTGGAATATCATACCCATCGAACGGCGGGCTTTGTATAAATCTCGCGGCGCGAGCGAGGATAGAGGCTTGCCTTCGAACAGCACGTCTCCAGAAGATGGGCGTTCGAGAAAGTTGACGCACCGCGCGAGCGTACTCTTGCCAGCGCCGCTTTTGCCAATCAAGCCAAATATTTCACCGGCCGTAATATCCAGATCGACATCTTCCAGCACGGGATCGCCTGTCGCGAACCGCTTACTTAATCCGCGCGTTTGCAGGATGATTTCAGGCACGTATGCGCCACCGCCCATTCGCAATCATTTTAATACATTTATATCTATGTTTCAATAAATATTGAAACGCCTAGCGAACCGCCTATACTGAAGAACCGCAGCTTTCCGCGCGCTCGAGTTCTTTTATTTGATCCAGCCGCCGCTGGTGCCGCAGTTCAAAGCGCGCGTTCAGGTACGCGTCCACGATATCCTTCGCCATATCTATACCGACGACCCGCGCGCCGAGCGCGAGTATGTTCGCGTTGTTATGCTGACGCGCTAGCCGGGCGGAGTACGGCTCCGAACAGACCGCGCAGCGTATGCCGCTGAATTTGTTCGCGGCGATCGACATGCCAAGCCCGGTTCCGCAAACGAGCACGCCGCATTCGAACGCACCGTTCACGTCGCGCACCGCGCGCGCCACGGCTGCGGCGTACGCAGGATAATCGACAGATTCCGCGCCGTGCGCGCCAAAATCGTTTACGTCGAATCCGCGCGCGCGTAAGTGTTCGCGTATCTCTGCCTTAAGCGCAAATCCGGCGTGATCGCTGGCAAGCGCGACGCGCCGTTTTGCGATAGAGGAACTACTGATTTCAGGTATGGACGCGCAATCTGTCATCGCGGTTCTTCTCCAGTCGCTTCTTTATATTCGCGCAGCACTCGATCGAACGCCGCGTTAATATCGCGCTCGTAACCAAAAAGCGAGCTTCCCAGTACGAATCGATCCGCGCCGGCCTGCCTCAGCGCATTAAACGTATCCAACCCGCATCCGCCGTCGACTTGAATCTCATAATTATAACGATACTTTTCGCGCAATTCGCGCGCGCTCTCAACTTTTTGGAGCATCTGCGGAATGAATTTCTGGCCGGAATATCCCACGTCTACGGTCATTATTGCGAGCACTCCAATGGAATCCAGCAGATGCGCCGCATGCTCCACGGGCGTTGCGGGGCACAGCGCGAGTCCGGGAGAGCGGCCAAGTTCGCGGATCCTGCGAATCAGCCGGAACGCGTTCGAGTCGATAGTCTCCCGATGAATCGTGATTTCCTCGACGCCCGTTTCCGCGAACACATCTATCCAGAACTCGGGGTTAGTCACCATCAAATGCGCTTCCATCGGGAGAGACGAGGCTTGGCGGAACGCGCGCACCTGGCCGGGCGATATCGCGAGGTTTGGCGCGAAGTGCCCGTCCATAATATCCAGATGCCCTATATCCGCGCGCCGGGACAGCGCGTCCAGCTGGCTCTCCGGGCGAAGCAAATCCAAACACATAAGCGACGGGCAAAACTTAGGCTTAGACTTCATAAAATATCTCCCGAGATTTCCCTTGAGATATCTCTCGGTATTTCACCCGGAACGGTTCGCGATTGAATATACTCCGCCTGCGGCGTAAGAAGGCTGACGCCCGCATCGTTCAGGCGATCAATCCACAAGGCGTCTGGCGCGGCGTCCGTGACTATCCACTCCGCAGCGCCTAAAGGCGCGATCTGAACGAACGACTGCTGATTAAACTTACTCGAATCCACCAGGAATACCGTGTGCGACGCCTGCCTTATAAACGCGCGCTTTATCTGCGCGTCCTGCTCGTTCGCGTCCATAAACCCCATGGAAGCGTCAAGCCCTTTTGACGAGAGCACCGCCCAGTTAACGTGGAAGTTCTCTATCATTCGTTCGGCTGGCGGACCAATCAAAGCCAGCCCGTTTCCTTTAAGGGTGCCGCCGGTCGAGAGAATATTCCAATCGGTTTTTCCCACAAGCTCCGTCAGGATTTCAATCGAGTTTGTTATAAGCGACAGCCGCTTTTTGCCCAGCAGCGCGCGCGCGGCAAACAGAGCGCTGGAACTCGCGTCCAACGCGAGGCTGGCGCCGTCCGGCACGCGCGCGGCGATAAGATTCGCGATGGCCTGCTTTTCATCGACATGCGTAAGCGTGCGTACGATATATGGCAAATCGACCTGCGAGCTTTCCGCGCGCACCGCGCCGCCGTAGGTTTTACGGGCGTATCCTTCCTGCTCGAGCTTGTCCAGATCGCGCCGGATGGTTTCCTCCGTAACGCGGTATAAGCGGCTGAGATCGGCGACGACAACGTTGCCCTCGCTCTGCAGCCGCGCTAGGATTTGGCTGCGCCGCTCCATCGCGAGCATGCTTCCTCCTTCGTCGGCGGTGATGCGCCCCGGCGCAAAACCGGTCGAGTTTTATGTCGATTATTGTATACCGAAATCGGGTTTTGCACAAGGGGCGGATAAAAGCCGATTCGGATATAAAAACGATAAATAGTAAATTAGATTAAAAATAACTATGTGCGGCGTCGCCCATCAAGCCGTCAGTCTGATAACATTCCAGCTAAGCGCGGGAATATCAAGCTCCAGCTTGCCGCTGCTAATCATGCCTCCTTGCGTCGATACCGGGCGTACATTGTCGGGGTTCGTCTCCGTGTTTACGGCCTTCACGTCGTCATGATGCAATATCTGATGGGATGCTTGCGTCAGTCCCGCAAAATCCCTGAGATCTGCGCTTAAATGAATATGCTCGCTTAGGCTGCGGTTAAGCGCGAATATCGTTACGCTACCGTCGTCCGCGCACACCGCCGCCGCGTCAAATTCAGGAACGCCCTCCTGATCCGCGCAATCGTATTGGGGCGATTCCACAATTGCGCGCAGCGCCGTTCCACGCCCAAACTTTGACGCCTGCAGCAGCGGCCAGTAGATTGTCTGCGCCCACGCTCCGCCGCCGGAGCGGGTCATAATAGGCGCGATAACGTTGACCAGCTGCGCCAGGCACGCGATCTTCACGCGGTCGACATTGCGAAGGAATGTGATTAGTATGGCGCCGACCAGCAGCGCGTCCTCGAAATTGTATACGTCCTCCAGCAGCGGCAGCGCGCGCCCCCACTTGTCGCGCTTCCATATTTCTTTATCCTGCTGATTGCTGTGATACCAAACGTTCCATTCGTCAAACGAAAGATTCACTTTCTTTTTGCTGTGCTTCTTCCCGCCTACCGCGTCGCATATAGCGATCACGGTTTTTATGAATTCATCCATATCAATCGATCGCGCTAAAAACGAACGCGTATCGCCGGTGGGATTTGAGTAATAGCGATGCAGCGAAACATAGTCTATATTATCATAACATTCCTCGAGCATCGTCAATTCCCAATCGCCAAACGTTTTCATTTCGGAGGACGACGAGCCGCACGCGACCACCTCTATGGAGGGATCGACCCACTTCATCGCTTTAGCAGCTTCGTTGGCGATTCTGCCGTATTCCACTGCCGTTTTGTGCCCTATCTGCCATGGGCCGTCCATCTCGTTACCCAGGCACCAAAGCTTAATTCCAAACGGATCTTTCGCGCCGTTCGCTATGCGCAGGTCGCTCCAATAGCTGCCGCCTCTGTGGTTTGAATATTCCACCACGTCGCGCGCGCTTTCTACGCCCCTAGTTCCCAGATTGACGGCGTACATAGGCGCGGTGTTCGCCTGCCTGCACCACTCGACAAATTCATGCAGCCCAACCTCGTTGGTCTCCGTGGTAAACCAGGCGAGGTCTAGCCGACACGGGCGCCGCGATTTTGGGCCTATCGAATCTTCCCAATTGAAGCCGGAAACGAAGTTGCCGCCGGGATAGCGAACCACCGGCACGCCGAGCGCTTTGACCAGTTCGATCACGTCGCGCCGGAACCCGTTAGAGTCCGCTCTCGGATGCCCAGGTTCGTATATTCCGCCGTAAACGGCCCGCCCCAGATGCTCGATGAACGAGCCGTATATGCGCGGGTCTATTCTTCCGATTGTATAAGCTCTATCTAAAGTTAAGGTCGCATTCATATTCCAGAGCCGCTCCTTATCATGTTGGATGGTTATTTCATATTTATCCGATCGGTAGAATTCAATCGTCCAGCGCGCCGTATACCACCTGCATCAGCCGCTTCGGATGATTGTGGTTTTCAGGATTCAGTCGTTGTATCATAAACACAACCGTCAAATCTTCCTTCGGATCAACGCAGTACCATGTGCCCAGCATGCCGTCCCACGCGAATTCGCCGACCGACCCGTTTAGCCCGGCTTTCGCGGGATTCAACATTGTGCGCACGCATATGCCATAGCCGTATCCCCATATTGATTCCCAATTGAAATCCTCCTGCTGAACGGCGTTCAGTTGGTTGGACGAGATCAATTCGACAGTTTTGCGCGACAGGATGCGAACGCCGTCCAGCTTACCGCCGCTTACCAGCATGCGAGCAAAACGGCTTACGTCGTTCAGCGTCGATATTAATCCGCCGCCGCCGCTCTCAAACGCGGGAGGCGCGTCCGGCACGGCGTCCAGGTCGGGCGGTTCGAGTAGCGTATGGACGCCCTGATCATGTTTATATGCGCGTGCTAGCCGCGAGCGTTTATTCGGCGGAACGAAGAACGCGGTGTCCGTCAGTCCGAGCGGATCGAATATAGTTTCTTTTAAATAATCGCCGTATCGCTTGCCGGAGACGACCTCTATTACAGCGCCAAGTATGTCGTGCGAGTATCCGTACATCCAATGATCCCCCGGGTGGAACGCGAGAGGAGCCGACGCCGCTTCACGCGCGCAGCGCACCGTATCCCACACGTCGCCCGCATTTTCGCTGTCGTCGCATCTGCGGGAAAAATCCAGCATTCCCCTTGCGGCCGCGCTGCCGTCGCCCGGATACGGGATGCCGGAAGTCATAGTGCACAGGTGCCTCAGTGTGATCGGCCGCGCCGCACACTCCAAAGACGCCTCGCCCACGCTATTCAGCCGCACTACCTTCATGCGCCGATATTCAGGCAGGAACGCGTACAGCGGCTCGTCCAGCCGTATCAGCCCGCGCTCGTACAGCGTCATAAGCGCGACGCTGGTGAACGTTTTTGTCATCGAGTAAATGCGGTAAAGCGTATCCTCCGCGATAGGTTTCTTTTCCTCCAGGCTTTGATAGCCCGCCCAATTTTTATACGCGACTTCACCGTGGCGAGTTACCTGCGCCGCCGCGCCTACGACTTCGCCTTGATCGACGAAACGCCGCAGCAGATCGTCGATGCGCTTAAGCTTTTCGATGTCGAATCCAGTTGGATGCATACTCATTCCTCCCGCCAACGAATCAGGGCAGCGGATTCGTTTGTTATATTTTTAATGAATGACTATTTCTACGGCGGACAAGCATTTCCTTTTTTGCCGGTTTTTTTTCGCATTTCACGCCACACCCTTGACAAATACCTGGCATACTGTATAATATGCATATGCGACGCGCTATTTTGCATAATATACAAAAACAGGTGAATAATGAGAAGAGTATTCATAGACGGGCAGGCTGGTACGACGGGGCTAAAGCTGCGGGACAGATTGGAGCGGCGCGGCGATATTAAGCTGCTTACGATCGATCCCGCGCTGCGCAAAGATCCTATAGAGCGGGCGCGGCTGATGAACGCGGCGGACGCGGTGTTTTTGTGCCTGCCGGACGACGCGGCTCGGGAAGCGGCTGCGCTGGTGACAAATCCAAATGTCGTGATACTGGATGCGAGCACCGCGCATCGCACGAACGCGGGCTGGACGTACGGCTTTCCGGAACTGTCGAATGATCGCCGCGCCGCGATCGCCGCAGCAAAGCGCATCGCCGTACCCGGCTGCCACGCGACCGGCTTTATCGCGCTGGTCGCGCCGCTGATAGCGGAAGGCTGGCTGCCGCCGGACGCTTTGATCTCGTGCCACAGCCTTACCGGCTACAGCGGCGGCGGTTCAAAGATGATCGCGGAATATGAAGCTTCCGACCGCAGTTCGTCGCTGGACGCGCCGCGCCCGTACGGTCTCTCCCAAATGCATAAACATCTTCCCGAAATGACGAAAATCGCGGGGCTATCGTCTCCGCCGATATTCAACCCGATCGTATGCGATTTCTTTGCGGGCATGATAGTCAGCGTACCGCTGCACGCGGCTGACTTCGCGCGTTCGATAACTATAGGCGCGCTGGGCGAGTTCTTCCGATCCTATTACCAGGGCGCGCGTTTCGTTCGGGTTGAACCCGCGCCGTCCGACGGTTTCATCAGCGCGAATAGCCTTGCGGGGTCGAACGATCTTGTAATATATGTGACGGGATGCGACGAGCGCGTCACGATCGCGAGCACGTTCGATAACCTGGGGAAAGGCGCGTCGGGCGCGGCGATGCAATGCATGAATATTGCGCTGGGATTTGACGAGGACGCCGGGTTTTGAACGTTTAAATATGTATTAATATTAAAGGAGAAACCATTAATGGAATGGATTGATAACGGCGTCTGCGCGCCCAAGGGGTTCAGGGCGGCGGGGGTGCACTGCGGAATTCGCAAGAACGCGTCGAAAAAGGATCTCGCGCTTATAATATCCGATGCGCAGTGCACGGCGGCTGCGGTCTACACGCGCAACAAAGTATTTGGGGCGCCCATCGCCGTTACGCGCGAGCATCTGTCCGACGGTCTGGCGCGGGCGGTGTTATGCAACAGCGGCAACGCGAACACCTGCAATGCGGACGGCGTGGATATAGCAAACGCCATGTGCGATCTGCTGGCGAAGGAGGCGGGAATTTCGGCGGACGATGTGATAATCGCCTCGACCGGCGTGATAGGTCAGCCGCTTCCTCTGGACGCGATTGAGTCTGGCATACCGCCGCTGGTCGCGCAGGCGCGGTCGGACGGCGCTATGGACGCCGCGCAAGCTATTATGACTACGGATACGCGCGAAAAGCAGGCCGCCGTTTCATTTGAGCTTTCCGGCGCCGCTTGCGCGATAGGCGCGATGTGCAAGGGTTCCGGAATGATCGCGCCGAATATGGCGACTATGCTTTGTTTTGTGACGACGGACGCCGCTATATCCGCGCCGCTACTTCACCGCGCGCTGTTCCGCGCGGTCGACGAAACGTTCAACCGAGTCGTGGTGGACGGAGACACCTCCACGAACGATATGGTTTCCATTCTTGCAAACGGCATGTGCGGGAATCCGCCGATCGAAGCGGAAGGCGCGGATTTCTTCGCGTTCCAGGACGCGTTGATCCAGGCGTTGACGCGGCTTGCGCGCGAGGTAGCGCGCGACGGGGAAGGCGCCACGCGGTTGATTACCGTTAAGGTGAAGGGAGCGAACGACGACGAGCTCGCGCGGGCGGTCGCGCGAAGCGTGGTTACGTCGCCTTTGTGCAAGGCCGCGCTGTTTGGCGCGGACGCGAATTGGGGACGGATACTTTGCGCGATAGGCTATACGCCCGGTGATTTTTCCGTCGACGACATATCCGTCGTCATAGCTTCCGATCACGGAGAGCTGCTATTGTGCGAAAACGGAAGCGGCGTGCCGTTCTCTGAAACGCAGGCGCGCACAATATTGCTGGCGCCGGAGGTCGAGCTGCTCATCGATATGGGGCGCGGCGGCGGCGCGGCGACGGCGTGGGGATGCGATCTTTCATATGAATATGTGCGTATAAATGGTGATTACCGCACCTGAACAGTCGGAGGATATATTGTTATGCAAACCAAAGCGCAGCCTCAATCGGGGCTAACTCAACCGATGGTTCCGCAATCGATGCTGGAAGAGAACGACATGAAAGCGCGCGTGCTTACGCAAGCGCTGCCATACTTTAAAAAATACGCCGGAAAGATCGTCGTGATCAAATACGGCGGCAATGCGATGATATCCGACGATCTTCGCGAAGCGGTGATGAGCGACATACAGCTGCTGTCGCTCGTGGGCGTGAAGGTCGTGCTTGTGCACGGCGGCGGGCCGGAAATCAGCGCCACGCTAAAGCGGATGGGCATCGCGTCCCGGTTCGTCGGCGGATTGCGCGTGACGGACGCGGAGACGGCTGAAGTAGTGCAGATGGTGCTCGCTGGCAAAACGAATAAAGATCTCGTCGCGCTGGTTCAAAAAATGGGCGGGCGCGCGATCGGCCTGTGCGGGCTGGACGGCGGGCTGCTGCGAGTGAAAAAACTTGAGCAGGAACCGGATATTGGGTTTGTCGGAGAGATTACGCATGTTGATCCAAGCCCCATACTCGACGCGCTGCAGGCGGGATATATACCAATACTTGCTACTGTGGGCGCCGACGAAACAGGGCAGGTATACAACATCAACGCGGATACGGCTGCGGCGGCTATAGCGGGCGCGCTTCGTGCTGAAAACATAATAGTGATGACGGATGTGCGCGGGCTTATGCGCGATATGAACGATCCGGAATCGTTTATTCCGGCGGTGCATGTAAGCGAGGTATCCTCGCTGAAGCGCCAGGGCGTGATCAGCGGCGGCATGATTCCCAAGGTGCAGTGCTGCGTCGAAGCGGTGCGCCAGGGCGTAGCGCGCGCGGTAATGATCGACGGGCGCATCCAGCACGCGATTCTGCTCGAGATGTTTTCGGACGAGGGGATAGGCACGCTGTTCCATTAAGGATACGGCTATTTAATACACGGGATTTTATTGAGGCGAGATATTTATTAAGCTGGTACCGAAGCTGGATATGATAATGTATTTGGCGATGCCGTCAGGAGTGATCGATATGAATTCGAATGAAATCATACAGCGGGATAAGGAGTACGTCGCGAATACCTACGGTCGGTTTCCAATAGCGCTCACGCGAGGAAAAGGCGCGCGCTGCTGGGATGCGGACGGTAAAGAATATATAGATTTCTCCAGCGGAATTGGCGTGAATTCGCTGGGCTTCAGCGACCCGGACTGGGCGGCCGCCGTATTTGCGCAACTGATAACGCTGCAGCACACGTCGAATCTATACTATACGGAGCCAGGCGGATTGCTTGCCAAAACGCTGTGCGAGCGTTCCGGCATGAAGAAGGTTTTCTTTGCGAATTCCGGCGCCGAAAGCAACGAAGGAGCTATAAAGTGCGCGCGTAAATATGGGCATATCAATCGCGGCGCGGATTGCGATACGATCATAACGCTGGAGCAGTCGTTCCATGGACGTACGCTTGCGGCGCTATCCGCAACGGGGCAGCACGCGTTTCATACGCAGTTCGAACCGTTTCCGACAGGTTTTAAATACGCGCCGCCCAACGATTTGGACGCGCTGAACGCTATGGTTGATAATAATATATGCGCAATAATGATCGAAATCGTGCAGGGCGAGGGCGGAGTTTTGACGCTCGATAGGGCTTATATCGAGGGCGTGGCGCGGTTGTGCGCGGAACGCGACGTTCTGCTTATCGTGGACGAGGTGCAGACAGGCGTCGGACGTACGGGCACGCTGTTCGCGTATCAGCAGTTTGGCGTATTGCCCGATATCGTCACATGCGCGAAAGGCTTGTGCGGAGGGCTGCCAATAGGCGCGGTTCTGTTTGGCGAAAAGACGGCGGATACGTTTGCGCCAGGCGACCACGCGACGACATTTGGTGCAAACCCTGCGGTGTGCTCCGGCGCGCTGCATGTGCTTTCCAGATTAAACGACGAGTATTTGCCGCGCGTGCGGAAGCTGGGCGAGCGCGTACGCGCGCAGATTTCCGCTATGCCGCACGTAACGGGCGTAAGCGGACTGGGGCTTATGATTGGCGCGACGCTGGACGGGATCACCTCGCGCGAGGTCGTCAACGCTGGGATTGAGAACGGCGTGATCGCACTTACCGCCAAGGATCGGCTTAGACTTCTGCCGCCGCTGAATATTACGGACGCGGAACTCGACGAAGGTCTGCATCGTTTGGAACATGCGCTGCGCTCTGTTTGAGGCGGCGCTAAGCTTCGGCATGCGTGGCGGTAAACCCGAAGCGCCGCGCGGCGGGATGGACAGGTTCCGGAATGCAGGCCGCATATATCGGTCGGAATTTACCGCATCCGGGCTTCGCGCACTTCTTGACAGTTCTCAATTCATGCCGTATCCTAATACATAATGGAATATTTTGCGATTTCATTATGTCGAAGGGGGTATACGTATGCCGATGCCGATTGGCGAAAGCGCAGCGACGGCTCTATTTATTATGTTGGTCGTATTCATGGTGCTTATATTGCTCTGGGGGCTGATCAGCTTATTTACGCGTATCATCGCCATGGTAATGAACCCGGAGAACGCCGCTAAGCGCGCGCGGCGCAGACCCATACAGGCGGGGGCGGCGGGGCGTAAAGACCCGCTCCAAAGGGAGGGGCGTTAATATGTCGTTTGGTAATTCGTTGCTTAAGCTGTGGGAGACGTCCGGTTTTACCGCGCTGTCGTGGCAATCGTGCGTTATGATAGCCGTTGCGTGTGTGCTGCTGTATTTGGCGATAGGGCGTAAATTCGAGCCGCTGCTGCTGCTGCCAATCGCGTTTGGAATGCTACTTGCAAACCTGCCGCTGGCGGGATTGATGCAATCGCCGCCGGATGAGAACGCGTCCGGAGGTTTATTATATTATTTATACATCGGCGTTAAGAAGGGCATATATCCATCGCTGATATTTATGGGTGTCGGCGCGATGACGGACTTCGGCCCGCTGATCGCCAATCCGAGCAGCCTGCTGCTTGGCGCGAGCGCGCAGTTTGGAATTGGGTGCGCGTTTATAGTCGCGTCCGCGCTTGGCTTTACTCCGCAGGAGGCGGGGGCGATATCGATAGTCGGAGGTGCGGACGGCCCAACCGCTATATATTTAACCACAATACTCGCGCCGCATCTGCTGGCGCCAATAGCGATAGCTGCGTATTCGTATATGGCGCTGATTCCTCTGATCCAGCCGCCGATAATGCGCCTGCTCACCACAAAGCGCGAGCGGGTGATAAAGATGGAGCAGCTGCGAAGCGTAAGCAAGGCGGAGCGGGTTTGTTTTCCCGTTATCGTCACGATATTATGCGTGCTGCTTCTGCCGTCAGTCGCGCCGCTTATAGGCATGCTGATGTTAGGAAATTTGCTGAGGGAATCCGGAGTTGTAGACAGGCTTTCGGATACGGCGCAGAATACGCTAATGAATATTGTCGTTATATTCCTGGGAACAACGGTCGGCGCTACTGCGGCGGGCGAAACGTTCCTTCAGCCGCAAACGCTTGGCATTATCGCGCTTGGCCTATTTGCGTTTATGTTTAGCACGGTGGGCGGGACGTTGTTTGGCAAGCTTATGTGCTGGGTCACTAAGGGGCGCGTGAATCCGCTTATCGGATCGGCTGGGGTGTCGGCCGTTCCTATGGCGGCGCGCGTATCGCAGATTGAGGGGATGAAGGCGAATCCGGGAAATTATTTATTGATGCACGCGATGGGTCCAAACGTCGCCGGAGTGATCGGCTCTGCCGTAGCGGCGGGAATACTTCGCGCGCTGTTTGGATAAGAAACCATCCGACGCCCTTTCCCTAGGCGCGCAATCCGCTCTAATACAAAACTCCGTTTATAAACGGAGTTTTGTTTATAAGTTTGTTCATAAGGGTTAGATCAAATAATAACCCGCCGAATAAATCGGCGGGCTTGTCTTTTGCGGGCGGCTCTTAATCTGCAGCCAAGTTTTATTGCTCATTTCATAACAATATCAAAAAGATTAACCGCAGCGAATACAGGCGCCCAAATCAGAGCCATAGTGGACATCAGCTTTATCATTATGTCCTGGTTCGGACCTACGACATCCTTAAATCCGTCGCCTACAGTATCTCCGTTGACGGCGGCAGCGTGAATCTCCTGATAACGTTTTTCACCAAACTCCTTGATCATTTCATCTTCTTTGCTTTCTATAAGCTTCTTCGCGTTATCCCATGCGCCGCCGCTGTTCGCGGTGGAAGTGGCCATCGCCACGGAATCCAGTATTGATCCGAGCAAAAGGCCGCCGACGAACAGCGGGCCGAACACAAAGCCGCCCAGTATCGGAGCGATCAGCGCTACAAGGCACGGCCTTACCATCTCTCCCAGCGCGCTGTTTGTGCAGATGCGCACGCAGTGCGCGTAGTCCGGCTTTGCCGTTCCCTCCATAAGGCCTGGTATCTCGCGGAACTGACGGCGAACTTCCTCCACCATTTGATCCGCGTTGCGTGTAACCGCCAGCAGCATCTGCCCGGATAGCCAGTGCATAAGCCCGACGCCCATGAACGCGCCGCCGATTAGAATGAAATTAGTTATTGTCATAGAATTTCCGGCGCTTCCGATAGATTCCGTAAACGACATCATAAGCGCCAGCGCCGCAAGCACGCCCGAGCCTATCGCGTATCCCTTGCCGATGGCGGCCGTCGTGTTGCCCTGTGAATCCAGGCTGTCGGTAATTTCGCGCACATGGTGGTTCAAATGAGCCATTTCGGCTATGCCGCCCGCGTTGTCGGAGATAGGTCCGTATGTGTCGACGGTAACAGTCGCGGCGACAAACGATAGCATCCCGACAGCCGCCATAGGCGAACCGTATCCGCCTGAGAAATAGCTGGCAAGTATTACGGCGCCGCCCAGCACCAGGCACGCGGGAAGGCAGCTGCGCCACCCTGACGACATGCCGCCCGTGATAAGAAGGGCGGTCCCTTTTTTCGCAAGCTCCGCGATATTTTGAGTTTCCTTATATCGTTCGCTGGTATATCGTTCCGCCAATTGCCCCAGTACGATACCCGCTATTATGCCGACCAGCGCGCTGAGCCAGGGAGATATAAACCCAAATCGGAACTGCGCGGGCACGGTATCGTGTCCATTGAAAAAAATATAGCTGAGCACAAGCGATCCGACCGCTATGATCGACGCGGACGACCACAGCGACAGGTTCAATTCGCGACTGGGGCGGTTAGTGGGTTTCTTATATATTACATAGGCTATACCAATTATGCACGCTATCAAACCCAAGCCGACCACAGTTATCGGGAATTGCATAAGCCGAGTAAGCAGTTCCGACGATATGGGGCGGTTGGAGTTGATAAGCGTCATATATAGCGCGGTTGGCAGAACGGTGGCCGCGGCGATCGAGCCGATGGTGCTTTCAAGCAGATCGGAACCGTTGCCGGCTACGTCTCCTACGTTATCGCCAACGCAATCCGCTATAACCGCAGGATTGCGCGGATCGTCTTCAGGAATGTTCAGCTCGCTTTTGCCCACCAAGTCGGCGCCCATATCGGCGCCCTTTGTATAAATTCCTCCGCCAAGGCGGTTAAACAGCGCGACGGTAGAACAGCCAAGCGAGTAGCATGTGAGCGTCTGCGTGAACACAGTAAAGCGGATACCCAGCCAATTTGTAACTGTGACCAAGTTTTCCGGGTTGGCGAACGCTTGCCAAAATCCAACCAACAGATATATGACGAGCATCCCCAGCAGCGCAAATCCGCCTACGGAAAGCCCCATCACCGAGCCTCCCTGAAACGCGACCTGCAGCGCTTGCCCAAGCGCGGTGGGTTCCTTCCGCTCTACGCCTTCCTTCGCGGCGTTTGTTACGCGTACGTTCGCGATTACTGCGGCTTTCATGCCGCATAAACCGGCGAGCGAGCTCATAGCCGCGCCGAGCAGCAGCGCCAGCCCCGCCCAAGGGGTGAAGAATACTCCGAAGAGTATCGCGATTACGATCAAAATGGGGATGTCAATAGCAAATTCTCGGGAGAGAAAAGCGCTTGCGCCCTCCTGAATAGCCTTGGCGATGTCGCGCATTTCCACGGTGCCCGCCGACATGCGGCTGACTTTTTTAAAATTGGCGTACGCGAATATCAGCGAGAGGATTACGCCTAATCCGACGATATAAATCATCAATGGCATAGCGGTTTCGTTCCTTTCTGTTATTGTTGATAAAGTTAATAGCATTGCCGTGTAAACACGGCGGCGCTCCCCGCGCGCTGGGCGACCGATGGATTCGCTAACACCTCCCCGGCATTCATAAAAAAAGCTCCCATGGCAGGAGCGCACTCGTACGTAAACGAGAGGTCCCCCACCCTGCGGATGATTCGTAATCCGAACCACCCTAAGACCCAATAACTTGAAACAGCCTTTCGACTGCCAACCGGATAAATAATATTAAATTATAAATATACGCCTATGAAAATTTTACCAACCGACAATATCGTAAACGCTTCTAAGAGTATCATATTGGATGAAACATGTCAAGCATAAAAAAAGTATATATTTATGCATTCAAATATATTGACCTGAATAATTATTATATTAACAACATCTTAATGCTGAGATAACCCGCAGCTCCGCTGGACAATATCGGCGGATATTCCTATAATAGCCATACAAGATTTGCCGCGCCCAGTTCAAGAATCGAACTTGAGGAGGAAGCGACCTTATGCATGCTCCGGCTGCAATCAAAAGGAAACGATCGATCGATCCCGCCGCGCTGGTGGTTTTGTACGCCGCGTTATGCGCGCTGCGGATCGCCGCGCTCGCGATCACGCCGCGCGCGGCATCGGTTATATATGATGAATTTTTATATGTAAATGCTGCGCGCAGTTTGTTTGCGCAGGGGCGCGCGCTGTTTTATGGACAGCCTATCGCTGCGGAGAGTTTGCTTTATCCTCTTTTGATATCGCCGCTGTTTGCGCTTCCGGAATCCATCGATATACTTCGTGCGATACGCATATGGAATACGCTTGTGTCGAACCTCGCGCTGTTCGTCGCGTTTGCGACTGCGCGCCGCCTGACGCGCAGCCGGAAGGCGGCGTGGTTTGTTACGCTGTATCTTGGGCTGATGCCGGAAATGACGACCAATCAATACGCGCTTGCCGAGAATATACTCCTGCCGCTTACGCTATTCGCGCTGTATGCGTTCTTGCGCGCCTGCGACGATTCTGGAGGTGCAGAGCGCGTAAGATGTGAAGACGCGTGCGGAATTTCTTTGAATCCGCTGCGGCCAGGCTGCGCTGCGCCTTTGGCTCCGCTTATATGGGGCGGCTTCTCCGCGATAGCGAGCGTGCTGACATATTTCACGAAACCAGGCTATGCCGCGCTGCCGACAGCATTGTTCGCGGTATTGGCGGCTCACGCGCTGCGAGAAAGGGATAAGCCTTCTATCGTTCGCGTTGCGGTTTGGGCTGTTTGCGCGGCGGCGGCATATTTTAGCGTGAACGCATGGTTCGCATCGATGCAGTCGCTGCCAGACGTCGGCGCGACCGATCTTTACGCGGGGCAGCTTTCATCGGTAACCGCGCTTTCGTTTGAAAATTGGCTAACCGTTTTATATGGAACTGTCGCGACCGCGTTTATGTTCACCGCTGCGTTCGCGTTTTTCCCGGCGCTTGCGCAGACGATTCGCCTCGACGGACGGTCGGCGGGTGAGCGAGCGCTTCGATCGGCTACGCTAATCGCTTCGGCGCTGATGGTCATCGGAATCGGTTACGCAGTATTCCTGTCTGAAGCGGCTGATCCAATAACGGATAGCTGGTATCATCTTCGTTATTTATATCCATTTACAATACCTGTGATCGCGCTGGCGCTTTCGCCAAGCGCCGAGCGGAGCAGGCCTGGCGCAGCGTTCTGGATAACCGCAGGGCTTATGATATGCGGAATCGCGCTGATTTTTCCGCCCAAGGATTACGGTTCCGTTTCGTTCCAGATGATGTCGTTCGTTGGATTAAGGGCGTTCGGAGATAGAATTCCGATATGGGCGGTGCGCTGCGCCACCGCCGCGCTCGTCGCCGGAATGGCGGCGTGTTGGCGCGTCTGCGGATTCACTCGCGCGCTCAGAACGAGCGCCTGCGCTCTGCTGCTCGCGTGGGCGGTTTTGAGCACGGGCATGGAAACCCGCGCGCTGATCGAGGCTAGAGATATGGAGTGGATGGCGGCCGATACGCAGGAAGCGCTCGAGTGGGCGCGAGCGGAATCGAGCGTATTTGTTTGCGAACCCACGCGCGTTACTTCGCTTGGAGTGCAATGGATCGCGCTGCTGCTGCGCGAGGACGCGCCTGTCGTGACATGCGAACGGCTGCCGGCCGTACTGATCGAAAACGGAAGCGCGGTTTCGTTCACGCCGCCTCGCTTCTGGAGGGAAGCGCCGTCGACGCCCGCGCGTGTTACGCGCTTGATACTGGACGCGGGCGCGTATAAAAGAATACAGCCTTCGCCCGAAGTCGTGGCGCATACCAGCGCGGACGGCGCGTATGTGATGATAGACGCGCCAACCGACCGAGCGTGGTTCGCCGCGCGCACGCGCTCCATATTCGCGGAAATGAACGATATGCTGGTATACGGCTCGCAAATAGAAGTTTATGAACCGTCGCTGCTTGAGCGGGACGAACTGACGCTGAAGATTTCTCTTACATCCAAGGAGGATGGTTATATAGAAATAAATGTCGGCGACGATATGAAAGCCCTAGACCTAAAGGCGGGCGAGCAAACTCTCGATCTTACGTTCGCGATAACGCCCGGCGCGCGGGAACTGCGGATATTCTTCAATCCCCTTGGCGACGTATTTCTTGGATCCTGGCAAGTTTCATAAACACATCGCGGCTGCTTACTTCCGCTTGACGGTTTTATCTCGGACGCGAGTCGAAGGATGGTTTTGTTTGGCTATTGCGTTTGTTGTATAGAACGCTTTTTTACGAACGCTTTTTTACGAACGTTTTTTTATCAACCGGATCATTATCAATCGGATCAATATGCGTACAAGCTGTAAGCTGTAATTTGAAAGGGGGGTTCGCGCCGTGCGATCGATACGAAAATCCGCCTGGGTGCTTGTGATCGCCGCAATTCTGTTAAGCGTATGTTTCCATTTGCCCGCCGCACGGGCGCAGGCTGTGTCCGCTTCCGCCTGGGTGCATAATCCCAATCATGCGGATCGCCTGAACCTGCGCGCGGCTCCCAGCGTTTTATCGCAATCGCTGGGTAAATATTATAACGGCGTCGAGGTTGTGGTGCTTGACGCATCCGACCCGGCGTGGGTCTATGTGCGCATCGGCGGCACGCAGGGCTGGATGATGCGCTCGTTCCTTTCGTTTGGCGCGACGGTTCCCTCCACGATTCAGACGGTAACCGTGAACAACCCCAAAGCCTCCGATTGGCTGAACCTGCGCGTGGTCGCGAGTAAGGAAGCGCTGGCGGTGGGGCATTATCAAAATGGAGAGCGGGTGGACGTGCTGGGCATCGCGAACGAATGGTACCATGTGCGCGTTCGTTCCGACGGCAAAACGGGATATATGCTCTCGCAGTACCTAACCCCCGTGGGCGGCGAGTATTTTACGCCCGGCGGCGCGGTTGCTATTCCAGAGGACGGGCTGTGCGACGCGGTAGTAAGCACGGGCAACACAGGGCGGCTGAATTTGCGCGCCGCTCCTACGATTGCCTCCGCGTCGCTGGGATTATATTATAACGGCGTAACGTTTCGCGTATTGGAAAACGTAGACGATTACTGGTCGAAAGTTCGCGTGGGCGAAGGCGCTGGATCGGCGGTCGGATATATGCAGCGGTCGTATTTCACAACGGGATCGCAGCTTGGTGAGTTTCCGAATATGATGCCCGCGTTCATTCCCAGCGAGATCGAGTGGCCGCTGTACGCGCAGCCAAGCGCCGACGCGCAAATCGCGGCGGTGTTATCAAACGGCGTGCCTATCGAGGTGATGGGCGTAGCGGCAAACGGCTGGTGGCATGTGCGATATCCGGGAGAGCTGGGCAAGCCTTCGCTGACCGGGTTCATTCGGGAGAAATACGCAGCTATACTGGGCGAACGCGTCGCTGGCATCGTCGCTCCCGCGCCCTCGTATACGCTGAACCTGCGCGAAGCGCCGAACGCAAGCGCGCGAATATTAGGCAGATATTATAACGGAACGCTTGTAACGGTTCTCGCATACGAGGACGACACGTGGGCGCTGGTTCGCATAGGCGAGCCGGGCGCGAGCACGATTTCCGGATATATGCAAAAGAGTATGCTTGCATATAATCCGCGTTGGGAAGTGATCGATCGCAGACCGGTGCGGACGCTGCGCGCCGTCGAGGGGACTGTTCCTATGAACTTCGCCCCGACCGCAGAGGCGCAAACTCAAAAATGGTATTCAGCCGACGGACGGGCGTTCAGGGTGCTCGGAGAATATGGCGGCTGGCTGCACGTTTGGGATACGTGGGACGCGAATATAGGCTTTATCGAAGCGCGGCATTTTAAATGAGGTGAGCCTGATGACTTTGCGGCAGCTCAAATATTTGATAGAAATAGTCAATTGCGAATCCATCAGCGAAGCCGCGAAGCGATTGTTCATATCGCAGCCAAGCCTTTCAAACTCGATAAAGGAACTCGAAAACGAGATCGGGCTGGAACTGCTGCTTCGCACCTCCAAAGGCATAACATTAACGGAGGACGGAACGGAATTCCTTGGCTATGCCAGGCAGGTCGTCGAACAGACGGAGCTGCTGGAGCAGCGATATTCGACCAACAGAACTCCGCGCCGCCTGTGCTCAATCTCCACGCAGCATTACGCCTTCGCGGTCAACGCATTCGTAAACATGGTCAAAAAAACTGACGCTGAAGAGTATGAATTCACGCTGCGCGAAACGCGAACTCACGAGATCATTGAAGACGTGAAAAACCAGCGCAGCGAGATAGGCATAATGTATCTGAATCCGTTTAATCGGAAAGTGATCGAGAAGCTTCTTCGGGAGAGCCGGTTGGATTTTCATCCGCTGTTCACCACAACCCCGCATGTTTTCGTCAGCGCCGGAAACCCGCTCTCGCAAAAAGATTATTTGACGCTGGATGATTTGGAGGAATACCCGTATCTCGCGTTCGAGCAGGGCGATAATAATTCGTTCTATTTTTCAGAGGAAATACAAAGCACCATCTATCGCAAGAAAAATATCCGCGTAAGCGACAGAGCCACCATTTTCAACCTTATGATCGGCCTTAACGGGTATACGATTTCCACCGGAATAGTCAGCGCGGATTTGAACGGCGACAATATTGTCGCCGTTCCATTGCGAGTGGACGATTCAATACAAGTCGGATGGATTTCCAGCCACCTAACGCAGCTCGGCAGGATGGCCGCATTGTATTTGGAAGAGTTGAAAGCGGTGCTTAAGTGTTATGGAGTAAAGCTAGAACTGTGATATAGCCAAATCCTATGGCGCTACATATAAAACGCGTCTTACCCTATATGCTTCCTTTTGTGGTAAAGTAACGGCATACAATTTTAGGAGGATGATGATGTGAGCAATAAATTCATGACGGTGGGAAGCCTGCTGCGTCCAGAAAAACTGCTGCGCTACAAAAAACAGATCGAACATAACGACAATATAACCTACCCATTTTATAGCGATTATGAAGGATATGAGGAATGTGAGCTGGAGGCGATAAAGCACGTCGTAAATAAACAGATCGAGCATGGCCTGGAAATTATAACGGACGGAGAGTTTTCTAAATCCCTATGGCATTTGGATTTTGTGTGGGGATTTAAAGGTATAAATAGATATATCGCGGAACATGGATATTATTTTCGCGATAAGGATGAAACCGCAAAGTATGAAACCAGGAAGGATATCGGGCTTAGGATAACCGGCGATCTGAGCGGGAAGAATCATCATTTTATCAATATATATAAAAAGCTGAAATCTATTGCGGGCGATCGCAAAACGAAGCTGTGCATCCCGTCTCCGTCGCACATACTTGGAGAGTTGTCATGGTCGGATAATATCGGTGGAAAAGACTCGGTGTACGCGACGACGGGGGAGCTGAGGGACGGGCTGGTTCGCGCGTATAAAGAATTTGTGGCGGAATATGCCGCAATCGGCGGAAAGATTCTGCAATTCGACGATTGCCTGTGGGAAATATTCGCGGATGATAATCCTAACTCGCCCTATACGGGTGAAAATATCGATCAAGCGGCGGTTAGAGCGCTGGCGGCCGAATTCATTGATATAAATAATACTCTGATAGACTTTGGCCATGAGCTGGGTCTCGCGATGTGGACGCATAACTGCCGCGGCAATTATGAATCGAGGAATATGAGCGGAGGCTCTTATGTTAAGATAGCCAATCTATTCCTGAAGCAGCTCAAATATGATCGTTTCTTCCTGGAATGGGACGACGAGCGGGCGGGTTCGCTGGATGCGCTCGCCGTATTCCAGGATCGACCCGGCACCGAAATAGTACTCGGCCTGCTTTCCAGCAAGCTGAGCGCGCTGGACGACGAGGCGCGCGCCGTAAGATTGTTAGACGAAGCCGCGAAAATTATCGATAAAGGCAGATTGCTGCTTTCGCACCAATGCGGATTCGCATCCTGCGACGGAGGCAATGAATTGACCGAAGACGAACAATGGGCGAAAATCGATCAGGGGCAGCGGCTCGCACTGGAATATTGGGGAGTATGATAACGGCGGAAAACACCCTTTTTTAGCAAGCGCCTAGTTGAAACGATAACCGATGCCGAGCGGCGGTTATCGTTTTTTTGGGGGCTGAAAAACGTCGGATCGAGCGGCTCAAAGCCGTGATCCCAAACGATCCGCCGCCGTCAAGCGTCGCGCGTAACGTTCCTGATCCACTTATTCCCGCGCAATCGAAAAAACGCGATGATCCATTTAAAACATTGGTCGCAGTACAGGCAGAGGAACACAACGGGCAGCGGCGCTCGCCATACGAACGCCGCTAACGCGGACAGAGGCAGAACCACCAGCCAACCGCAGATGGTATCGACAATCAGCACAAAGCGGCTGTCGCCCGCGCCCCTGTTGATGCCGACAAAACAGGACGCGTGGTAGGTAGTGCCTATCAGCGTGAGCGCTCCTATCGTAATAAACCGCAGCGACAAGGATCGCGCGGCGTCGGATACATTGCCATACAGAGCCGCGTATGGCTCGCGCAGCAGATACACGCCCGCCGCAATGCATAAGCCGACGCCGACGAATAATATCTGTATTGTATTGGAATATTCCCGCGTGCGTTTATAATCGCGCGCGCCGACGGTTACGCCTATCATCACGCAAGCGCCTATCGTAAGGCTGGATGAGAACACCCGCCCAAGCTCCATTAAACCTGTCGCTATCGTGTTCGCCGTTATCATCGTCGAGCCGAGCCGACCAATTATCGCCGTTTTAAATACGCCAACAAACGCCCATTGCATATCGGTTATGCCGACGGGCAAACCATATCGCGCATAGTCTCCCCACAGAGCGCGCTCACCGCCTATCAAATCGCGAGGGCGAATCGGCAGATTTTTTTGACGATAAAACGTATACCACCACACGATCCCCAGTTCGACCGCCCGCGAGACGATCGTCGCGGCGGCCGCGCCGGTCACTCCAAGCTTTGGCATACCGAGCTTGCCAAATATCAATATCCAGTTCAGCGATATATTTACGAACAGCGCGGCTATAGTCGTATATATAGTAACGTTCACAATTTCCACGCTGCGCAGCATACCTATCAGCGCGGTACTCAGAGCGAACGGCAGATACGACAGGCTCACCAGCCGGAAATACGGAAGCCCCGCGCTTAATATATCCGGCGCGTCGGTGAAGCGGCTTAACAAAAATCGAGGCGCGACGCTGATCGCGATAATCGACGCTATCGCGATCAACGTGCATAATGTGGCGACGATAGCGAACACCTGCCGAATGCGCGGCACGTCCTTACGCCCCCAGTATTGGGATATCAGCACGGACGAGCCGCTCGTCATGCCGGTTATGGCCGCGATAAAAAAGGCGGTCGCGCTGTTGGATATAGCGACGCTCGCCAGCGAGATATCTCCGAGGCTGCCAACCATAACATTATCAGCCTGCACCACCAACAGCGATATAAATCCCTGAAACGCCGCAGGCGCGGCAAGGCGGAGCAGAGCTTTATAGAACGATCGATCCTTAACCACGCGCATCCCTCCGAACGGTAAGGGCATTATACGCCGACGGCGTGCATGGCGCAAGGAAGACATTCCGGGAGTGTACATAGGCGGACGTTGTCTACCCAGAACGACACGCCCGAAACATCCGAGATAAAAGCGATACGTTTGCGGCGGAGGGGATTAACGCTGGTCGGCGCTACTATATTCCTGGTTCATCCCGTGCAAATTGATCCTTGCAAAGGTTTACAATCTGTGCTATGCTACCAATAGAATCTGCAAAAATCTGTTTTTTCGCACTCTTTTGACGGGAGGTCTTTGGATTATGGTGGCGACCAGAGAGAAAACCAAACGTTCAAGATTCCTCGCCCATTTGTCGCGCGATCGCTGGCTGTATTTGCTCGCGCTGCCCGGGCTTGCGTATTTTCTGATATTCAAGTATCTGCCGATGTGGGGCGTCGTTATCGGGTTTAAGGATTATGTTCCGTTCCTGGGCGTTATGGGAAGCAAGTGGGTCGGGTTGAAGTGGTTTCGCTATTTTTTCAATAACCCAATTTTCGGGCGTCTGTTTTCAAATACAATCGTACTGTCGCTGATGAATATCGTGTTTTTCTTTCCCGCTCCGATCGTGCTGGCGCTGCTGCTGAACGAATTGCGCAGTGCAAAATATAAGAAGTTTGTTCAAACATTCTTATATATTCCTCACTTTGTTTCGATAGTTATAGTATGCTCCATAACCTACGTGATGTTTAACTCGAACGGCATTGTGTATAAAATGACATACGCGCTCACGGGTAGCAACGTCGGGTTTCTCACATCCCCGGCGGCATTCCGCCCTATGATAATCGGGCAGACAATCTGGAAGGAAACCGGCTGGGGCACTATCATATTCCTCGCCGCGCTGGCGGGAGTGGACGTGGAGCTATACGAAGCCGCGATGTGCGACGGCGCGGGGAGGCTGCGCCAGCTGTGGCATATCACGCTGCCGGCGATTCGCTCGACAATTGTGCTTCTTCTGGTGCTGCGTATGGGCAGTGTGCTTGATACCGGATTTGAACACCTGCTGCTAATGGCTAACGCGATGAATCGAAGCGTGTCGCAGACGTTCGACGTGTTCGTGTATCAGCAGGGAATCCAGGCTGGTCAATATAGCTACGCGACAGCGATAGGTTTGTTTAAGGCGGTGATCAGCGTCGCTCTCGTTATGTCATCCAACTGGGCGGCGCATAAAATGGGCGAACCGGGATTGTATTGAGAAGCGCTATAGCAAGGGGGTAAACGCATGGTGATACGCATGGAAAAGCGCGCGGTGCGGATAAAGCATACATTCCTCAGCCGTGTATTCGATCTGTCCAACGTGATATTTCTCGGAATCTGCTCGCTCGCCACAGTGCTTCCCTTTTTATATGTGATAGCGGCGTCATTCGCGACGGAGCGCGAAATTTCAGCGCGGCCGATGTTCATTATCCCACGCGACGTGTCGTTGGCTGCATATAAATATATATTTTCTTCAAGCATGATTATTAAGGCATTTGGGAATTCGGTGCTGATCACTGCGGCGGGCACCGTCATTAATATGTTCTTTACGATAACGCTGGCATACGCTTTGTCGAAACGCTACCTGCACGGTCGCGGCGTTATGCTGAACCTGGTGATATTTTCGATGTTCTTCTCGGGCGGCATGATCCCCGGCTATATCGTGGTAAAAAGCCTTGGGTTGCTGGACACATATTGGGCGGTGCTGCTTCCGGGCGCGATCAGCGCGTACAACATGATGATAATAAAAAACTTCTTCCAAAATTTGCCGGACGGACTGGAGGAGTCCGCAAAGTTGGACGGATGCACAGATCTTGGCGCGCTGCTTCACGTGGTGATACCGCTCTCTATGCCGGTAATCGCTACATTTTCGCTGTTCTACGCGGTGGCGCACTGGAATTCCTATTTCTCAGCGACGCTGTATATGGCGAAATCTCCGAACAAGTGGCCGCTGCAGGTGACGCTGCGCCAACTGATCATATTGTCCTCGAGCATGGCGGGCGACGTGAGCAGTTACTCCATGGATCATCTCAAACCGCCGGATCAATCGGTCAAAATGGCGGTAATCGTGGTATCAACCATTCCGATATTGTGCGTCTATCCGTTCCTGCAAAAGCATTTCGCGAAAGGCGTTATGATTGGCGCTCTTAAAGGATGAGGCGAGCTTTAGCTGAACCCTGCGGCGCGGGGAACGCGTCGAAATAATACATGATATAAGGAGGTTCCCAATGCGTAAATTCCTATTGGTTCTTCTGGCGCTGGCTCTGATTCTGCCCGGCGCGTCAATGGCTGCGGTCGCTGAGGAAGCGCCGTACCCGATCAGCATCCTAATGCCCACCTTCTATACTGAACCGTTCCAGTATGAGAATAACCCGACGGTCACCGCGATTGAAGCGGCGACAAACACAAAGCTGGATATCACGTTTGTCCCGGACGCGTCTTACGCGGAAGCGGTCAGCCTAGCGCTTGCCGGGGACATGCCCAAAATCCTGATAGTAAAAGGGCATCAGGATCCGATAATCGTTTCGTCCGCGCGCGCCGGCGCGTTCTGGGATATCACGGATTATATTGCGGATACGCAGTATCTGAAGGACGGTAGCCCCGTCGTATACGACGCGACGAAGATAGACGGTCGCCTGTACGGCATATATCGCGCGCGCCCGCTCGCCCGCAACGGCATCATTTACCGCAGCGACTGGGCGGCTGAAAAAGGGCTTGGCGTGCCGGAAACTCTGGACGACCTCTCCGCGATGGCGAAGGCGTTCACAGATACCGCGAAGGGTACTTACGGCATCGTAATGTGTAAGTATGTCGACGGCACGATCAAGCTGATAACGATTATGCACGGCGCGCCAAACACCTGGGGCGTCGACGCGGAGGGCAAGCTGTATCCCGCGCACGAAGACGCGAAGTTCCTGGAAGGCCTGAATTGGCTGCGCGATCTGTACGCGGCCGGCGCGATAAATCAGGATTTCATGGTGCTGGAATCGACCATCTGGGACGATCCGATCAAGAACGACCAAGCCGGAATCAAGCTGGACGTAATGGACGGCGGATACCGTTTGCAGGATTGGTTCGAACAGAACAAGGGCGTGACCGAAGACGTATTCAACCTGCTCCCGTTCGTTAAGAACGCCGACGGCCAGGAATTAATGTGGCCGACGGCGGGGCTGTCTGGTGAAGTCATTATAACCAAAGCCGCTAAAACCGAAGAAGATCTGAAAAAGTGTTTGGAATTCCTCGATTTCCTGAACGGACCGGAAGGCCAGACGCTGGTAAACTGGGGCGTGCAGGATGCCACCTATTGGGTGAACGAGAACGGCTATCGAATCACGACGCCGACAGATTTGGAGGTTTCGGTTCGTTCGCTGCAGGGCAGCATGAACCAGATCGGCATGAACGTGAACGGCGATCTCGCGGTTGCGATGGAATATGCCGGTCTGCGCAAGCTGTATAATGATTATCTGCTGCAGTATCCGGATTATGTTGTAGGCAACCCCTGCGCGGCGTTTATCTCCGAGACTCAAGCGATGGTCGGCGCGCAGTTGACCACGCTGCTTGAAGATGCGAACGTGCAGTATATAGCCAACCAAATCGACGAGGCGCAACTTAAGGCCGTTTATGAACAGTGGCGCGCCGAAGGCGGCGAAGCGATCTTGGCTGAAATGCAGACGATGTATGACGAGGTGAACGCACAGTAATATAAACATAACTACATAAGAAAATGCGATTTGGAACCCGGCGCGTTATGCGCCGGGTTTTTGCTGCCGCCGCATTGTGAGCGGCGCGAACATCCTGGCAGACAGGCCATCCCACGCGATGCTCTGATAAACAATATCTAATACTAGGGCGTGTTCGAAAAACTCTCGGTCTGAATGCACTGTCTTTTTATCCATCGCGGCGTCGCGCATTCGGTCGACGTAGCTCCACTACGCCTCCCTCATGGCTCCTTGCGCTGAATAAAAATCCAGCACATTCAGCCTCAAGATATTTTTCGAACACGCCCTAAACTCCGCTTAAACGGCGGCATCTTCGCGAGTCTTTTTGCCGCTCGCTGCGTCTCGTCCGCGGGGCGGGCCTCCAGCCCGCCTCGCTCCCTCGACTTTGCGACCGGCAAAAATCCTTCGCGAATCTGCTACCGTTTAAACGGAGTTTGGTATAAAAAGAATATTTGGATGAAATCAGAAATAATCTAGAGCAGTCGGCGGAGGGAGATTGTTAATGAAGAGAATCGCCTTTATTGGAGAAGAATATAATCATTTTGATAACAAACATGTGAGCGGGCGTGAAGCTCGCTCCGAATCGATTCTTGTTTCGCTGCGCAAGTACAATCCGTCGGTAGAAGTTAATGTGGCGGATAGATCGATATTGTCATATGGCAGAGGAGCTGCGAGTGAAAATTGGAGGCGGACTGTGCCTTTGCTGGAACAGGCGGACGCTATCGTTATTGTATTAACATCAACCATAAACAGAACGTTTATCAGAAGTATATATGCGGAACGGTACGCCGCCAAAAGCATAGGCATCGTAATAGGCGGAATGCTGGCGGATTCCCTCGCGGCGCAGCGGACGCTGCGGTGGAAGCTGCTGCCGTTCAATACTTTGATGGTGCAGACGGATTCCATGCGCCGACAGCTCGAGGAATTGGGTTTTCCCAATATACGCGTTCTGCAAAACTATAGGGTATACGAACCCGGTTTGCTGCGAAATATTATGCCAAGAAAAAAGCTGCGCAGGTGCGTGGTATACAGCAGATTAGTGCCGGAAAAAGGCGTCAAAACGGCGATAGAGGCGGTGCGTTTGTTCAACGGCAAACGGAGCGAACCAGTGACGCTTGATATATATGGCCCGCTACCTCCATATCACTCTGAAGAAAGCGAATGGCTGAGGTTGATTTCAGAGCAGGAGCACATTCAATACAAAGGCGTTCTGGATTTCCGCACGGCGATACAAACATTGAACGGATACGACTGCCTGCTGTTTCCGACATATTTCATAGGCGAAGGTTTTCCCGGAACTATATTCGAGGGGTTTGCGGCGGGGCTGCCTATCATAGCAACCGATTGGCTTTTTAACAGAGAACTGATATGCGATGGAGAAAACGGCTTTCTGGTTCCGATACGCAATCCGGCAGCTATCGCGGAAAAGCTTGCGCTGCTGGCGGAGAATGATGAGCTTGTGTATAAAATGAGCCTTCAAAGTTTGGCTTCGTTTGATAAGTATAGGGAAGAGCGCGCAGTTCCGCCGCTGTATGAGGCGCTGGACGCGATACTGAAGAAATCGAATTATGATGCATGAATAAACAATTAAGCCAATGGTTATGTTAGCGGCTGCATATTCCGCTAGTTTTTGTTTTGAATATACCAGCGTACCGTTTTCCGTATTCCTTTTTCAAAACTCGTATGCGGCTGCCAGCCAAGCTCGTTGCGCAGCTTTGAGTCCTCCATAGAGTATCGCAGATCGTGTCCTAGCCGATCCGGAACAAATGTGATAAGGCTTTCCGGCTTGCCCAACGCGCGTAATATTATCTTTGCGATATCGATGTTTGTGCGTTCGTTGCCTCCGCTTACGTTGTACACTTCCCCCGTTCGTCCGAGGCGCATCACTGCATCGATCGCCGCGCAATGGTCGCGAACGTATATCCAATCCCGAACGTTCAAACCGGTGCCGAATATCGGCAGCGATTCATCGGCCAAAGCGCGCCGTATGATTCGCGGCATCAATTTTTCAGGAAGCTGGTGAGGGCCAAAGTTGTTGGAACTGCGCGTGATGGAGACGGGAAGCCCGTATGTGCGATGATAGGACAGCGCGAATAAATCCGCCGCCGCTTTGGACGCCGCGTAGGGATTTGAGGGTTTGAACAAAGATTCTTCCGTAAACTGCGGCGCGTAGGGATCGAGCGGCAGATCGCCGTACACCTCGTCCGTGGATATTTGGTGAAAGCGCAATACGCCATATTTGCGGCACGCTTCTAAAAGAGTATGCGCGCCAAGCACGTTGGTTCTGACGAATGGCTCCGAATCCGCGATCGATCTATCCACATGGCTTTCCGCCGCGAAGTTGACCACGACGTCGGGCTTTTCCGTCCGGAACAGCCGTTCTACGTCCGCTTGGACGGCGATGTCGCCGCGAACAAAATTGAAGCCGCCTTCGCGGGAGAGTATACTCAGCGTGGATTCGCTGCCCGCGCCGGTCAGCGAATCGAAGCAGGTCAGTCGGTCTTCCGGATGATTCTCCAACTGATACAGTATGAAATTCGCGCCGATGAACCCCGCGCCGCCCGTTATAATCAGCCGCATATATTATATCCTCACTGCGCGCCGCCGCGTTCGGCGAGCGCTTTCAAGTATGCGCCGTACGGGGATTGGCTGCAGCGCGCGGCGCTTGCCGCAAGCTGCGCTTTGTCCGTCCAGCCCTGGCGGTACGCTATTTCCTCCGGAGCTGAAATCAGCGCTCCGATTCGACGCTCCGCGCGCCTTACAAATGCGGCCGCTCTATAAAGGCTGTCTGCGCCGCCCATATCCATCCATGTTATCGTACGGGGCAGAGGCATGACGTCCAGCAGATCTTCCTGCATATAAAGCGTATTCAACGAGCTGATTTCCAGCTCGCCTCGAGCGGAAGGCTGGATGGAGCGCGCCTTGAGCGAAACGCCTTTTGGGTAAAAATACAGCCCCGTCGCCGCCCATCTGGATTTGGGGTGCGACGGTTTTTCCTCAATTGAGACGGGCTTCCAACCGCGCCCCCATTCAACGATGCCGTATTGCTTCGGCGTCCGCACTTTATGGGCAAACGCGGTGGCGCGTCCGCCGCGCTCCGCGTTATCTGCGGCTGATAGCAGTGCGCTTTCCAGCGCGCGACCATAAAAGAAGTTGTCGCCCAGTATCATTGCGCAGGCGCTATCTCCTATATGCGCCTCACCGAGAATGAACGCCTGCGCCAAACCGCCGGGGAATGGTTGCCGAGCGTATGAGACGCGGATGCCAAGGTGTACGCCGTTATCCAGCAGCGCCATATAGCGGGCCGTATCCTCAGGTGTGGATATAATCAATATATCGCGGATTCCGGCCAGCATCAGCGTAGAAAGCGGATAGTAGATCATAGGCTTGTTATAGACGGGCAGCATCTGTTTGGATACGCCGATAGTAATTGGGAACAATCGCGTTCCCAATCCCCCCGCCATTATCACGCCTTTCATGTTTCCCGCCTGTCGTTTGCACATTGCTTCAGAGTATGAAACCTCCAAGCCGCGCATACCTTCCAAAAAAAGGATGCGAGGCAAAATTATGGAAAAAATTGAGACGGCATTGCCTGGAGTATATATCCTAAGGGCAGATTGGGTTAGCGATAGCCGCGGGTGGTTCATGGAAGCGTACTCGTCGAAGGCGTTTGCCGCGATAGGCATAAACGATATTTTCGTGCAGGATAACCATAGTTTCACGGCGGCGCGGAATACGCTGCGCGGGTTTCATTTTCAGAATGATCCCTATGCGCAGGCGAAGATAGTTCGAGTTATAGCGGGCGCGGTGCTGGATGTAGCCGTTGATATTCGCAAGGGATCGCCTGCCTATAGGCGCTGGATAGGGGTGGAGCTATCCTCCGAGAACAAACTAATGTTATATATTCCGCGCGGATTCGCGCACGCGTATCTGACGCTGACGAATAATGTCGAATTTTTCTATAAGGTTAATAACCTATATGTTTCCGCGCATGACCGCTGCATGCGTTATGACGATCCTAGTATTGGAGTGGATTGGGGTACGGACGCGCCGATATTATCGGATAGAGACAGAAACGCGCCGCTTTTATGCGACTGCGGTTGTAATTATATTTACAACCAATAATATAATTATATTATTTATATTTTTAAATATTGTGTAAATTATTCATCATAGAATGCAAATCGAACGCCTTGCCAACATTTTTAAACTGTGGTATAATAATTGAAAGATCAACAGTGCACATAAGAATAAGCGAATTTCCATACAACTTATCCAATACGGAGGTGACGCTGTGTACCCCGCCTCCTCGAGAGATCGATTTAATCGATCGCCCATATCCGCTGGATCGGTCGGCAAACGCAAGAAGCGCCGCTTCTTGCTGGACGATTTGCAATTGGTTATGCTTTCACTACCATCGATCGTTTGGTATGTAATGTTTTGTTATGTGCCTCTGTTCGGAATAGTCATCGCGTTTAAAAATTATAAGCTCGCTCCTGGGAAAGGGTTTATATACAGCCTTTTTGTGCGCAGCAAATGGGTTGGCTTGAAGAATTTCGCATTTTTGTTCAAATCGCCGGATGTGCTTATTATTTTCAGAAATACTATCGGATATAATCTTATATTTCTTCTTATTGGGCTTGTGCTGCCTGTGACGCTGGCGATTCTTATATCTCATATGCATTCCCGCCGCCTTGCGAAAACATTTCAAACCGCCATGTTTCTGCCGCATTTTCTCAGTTGGGTGGTTATAAGTTATTTTGTTTACGCGTTTCTTTCCACGGATCGCGGGCTGTTCAACCAACTTTTGAGGTCTATGGGCAAAGACCCCGTCACCTGGTATCAGCAGGTTAAATACTGGCCGTTTTTCCTCGTATTCCTAAATACTTGGAAGACGATGGGTTATTCGATGGTAGTGTATCTCGCGTCGCTCAGCGGCATTGATCACAGCCTATATGAAAGCGCGGTAATAGACGGCGCGACGAAGTGGCAGCAGGTGAAGGGCATAACTATTCCGCTGCTGCGCCCTGTTATATCAATATTGTTCATAATGAACGTAGGGCATATATTCAATACGGATTTCGGGTTGTTCTACCAAGCGACGCGCGATTCCAACTCGTTGGCGTCCGTAACGGAAACAATCGACGTTTATGTATATAAGGCTCTTATGGAACGAAGCAACTACGCGTTCGCGTCGGCGTCGGGGCTTCTGCAAAGCGTGCTTGGGTGCATAATGATTATTTCAACAAATTACCTTGTTAAGAAGATTGATCCTGACAGCGGATTCTTTTGACCGAAAGTTTTCCGTATGGATTTCTATCGAGCGTGATTCTTAGCGCGGATGTTATTTAAAGCGAACGATTAATTTGAATGCGGCGATGAAAGGGGGAGACAAGCTATATGGCGGCTGCGAGGAAACCGTGGAGGTTTAACCAGGTAAGCCAGGCTGCCAATATGGCGATTTCAGCGTTGTTTTTTGCGCTTGCCGTCATAACGCTGCTGCCGTTGGTATTCGTGGTTATTATATCGTTTTCGGCGGAATCGTCAATACTTCAGAAAGGATATTCGTTCGTACCGATATTATGGTCGACGGCGGCGTATGATTATCTGCGGGATACCAGCAACTACATAGGGCGCGCGTTTATCAATTCGATCGGCATAACTGTGGTCGGCACCGCTATAGGTTTGGTTTTGATAAGCACGCTTGGCTACTCCATTTCGCGTCCGACTTTCCGGCTGAAAAAATTATACACCGCGTTTATATTTTTCCCCATGCTGTTTTCCGGTGGGCTCGTGGCGACGTACATGGTCAACACGCAGATATACGGGTTGAAGAATACGTACCTTGCGCTGATCCTTCCAGGCGCGTGTTCGACATGGTACACTATTATAATGCGCACGTTTTTTCAAACGACCGTGCCGGACTCGATAATCGAATCCGGGAAGATAGACGGAGCCTCCCAGATTCATATTTTCCTGAGGCTTGTATTGCCGGTGTCGCTGCCGGTTATCGCGACTATCGGTTTGTTTTTGACGTTCTCATATTGGAACGCGTGGTATGGCGCGATGCTGTATCTGGATTCAAGCCACCGTGAGTTGTATCCGCTGCAGTATGTTCTTGTAAGCATACAAAATTCAATATCTTTTATGGCGCGGAATGAGGAATATTATAACTCGGAAGTAATTAAGCAGATTCCGACGGAATCGTCGCGCATGGCCATAGTTACCGTAGTCGTGTTGCCCATCGCCTGCTCCTACCCGTTTTTTCAGCGTTACTTCGTGAACGGTTTGACTATTGGGGCGGTGAAGGGATAGGGCGAAACTCGCTTCAACGGGCGGAGAATTTCCACCCTTGATGATATATTCATAACAATAAAAAGGAGACGCGGTATCATGAAAAACATGAAAATGAAAAAAGGGCTGCTCGCGCTGCTGGCATTGACGCTCGCGCTGGGCGCTTTCGCAGCGCCGTCTATGGCGGAGGAACCAATCAACCTGACGTGGTGGGTAAACTGTCCCGGCGACGTGCCCGTCGACGCGCAGATGGTCGAGGACGCCGCGAACGCCGTGAGCAAAGATACGGTTGGCATAACCGCGACCATCATGTACAAGCTGGCGGATCAGATGGCGCTTTCTCTGTCCGCAGGTGAATATTATGATATGATGTTCACGTGCGAATGGGTGTCTCCCAATTTTATTCAAAACGCGTATGACGGATATTACGCTGACCTGACGGACCTGCTGCCCTCTCTCACGCCCGATTTATACGCGACGCTTGATCCGGTTGTTTGGGACGCCGCCCGCGTGAACGGACGCATTTACGCGGTACCCACGAAGAAGGATTTGGCGTCGGAAATGTTCTGGCGGTTGGACAGCGACTTTTACGAAGGCGAGCTGGGCTGGACTATTCCGGAAGAAGTATCGTTCGACGAGCTGGAAACCTACCTTGAGGCGTTCAAAGAAAATCGCCCCAATGAATACGCTATATTCATGTCTCGCAACGGGCTGACCAATTTCACCAATTTCGCTCAGCGCGTGGTCGGATATTACCTTGTAGTGCCATATGAATACGCGGGAACCGACAAGGGCACGACGATCATCCCGTTCTATGAATACGATGAACTTATGCACCGCTACGAGCTTTTGCACAAGTGGTATACGCTGGGCTATATCAATCCGGACGCGGCGGTCACGGAATCAGTCACTTACGCCAACTATTCCTCCGTGCGCTCTGGACAGGCATGGACGGGCTATACCGGATGGGGTAAGTCGTCCGGCCACTCGGTCAAGATCGCTCGCTATGACGGACCGTTCATGTCCACCGCGACGATGCAGGGCGCGATGCAGGCGATAAACGCGGGAGCGAGCCAGAAGAACATCGAAGCTTCGTTGAAGTATATGGAATATTTGTCGACGGACCGCTCGTTCCGCGACATACTGATGTACGGCGTAGAGGGCACGCACTTCAACTATTTGGATAACGGTACCGTACTTCGCACGGATCAGGGACGCAAGAACTTCCTGCTCGACGGCTTCACCCACGGGTCGGTCGCTATCGCCTCCGTAGAATCCAGCGAGGATACGCTGGCGGATCCGTTGATGTGGGAGAAAGTTTACGCGGGCTATGACCGCGCGTCGGTGTCGGATCTTGGCGGATTCGCGTTTAACGGGGAAGATTATCAGATAGAATTGTCGGCAATGAACGCCGTGTGGGATAAATATAAATACGAACTGCAGACCGGAACGTCCGATCCTGCCGTGGTTATTCCGCAGCTGAAGGCCGAGCTAGAATCGGCCGGACTGCTCGATGTGCAGAAAGCGGCGCAGGCGCAGCTGGACGCGTATCTGGAGAGCCAGCGATAAACCTGAAGTTAGGCTTTGCGGTAAATATTTAACGGGTCGCATATCCTCGGAAGGCCTTGCCTGCCGGGGGTATGCGGCGTTAAGCGCGCTGTCAACGCGCCTGGATAGATTGCGCATACGTGAAAAAGGAGCGATATGAACGACTTTTTTATCGACCAGGATATGATGGTGAGGGTGCGCCGCCGGTTGCATATGTATCCGGAAATAGAGTTCGACCTGCCGATGACCACCGCGCTCGTACGCGAAGAGCTGGATAAAATCGGCGTTCCGTATGAATTTGAGAAGTACGGGCGTTCGACTATAGTCGCGACAATCAACGGAAACCTGGATGCGTTCACTATCGGTTTGCGTGCGGATATGGACGCGCTTGAGATAGAGGAAGCGAACGATGCGGAATATCGTTCGCGCCATAAAGGCTTGATGCACGCCTGCGGTCACGACGCGCATACCGCGATGATGCTGGGCGTCGCAAAAGCGCTGTGGGCAATTCGTGATACCCTTCGCTGCCGTGTCAAGCTTCTGTTCCAGCCATGCGAGGAATCAAGGCCAAGCGGCGCGGCGACCATGTGCAGGCACGGCGTTATGAAGGATATCGACTGCATATTGATGTGTCATGTAAACTGCGGCGATCCGTCGGGCGCGCCGTCGTGCTGCGCGGGGGTGACAAACGCTACAAGCTCCAGGTTTGAAATAAGTATCGAGGGTCGGTCGGTTCATATAGCGGCGCCTAACGCAGGAGTCGACGCGCTGGCGATCGGTATGAAAATATATATGGGAATTCAGATGATACTGTCGCGCGAGATCGATCCGTTCGACACCTGCGTGTTCGCGGTGGGAACCATGCACGCAGGAGATACGACGGCTACGAACGCAGGATCGTGTAAAATGGCGGGATCGATACGCTGTTTGAAAGATAGTACGCTAGCTTGGGCGCGCGCGCGCCTGATAAGGTTGGTGGACGGCGTGTGCGGTGAGATGGGCGGAAAGGGATCCGTTGAATTCTGGGATCCGCCGCTGCCCACGGCAAATAACGATCCCGCGATGTATCGCGCGTTTGTGGCGTCCAGCGAGAAGGTGGTCGGCAAGAACGAGGTGCTGCCGCTGCTGCCGTCGCCGGGCGGCGAGGATTTCGCATATTATGAGCAGGAGAAGCCGGGGCTATTGTTTGGCCTGGGGATGCGCAACGACGAAAAGGGATTCAATAAACCCGCGCATACCAAGGATTGGGATATCGACGAGAGCGCGATGCCCACGGGCGTTCGATTGTTTTGCCAGTTTGTCGTCGATTATCAGGACGGCCTACCCGGCGGGCAATGATATAACAAGAATGGCGGTCGGATCATTTGAAACAAAAAGAACGTCATATGATATATTGATTGTATAACGGAGGATGCGACGGATGGGCAAAAGTGAAAATCAATGCGACAATAAATGTGATAATATTAGAAATGAAATTGATGGTCGATCCGATTCGGCGACCATCTTATTTCCGGAGGAAACGGTTCGGCGCGTGAGATCGCGCGTGTTCAGTCAAGTTAGATGCGCGTTTTCGGGAGAGATAGAAGCGGGCGTTGGCAAAGGGTTGTTTGTCGAATACGCGGACGGTCGCGCGAAAATCACGGCGCAGGAGATTTCGTCCCTCGCGCGCGGATTTTTCCTTCTCGCAATGGCGCTTCGCGAAGGACGCGCTGAGATTTCGATAAGGCAGGAGAAATGTTTTAAGGACGTGGGGCCGTACGTAGACATGTCCCGCGGGGGAGTGATGCACGTTCCGGCTCTGAAGCGGTATGTCGATCAGGTAGCGGCGCTGGGTATGAACGTGCTTATGCTCTACACGGAGGAAACATATACTATACCGGAGCAGCCATACTTTGGTTACCTGCGCGGGAGATATTCGCCGGACGAGCTGCGAGAAATCGACGCGTACGCCGCTTCTATGGGCGTAGAGCTTATCCCTTCAATACAAACGCTAGCGCATTTGGGTCAGTTCCTGCAGTGGATGCCAGTGGATCATCTAAAGGATACTAATACATGCCTTATGATTGACGAGCCGGAGACATATGAATTGATCGAATCCATGCTCCGCGCGCTTCGCGCATGCTTCTCAAGTAGAAGGATTCATATTGGAATGGACGAGGCGCACGGAGTGGGTTTGGCGCGGTATTTTGAAAAACACGGATTGGTGGATCGATTCGAGCTGCTCAACCGTCACGTGGGTAGGGTAGTCGATATATGTAAAAAGTATGAGTTTGAGCCGATGATGTGGAGCGATATGTATTTCCGGCTTGGGTCGAAAACGGGAGAATATTACGATTTAGAGTCGAATATTCCGCAATCGGTAATCAATTCGCTTCCAGACGTCGCGATGGTGTATTGGGATTATTATCATACGGACGCGGCCGTTTACGATTTTATGATAAGCGCGCACGAACAGATGGGGCGTCCCGTCGTGTTTGCGGGCGGCGTATGGACGTGGAGCGGATTTCTGCCGCATGTGGCGCTTACCCGCGAGACAATGAACGCCGCCCTTGGCGTATGCGCCGCGCACAAAGTATCCACCGTTCTCGCAACCCAATGGGGCGACGACGCGACGGAGACAAACTACTTCCTCGCGTCCAATCAATTGGCGCTGTTCTCTGAATATTGTTGGCGGGGAGCGGACTGTTCTGACGAGGATGTCGCGAACGTCGGGGCGTTTCTCACAGGCCTTAGCGACGCGTGCTTTGAAGCGTTTGGCGCGTTCTATGAAGGCGCGATCGATCGCCGCACCGGCAAAGGGTTGATCTATGGCGATCTTCTTTATCCGCTTATATCTGAAAAATCTGATTTGAACGAACGTATCGAAGCCTATGAGAACGCGCGTAAAATCCTCCAAACTCAGAAAGAGCGCCCGGATTGCCGGTACGCGGATTATCTGTTTGAACTCGCGGCGGGAAAAGCGCGCGCGATTCAAGACATACGCCGCTTATACGAGGCGGGCGACAAGGACGGCCTTCGTATAATCGCGGAAGGGCGGATTCCGGAACTGATTAGGACGACGCGGCTTCTGCGCGACGCGCACCGCTGCCAGTGGGAATCGACGTTCAAACGCAACGGCTGGGAAGAGCTTGCGCTGCGATACGGAGCGATAATAGGGCGGATGGAGGACGTTGCGGACGCGCTGAAACGCTACGCGGCGGGCGAGCTTTCCACGCTTGCGGAACTTGACGAGAAGCCTTTGCCGGTCGCTCGCAAGCTTGGCATGCAGTTTTATAATGTTTATGTTACTCCGCAATATTGACCGGCAAGCGATCATGCGGTGAAGGGAATAAATATGAATCGACACCACGGGGCGATGACGGCGGGGTATGGCAAGGCGACGATTACGCCGCCGCTTCGAGTTGAGTCAGCGGCTGAGTTGGCGGTTGAGCTGGCGGGATATGGTTATTTTTTGCGGCGCCGCGCGGAGAACGTGCTGGACGATCTATACGCCCGGGCGTTATATATAGAGACCGACACGGCGAGGTGGATGCTTATATGCTGCGATTTACTTGGCCTTGCGCAGTCCGTCGTCGAGCGAATATTTACGGGATTACATGAACGCTACGGACTGAACCGCGAGCAGGTTACGATTGTTAGCGTTCATACTCATACAGGCCCCGCCATAGTCGCTCACACCGGCTGCGGAGAGGTTGATTTGGAGTATACGTCGGGCGTCGCTAATAAAATTCTAGGCGCGTGCGACGAAGCGATTCAAACGACCGCCACAGTAACGGCGCTGACAGGCACGGTTACGCCGCTCAATGGAATATATGTATATAATCGTTCTGATTCTGATGCGCCAATAGATAATTACGTACGAGGATTGCGAATAGAGCGCGACGGCGGATGCGCTATTTCGCTTGTATCCCACGCGTGCCATCCTGTTTTTAGGGGCAGGATTCCGTCGGTATCCGCAGACTATCCGGGAGAGGTAAACGCGCTTTTCGAAAAAAACGGAGAAGCTTCGATATATCTGAACGGAGTATGCGGGGATATAGATCCGTATATTCCATCCGGCGTATCAAGGTCGGAACAACTGGCGCGATATGCCCGCTCGATACAAGAAGGATTCAACACGAACCACGTTTCTCTCGCGACGACGCTGACCACGCGGCGCTTTTCATATGAACTTGGAATACGCCCGATGACGGCTGAGGACGTTCGAGAGACGGCGGATCGCCGCGTTGCGCGGATTATGCGAGACGGCGTACCGCCGCCATGGTCGATAGAAGAGGGAGCGGCGCGGGTCGTTCGCATATGGGAACAAACGATGCTTGTCCGCATAGATAGAGAGGGCGCGCTGGCGGCTGTCGAGCCTGTTTCGATATCGGCTGTTTGCCTGGGCGGCGTATGGATTGTCGCGCTTCCATACGAGGCGTTTACATGCGTTGGGCAAATTGCCCGTGAAAACGGCGCGGGAAATGGCGCGCTGATACTCGGGTGCGCGGAGGAACTGCGCGGTTACTTACCAGCACGCAAAGATTATGAACTAGAGGCATATGCCTCTCAAGAATCCGCGTTTTTATATAAACGCCAGCCTATTATGCAGGGAGAAGCAGAACGGTTTGGCGCGTGGATCGGTGGTATGTGCGCGAGGATACAATCGGCATTATAAAAGCAATATAAATATTATACAGCACCGCCTAATCGTCCGGAGCGGCAAGGCGCTGAATAAACTTGCGTACGTTCAAGCCCGCCCGATATGCGTCGTTGCGAGGTATGCCCGCGCATTGGATGGCCGCGACCGCTTCGTTCACGTCGCAGCCGGACAGCATTTTATCCAGTATAAGCGCTTCCGGTGAAACGGGTTCAGCCGCCTGCCGCTGAACGGGAACGAATCGCAGCGCCACGCAATATTCCCCCTTTTCGGGAGAGGGTTGCGATTCTAACGCGGCGAGCGCGTCCGCCGGAGTTCCCTCGAATATCCACTCAAAACGTTTGGTCAGGTCATTGCAAATAAGCGCGCGCGATACGCCGGGAGTATCAGCCGCTGCCTGTAGCAGAGCGGACATGCGATGGGGGGATTCATACAATATCGCGATTGGCGCGCCTTGCGCGATGTGGGATATGTGATCGCGCAGCTCTTTTTTTTCTCGCGGCGGAAACCCATAGAACGCGAACGACTTCTCTTCCCAGCCGCAAAGAGACAGCGCGGCGATCGCTGCGGCAGGTCCCGGCACGCATGTGACGGATATTCCGGCTGACCTTGCTCGCGAGACGAACTCCGCTCCGGGATCGGACAGCGCGGGCATGCCTGCGTCAGACACAAGCGCGATGTCAATCCCCTCAGATATCATACGCTCGACCAGCTCGGACGCGCGAGTCCGCTCGTTATGTTCGCGGTATGATATCATGGGGGTATGTATATCAAACCGTGAGCACAGCTTTGCGGTAACGCGAGTATCCTCGGCGGCGATGAGCGCGACCGACCGGAGAGTATCGACCATCCGTTGACTTGCGTCCGACAGATTGCCGATGGGAGTGCCCACCACATAGAGTATGGGCGCGCGGACAGCGCTTTCGTCCGGCGCGCAGGCGCTATGCATATTAGGGCTAGGGTTCGGCTGCTTATTGTGTTTCGCCAATACAAACCTCTATGCAATAAAATATTATTGATTATATCTTTTCGCCGATACGCAGCTTCGCGCTTGCCGAGCGCGGATTATCTGCGATCTCTTGTTTGCCGGGAAATATCGGAGAATGAAATCGCTCGGTGAGCGAAGGAGTTTTCCCGCATACGCATATAGGAAACGACGGTGGGCATATGCACGGGCGCCTCAACCTGGCGAACGTTCTTTTAACTATTCTGTCTTCCAGCGAATGGAACGTTATAACGCATAGACGACCGCCCGGCTTCAGCAGCCCGACCGCATCCTCGAGCGCGCGCTCAAGGGGTGCAAGCTCATCGTTTACAGCTATGCGCAGCGCCTGGAACACGCGCCTTGAGGAATGTCCGCCGTCCTTGTTTCGTACCGCGCGCGGGATGGCAGCGTCTACGCACGCAACCAGCTGCAGAGTATTGAGGATGGGGGAGAGGGATCGTTTTTCCACGATAATCTTCGCAATGCGCGTTGCCCAGCGCTCTTCTCCGTATTCATAAAATATGCGCGCTAGTTCATTTTCCGGCATTTGTGATATCAAATCGGCGGCTGATTTTCCGCGCGTTCGATCCATGCGCATATCAAGTGGCGCGTCCGCGTGGTATGAAAAGCCGCGTTCCGGCGTATCCAGCTGGTGAGACGACACGCCGAGATCCAGGAGTATGCCGTTGACGCTTCCGACGCCGCGCTCGTCCATCAGCGATTTTATATATTGAAAGTTTCCATGAATAGCTTCGAAAGCTTGAGTTCCGCTAAGCCGTTTCGACGCGGCGGCTATAGCGTCCAAGTCGCGATCGACGCCGTACAGCATCCCCCTGCCGTTTAGCCTTGCGAGTATGCCCGCGCTGTGTCCGCCGCCGCCAAGCGTTCCGTCGATATATAAGCCGCCTGGCTCCGGAACAAGCGCGTCCAGCGTCTCCGCAAGCAATACGGGGGTGTGGTATGCCGTAGGTTCACACATCAAACGCATCCTCCGCCAGCAGCGAGCAGTCCGGCGCGTTTAAATATGTTCGCGCCTGGCCTACCAGATAAAGAGAGCCGGTTACGACAACCCACCGCGACGCGGCGGCTTCCAGACAGGCTCGCCGCAACGCTTCATCCAGCGACGAGCATGCCATCGCCCGCGTTCCTTCCCGCCGGTATAACTCCGCCAGTTCCTGCGCGGACATTGCCCGCGAGCTACCGGGAGCGACCGTATATACCGAGCGAAATACAGGAGCCAACGCGCGCGCCGCGCCTTGCGCGTCCTTGTCGCGCAGCATGCCTACTACCGCGACCGCGCCGCTATGGCGCCCAAGCGCGTGCGCCAGAGCTTGCGCGCCCTGGGGGTTGTGCGCGCCGTCCAGCAATATACGCTTACCGCCGCAATTCAGCCGCTCCGTCGCGGTCACCCACTCCATGCGCCCTGGCCAGCGAACCCGCTTGAGACCGGCGCGAATAGCTGCCTCGCTCAATGCGAATCCGCGATTTTTCAGCATGAGAATCGCGGCAAGCGCGGTGGCGGCGTTGGCATATTGATGCATGCCGGCGAGAGCGACGTCCGCGCGTTTCAAACGATACTCTCCGGAAGCCATGGCGGCGTCGGGTATGGAGAATGTGCAGCGTCCATGAAACGAATTTGAGTTGACGGGTCGCGCGCAATCGCCAGCCAGTTCGATTAGATACGCGCCGACGCTTTCGCACTGCCGACGAACGACGTTCGCAATATTCGCTTGCGCGCCTGGATATAGTATCAACGGGACGCCGGGTTTGGCGATGCCGGCTTTCTCGAACGCGATCTGCTCGACTGTTCCGCCAAGCGTTTTGGTATGATCAAGCGCTATGGACGTAATCGCGCAGACAAGCGGATCGATTACGTTAGTCGAATCGAATCTACCGCCAAGGCCTACCTCGATAACGGCGATATCCAGGTTTTGATCGGCAAGATATAAAAACCCAATCGCCGTAGTGATTTCAAATTCCGTAGGATATACGCCGTTCTTGCGCAACTCGTTTACCGCAAGGGCGACGCGGTTTGTCGTAGCAATCAGCGCTTCGTCCGGTATAGGCGCGCCGTCGACACGTATGCGCTCGTTAAACCGCTGCAGATAAGGCGACGTATAAAGGCCGGTGCGATAACCGCCGCATCGAAGCGCCGCCTGTATAAACGCGCAAACGGAGCCTTTTCCGTTCGTGCCGGTCACGTGCGCGCATTTCATTCGTTGATGCGGATTGCCAAGTAGCGCCATCAAAAGGCGCATGTTCTCCAAACCATTTTTTCCGCCGCGATACGTTGTATCGTGTATGAACGCCAGAGCGCTTTCAAGTGTCGTGATCGTATGCCTGCGCCTCCCTTGTATGCGGAACTGTATTATACCACCGCGCGGCGGCAATTGACAATGTGGGCATGCACTAACCAATATATTATAAATAATAAATAATGATATAGTATATATTTTTTTACTACACCACATGTCCATATCATATGCATTAAGGATGTTCTTTTGCCATAGTTATAAGCAGCAGAACCTAATTGCCAAATCGTGGAAAATAAATATAATTTCGTATGGGAAGTGGTGCTGGCGTGACTAAGTTTATTTGGATTTCCATGTTCGTTTCTGCACTGGCGTTTGCGTACGCGGTATGGCTTAACGCGTGGGTGCGCGGCCTTCCTTCGAGCAATCCGCGCATCGCGCAGGTTGGAGGGTGGATTCGCGAAGGAGCGTCGACGTTCCTGCGGCGCGAGTATGCGGTGCTCGCGAAGTTCGCGGGCGTGGTTTCCGTTGTTATATTCCTGTTCCTGCCTCAACCGATATGGAGTGGAATTGCAGCCGCAAACCTGCGGATGGCGCTGGCGTACCTGGCGGGCACCGCGTTTTCCGGCGTTGCGGGCGTGATAGGAATGCGCGTGGCTACAATCGCCAACGTAAAAACCGCCGAGGCCGCTCTCAAGGGAATAAAGCCGTCGTTTATGGCGGGATTCCGGGGAGGCGCCGTGATGGGCATGGCGGTAGTTGGATCGACGCTTCTGGGAGTATCACTGGTTATGCTTATAACCAATGAAACTTCGACGCTGCTTGGATTCAGCTTTGGCGCGAGTTCGCTGGCGCTGTTCGCGAAGGCGGGCGGAGGTATATTTACGAAAACTGCGGACGTCAGCGCGGATTTGGTAGGCAAGGTGGAGCTGGGCATACCGGAGGACGATCCTCGCAATCCTGCGGTCATAGCGGATAATGTGGGCGACAACGTAGGCGACGTCGCCGGTATGGGCGCGGATCTATTTGATTCAAACGTTGCGTCTATGTCCGCCGCGCTGGTGCTTGCTTCCGCGCTGGATAGGGCGACCGGTGGATCCGTCAACCAAGCCGTCGTGTTCTGCTACGCTGCGGCGGGGCTTCTCGCGTCGATAATTGGAGTTATGATGGCGCGTATGGGTAAACGCGGACCGACGGTGGCGCTTAATAATTCTACATATATAACCACCGGCGTATATGCCGCGCTAACCGGAATATTGACTGGCGTATTTGATTTCTCGTGGCGGATATGGGGCGCGTGCATGGTTGGGCTGGCGGTGGGCGTGATTATAGGAATCGCGAGCGACTATTTTACGGACGACTCAAAACCGCCTGTTCGAAAAGTAGCCAAGGCTTCCGCGACCGGACCCGCGTTCACCATATTGTCGGGTATTGCATATGGGTTTATATCTTCGCTGCCTTCGCTTGTTGGCATTGCGGTGTCCTCGCTGCTCGCGTATAACCTGTGCGCTCCTTTGGGGGAAGGATATGCGATGTTTGGAATCGCTATGGCGGCGGTAGGCATGCTCTCGATAGTCGGGATGATTATATCAAACGACGCGTACGGACCAATCGTGGACAATGCGCGCGGATTGGCGGAGATGGGGCGGCTTGGCGAGGATGTACTTGCGATTACGGATCAGCTGGACAGCGCGGGCAATACCGTGAAGGCGGTGACGAAGGGCTTCGCGATAGGGGCGGCGGGGCTGACTGTCATCGCGCTGCTCGGCGCGTTTGTAAGCGAGGTGAACTCGAAAGCTGCGGAGCTTATCGCGCAGGGCGTACAGGGCGTACAGCAGATAACGAATGGGTTTAATATTATGAACCCCGTGGTGTTTTTTGGTATGCTGGTAGGCGCGGCTGTACCCGCAGTGTTTTCCGCGATGCTTATACTTGGCGTTGACCGGAACGCGCAGCGTATGGTGGGCGAAATTCATCGCCAATTCCGGAATATCAAGGGCTTAAAGGAGGGGCGGCCGGGCGTCGTTCCAGAGTATGACAAATGCATTGAAATAGCGACGAGCGGCGCGCTGCGAGAACTTATACCGGCCGGATTGTTTACGATACTGGTTACGCTCGCGGTTGGGTTCATCGGGGGAGTGCAGGCTATAGGCGGTTTCCTGACGGGCAATATAGTTACGGGGCTATTGCTGGCGCTGTTTATGAGCAACTCGGGCGGCCTGTGGGATAACGCCAAGAAGTACGTGGAATCCGGGCATGAAGGCGGTAAGGGATCAGACGCGCACAAAGCTGCGGTTGTGGGCGATACGGTTGGCGATCCGTTTAAGGATACCGCCGGGCCTTCAATCAACACGCAGATAACCGTCGTATCGCTTATCTCATCGCTTGCCGCTACGCTGTTCCTCACGAGTTCGGTATTTAAGTGACGGCGATATTTGTTTATTACTTATAAAAAAAAGATCGCGGGCGAGAGTCCGGCGAGCCGACGAATCAGGCGCGCCGGGCCCTTCCGCATTCAACTGACCAGCACGCTGCCGTCGTCCTTATGCATTGCAGCGCATAGGCGCGCGACCAATCCTTCAAGAAAATAATAGAACTTTTCGTAGGACGCCAAATCCAGCCGCTCGTCTGGGCTGTGAGCGCCGGTTATCGTAGGGCCTATTGATATGATATCGATTCCCGGCCACTTGTTGGCGAACGCCCCGCTTTCAAGTCCCGCGTGTATTCCCTCCACGGCAAGCGCTTCCCCAAACATTTGCATATATACAGTTTCGCTGGTCGTTCGAAGCTGCGAATCCTGTGTGAACGCCCATCCGGGGAACTCGCCTGATATGCTCACCGCCGCGTCTGCGAGCGCGCCCAGCGTCAGCAGATTGCCCTTCATGGCCTCCATAGTTCCGCTTAACGAGCTGCGCATTAGAATGTTCATCCGAACAGAATGTTCGGTCGTTTCCACAACGCCCAGGTTTTCCGACGCGATCACCATGTCCTGGTTCGGATTAAATAAGTAAACGCCGTTGGGTATAAGGTTTAGCAGCACGTCCACAGCCGCGAACGACGCGTCGTCCATTTGACACTCGCCCGACGCGGGTTCTACTATTATATCAAGATCCGGTTCTGCGCCTTCTGTTTCTGCTATCAATATATCTTTTATATATGAAATGGTATTTTGGAAATCTCCCGTTTGATCCGGCGCGACGCTGACCAGCGCTGAGGAGGATCGCGGTATCGCGTTTTCCGCCGCGCCGCCGTTTATGGAAACCAGGCCGTAGCCGACGCCGCGCAGCAGGTGCAGTATGCGCCCGATGAGTTTGTTGGCGTTAGCTCGGTTTTTGTTTATATCCACCCCCGAATGCCCGCCGGTTAAGCCGCCGATTGTTATTTTATATACGTCGCCTGCAATCGGTTCGCACGTGAACTCCCGCTCTATCGTAACCGATGCGCCTCCCGCAGAGCTGGCGATCAGCACTCCTTCTTCCTCCGCGTCGAGATTGATCAGGCGCTTTGCGGTAATCCACTCCGGCTCTACGGCGTAAGCGCCGCCCATATCTATTTCCTCGCGTACCGTGAACAGGCACTCCAGTGGGGGATGCGGCAGATGCGGATCATCCAATATAGCGAGGATTGCCGATACGCCAACTGCGTCGTCAGCGCCAAGCGTGGTATCTTTAGCGGTAAGGTAATTATCTTCCGATATCGCTTGTATGGCGTCGGTTGCGAAGTCGTGCGCGCTGTCCTCCGTTTTTTCGCATACCATGTCCAGATGTGCCTGCAGCGCGAGCGGAGGCGCGCTTTCACAGTCGGATTGGCTGGGCTTCTTTACAAGCACGTTGCCTGTTGAATCCGTAAGAGTTGTTAGGCCGCGCTCTTTTGCGAAATCGGAGATGTACTCCGCAAGCGCTTTTTCATTATGGGAACAGTGTGGAATTTCAAGTATATCTTTCATGAAGCGCAGAGGAGCCGCAGGTTCCAGTCCATAGGTCCAGTCAGGCGTTCCCGTAATTTCTTCCGCCATTACTATTGATCACCTCTTTCACTATTCTACCACTTTTATATGCGTTCGCCATATCCTGCTATGAGGATGATTATCGAGATTGGTAAAAGATAATGGCCGACGATATATATATTTTTCGATATGACTGCAACGCATCCTATATTTGTCCATATAATAACTGTGTAATCATGGTTTGAATATTATTGACGGGGGAGGCGAAAAATGTGTCCATGCCAAAGATAGAAGTTCAGCCGATTGGTGCGGATGCAGCGCTGACCAGCGTCGCCGCGTCTATCGCGCTGCAGGAAGCCGGGCTGGCTCATATTATTAACGCCGAAGGTGAGAAGATAAGCTACTTCGTCGATCCATGCAACGAGTTTTCGTTAAGCCAAATATTGGAGATAAACGATTCCGTCCATAGAACTCTCGCCAGCGTCTCTTCAATCGAAACTATTCTTGTTAAGAAGCTTCGAACCGCGCTGGACGCAATCTCGCCGAACGCCGATGATGAAGCCGCAGAGAATATTCCCGAGGTGAGCGCGGCATATGCTAATATCCCCGGCGCCTCTATACAGGCAAGGCGGTTGAACATAAACGGCGTTGACGATTATTGGTTATGCGCTCATATATATGGAAAACCGCTGCCGGGCGATCGGCTGTACCTGCGCAGGCAGATCTATAATAAATCGGATAAATCCGATGAGAAAGCCGATCGACGGCGTATGGTGCATCCAATGAATCCGGAAGGAGAATGCGGCGGGAATTTGCAGCCGCATGTTCGCGGCTCATATTTGCATCGGGTGGCGGCCGATGAAAACAATGCGTTGGGGAATGCGGATAAATCAAACGGAGCGAGGTCATTTCTGCGCACGGAATGGACGCTGAGCAAGCCTAACGAGGAAATCAGGCTGCTGCCCGTAGCCCCGTTCATATACTTCTTCAATAAAAAAGGCGGAACACATAATCGTTATATAATATTAGATGTCATAGTCGCGCGTGCGGACGAGGCCAGCGGAACCGTATCATTCGGCCAGCCATCCGAAAAAGTGCGATTTCATCCCGTGATAAATAAGCGACAAGAATTATTACATTGGTCGTTTAGTTTCGAATAGCGCGCGTATTCATATGCCGTTTTGCGGCAGATGTGTATTGTCAGGCGTTTTATGCGGAGCTGCGCCGCGCGGAGCCGCTAGCCTATATATTTTCCCGTTTGGGAGGATCGCGCACATCTGCCGCAAGGCGGGATAATTATCGTTGAGCCGTTCGCTGCACTCATGAGGAACAAGGGGAGAACCAAGCATGTCTATGCCAAAGATCGAGATAAATCATATAGATTTGGACGTCGCGCTTGAGAATGTAGTGGCCTCAATCGCGCTGCAGGAAGCTGCGCTTTCGCGCATACTCAACGCCGAGGGAGGGAAAATCCAGTACGCGATAGACGGGGCGAACGGCTTTGACTATCAGCAAATACTGGACTGCAACAACTCGGTAAATACATTGCTGCAATCGGTATCCAATCTGGAGAATTCGCTTTCAATAAAGCTGAGCTGTTCCGTACAAAAACTCGTCCGGCATGCGGGGATAGAAAATGCCATAAACGAAACAAATAAAACTGCCGCCGATTCGTTTGACCGCGCGGAAATTCCGCGCGCCGCGCTGGGCGTTGATATAAATCCCGCCGATAACGAGCGGTGGCTGACGGCGCGCGTCGACGGCAATCCGGCGACGGACGGTTCCGGCGAGTCGATTGATCGATTATATCTACGCCGACTGCGCAAACTGCGCTCGCCTGCGCGAAAAGCTTTTGTGCATCCAAAAAATCCAAGCGGGGAGGCGGGCGGAAATCTGCCGCCGCATCTGATGGATAAACGTTATTTCCACGGCTCGGATCAGGAGTGCTGCTGGTCGGCGGACGGCGAGCAGAGAAGCGGGTTCATACGCACTGAATGGGAGATTTCAAAAGAAAACGAATTGATATGGATGCTTCCAATGTCCGCGTTCGCAGGCTTGTTCGCGGCGTTTGAAGAAGGGCGAACCCCTGCGGTCAAGGGCGGTCGCAAGTGTTCTATTACCATAGACGCGCGGGTTGCGCGTCGCGATCCGCAAAGGCAATTCATTACTTATGGACAGCCTTCAAATATATTGCGAATCAAGCCAGTTCCCGCCTTAATATGAAGGCTAGCAGAATGGCTGTAAAATATATTAACTATTAAATCATAATAGCCATTTTTCCAGGAACGCGAACGCGTCGTGCTGCATTTGCGCGTCGAACTTGTGAGCGCCTGGGTAGAAGCTTCCGACGTAATTATCGGCGGCGTTCGCCTTTGCGAATATGCGGCTTAGCGCGGAATCGCTTGCGCGCTGGCCTTCGAGGGTGAACAGAGGATCGTCGATATTGTACAGCGCGAGGATGGGCTTTGGCGCGTGCAGCGAGTACACGTCGTGCAAATCCATATATCGAGATAACAGAGGCACATGATACATCCACGTATGCCTATCGATTCGTTCGTTTGCAAGGGAATGGAAATCGCTCATAAAGCCAGCGCAGAACGAGCAGGCTATTCTATCGTCAAGCGCCGATAGGAATATCGAACGCGTACCGCCGCCGGATAGTCCGCCGCATCCGACACGCGCCGCGTCCACATCCGCGCGCGACGTAACATAGTCGACCGCGCGCATATCGTCCGCGACCATAACGCCAGCCCAGGTCGATCCAGAAAGAAACAGCGACTTCGCCACTATATTTTCATGCGCCGCCGTGAACGCGTTGTACGCTTCAATCGATTCCGGAGAACCGGCGGGATGGTGCCTGTAAGCTTCGGACGCATATTCAGGAATTGCATCCAGCGACACTTTGCGCGAACCCCAAAGGAATACGTCGGGAGCAAACACGGCAAACCCTCGTCGGACAAGCTCGCTTGCCCAGGATAAACCGCCGTAGCATTTTTCTTTGAACTTGCCGAGCATTGCAGGCTCGTTTGGCAGCGCGACAATCTTTTCCTTTCCCCAATATTTAAAACCGCCGTGGTCGTGCAGCGCGACGACGCAAGGAAGCGCGCCGTCCGCGCCGATGGGTTTAAGGAAATACCCCTCCGTGCGCGGACCAAACGCTTGCGCGTATGATACTCGTTCAATCAGCGTTCCGTTATATTCAAATGAATCTTCGATTGTTTGCTCAAGCGGGCGCGGCGCGGCCGCATATCCGAGCAGGTCGACGAGTTTTGCTCGCGCCGCCGCATGCCAATCGAAATAGTTATTCCATGATGTGTTTAAGAAGCTAAGCGGCGGCGGTTCGACGCGCAGGCGCCGCGTCAGTTCCGCGATCATCGGCTGATATTCACCCATCATATTCGGCATGGAAAACCTCCTGAAGGCCGCTTATCCGATTGCATATTCCGGTACGCATGAATCGCGCGAGCGTGGTGTTTGCAGTATAGGAAATTGCATGACCGATGTCAATAATATAATTATGAAACAGCCGCGAGACGCTGAATTCTCGCGGCTGTTATTTTACCATATATTTAGTCGCATATCTTTTGTGATTGTTCTGCGAACCGAACCGCGCGCCTAATACGTTTATACGCGGCGGTATCCGAGGGCGGCTCGATGGTGGGTGCGTCGATGAGAGACATTTGAATCGTTATAGTATCAGAATTAATTGGCGGGAGCGGATCGAAAGTCGGCTCTTCCTCGACGGGCCGCGCCTGTTCGAGCAGCGGCGCTTCTTCTATGCGCGGTTCTATGTACGTGCCTGGTTGGCAGTCACGCGTATTCCGAGGCACCGGTTGCGCGTAGTCAAACAGTTGCGGAGCGGCAGCTGCGCGCGGCTTCTTCTCGTATTTTGGCGGCGGGCATTCAATATCAAAAGCGCCGGAGATTGTAGAGCCGGTCGAGGATGAGCATATGTTTGACGCGCGCTCAAGTTTATCCAGCAGTTTCTGCTCTAGTGCGGTTATATCGACCACCATATGCCGCGCGGATTCGTTTACCGTCATCAGTTCGTCTATGGTTTTCGCTTGCTGCACTATCCACTGAATCTTCTCCCCTTCCGCGTTCATTATATGCGACAGCGCATATCCTTCAGCCGCAATGCTGGCGATCATCGCCACGCAGCATTCTTCCATCGTCAACTCGGGCGGGAAAATCGGCTGGCAAGGCTCCGGGCAGGCGGGGCATGGCGGAGGTTCCGGGCACGTGGGGCATGGCGGGGGCTCCGGGCAAGCGGGGCATGGCGAAGGTTCCGGGCACGTGGGGCATGGCGGAGGTTCCGGGCATGTGGGGGACGGTGGCGGGTTCGGCATAGGGTATGTCGGGTATGGCGGGTAATACGGAGGATATGGCGTATACGGCGGAAGGATTGGCGGCAACGGCGGCGTAAACGGCGGGCGGTCAGTGGGAAGCATCGGAGGAAGCAGCGGTTGCGGATATGCTGATATATCGGATTCGTCATGCAAAGATGGCGTAGATGGCGGTGATTCAGGCGCATCGGATTCCTGCGGCGCGGCATTTTCATCCGTAGGTTCGGACGAGGGTTCGCCGTCCTGGAAAACAAGCTCTTCATTTACGGCGTCAGGCGCGCCGGATTCCAGCGGCGCGGCATTTTCATCCGTAGGTTCGGACGAAGGTTCGACGTCCGGGAAAATAAGCTCTTCGTTTGCGGCATCATAAGGTAATGCGAACCATGGCGTTACTTTATCCTCCGGTATCGTTGTTTCGGATGAAGCATCGCCGTTCTCACTTGATGTCTCCACTGCCTGCGCTGACGCCCTTTCTTCACTCGGCTGGTAGATGGGCGGCATAAACCAAGGCGTATATGTAGTTGGCGCATAATTGCGGCCGCCGCCATGATATTGCGGGGTCGGCGGCGCGTCTGTTTGATCAGCCGCCGCTTCTGCAGGCTGGTAGATGGGCGGCATATACCAAGGCGTATGTGTAGTCGGCGCGTAGCTGCGGTCGCCGCCATGATATTGCGAGGTCGGCGGCGCGTCCGTTTGATCAGCCGCCGCTTCGGTCGGCTGGACGCTCGGAGGTATGAACCATGGCGGCGGCGTCGCTGCATCGACAGCTTCGTATGGCTGCTCGATCGGCGTGACCGTCGGGGTTAAAACCGAAGGATGAGCCTGCGGCTCATTGTGCGGGGGGAGCCAAGGCGGCTCTTGTTCAGCAGAATGCCAGCCTGTTTGTTGAACCTGCGTGACCATCGCCCCCTGAACTGGCTGGACTATCGGCGGTTTATTATGTGAGACAAGCCACGGCGGCGCTTGCTCGGCGGGTGGTTGTTGCGCTTGCTGAACCGGTGTGACCGTCGGCTTCCAAATAGGCTGAACGATCGGCGGTTTATTATGAGCAACCAACCACGGCGGCAGCGTCTGTTCGGCTGGAGCGTGGTTTGAAGGCGATATTGGAGTTGCCTGCGATTGTGATATCGGCGGTACAAACCATGGAGGAGCCGCGTTCGAAACGGCGCGTGCGGGGGTATTCTCTTGCGACTGCGCGGATTGCGCCGCAGCGGCGCTTTGGTCGAGCTTCGCCTTTGAGGGAGAATTTGAGTTCATCCACAGCTGCGCGAAACGTTCGGCTTGCCAAATGGAGAACTCGCTTGCCTCTTCGCTTGGAGAAGGCGCGAGCGATGCGGCGCCAGGATACGCGCGTTCTGCGCCTCTTCCGGAGCGATTCGCTGTATTTGATTCGTTTGGTATATATGACGGCGGCTTGATAGGCGGCTTGTTCTTGCGCGCCTTGACCGCGTAAGGCGGCGCGATGCCCACCTTTTTTGGTATGGGCGTTATGCTCGCGGGGAATGAGTTCGTTTGCGCTGATGTGGGCGTATCGTCAAATTTATCGGTAGACGCTATTGAACATACTTCTCGCAGGCGGTCAGGCGAGTCGTTGTTTTTGATCCGTTCAGGGTACGTTTCGTTTATACTCAATGTTAGCCCTCCCCCCATACGAACAGCGCTTCGGCGGTTACTCCAAACTATTCCGATGTGGCTAGCTGCGTTCGCGCCGTTAGCTGTTATGGACGCGCCGAGCATGATCTTTTTTTATTTAAAAATTATTATGGAATAAAGTAATCAATATTTTTCTCACTCATGTACGATTTTCGCATAGCAATATTGGTATGCGTATGGTATTCTTCACTCGCAGAAGTTCTGCAGGAGACAATAAATAATATGGAAGATAACATTAAACATAATATTCAGCGCGTGGCAAGTTCGCTGCAAAGCGCTGCTGAAATCATTAGTTCCGCTACGTTCTATACCAATGATATGCCAGTCATAGAGATACCGCATATCAATTGTGCCGACGCGGCTGACGCTGTGGTTGATTCCATTGCGCGCGGCAACAGCGCTTTGGGTTCGCTAGCAGCTGCGGAGGGAAAGATAGTGAGTTCGGCGGCGCATAACGATGCGCCGCTTGACGATCTGATTGCGGTTAACGATTCGGTAAACAACGTGGTGGATAGAATGTCGGAGCTGGCGTGCATGTTCGCTGCTAAACTGCGATATGTATTGGGGCGCGGTTAGATAGGGTGCGCATACGCGGGGAATTACGGTCGCTTCGATTATATCTCATATATATATAAATAACCGCCTGCGGTATATTCAACCGTAGGCGGTTATTCGCGCTTGATGATTAGCCAATAATCTTATCGCCCGCTCAGTCGGTTAGTCTGCCAGCTGTGGCGGCGACGGCGGTGTAATCGTCATGCGCGTTCTGCGGTTTTTCCTTATGCTTTCCTAGATAAGCCTCCTGAACGCGGGGATCGGCCATCAGCGCCGCGCCCGAGCCTTCCAGCACGATAGAACCCGTTTCAAGCACATAGCCGTATCCCGCGACTCTCAGCGCTGCGTTCGCATTCTGTTCTATAAGTAGAACGGTTATGCCGTCCGCGTTTACACGCTTTATTATATCGAATATTCCGCGCACTATCAGCGGCGCGAGGCCAAGCGACGGTTCATCCATCATAAGCAGTTTGGGTTTAGCCATGAGCGCGCGCCCTACCGCGAGCATTTGCTGTTCGCCGCCGGATAGAGTGCCCGCCATTTGCCACGTGCGCTCCGACAGGCGCGGGAACAACTCGAATACATGGCGCAGGTCTTTTTCAACTTCGGCGCGATCGCTGCGGATAAACGCGCCTATGAGCAGGTTTTCGCGCACCGTCATATCCGGAAATACGCGGCGGCCTTCCGGCACCATCACTATGCCGCGCCGAACGATCTCCTTCGTAGGCAGACCCATTATGCTTTGCCCGTCCAGAGTTATAGAACCGCCGTCCGCTTTTTGCAAACCGGACACCGCGCGCAGCGTGGTGGATTTTCCGGCGCCGTTCGCTCCGATCAGCGTGACGATCGAACCCTCGTTCACCGTAAAGCTGACGCCCTTCAGCGCTTGTATTCCACCGTATGAAACGCGAAGATCGCGTATCTCAAGCTTCATTTTCATCCACCCCCAGATACGCGTGAATCACGTCGTCGTTCGCCTGTATCTCATCCGGAGTTCCTACCGCGATCAGGTTGCCGTAGTCCAGCACATATATGCGATCGGATATATCCATTACCACATCCATATGATGTTCAATAAGAAGTATAGTCAGATTGAAGTGCTCGCGTATGCCTTGTATCAGCCGCGTAAGATCCAGCGATTCAGCCGGATTCATGCCAGCGGCCGGTTCGTCGAGCAGCAGCATCACGGGCTGGGTGGCCAGCGCGCGAGATATCTCGAGCTTGCGCTGCATGCCGTAGGGGAGAGAGGACGCGATTTCGTTTCTTACATCCAATAAGCCCATATAATCCAGCAGCTCTTCGGCGCGCTCATACATAATCCTGTTCTCCGCACGATAGCGCGGCAGGCGGGCGGTGGCGCCAAGCCAGCTGGATTTAAGGCGCAGATGCTGCGCGATAACGACGTTTTCCATTACGGTAAGCGCTTTGAACAATCGAATATTCTGAAACGTGCGCGCCATTCCCCTAAGCGCTATGCGGTCGGGACGCATGCCGGTTATATTCTCTTTGTTAAGAACGATGTGTCCGCTGGTTGGCTTATATACGCCTGTGATCATATTAAACGCGGTAGTCTTGCCGGCGCCGTTGGGGCCGATCAGCGCGACGATTTCCTGATAATCCGCGAACATCGTAAGGTTGTTTACCGCGATTAGCCCGCCGAACTGCATCGTCACATCGTTTATTTCAAGAACTTTTTTTCTCATTCAGCCGTCCCCCGCTTCTTGTGTCCGGCTAGCGCGGACAGCCTGCCGCCTATCGCGGACCATGTAGCCTCGTTGGTTCCAAACAAGCCGTTGCGGAAGAATACGATGATAATCAGCAGAAGCGCCGAGAACACGACCATGCGCATTCCCGCGATGCCGGACGTGTGGATTGGCCCCAAATTGATCGGTCCATCCAGCACGCGCAGCCATTCCTGCCCGATAGTTACGATGAACGCCGCGATAACCGATCCGGTGATGGAACCCATACCGCCCATAACGACTATCATCAGCACGTTATATGTTTGGATAACGCGGAACATATCCTGCCCGATAGTGCCGTTGTAAGCCGCCAGCAGGCCGCCGCCCACCGCCGCGAAGAACGCGCTCAGCATGAACGCCATCATCTTATGAGCGAATAACGAAACGCCCATAGATTCGGCGGCTATCTCATCCTCGCGTATCGCCTTTAGCGCGCGCCCGTAGCTCGAACTTGTGAATAACGCCATAAATACGATAACTATAAAAGCGATGCCGTACGTCCACCATATGGTCGCGTTCGACGGTATGCTCTTCAATCCCTGCGCGCCATTGGTCAGGCTCTGCGCGTTCATAATCAATACGCGTATTATTTCAGAGAAGCCAAGCGTTGCGATGGCCAGATAATCGCCGCGCAGGCGCAGGCATGGCACTCCTATCAGGAAAGCCGCACCCGCCGCTATCAAGCCGCCTATAATCAAAGTTAAGCCGAACGGAAGCGTGAGAGTATCGAGCGGCTTAACCAATGGGGTCAGCATGAACATCATAGCCTTTTTACTGGCGGGGATGGTCAAAAGCGCGGTAGTATACGCGCCGATCGCCATGAATCCCGCCTGCCCCAGCGAAAATATGCCGGTGAATCCGTTTATCAGATTCATCGCTAGCGCCAGCGTAATATTTATCGCGCATAACCTTGCGATGCGCAGAACTAATTGGTTCTGCACGCCTTGCAGCTTGAACAGAACGAAGCACACGATAGAAAGCAGTATCAGCGTAAGTATAAGCGAAACCCAGCTGCGCTTTGCCGGTTTGGATGGACGGATTGTTTTCGTCTGCATCGTCACACCTTCTCCGTCGTTTTCTCGCCGAGCAGTCCGGTCGGCTTTACCAACAGGACGACGATCAGCAGTATAAATGCGAACGCGTCTCTGTAGCCTGAAAGCGAAGGCCACAGCGCGACAAGCATAATCTCAACAATTCCAAGCACGACGCCGCCCAGCACGGCTCCGGCAGTATTGCCTATTCCGCCCAGCACCGCCGCTATGAAGCACTTGATGCCCGGCATCGAACCGACGGTTGGGTTGATCTGCGGATATTTCATCCCCCACATAATAGCGCCGACACCGGCCAGCGCGGAGCCGATGAAAAATGTGGTCGCGATTGTAAAGTTAAGATCTATGCCCATCAACCGAGCCGCGTCGTAATCGCGGGCGACCGCTCGCATAGCCATGCCGGTTTTGGTGCGCTTGAGCAGCAGCATCAGCAGTGCGAGCAGAACAAGCGTGATCAGCGGCACCAGGATTGACAGCCGCGGTATGCGCACGCTGCCCAGCGTCATAATCTGAGTGAATAGCGGCACTTGGGGAAACGTCAGCGGGCGTCCGCCGAATAAAACCGTAGCCAGATTTTGCAGAAAGTAGCTGACCGCTATGGCTGATATCAATATAGAAATGCGCGGCGCGTCACGCAGCGGGCGGTACGCGAGCCTCTCCGCAGCCACGCCCAGAAGCGCCGTGATAACAATCGCCAGCGTAAAGCTGACGTACCAAGGCAGAAAGAATATCGCCAGCCCATAGAAAACCATATACATTGCTATCATAAATATTTCGCCATGCGCGAAATTGATCAGCCGCAGCACGCCGTACACCATCGTATAGCCGATGGCCATAAGCGCGTACAGGCTGCCCACGCTAAGCGCGTTTGTCATGTGTTGAAAAAATGTCGCCATATCTTATAACCCCTCTGCCCTGAATGCAACGTAAAACCAATTACGTAAGCAAGCGAATGAAACGATCCTGATGAAGCGACCATGATAAAAACGGCGCGATGAAATAAAAAACCGACCGGCACGCGCCCCCCGTCGCCTGGTCCGCTCGGTGCGGGACGGTTCATCGTATGCGGGGAATGACAAAATGAAAACAATATCGGCAAATGCGAAATTCGCGGGATGCGAGAACGTGAAGCCGGGACGCCCGGAACACAAGGCCGGGACACATGGAAGGGGAGCGTTTCCGCTCCCCTATTTGGGAATATAGGTTTACGGTTCCACAAGCGCCAGGAAGTTGGCCGAGCCGTCCTTGGCGATTTCTTTGAACACAACGGGGCGTACGGCATCGTGGTTCTCGTCCAGCGTTATAACGCCAGCCGCGCCTACGAAGCCGTTCGTCGCGAATATCGCGTCGCGGATCGCCGTGGAATCGGTGGAGCCTGCCGTTTCGATGGCGTTCAACAGGCACAGGTACGCGTCGTAGCACATGATATTGGTACCGGATGGTTCCTTGCCGTATTTCGCGCGGTACGCGTCGAGGAATTCGCTAGTCTTTTCGGTAGCTGGCTGCGCGGAATCATAGAACGTGGTGAATATGACGCCTTCAGCGTACTCGCCTGCGATTTCATAGAGTTCGGGAGCGTCGAGCGTATCGCCGCCGAATATCGGCCCCGTGTAGCCAAGCTCGCGCGCTTGTTTTACGATAAGCGCGGCGCTGGGGGCGTATCCTACCGGCGTCATAATTATGTCGGGCTCGCTCTTCAGCGCGTCCGTAAGCAACGTCGAGAAATCCTGATCGGTGTTTACGAAGTTGCCTATCGAGGTGATCTCATATCCTTCGTGTTTGGCTACTTCCTGCTGGAAGTATGTGGACAGGCCGATCGCGTATTCGGATTCGATTTCCTGAATAATAGCGATCTTTTTATAACCTTGATCCACCGCGTAGCGCGCGAGCATCGTTCCCTGGAAAGGATCGATGAAGCAGATGCGCGCGTACCAGTCATTTTGGGTTACCATCGGGTTCGTGGCGGTTCCGGAAAGCGCGGGAATCTGCGCTTCCGTGAATACGTCCGCGCCCGCAAGGCTGAGCCCCGACGAATAGCTGCCCAGCACCGCGACTACGCCGGAGCTTACCAGCGAGGCGGCCGCGTTGGTCGCTTCAACCTTGTCGGATTTATTATCGGCTATAACAAATTCAACGGGAAGCCCAAGCACTGTGGGATAAAGTTCTTTCGCCAGTTCATAACCTTCCACTTCCATTGCGCCGCCGCCCGCGTAGCTGCCCGTGATCGGCTCGAATATGCCGATTTTGATTGTGTCTTCCGAGAGCGCGAACGCCGGCACAATCAGCAGGGCGACGATCAACAGCGCTAATACCTTGCGCATCCTAATCCCTCCGCAATCCAATAATTACGGTAACACGCGCGAATATACATACGAAAACAAATATGTGCGTCCGTCTGCCGTCAAGCGCGTTCCGTAAATAAAGTATATCGGTTTACTCTGCGTTTGTCAACCCTGGCGATTCAAAAAATGAATAATCGCGCGCGCCATCCTTCATTTTGGCATTAATTGCGGCGAATGTGAAATTTCGGGATTTTTCGGGAAATGTGCAAGAAAACTCGAGTGATCCGCGTATTATATAACAGCATATTATGGAATGTAAAAATATATTTCCCGCGATTATCCACATCCTGGCGGGGAGGTTGCGCAGTATGGCCGCAGACAAACAGGGCGCGTTTGAGCGTGCGACTGGCGATTGCCTGGTTTCTCTATATGAAAAAGACGGGCGAGTCGGCCCGCTGAGCTTGTGCGCTATGGCGGCGGAAAGGCGCGGCAAGGCGGTCGAGCCGACCGCGAGCATGCTTATGATACGCAGAGAATTATTATATACAGATATTGATGCGATGGTCGCGCCGATGCGGCGCTTGTACAGCGACGCGGAGTTCTCCCGTTTTTTGGGAGGGGACAGGGAAGCGCTGTCGCAGGAGCGGTACGCGGAGTTCGTGAACGTGCTGATAAGCGGCGCGCTGTGCGAGCAGATATATAATAATGATACGATCGCGCTGGCATAGGGGAGAGCAAAACGCCGCGCCGGTAAACCGGCGCGGCGTTGTTGGCGTTATTGGCGGCGTTTATTGCAAGATGTGGCTTACGGCCTTGGGCATCTCTTGCCGGCAATGATATATATGCTCTTGGCTTTTGAGCATACACGGTTAGCTAGGCTTACGGCAGGATCAAATTCGCAAACATCAACCAGGTATTTTTTGCCGGGTCGTAGACTTCTGCCAATAGAAAAATCACCAGTACGAATCTGAATAGCCCACCTGCCGCCATCGCCGATGTTGACAATATCGTCTCTTGCGGCAACGACGGACATATCGTCAGGATTGATTATTCTAAGGTAAACCTTATTACCTTCGGTTGCGTTGTAGCCCGTGATTAGATAGGAATAATCACCCCCGGTGATATCGTCGTTACAATCAATCTTGGCACCATCTGGTGTAGTAAACCGCAGGTTGCAGCCGCAGCTTGTATCTGGCGCTTTTGCGCAACCGTCACACGTGCTATACGGTTCATCCGGCGCGCCGACGATAGTCACATAAGTGTACGCCCGCTCCGTGCCATACGGCGGATCGGAGTGAATGATTTCGATGGTGTGCAGGCCGTTGCTCAGCCAGCCGATATCGCTGCAGTCAAAGCTCCAGGTACCGTCTTCTTCGACTGTAGTATAAACAGGTGTTTTATTGTCTATCTTCAGCCGAACGCTCGCGCCTGGCATACCAAGCCCCTTTAACGTGCAAAGCGACTGGTACTTTCTGCCGTTGGCGTTGCCTACCGGAGCGAAAACATAAAGAACGCGCGGCCAGGATTCCGCTAAGCGGGACGCGGGACGCGTATCCAAACAGTTGAGATAATTATTAAAATACGGCATTGTATTCACCTCATGGGATTACTTTGCGTTGATGTGATTTTGCTACAGACGCCGGGCGGATTTGCCGACGCGACCGCGCGAATGCGATCAATCCGCTTGTATATGCGGCGCGCTGGCAGGCTCGACCGGGCGGAATGATTATTGGTCAACAAATAAAAAATATATTGATAGAAATGTGAGAGGCTATATGCGCGGTGTTGAAGCCCCATATCAGCATATGCATCGCGCTTCGTTATGTGCGCGCCCGGCGATGATTTTCGCCGGAGACGATCCGGCGGGCAATTTGTGTAAGGATTTGGCAGCCGCTAAATGAATGAGCAAAAAAAGGGATTTGCCGAAATATGGCGAAATATGCAAATGCGTGAAACAGGAGGAACAATTATTGCAAACTGAGAGGATTCAATGAGCGTCAGCCTATCGGATTTCATGATCCAAGTTACGCATAGCCCGTTGATCGCGATGACGGTTCTTCTTACGCTAGGCGTTATTTTGGTTAACGGCTGGACGGACGCGCCGAACGCGATAGCCACGTGCGTATCCACGCGCGCGATGCCGCCCGCGCAGGCCATACTGATGGCGGCGGCGTTTAACTTTCTGGGCGTTCTGGTTATGACCATGATCAGCAATAAGGTTGCTATGACCATATATAACATGGTCGACTTTGGCGACAACTCCGGCGACGCGTCGCTCGCGCTCTGCGCGGCTTTGTTCGCGATAGTAATATGGGCTACCGTCGCGTGGAAGTTTGGAATTCCCACGAGCGAAAGCCATGCGCTGATAGCGGGATTGTCCGGCGCAGCGATCGCGATAAACGGCGGATTTAATGGAATAAACCCGGCGGAGTGGTCGAAGGTTTTGATAGGGCTGGGTCTATCCAGCGTGCTTGGCTTTTTAAGCGGGTTCTTATTCGTTAGGTTGATAGAACTTATCTGCCGCGGCATGAGCAGATCGCGCACGCTTCGATTCTTCCAGGGCGCGCAGATAGCGGGCGGCGCGTCGATGGCCTTTATGCACGGCGCGCAGGATGGGCAGAAATTTATGAGCGTGTTTCTGCTGGGCTTCTTCCTAGCGCAGGGACGAGCGGACGTGTCACAGTTCGCGATTCCGCTGTGGCTTATGGTGCTCTGCTCCGCTGTGATGGGGCTGGGAACCTCCATAGGTGGTTATAGAATAATTAAGGCTGTCGGGCTGGATATGGTGAAATTGCAGATGTATCAAGGCTTCGCGGCTGACGCGGCCGCCGCCGGATGCTTGCTTCTTTCATCGTTAACCGGAATTCCGGTAAGTACTACGCACACCAAAACGACGGCGATAATGGGTGTTGGCGCGTCGAAGAGATTGCGCGCGGTCGATTGGTCGATTGTGCGCGAAATGGTGGTCACGTGGGTGCTGACATTCCCCGGATGCGGTTTGTTGGGATTCGTTATGGTTAAGTTATTTTTAGTTATATTTTAATATTAAATACGGCGGAGGGATAGCGGTTCATGGAGAAAAACACAAAGCGCAACGCGTTTGATTACTTCGCATATTTTACTAAGTGCGCTCAGTTTGCGTGCGACAGCGCCGTTTTTCTGGAGGACGCGCTGAATCATTTCGATCATGAGAAAGTTCCCGATTGGGCGCGCGCGATGCATCGCATCGAAAACGACGCGGATTCGCTTAAGCACGATATGATAAAGCGGCTGGCGCACGAATTCATATCTCCTATCGAGCGCGAGGATATAGTGACGCTTGCAGAAAAGTTGGACAGCAGCATTGATACAATTGAAGATGTGATGCAAAAAATATATTATCATAACGTCCGCGATATTCGCCCCGAAGCCATTACGTTCGCGGAGCTGATTGTTAAGTGCGCGAACGCGATGCTTGCCGCCACAAAGGAGTTTAAGAATTTCAAGAAATCCAGAACCGTGATAGATCATGTGATAGAAGTTAATACGATAGAGAGCGATGCGGACAAGCTGTTCGCGCAATCCATGCGGCGCCTTTATACCGAGGATGTGGATACGCGCACGATTCTTATTTGGACAGCCATGTTTGAAACGCTTGAGGAATGCCTGGATGTGCTTGAAGATTCGGCGGATGTTATTGAAAGCATAATAATGAAAAACACATAATCCAATGGACGTCCGTTATTGAACTGTAATACTCTCTTATTATTTTAGCGGATAAGTTGTAAAATTCGACCGCAAACTGTAGACATTTGATTGATGATGGAGTAGAATGGCATGGTATCCAGTATATGCCGATAATGCCTGAGGAGGAAATGGTTATGAATTCGAATACCAATAAAAGACGAGCGCGAATGCTGTCGGCGTTTATTGCCGTCGCTCTTTGCATCGCGCTGCTGCCGGCGGCAGCGTTCGCGTTAAGCTGGTCTGATATCAGCGATCGGTATCTTGTTCCGTGCGTAACGAACGCGTCGGCAAAGGGGTATAGCTCGCCCTCTACTTCCTCGACCGTCGTCGTGACGATTCCTTCCGGCACAAAGCTGCAATATCTCGGATCATCGACGCAGTCGGAGGGAATGTTTATCTACGTTCAATATAACGGAAGCTTCGTGTTCGTTCAATCCAGCAAGCTAACGCCTACCGCCACAAGTCCCGCGCCTATCGCGCAGGTGAATCCGTACGTTCCTCCGGCGCCCAGTTCGCCGCTAGTAATGCCGGACGGCGTTTACTATCCTGTGCCGGACGGTTCCGGCAGCTATTGGAGGCCGTCGACGCCGAACTATCCCGGCTATTACTACGGCGCATACTTGGTATACGACTCGGTTATCCAATTGCTGGGCGGCTACGCGACGATCCCCTCGAATCACTATACTATGTTTATTCCCGATAATTCAAGGCCGAAATACGACCAAAGCGCGAAGCTTATCTCCGGCTTTGGATATAAAACAAAGGATGTAGTGCGCTTTACGCAGCAGCCAATCGGCTATGTAAACCGCGTTTGGACAATCGACAGCAACGGAAGGGTCACGGAGGAAAGCTCAATTCCCGAAGGCTCGTTCGTTCGCCTTACTTCTAGCGGCTGCGACCACCTCACCCAGAAGTGCCCGTTCAACTACCTAGCCAGATATAGATAAGCGGATTAAGCGCGCTGCCGCTTTGGATCGATATGCTGTCGCGCTTGTTATGGCGCGACAGCTTTTATGTTTTAGCATATGTTAACCAAGGGGTATAACGATGCTGTTCAAGCTAGGCACTATCGCGGCTATCGCGCTGAGTTCGTTTGTGCTGGCGCTGCTGCGCCAGCAAGGCCTATATTGGTTCGCGGCGCTCGCGCTTATATTCTCCTGGTTGGGCGACGCCTGCTTGGCGAACTTCGCGCCGTTCGCCAGATTTTTGCGCCCGCTCATATATTGGGGGATGGGTTTCTTCGCGGCCGCGCAGATTTGCTATGCCGTCGCGATGCTGATGTTCATTGCCGACACGCCTTCGCAAGGTCGCTCTGCGGTGTGGATCATGCTTGGTTACGAGGCGGTAGGCGTGGCGCTGTGGTGGCTGCTGGCAGGGCGGGGAGAGCGGGACATCGCGCTCAGCGCCGCAGTGCTGATATACGCGCTGTGCCTTGTAACAATGGCGGGGGCTGCCTGCGCCGCTGCATTCCGTGCGGAACGTTTTTTGTGGACGCTGTTCGTTGGAAGCATATTGTTCGTATTATCCGACGGACTTATCGCGGCGGGCTGGTTCCTAAACGCCAACGCAAGCTGGCTAGGCATACTGATATGGGCGACATATGTTCCCGCTCAAGTATTGATACAGGCGGGTTTCTGGATGATGCGCGTTAACGTGGGCTTAAGTGCGACCCTTTAACGGTATACCATATGAGGGTGCGGCGCTCGATCGCGGCGGCGTTCACAAATTGTTTAAATATATTTTTATCAATTTTATATTGAATGTATTGCAGGCTTATGCTAGAATAGAGTTAATGTTGTGCATGGGGAAATATGATTGTTAGTCAAAACTAATGATCTGAGGAAGGAGGCGGCGGCATGGATTGCGCGCATGGAGAGCTGGCAAACCGTTTTGCGTCTATAATGAAACATAGACGAAATCGTATGCTGCGATTTTTTGCCGCGCTTATTTGTATATGCCTGATTGCAGCGCCTCTGTTTTCGTCGGCGTTTATACTGACGCACAGCCGTCACGCTCACGATCATTTGGGTCCAAGCGGCGGATGCGCCACCTGCGTTAGTGTAAAAATTGCCGAAAATCTGCTCAAGGCGCTCGGCTCAATGCTGATCATTTGTGCACTTTTTCTGGGTGGGCGTAATTCATTCTTAGGCATATTAAATTTTGACTCATCAAATCTCAGCCTGCTTTCTCCTGTCGCGTTAAAAGTTCGCCTTAATAATTAAATAACCTCTGCGGAGTACATGTATTCCTATCGGGGCTGACGGTTCGCGCCGTCATGTCTGTAAGGCTTTGTGCTTATTATATAATATTTATAATTATGCGGAGGTTATAATATCAATGAAAAGATATGCTATTATTATCGCCTTGATGCTGGCGCTGCTAACAACGGCGGCATGCGCTGCGGAAGGAGGCGTTATAGAATCCAGTGAAGATATAGATAAAAGAATAAGCATAGTCTCTACCATATTCGCGCCATACGATTTCGCGCGAGAAATCGCGGGCGATAGGGCGGATATAGCGATGCTGCTGCCGCCGGGTTCCGAGAGCCATTCGTTTGAGCCTACGCCAAGGGATATCACCACTATTCAGAACTGCGACGTGTTCATATATGTCGGGGGCGAGTCAGACGCATGGGTTGACGACGTGCTGGATTCGATGGATACCTCGAATATAAGAATAATTACGTTGATGGATTGCGTAACGGCGGTGGAAGAGGAAATCGTCGAAGGAATGGAAGAGGAGGGGGAAGAAGAAGCGGAAGAATCGAGCGAGCCTGAATATGACGAACACGTATGGACGTCGCCCAGGAACGCAAAACTGATAGTGCAAAAAATCTCGGACGCGCTTTGCGATGCGGATGCGACAAATGCGGCGGAATATCGGCAGAATACGGCAGATTACCTCGCCGAGCTGGACGAATTGGACGCCGGTTTTCAGGCGGTCGTCGACGGCGCGGTTAGAAGAACGATTGTGTTTGGCGATCGGTTCCCGTTCAGATATTTTGCGGACGCGTATAATCTTGATTATTTCGCGGCGTTTCCCGGCTGCTCTACCGAAACTGAGCCAAGCGCCGCGACGGTTAAGTTTTTGATCGACAAAATAAACGATGAGGATATTCCCGTGGTGTTTCATATAGAGCTTTCCAACGAGAGAATGGCGAACGTCATCAGCGAGAGCACCGGAGCGAAGGCGCTGCTTCTTCATGCGGTTCACAATATAACGAAACAGGATTTTGAAAACGGATTGGGCTATATCGATCTTATGACGCAGAACGTCGAACGCCTGAAGGAGGCGCTGCATTAATATGTCAAGCATGGCAAGCGCGGCGTTGATCACTTGCCGCGACGCCGCCTTCGCATATGAAGGTTATATCGCCGTAAGCGATTTGAATTTCGAGGTATGGCGTGGCGACTATCTGTGCATCGTGGGTGAAAATGGATCCGGCAAAAGCACGCTAATCAAAGGGTTGCTTCGATTAAAAGCGCCGGTCGCGGGAAGCGTGCTGATAGGCGACGAACTTAACGCAAACGAGATCGGATACTTGCCGCAGCAGTCCGCCGCGCAAAAGGATTTTCCGGCAAGCGTGTACGAGGTAATTCTTTCTGGCAGGCTGGGGCAGCGTGGAATAAGGCCATTTTATGAAAAAGCGGACAGAGCGGCAGCGGAGGAAAATATCGAGCGGCTTGAAATCGGGAACCTGAGAAACCGCTGCTATCGCGAACTGTCAGGCGGCCAGCAGCAGCGGGTGTTGCTGGCTCGCGCTCTATGCGCGACGAAAAAGATGCTGCTTCTGGATGAGCCGGTCGCGGGGCTGGATCCGTTGGTCACGCAGGAATTGTATCGATTGATAGACAAAATAAACAAAGAGCTTGATATAACTATTATCATGGTTTCGCACGATATATCAAGCGCGATTAAACACGCAAGCCATATATTGCATCTGAAATCAAAGCAGGTGTTCTTTGGCACTGCCGACGAATACAAGGCGTCGCGCATAGGCGCGGGCTTTATAGGGAGTGAACGGGATGGTTAAAGTGCTTACGGAGATGTTCACCTATACGTTCCTTATCCGCGCGGTCGTCGTGGGTTTGCTAGTATCTTTATGCGCGGCGCTGCTCGGCGTAAGCCTTGTGCTGAAGCGCTACTCGATGATAGGCGACGGACTGTCTCACGTGGGATTTGGCGCGCTTGCGGTCGCGACCGCGATGAACGCCGCGCCGCTCACCGTCTCGATACCTGTCGTAGTGCTGGCGGCGTTCCTGCTGCTTCGAATTAGTGAGAACAGCAAAATAAAGGGAGACGCCGCTATCGCGCTCATATCCACAAGCTCGCTAGCGGTCGGCGTGGTTGTTATATCTATGACGACGGGCATGAACACGGACGTATGCAATTATATGTTTGGAAGTATACTCGCGATGAGCAAGGACGACGTAACGCTGAGCATAGTGCTGGCGATAGTCGTGCTCACTTTGTTCGTGCTGTGCTATAACAAAATTTTCGCCGTAACTTTCGA